>JAMQHL010000010.1 GCA_025993795.1 Planctomycetota bacterium
GAAGCCGAGGCGGGAACTGCTACCACGCCGAGGCCGTGGACTGCGGAGCGGGTGAAGCAAGCCATCGCCGCGCAAGCGAGCGGCAAGATCGTGCAGGTTGTCGAGGCAACTCCATACACCACGGCAGGCAGCACTGCAGCCGCCATCCCGCTCGATTCAACCATCCCACAAAACACGGAAGGGGCGGAATTAACGACCGTTACCATCACCCCAACGAATGCGTCTAACAGGCTTCGCATCGAGGCCAACCTTCCGTTTGTGGATGGGTCAGCGGGAATCTTTATCTGCGCTGCGCTATTCCAAGACTCAACCGCTAACGCATTGGCGCTCGGCGTGCTGACGCTCAACGGGGCTAGCTACGCGCACAACATCACATTTACGCACGAAATGGCTGCTGGCACGACCTCGGCCACCACGTTCAAACTGCGTGCCGGGCCTAGCTCTGGAACGGCATATTTCAATCGCCGCCATGCTGGTGAAACTTTAGGCGGCGTGTCTGCTGTACGGCTACGCGTAACGGAGATCAAGGTATGAAACTAGGCAAAACAATCTGGAATGAATTAAACGCGCTGGCCGCGAAGGTTGAATTAATCGACCATGAATCTGGCGCGGTCAGATTCAAACCCGGTACAACGCAGGCGGAAATTGATGCCGTAAATGCGATTCTGGCTTTACACAATCCGCTTGCAGAAGACCCGCAGGAAGCGGCTGACAATGCCGCTACAGCAGCAGCCAAGTCCGACAACGTAATCCGATACCTTGTCACGCATACCCCGGCAGAGTGCGCGGCCTACGTTAATGCGAACGTCAACAACCTTGCTGACGCAAAAGCCTTCCTTGGCAAGGTGGCGATGGCGCTGTCTGTGCTGGCGCGGCGAGAATTCCGCTGATGTGGATTCTCAAGTCTTTCGCCCTCGCCCTGCTCGGCTTGCCGGTGAAGGCACTCGGGTTGGTGCTGGTGCCGCTTGGCCTGCTGTTCCGGCGCGAGTACCCGGAGACACGGAAACCCTTCACGCAATTCCCCGGAGAGTGGATGCTTGTTCGCCTGCCTTCGTGGTTACTACCTTGGGATAACTTGTATGACGGTTTCAGGGGCGACAAGCGAGGATGGTGGGACAACAACCAGGGCGGTAAGTCGGCATCGTTCAAGTCGATGTTCCTGTGGGGTGCTATCCGCAACCCCGCTAACTACTGGAGCAGGCACATCACCGGGCTGGACATCAGCAAATGTGTCGTTACTAAGGTTGCTGGAAACTGCGACCTGCCCGACGAGGAACCCGGTAGCAAGCAATGGGTATGGCTTGTAGCCACGAGAGCGGACGGCAAGACCTTCAACCGCTTCTACATGTCGTGGGCGCTGCCGTGGGATGACACGCACGGGATCATGATTGACATAGGCTGGAAGTTCAAACTTGCCCATAACGGCATGAGTCATGACGCGCCGGACAAAGACAAAATTCGTGGAAGTGTATTCACCTTGTCGCCGTACAAGGCGCTGACATGACAGACAAACTCGTAACCTGCGGTACAAGGAGCACCACCCATGCATGATCAAACAACCGGCGCCGTCGCCATTAAAGTAGCCAACACTGTCACCCAGGCCGCCGCCGCCGGCACGGTGTATTTCGGCCTGACGCTGAACGAAATCGGTGTGATCATCGGTATGTTCGTCGCCGTGGTCGGCCTTGTCGGCCAACTCGGTTTGACGTGGTACTACAAACACCAACACCTCGAACTTGCTCGCCGCAAGCGGGCAGAGGACAACGACGAGTGAACCACGCGCGCCTCGCGATCGCTGCGCTGGCAGTCTCGGCCTCGCTGTTGGTCGGGACGGTGCTGCATGAGGGCTATCGTGACACGACGTACCTCGACGCTGTCGGGGTGCCCACGATCGGCCCAGGGCGCACCGAGGGGGTCAAGCCAGGGCAACGCACGACAGTCGAGCGGGAGCTTGTCCTGCTGCTCGAGGATCTGAGCGAGCGTAAGCAAGAGATCGCCGCCTGTGTGCATGTGCCGCTATATCAATGGGAGTTGGACGCGGCCCTGTCACTGGCGTACAATATAGGGATCAAGGCGTTCTGTGGCTCGACCATGGTCAAGCGCTGGAATGCCGGGGACTATGCCGGCGGCTGCGCCGAGATCAAGCGGTGGGTCTATGCGGGGGGCAAGCGCCTCCGCGGGCTCGTGACCCGGCGGGAAGCCGAGTACCGGTTGTGCATGGGCCAAGACCCCGCCGCTGCTCAGTAGGCAACGGCCGATCGGTGACGCCGGGCGGCGGGGCACCAAGGAGAGCGATCAATGTGGACCTGGCTGTTGAAGAACCGGAAGCTCGCGGTCATTGCGGTCCTGGCGCTGTTGCTTGCCGGGGCTGTGAAACTCTGGCGGGCCGAGGTCCGCGACTTCGCCGTGTTCAAGGCTCAGGTCGAAGTGCTGGGCAAACAGGCCGAGGCGGAGAAGAAGCGCGTCGAGGCTGAGAACAAACGAATCGCAAAGGAGATGAGCGATGCTTGGGCGAAGAATCTTGAAGTGGCTCGTGACAATGCTGTGCGCAACTACGCTGCTCGGCTGCGCCGCGACGCCGGTCGCAGTGCAGTGCCCAAGCCTGCCGCCGGTGCCCAAGCACCTGCTGGAGCCGGCAAAGAACAAGTGGCTACTTGCTCCGCCGACGAACAATTCATCCGAGACGCAGCCGAAGACGCGGCCCGAGTAGAAGAGGCCCGCGAATTTTTCCGTAGGCACCAATTCCCGACTTACTAGGAGAGCAGAATGCAAGTCATATTGAGCGAAGCAACCGCAACGGGTGCCGGAGCGCCCGTTACGCCGCGGCGAAGCAACGTGACGTTTCAAGCCACGGGCATGACTACAGCGGGCGCCGGGGCCGCCGGCATCGACATCGAGGTTAGTAATGACGGCACTTCCTGGCTCGTGGAGACCAGCATAGCCCTGACGCTTTCGACCACCGCGGCGACCGCCGGATACGAGATGGATGCCGCCTGGACTTACGTGCGGGCCAATGTGACAAGTATCTCAGGCAC
>JAMQHL010000074.1 GCA_025993795.1 Planctomycetota bacterium
AGACCGCACCCCAAGGCGGCAGTTCGTACTCTTCAACCAAGTCCAGCCGACCGCGTCGGTGATCATCAAGAAACTTAAGTGTTGCCTTGTCCGTGAGTTGCACTGTTTTCCCGGCTTCGGGCCTTGGGGGTCTACCCTGACACTGAAGTCTACCCCGCCGCTTTTGAGCCGTCCAATTTGAGCAGCGCAAATACTTTATCCGCAATCACTTGCGGCTCGGCCAGCCGACCTTCGCCCTGCCAGCCGCAGGCCAAGTCTCCGGCGTCAGGCTCAATGAAGTGATATCCGCGCTCACGCAGAAGCTTGACGTTGGCGACCGTGGCTGGGTTCTGCCACATGCGGGTGTTCATGGCCGGCGCGAATGCGACCGGCACCGCGCCGGGCAGCACGCTCATGATCAGCGTGCTGACGGCTTCGTCGGCGATGCCGTGGGCGGCTTTCGCCAGAATATTCGCGGTGGCGGGGGCAATCAGCAGCAGGTCGAGTTCGTCGGCGAGGTCAATGTGTTTGGGTTTGGTGTTGGCGGGCTCAAAGAGCGTGGTGATGACGGGGTTGCGGGTGAGCGCAAGAAAGGTCTGCGGCCCGACAAATTGCGTCGCCGAGGGGGTCATGGCGACCGTCACCTCGGCGTGGTCACGAATGTGCTTATGCAGCACCGCGATCTTGAAGGCGGCGATGCTGCCGCAGACACCGATCACGATATGCGGTCTTGCCATTTACTTCTTCTTCTTGTCGTTCTTTTGGCTCTTCTCGTTCTTTTCAATGATAGCACGGTCGTCGGCCAGCTTGATCTTGCCGGCTTTCAGTTCCTGAACGGCGATAAAAATGTAATCCTTGGCGTGTTTTTCGTCCACGCGCACAAGGCGCTGCGAGCCGGCGACGAGCTCGCCGACGCGCCGCTGCAGCAGCACCGTCAGGCGGAACTTGCCGCCGGCGATGCTGTAAAGTTCCTCAAGTTCAGGGTAATCAAGCGCGAATGCCATGGGTGTCTCCGGTGTTGAGTCCTGCGTTCCTGTTCGAAGTCTGGCAGTCCGATGCCGCGGGTTGGTGATCACAAACTCTGGCTTTTGTCTCCGGGGCTGTTTCGCCCTTTGACCTTAACCGGACTTACTGCCCTTATGCCGTGTCCATTTCCAAGCCGGGGTACAACGTCTGCCCGGCCGCTTTCCTTTCCTGGAGGCGCCGGCGATGTTCCTGCACATGCTGGTGCACTTCTGCCACGCAGCGCTCCAGGTTGTCGTTGACGACAAGGTGGTTGTACGGGATCTCAGCCGCCAACCTTACTTCCATCTCAACCCGTTGCAGCCGCCGCGTCTGCTGCGCGTAGTCCTCAGTGCCGCGCTGGGCAAGGCGCTTGGCCAGCTCTGACTGGTCAGGCGGCGCCAGGAACACAAGCAGCGAATCATAGCCATGCCCCCGCACCTGTTGCCCGCCATACACATCGATCACAAGCAGGCAAGCCATGTGCCTGCGCAGGGCCTGCCGGACGGGCTCTTTGGGAGTTCCGTACAGCTTGCCGTGCACCTCAGCGCTTTCGACCAGTTCGCCGTCTGCCTGCAACTGCTCAAACTCTGCGTGGGTAATGAAGCGATAGTCCAGGCCGTCCACTTCTCCTTCGCGCCGCTGGCGCGTGGTCACGCTCACCGAACGCACGTACCCACCTCGGTCGACAAGGCGCTGGGCAACGGTTGTTTTGCCCACACCCGACGGCCCGGAAAGCACCACCAACGTTCCCGGCAGATCGTCGCCCACTTCCGCCCTACTCCAGGTTCTGAACCTGCTCTTTGATACGCTCAATCTCTGACTTCATTTCCACCGCGATCGTGGCCAACTCGGCATCGTTTGCCTTGCTGGCGATCGTGTTGGTCTCGCGCAGCATTTCCTGCGCAATGAAGTCCAGCCTTCTGCCCACTTCGCCCTTGCCTGCCATGCCCGACAGGAACTGCTTGCAGTGGTGTTCCAGTCTGGTGGTTTCCTCGGTGATGTCGACCTTGTCGGCGAAGTACGCCACTTCCCGAATCAGTGTTTCCGGCTCAACGCTTGTGCCGGTATCCGACAGCAGCTTCTCAATGCGCGCCTTCAGCTTGTCGCGGTATTCTGCCACGACCTGCGGGGCGCGCGATTCAACCTGTCTGGCCAGGCCTGCGACCTTGTTTACCCGCATGTCCATGTCGGCTTGCAGGCTCTCGCCTTCCCGCGCGCGCATCTCAAGCAGGCCCTTCATTGCCTCGTCCAGTGACTTGAACAGCGCGGTTTTCAGGGTTTCGCCCGGCTCAAGCTTTTCTGTTTCTTCCAGCACTACGCCGTCCATGACCAGTATGGACGCAAGCGTAGGCTGCTCAGTTTTCAATTCCGTCGCCAGCGCCTTGAGCCTTGGCAACCAGTCGCGGATTGCTTCTTCATTCAGGCGGTATGTCACGTCGCGCTCTCTGCGCTCAAGGCTGACGTTGCAGTAGACCGAGCCGCGCGACAACTGCTTGCGTACCCGTGCCTCAATCTCGGTTTCAAGTTCATTGAACACGTCGGGCAGCCGCATCGACACCTTGAGAAAGCGGTTGTTCACCGACTTCAACTCAATGGTAATCGCGCCCTGGTCCGATGTTGCAGTACCTCGGCCGAAACCGGTCATGCCGTAGGGCACTACTCACCCTCCGTCGGTGTGCTGGTGTCCTCAATGCCGGTGGTGTCGGCTTTACCGCCGCTTGTGCTGACCAGGTTGAACACCAGCGCAAGCACAATGAAGGTCGCGCCCATGAACGTGAGAACCTTGTCAACCACGGCCTGGCCCTTGGTGCCGAACGCGCCGCCGCCCACACCGCCGCCAAACGCCGCGCCGATGCCGCCGGAGTCACTCTGGCGGAACAGCACGAATACGATCATCACCACGCAATTGATGATGAACAGAATGGCCAACAATGTGTTCACCGCTCCGCTTGCAACTCCGAGCATGTTCAGGCCTCCCGCGCGGCATTGTCGATTGCCGCCAACGACTCGTACTCAAGGCTGGCACCGCCCACCAGCAACCCTTCGACGTGGGGCTGCGCCAGCAACTCGCCCGCATTCTCCGGCTTGACGCTGCCGCCGTACAGCAGTGGCACCTTCATGCCCATGCGTTCCAGCGACTGCCGCAGCAACGCGTGCATCTCATGCGCCTGCGCGGGCGTGGCGTTTTCACCGGTGCCGATGGCCCACACGGGCTCATATGCCACTGCCGCTACCTGCGCCTTTTCACTGTCGCTCAACTTGGCAAGGCTGCCAAGCTGCTCGCCAACAACCGTTTCCGCGCGGCCGGCTTGCCTTTCCGGCAATGTCTCGCCCACGCAGTATACCGTTTTCAATCCGCACTCTGCTGCGCGCTTGAGCTTGCGCACGAGCAGTGGGTGACGTTCCCCGTGGCCGTGCCGGCGTTCGCTGTGGCCGATGAGCACCAGTTCACAACCTGCATCTTTCAACTGCTCACCGCTCACTTCGCCCGTAAATGCCCCGTCCTGTTCCGGCGAAACATCCTGCGCACCCAGCACAAGTCCGCTGCCTGCGATCACTTGCGCCACCGGCACCAGCAACGGAAAGGCCGGGAAAAGCCAGCAACTGCGCCCGTCGGCCCTGAGCCTTGATGCCAGCCCAACCGCCGACTTGCACCGCAGGTTCATCTTCCAGTTCGCGGCGACAATTCGCACAGTTCCCCCTCGTCAGGGCGAGATACGGTAGCAATGGGCCCCCGGGTGACCAGCGGCGGGCGGGTTGCTGGTCCGCGCCTTGCCATTCGTCGCCGTAGATCTACACTACCTGACATGGCCATCTATCGCCTGCCCGAAGAACCGGTGTTCCCGCCGCCCGACGAAGCCGAAGAAGACGGGCTCCTGGCCGTGGGCGGCGACCTGACGCCCGAGCGCCTGCTGCTTGCATACTCGCAGGGCATCTTTCCGTGGCCGCATCAGGGCTGGCCGATGCTTTGGTTCAGCCCTGACCCGCGCATGGTGCTGCTGCCGCACGAGATCAAGCTGCAACGGTCGCTGCGCCAGACAATCAAGAAGCAGCGTTTTGAGATCCGGCTGGATACCGCGTTCGCGCGCGTGATGGAAGGCTGCAAGGGCACGCGCCGCCCGGGCCAGAAGGGCACCTGGATCACCAAGGGCATCATCAAGGCGTACGTCGCCCTGCACGAGTTGGGCTTTGCCCACTCGGCAGAGGCGTGGCTGGAAGACGAGCTGGTGGGCGGATTGTACGGCATATCGCTGGGGCGGGCGTTCTTCGGCGAGTCGATGTACGCGACGGTCGATGACGCCAGCAAAGTGGCGTTCGCGGCGCTCGTGGCGCAACTGGCCCGCTGGAAGTTTGACTTCATTGACGCGCAGGTGCACACGCCGCACCTTGAACGCTTCGGCGCAAAGCTGATCCCGCGTGCGGAGTACCTGCAACGCCTTGAGGCCACGCTCAAGCAACCCGCCCTGCGCGGCCCATGGAAGCTGGACGCGCCGCTATGCCAGCCTGGTGAAGCGCATCCATGAGCCTGCCAGCAGCGTTTGCGTGCCCGACGCCGACACCCGGTCTGCCCGCAGGAACAGGTTGCCCGCGCCCGAGGCATCCACCTTGAAGTAGCCCTTGAACCAGAACATGCAGTTCGTGACTGTCGCCGCGTTGATCGTCGTGTCGATGCTGCGCGAAGTGTTCGGTGCGGCGGCTGTCAGGGTGCCCGCCGAGTTCTTGATCACGCTGTATGTGATCGAGTCCAGCGTGCAACTGCCGTTATCGAAGTCTACGCGCACCCCAACCGTGTTGCTGGTCGTGAGCAGCAGCAGCCCCTCCACGGCGTACCAGCCGCCGTTTTCGACCGCGCCGCCCAGCACTGTAGTCTGCATTGACGTGCTGAGGGTCAGGTTCGAGGTCATCACCGAAAGCACCGAGCTTTGCACACCCAGGTTGGATCGCGCCGTAGCGGCATCCGTCGCGCCCGTGCCGCCGTTGGCAACGGGCAATGCGCCGGCGACGGCTGCGCTGCTGGCGAGGTTCACTGCTCCGAACCCAAGCGACGTCCCCAGCCCGTCTATGCGCAGCACCTGGTTGTTCGTGCCTGCGATATCGGCGGGGTCGCCGGTGCTGTTGGCGCTGCGGCCGATCACGCTTCGCGCCGCGCTGTTGCGCAGCTTGGCGTCAGTGACCGCATCGCTGTCAATCTGGCTGGTGCCGACAGTGTTGAGCGTAGCCAGGCTGCCCAACCCAAGGTTCGTGCGCGCCCCGCTGGCTGTGCTCGCCCCGGTGCCGCCTTCGGTTATGGGCAGCGGGTTGGCAAGGTCAAGGTTGTCGGCCTTCAGGTCGCCCTGCACGGTCGTGTTGCCGGTGATGGTGTTGCCCGAGTTCAACTTCAGTTCAAGCAGTTGTGTCTCGCTCACGCTGAAGCCAAGCGTGCCGGCCGCCCGGAACATGCCTGACCCGGTGTCGCCCTGAAATGAGTGGCTGGGCTTGGCCGCGTTGCCGTTGCCGGTGAAAAGGTTCTTGGCAATCGTAATGGAAGCACCGCCGGACATGTTGCCATCGTCATTGATCGTAACGCCGCTGTTCTGGATTACGTTGCTGGTGGTGCCGTCATAGCGGGCGATGGCGTTGTCTGTGCTCACGCCGGGGCCGGTTACGTCGCCCGTGCCCACCACTCCGCCGCGGAGCATGTAGCCGGGCAGGTGCTGGCCGGGGGGCTGGTTCACGTACTGCGAGAGCTCTTGCAGGAGACTGACGTTGCCGGGCAACGCGCCGCACACCTGGTGGATCTGGTGAATCAACGCCGACCCGCCCGGATGCATGCCCAGCGTGTCCACAAGCTCGCGCAAGGTCACAGCCGGAGGACCGGACAGCGCCGGGGGCGCCTGGTGGTAGTACGCGGGGTCCTGCGTGGCGTCGTAGTGGATCAAGGCGGCCGGCGCTTCGGGCGGAGCGGGCGGAACGAGCGCGGCACCGGCAACCTTCGCGCCGTCAAATACGCCCTGATCTGGCCGGCTGTAATCAGGGGTAGTGGGCATCATCGCAAACGGCTGAACAGGCTCCACGTCCGCCCGGACAGAAGTAACCCGAGCCCCGCCAAGGACGGAGTGGAGCTGCGTGGCGTCCAGCGGAACTTCAAGCGTGGAACCGGGGCCGCTGAACTGAACGTCTTCGGTAAACGTCACCACAGCCATCGGAGCACCAACAACAAATCCGGGCTCGGCGCGCAGTTGCCGGAGTTGCTCGCCAAACTGCCCGGAAACCACTGGCCGGGACTCAATAACATCGTGCGAGGTTGCCATTCTTGCCTCCTGTGACTTCGCGAGCAGGCTGCCAAAAGCGGCTACTTCTTCTCTGACAACTCCTTCTTCAGCTTGACAAGGC
>JAMQHL010000075.1 GCA_025993795.1 Planctomycetota bacterium
AGTAGGAGATTTTCCCGGATTCAAGGGAACCCTGTTCCCGGCTGTGTCATCCTATGGGCAATCGCTACCGGAGGATGCCATGGCTGTTTCGCGTCTTGTGTTGCCCGTACTGGCCCTGACCGCGTTGCTTGCATCGGCCGTGGTGGCCACAGCCCAGGATCGCGCCGGCGCAGACGACAAAGAGCGCAAGAAAGATGAAGCGCGCCGCGAAACCGCAGAAGAAACAAGCCCGGCACGTAAATCCGCCGCGCCCGTCACGTTGAAGGTCTACGAATGGGGCGTGGCTACCGAGAACTGGGACGGCAGCCCGGAGCCGCCGGAAGATGTGCCGGTGTTTTATTGGCAGGCCGACCAGATCCTGATTGAGCCCGCGCCCGCCAAACCGCAGACACCGCCGCAGGACAAGCCCGACCGGCCAATCACAAAACGCAAGCCCGTGCTGTACTTTGAGTGCACGCAGGACCTGACGTTTGACCTCGATATCAAGTTCACATGTGGCGTACCGACCTGGCACTACCCCAAGGCCAATCGCCGCACCGACGCATCCACACTGCAATGGGACAACATCAAGCTCACGAGCGACCTGGCATCCCGCGACAAGTCGCTGCCGCCGCCGAAACTTCGCGAAGTCGCTGACCGGCACTGGGCCAATTACAGCCGCGAAGGCTCCACCAGCTATCTGGAAGTGAACGGCGAAGCCGAGCGTTTTCTGTTCTATGAAGGCAGCGCTTCGTACCTGCCTGAATCGGACCTTTTCGTGAAAGACGGCAAGCTCGTGGTGCGCAACTTCACCGCCGAGCCGTTTCTGGACCTGCGAGTATGCGTGAAGCTTGAGGGCAGAGTTGTGCGCCTTCAGGCCGACAGCGTTCCTGCGGCATCAGGCGATACCCCCGGCGAAGTGATACTGGACCCCGCGTCAAGCCTGGACACCTTCGGACGCGCGGGCACGCTGACCACTGAAACCGGCAAGGCGGGACTCACCGAGGCACAGGCCAAGGTGTTTGAACGCTGCTGGAATACCGAGTTGCTGACGCACGAGGGCACACTTTCATGGCGCCGCACGGGCAAGGCGCTGGATGAACTGATGCAGCTTAAGCTCACGTTGCCGGCTGGCATTGCCAGTGAAATCCGCCGTGTAGGCTACGTGCAGGTACGCGGTATCGACCTGGCCGCAATTGCAGACTACGACGCGCTCGTTGCCAGCTATCTGGGCGGCGCCGACGAAGCGCTGAAGAAGCTCAAGGGCACAGCAGGCGCGGGTGCACTGCGCCGCGCCATGCTCGACGCGGAACGGCCGCTCAAAGACCGCATCTCGCTGGCCAAAGCGTTGAGTCTGATGAAGTAGGACACGAAGTTTTCAAGCAGAGATCGTCTGTCGTTCCCGGCGGAAATCTGAAAAATCTTTCTGTGTGTAAGTGGCTTTGGTGGCTGTAGTTCCTGCCGCCGGCCTTCTGCTGCCTGCCTGCTGATTCGCAAAAACTGTGTCCGTGGATTCCTGGGGGTGAAGGGGCGACGTCACCCCTGACAGGAAGCCGCCATGATCACCGGATGCGAAGATCTGCTCACACAAACGCCGCCCAAAGACTGCGGCGCCGACGCCCGCTCAATCTGGGCCGCCGGCTTCAAGCGTTTGCAGAACATCATTCACCGTATGGATCTGGCCTTTGAGCGCGACTTCGTCGAAGACGCGCTCGCCGACGTCAAAGCCACACAAAGCGCCGCCACCCACGAACGCCTGCGCATGGCGG
>JAMQHL010000001.1 GCA_025993795.1 Planctomycetota bacterium
AAGGCCGACAAGGAAAAGGCTGACAAAGAAAAGGCCGACCGCGAGAAGGCCGAGAAGGAAAAGAAAGAGCGCGAAGAGCGGGAGAAGAAGGAAAAGGAAGATAAGGAAAAGAAGGACCAGGAAGAACGCGAGAAACAAGAGAAAGAAGAGAAGGAAAAGAAAAAGAAGGACAAGGACAAGTAGCCTCGAAGACGACACGAACAGGCGGCGGCCATCACGGTCGCCGCTTTCCGTTCATCTGCGTCTGCCCCGTGTTTGACTTCACTACAGTTAGTGGTACGGTCGAACCGTTGCCACTGCGTGAGGTTGGCCCATGTTCCATGGCGCGATTACTGCCCTGGTCACACCCTTCAAGCCCGACTACAGCATCGACTTCGAGGCGCTGGATGGTTTGGTTGAGTTCCAGATTGAGCAAGGCATTGAAGGCATCGTGGCCTGCGGCAGCACCGGCGAGGCCATTACCCTGACGCTGCCCGAACGCTGCGAAGTCATCGAGCGAGTCGTCAAGCGTGTTAAGGCGCGGGTGCCGGTTCTGGCAGGCACAGGCGGTTCAGCCACGGCTGAAGTGGTTGAAGCCACCCTGCGTGCGCAAAAGCTGGGCGCGAGTGGCGCGCTTATCAACACGCCCGCGTACAACAAGCCGCAGCAGGAAGGCCTGTACCTGCACTATGCGGCTGTCGCCAAAGCTGCCCCTGGCTTTCCGGTCATGCTGTACAACATCCCCGGCCGTACAGCGGTGACGATGTCAACCGACGTCATGCAGCGCCTGTGCGCAGACTTTCCGGGCAGCTTTGTGGCGTACAAAGACGCAACTGCCAATCTGAAACAGACTGAAGAAGTGCTGCGCCTTACGCCATTGACGCTGTTGTCAGGGGACGACGGCTTGACGCTGCCGATGATCAGCCTCGGCGCGCAGGGTATCGTGAGCGTGATCAGCAATGTCGTGCCCAAGGCGGTGCGCGAACTGTCTGACCTCGCACGTGGCGGCGAGCTCAAAGATGCGCAGGCATTGAACCACAAGCTGGCCCCGGTCATCGACGCCTGCTTTATCGAAAGCAACCCGGTGCCGGCCAAGGCGGCGTTGCACCTTATGGGGAAGTGTGGCCCGACCACGCGCCTGCCGCTGGCCCCGATCAGTGAAAAGGGCCTCACGGTTGTCCGCAAAGCCCTTCATGACTTTGGATCCCTGTAGGCAGCGCTAACGGCGTTTGCGGCGCCGCCAGCCAAGCAACCCCAGCAAGCCGATCCCCCACGCCGCTCCCCCACCTGCGGCTGTGCAACCGCCGCCTTCACTCTTCTTGCCCTTGCCGCCGCCGGATGAACTTGGAAATGCGCCTGTCTCGTTGACGTAGACGACCACGCGATCAATCGAAGTCAGCCCAAACCGGTCCGTAACCGTGAGCTCGAACCTCAGCGTATCGTCAGTGGCGGGTGCGGTGAATGTTGGCAGTGCCGTGGTGTCGCCGCTAAGAACGACAATGTTCGTGCCGCCGACCTGCACCCACGACCAGGTGATCGCGTCGCCGCTGTTGGCGTCGGTGCTGGCTGTGCCGTCCAGCGCCACGGGTGCACTCCATAATACGGCCTGATCCGGGCCGGCGTTTGCCACTGGCGCGACATCCACCTCAATCGTCACTTGCACGGCGTCGATCGAGAAGTCACCGCGGTCATCCGTAACCGTGAGCTCGAAGGTGGCAAGCTCGTTCACCGTAACCGTCGGCGCGGTGAACGTGGGCGCGGCTGTGTTTGCGCCAGTCAGTGCAATCGCAATGCCGCCGGTCTGTACCCAGGCGTAGGTCAGCGGGTCAGCCTCGGGGTCTGAGCTGGCGGAAGCATCGAGTGCGCCGGGGTCGGTGCCAAGCACGCCGAAGTCGGCCCCGGCATCGGCAAGCGGGGCCAGGTTGTTCTGCACAGTAACCAGCACGGTGTCGGTGGTGAATGCGCCGCTGCAATCCGAAGTTGTGAGCTCAAACGTTACGATCTCATCCTGCGTGACACCTGGGGCCGTAAACGTCGGGCTGGCAACAGAAGCCGAACTCAGGGTCAGGGTGATCGAACCACCGACCTGCTGCCATGCATAGAACACCGTGTCACCGTCTGCATCGCTGCTGCCGGCTGCGTTCAATTGCCCGGGGTTGTTTTCACGCACCGTGACATCGCTTCCCGCGTCAGCCACCGGCGCCGAGTTGCTGCGCAGGTCGAACTCGAGGGCGAGGTAATGCAGCGCGCCCGTATTTGCAGCCACGGTGTCGCGAATGCGCACTGTCCATGTGCCCTGCACTGGAAGGCACGTCAGAGCCGACATGTCGTCATCGTCCTGCTTGGTGTCGGGGAACACAGCGATCACATCATATTCGTCATCCAACTGGCCGTTGTTCGCTGACTTCAGCGTCACAGTCGTGCCGCCCGGGTGCTGCAGCGTGATCGAGACATCGCCGCGGCGCTCGTGATGGATGCGGGTGTGGATCCGCACGCCCGTGATCACACGCGAGTCGTTTACGACAAACGTGCGCGAGATGCCGGTGGCGTTGTTGTCCGGGATGTTCACTGCCGTGCTGCCGTTGACCGTGTCATTGAGGAACAACTTCTGCAGAGAGACTTCGTGGCTGCTAGCGACCACCCAACCGGTCTGGTCATTGGGCACGCCGGTCTGCGGACTTGCGGGAATGCTTGTGCCGGTGACGCGCAGCGTCCAGGTGCCAGCCATCGGCGCATCCACATGAACCAGCTCAATGTTGTCGCGAATGTTCGCGCCCGTGTTCGTGAAGGCGTATGTGTGGTCGGTCGTGCTGGCAGAGTTGACGCCGCGCCACGGGTAGTAGATGCCCCCCACCGGGTCTTCGAGTTGGATATCCAGGTTGTTCACCAGGCTGACCGTCGCGCCGACGCTGGCCCAGACGTCAAGCCAAGTCAGGACCATGTGGATCGGGTCGCTGTTTGAGACCGTGAAGCTGTATTCTTGAACTTTTCCGCTGCTGGTTGTACCGCGGAAAATGCGACTTCCGCCGGCGGCCTTGTCGGCCAGGATCAGGTCGGCCGCCGCCTTCACATCGACGATGCCGAAACCGTAGTGGTAGTCAGGCCCCGGGTGGTACTTGTCGCGGCACGTCTGTGCCAGCACTGCCCGCGCAATGTCGGGCGTAAACACCTGGTCGTTGTGCTCGCGGCGCCACAGCTGGCTCAGCAGCACGACCGATCCGCACACGCTCGGGCCGCTCATGCTGGTGCCTGAGTATGAATCGTAGGCGGTGTCCGAAGTGCGGATTGAGCTGGTCAGGGTGACTCCGTTCGCGCAGAACTGGGGCACCAACCGGCCGTCAAGGGCCGGTCCGCAGCTTGAGAAGTTCGCGAGATCCTCATTGTCCTCGGCCGCCGCGATGATGAACCCGTTCCGGTGCGCATTTGTAGTCCCCACCGAGCATGTGGGATTGCTGTCGCCAAACGGCTTGCTGCCATACGGAGCGTAGGTGGCGTAGTTGCCAGCCGACTGCACCATGCACGTCAGGATGTCTCGGTTGGTAATGTCCGGCACCTGCGTCGTGATGTTGTAGTCGCCGTACTCACCGCCGCCGTTGCCGAAATCGGCATAGCTGTGATTGTCCGCTACATGGTTGAAGTTGTGTTTTGCATCGCGGCGCCCGCGGTCGATATTGTTCCAAAGGTGCACCAGCGCCACGGCCCGCGGTGCGTAGCCCTTGGCCGTCGCGTTGCCGGTGCCGTTGCCGACAATCGTGCCGGTCACGTGGGCGGCGTGGTTGTGCGTGGTCGTATTCATGTTGTAGACGCGGCTGGTGCCGGGCCAGCCCGCCGGGGCCGACACCCCGGTCAAGCCGGTGTATTGCTCGTGCGTCATGCGTACCACGCCGGCGTCCCACACAGCGGCAACCTGTCCATTCCCGTCGAGGTCGTAGGGGCTGACATCAATAGTGGCCGGGTCGGCGTTGGCCATGGCGGCGCTTGTCTGGTTTGTGGAAACCCTGATTGCGCGCGGCGCGACCTGTTCAATCAGATTACTGTCCAGCAGACGCTGCACGCCGGCATGCGGCAGCGCCAGCAGAAGGCGCGGGCTTGCCCCGTTGAATCCGCCCTCAAGTATCTGCGCCTTCGCAAACGCCAGCAAGGGGGCCGCGTCTTCCGGGGTCACGTCGCGCCAGAACAGCACTTCATACTCGCCGCCAAGGTCAGCACCCGACGCCAGATCGTACATGGACCGGCTCATGCGGTCTTCGCGCATGAACGGCAGCGTGCCGACCACAAGCGGGCTCTCGGACAACACGCCACGGATGTCGTGGGCGGAAGCACGAAGCATGTGCGTGTGCGGGAACGCATAGCCGACAAAGCCAACTTCGCGCGCCGAAAGGCGATTCGCCAAGGCACGCGTCATGTCGCCACGCAGCTTCAGGTAAAAAACCTCGCCGGCAGCCGGCACCGGACACGCGGTATCAGCCAGCGCTAAGCGGGGCTTCAACGAGACAAGTCGTGCCTGTTCATCGACCGTGAGCTTCGACTCAAAGCGTGACTGCGCATCAAGGTCAAACGGTCTGCCAAGTTCAAGGCTCGATTGCAGGCGTGCCGGCGCGCGGTCCTGACTTGCGGCGGGGGTCACGCGCAACACCGCAAGAACGCCGACACAAACAAGCAGCGCGGAAAGCGCCCCGAGAGTACGAATTCGCATTCCAGCCCCCTTGTCCCCAGATGCTGCGTGACAGCAAGTGCAAGGGCCATCCTGCACCCGCTTGCTGCTTTACTCATGCCTCGGCATCAAGCGCAGGCCCAACCACCCGCCTGCGGCGACCATCAGCATGAGCCACAGCCAACCGCTGCTGCCGTCTGTCGAACAACCACCGCCATCTTTCTTGCCCCCCCCACCGCCGCCGCCGCTGGTGCCGCCGCCGATAGTGATGGTTACGGTATCGATATCGATCTCACCGTTGCCGTCGTTAACCAGCAACTGGAAGACGAGCACATCGTTCGTGCCGGGTGCAACGAAGTCCGGCGCTGCCGTTGTCTCGTTATTCAGAGTGACCGGGTTTACCCCGCCAATCTGCGTCCACTGGTAGGTCAACGGGTCTGAGTCCGGGTCGCTGCTGCCTGCACCATTGAGTGTCACGTTGGCGTTCTGCACCGCTGACTGGTCGGGGCCCGCATCGGCAATCGGCGGGTTGTTTGTCGGCAGCGGGGTCAGGGTAACGATTACATCGTCTGTATCCTGCGCCAAGCCGTCGTTGACCGTCAGGCGCATAGTCAGCGGCGTCGGGGACATCACCGTTGGCGCCGTAAACGTCGGCGTTGCAGTGTTTGCACCCGTCAGAATCAACCAGCCGGTACCGATTTCGGCCCATGAGTACGTGATCGGGTCGCCGTTGGGGTCGTTGCTAGCGGTGCCGTCCAGCGCGCCCGGCTGGCCGGACTGGATCGGGAAGTCTGTGCCCGCGTCAGCATTCGGCGGCGTGTTGGGCACGACAACGTTCTGTACGTTGATGTTTACCGTGTCCGTGTCTTGCCCGCCCTGCCCGTCACTGACCGCAAGCTGGAACGTGCAGACCTGGTTGCTGCCCACTAGCGGCGCTGTGAAGCTCGGTGTAGCCGTCGTCACACCCGCAAGGGTTACGGACGGGCCGGCTGTCTGCGTCCAGATGTAGGTCAGCGGGTCCGCGTCGGGGTCGTTGCTGGCGGTCCCGTTCAGGTTGACCGCTGTGCCCTCGTTTACCGTCTGGTCGATGCCGGCGTTGGCGTTAGGCGGGTTGTTTCCTGGTGTGCCGGATGGATCTACGTCAATCTCGAGGGTCAGGTACTCAAGCGTTCCGACTGTCCCGCTGGTCAGGTCCGACACGACGACGGTCCAGGTTCCGTTGGCAGGACGCGTGAGCAAGGTAGTCACGTCATTGTCGAACTGGCGTGTGTCGGGATAGACAGCGATCAGGTCATCCTTGGTATTGGTGTCGTTCATTTCCAGCGTCACGGTTGTCGCGCTGGGGTGCGTCAGGGTGATACGGATGTTGCCGCGTGCTGTGTGGCGCACGTCCACGTAAAGGCGCACGCCGGTGATGCTGCGGGTGTCGCCGACGTTGAACGTGCGGCTCAGGCCAGTCGGGTTGTTGTCCGGAATCGTAACCGGGCCGGATGCGTTCAAAGGGTCTTCCATGATGACCTTGGCCGTCGTGATCTGGCGTTCACAGGCCAGCACAAAGCCCTGTACGTTGTTCGGGTAAGTGCCCTGCGCGTTGGCCGGGATAGAGAAGCCCCTGACGCGGATCTTCCAGATGCCGGTGGCTGGGCTGGTGACACTGGCCAACTCGATGTTGTCGCGGCGGTTTGCGCCGGTTTGCGTCCAGACATGCGTCTGCGACCCGCTGGCGGTCAAACCGCTGTATGGAAAGCGAGTCGTGGTGCCATTGGGCTCTATGAGTTCGAGGTCAAGGTCATTGACCAGCTTCGTGCCGGCGCCCGTAGTGCCGGGCAGGTCAAGCCACGAACACACCACACGCAGGGGTGTGGCGCTGCTGGTGACAATGCAGTCGTACTCGACCACGCCGCCCTGCCGCACCTGGCCGCGCACAATGTGTCGGCCGCCGCTATTCTTGTCGGCAAGAATCAGGTCGCAGGCACGTTTGCAGTCCACGATACCGAAACCGTACTGGTAATCGGGACCGGCATTGCCCTTGTCGATCGCGGTCAGCGCCACGATGGCCCTGCCGGCGTCGGGGGCAAGGAATCGGTTGTTCATTTCGCGGTCATAGAGCTGGCTAATCAGCACGAGCGAGCCGCAGGTGCTCGGGCTCGACATGCTGGTACCGTCGAGGCTGGCATACTGCGAGTTGGAAGACGAGCCGGACGACGAGTAGGTACTAGTCAAGCCAACACCATTTGCGCAGAAATGGGGCACGAGGCGACCGTCGTCAGTCGGCCCCCGCGAACTGAAACTCGCGATGGTACCGCCCGGCGGATCATTGGTGGCGCCGATGACATAGGCGTTCTTCATGCATGTGTCGTCGCTGCACGTGTTGTTGCCGCTGCCATCGTTGCCAGCCGACTTGCACATGTTGATAAACAGGTCGCGGATGTCCGAGTCGCTGGCCTGGGCCGAGCCGTCGTATCCGCCGGTGCCGCCGCCGGAGTTGCCGTAACTGTGGTTGTCGGCGACGTGGCGGTACTGGTTGCGTGCAGTGCGGCGCTCGGAATCCATGCTGTTCCAGTCGTAGGACAGCACAAACGCTTCTGTCGCATAGCCGCGTGCGCTGGAGTTGCCTGTGCCATCGCCGATGATCGTGCCCGTGACGTGCGTGGCGTGGTAGTGCTCCGATGTGCCGTCCATCTTGCGTACGCGCTTGGTGCCGTTGTTGATCGGGTTGGGGCTGCCGGCACTTTGCAGGTCCTGGTGCGTGTCGCGCGCGCGGCCGCCGTCCCACACGCCCGCAACATAGCCTTGGCCGTTCAGGTTGTACGGGCTGCCGCCAATGTCTGAGGCTTGCGCGTTCGAAAGGTCCGTGCTCTGCACGTTGTGGGTAACCCAGACAGGACGTGTCTGCACCCATGCCACCAGCGGGCTGCGGGCAAACGCTTTCAGGGCCATGGCAGTCAGGCGCGTGTCGATGAACGGGGTAACAAGATCAAGCTCGCCAACGTCGTCAACGCTGGCTTCCAGCACCGGCGCGTCGTGCGCGGCCAGCAGAGCCCGGGCGTCGCGAGGGTCTGTGGTCATCCAGAAGGTCACGCGAAATTCACCGGACTCAAACGCGGGATCAGTCAGGCGCGCGTAGGCCTTCTCTTCGCATTGGTCCACTTCGCGGCGCAGCAGTGTGCCCGCCACGTTCGCCGCGCTACGCAGCAGGCGCCCGATGTCGGCCAGGCTCTGAGCATCACGTGCGTGAATAAAATGGCAGTGCAACGCCGCATAGCCGACGAAGGTCGCCCCAGCGTCGGTCAACTGCCGTGCAAACTCTGCGCCCATGGGGCTGCGGAACTTGACGTAGAACACTGCATCAGGTTCAGACGTCGGCAGCGGGCAATCGGCTTCGGCTAACGCGTATCGTGACTCCAGTTCGATGAGTGCCGCCCGCTCGTCGAAGGTCAACTGTCGCGCAAAGCTCTGCTGGGCAGCGTTGTCGTAGGGCTTGCCCAGGTCCAGGCTTGTGGCCGGTCGTGTCCCCACGACATCACCGGCCTCGGGGGTGTCCTGGCTCGCAACAGACCCGACAACCGCCAGCGAGGCGGAAGTGCAGGCCAGTACAAGACCAAGGCACGCCCATGCGGATGGAAACCGCATCGGTGCCTCCTCGGAAATGGTCCGAAATGCCAAAGAACTCAGTTAACAGGAGGTTGCCCAGACCCCACCTTCCTTACCTCAACGGACTGAGTATTAAAAAGTTCACTACGCGATCGATATTTCAATCACATCCTAAACCCCATCAAGCGCCCACGTTAAGTGGAAAACCCCTGTACTCGACGGCCCCCCGTGACTGCGGTACCTTAAGCCGATGCTGCTAACCACCGAGCTCTTCCAGACCCAGCAACAAATCCTCGAGCATGCCCGCAAATTCGGCTTGGACTTCTTTGACGTCCACTTCGAAATGCTCGATTACGAAAGCCTGAACGAAGTCGCAGCCTACGGGGGGTTTCCAACCCGCTACCCCCACTGGCGCTTCGGCATGCATTACGAAGAACTGCTGAAGGGCTACACCTACGGCATCAGCAAGATCTATGAGCTCGTCATCAACAACGACCCGGTCATTGCCTACCTGATGGACAGCAATGACTTCGTGTCACAGAAGCTGGTGATGGCGCATGTCTACGGCCATGCCGACTTTTTCAAGAACAACCTGTGGTTCAGCAAGACCAACCGCCGCATGGTAGACCAGATGGCAAACCACGCCGCGCGCGTTCGGCGCTACATGGACCATTATGGCCGCGACAAGGTCGAGCGCTTCATTGACGCCTGCCTGAGCCTGGAAAACCTGATCGACCCGCTGCTTCCCTTCTCAAAGCCGCCACAGCGCCAGCAGACCGTTGACCTCGACGATGAGACGGTGCGCATCGAGGTGCAGAAGTTGCAGTCCAAGGATTACATGGACCGCTATATCAACCCGCCCGAGATTCTGGCGCGCAAGCGCACCGAGCTTGAACGCAAGGCGCAGGAAGCCCCCAAGTTCCCCGCAGAGCCGATCAAGGACGTGCTGTGGTTCCTGATGACATACGCGCCCTTGCGCAACTGGCAGCGTGACGTAGTCAACATCGTGCGCGAAGAGGCCTACTACTTCGCGCCACAGCGCCAGACCAAGATCATGAATGAAGGTTGGGCCAGCTACTGGCACAGCACGATCATGACCCAGAAAGCGGCCACCGCCGCCGAGATCGTTGACTTTGCGGACCACCACAGCATGACGATGGGTACCAATCCCGGCGTGATCAACCCGTACAAGCTCGGCATCGAGCTGTTTCGCGACATCGAGTATCGCTGGGACCACGGCATGCACGGCCTGGAATGGGAACAGTGCGACGACCTGAGCGCAAAAGAGAACTGGGACAAGCCCAGCCCAGGACAGGGGCGCAAGAAGATCTTTGAGGTGCGCAAGATTTACAACGACCTGACGTTCATTGACGAGTTCCTGACCGAAGACTTCTGCGTTCGCGCCAAGCTGTTCACATACGATTTCAACCCGGGGACCGGACGCTACGAAATCAGCAGCCGCGACTTTGCCGGCATCAAGAACAAGCTGCGAACCCAGTTGACCAACATGGGCGAGCCGTACATCTACATCGAAGACGGCAACTACGAAAACCGCGGCGAGCTGCTGCTGGTGCACCGTCACGAAGGCTTTGACCTTGATGAAGGATACACCCGCGAGACGCTTCGCAACGTGCACCGCATCTGGAACCGCCCCGCTTACCTGAGCACCAAAGAAGAGGGCAAGAAGGTTCTGCACCGCTTTGACGGCAAGGATTACAAACGCGAGGCCTGAGCTCTTTCGCGGATTCGTGCTTGTAAGCGACCTTGCGCTTCTGTCACATATCTATGGTCACCGATCTCAGGAGAACCCGGAATGGCCCGGATCTCATGCTTTCCCATGCTGGCGCTCGTGCTGCTTTGCGGCTCGGGGCTGGCTGCCCAGGACGAATGGAAGTCCCTCGAATGGAAATCCCTCGAGGAGGCGAAGAAGGTTGCCGCGGCCTCCGACAAGCCGATATTCCTTGTGGCTGTGCTTGACACAATCGAGCTTGCCGACCCCGTGTTCAAGAAGCTGCGCACGCGCGCCCGTGCCGACGAAGACTTCAAGATCTTCGTGAGCGCCAAGATCAATGTTTTCAAGCTCGACCCAAACGCGGCCCAGAACGGCGGCACGTCCCACGGCACGGACCCGGTGCTGGTCGAGAAGTATGGCGACATGAGCACCGTTTCAGTGTACGCGCCGGGCGCGAACACGCCGCTCTGGCGGCTCAATGCCGGTGCGCATAAGGACGACATCTTCAAGCAGGCGCGCGAAGCCTACGAGAAATGGCGCAAAGATGTCGACGAGCTTGAGCAGCAGATGAAGGATGACAAAGAGCTCAAGAAAGATCCCGAGGCGCTTTGGAAACTGGGCGAAGCATGGGCCCGCGGCGGTTCGGCCGAACGCGCGCTGGACAACCTTGATGACGCGCTCAAGCTTGTGCGAAAAGCCGACAAGGCCGACCGGCGCATTGAGAAGTGGGCGCTGCGCTGCGCCGAGGTAGCCCTGAGTTGCGAAGAATACGCCGATGCCGCCAAGCGGTTCACGGCGTTTCTGAAAGAGTTCAAGGATTCAGAAAGTCGCAACGAAGCCGTGCTGGGCAAGACAGCGGCGCTGATCGGCGCCAACAACTTCAAGGGCGCCCTCAAGACGCTCGAAGACATCAAGGCAGACGCTCCACCCGAAATACTCGATCGGGCCAGGAAACTGCACGAAAAGGCAACCAAGGGGGCGGCAGAATAGCGGTTGCGCCCCCCACCGCCGCCCGTATATTGTGAACTCCCCCCGATAGACCGAATCCGGTTGATTATGCGCAAAGCACTCTTGCTGTTGCTTGGCATTGCGGTCGTGGTGATCGGCGGCTGCGCGTCCAGCGAAGACTTCCCGGGCCGTGGGCCAGAGGCGCTTGGCGGGCCAGCCAGCGCGCCCACGCGCTCGCCCTGGAGCCAGTACGTCACCGTGATGACTGACAAGGAACGCACTACGTTTCTTGACATCGAAGGCTCATTTGAGCGCGAGCAATGGATACGCCGGCAGGGTATTGACGTCCGCGCCGACCTTTCACGCCGCCTTGCCCGCGGCATCAGCGTTGAGGCGGCCAAGCGGCGCATCATTGAGATGCCCGATGAAACCCGGCGTACCGGTCGCACGACCTACCTGTTTTACAGCCGCTACAACACCACAAGCCGCACCCACTTCTGGCTGCGGTTTGAAGACGACCAGTTGCTGAGCTGGAACAGCTACACACAGGAAGCCCAGGACCGTGAGCGCGAACTGCTTGAGTTTGAGCAGCGCCTGATGCGCAAGTTCGATACCGTGCTGCGCAAGGGCATGGGCGTCAACGAAATCCGCAGGCAGGCTGACAACGCGCGCCAGGACCTGAACAAGGTCGAGATGGCTTATCGCGAGCGCATCGCTGACCCGAACTACAAGGCCGGGCGCAACGTCGGCAGCCGTGACTACATCATTGCCGAGCAATTGCTTTACGCCAAGACGCGCAACGAGCTGTTCGAGTGGTTCCAGGGACGCGAGCCTGACAAGATCATCATCCACCGCCCCTTTGAGACGCATCAGTACAACATGCTGCACACGGACATCCGCGGCGTTGAGCGCCTTGTGACCGCCGAGTTCGTGTTCGAAAACGGCGCCCTGGTTGACTGGTTCGTGTTTCACGAAAGCTAGCCGGCAAATAACGCCACGCCACAACAGAGGACGCAACACGGGCCGATCTCGCCCAGCTTGCGTCCTCTTTGAATTCCGTGCCGCTCGCACGGCGTTCCCACGCGCGCGCCGTCTGCTATACACCTTTCCATGGTCAGCGAACGCACGCCAAAGGTGCCAGGTACCGAACGTGAGTTCGATGCGGGCGACTGGATCTCGGCACGCTCAATTCCGGCGCAGGGAAAGATGCCCCTGCTCTCGGCCCTGCTTGGTGTCATGGTCGGAGCGGTCGGCATTTCGTTTTTTGCCTTCAGCGAACTGTTGCGCAACTTCCTGTTCGGAAGCGTTGGCGGTCTCGTCGAGGGCACTGAAGAGAAACTCGAGTCCCGCGGCTGGTTCGGTGCTCTGAACAGTCTGCTGCCCGACCCTGACCCAGCCAACCCGCGCGTCTGGCTGCTCGCGCTGATACCGGCACTGGGCGGCCTGCTCGTCGGCTTCTGGTTCAGAGCCACACGCGACACCACACAGAACGGCACGGAAGCCGCAATCGCCAGCTTTCACAACGAGCGCGGACGCTTTCAGCCGGGCAACGTGTGGAAGAAGTTTGTCGCAAGCTGCATCACGCTGGGCACCGGTGGCGCGGCCGGCCGCGAAGGACCGATTGCTCTGATGGGCGCCAGCATGGGCAGCGGGCTTGCCAACCGTTTCGGCCTGACACAGCGAGAGCGACGCATTCTGCTTGTTGCCGGCCTGGCAGCGGGCATTGGCGGAATGTTCAGGGCGCCTCTGGCCGGCGGGTTGATGGCCGCAGAGATTCTGTACTCCGACGCCGAGTTTGAGCCGGAGGTGCTGATCCCCAGCACCATTGCCAGCATCATGAGCTATTGCGTCTTCTGCCTGAACTTTGGCTGGGGCAGTCTTTTCGGCAAGGTCGCTGCGGACTACCAGTTCAGCAACCCGCTTGAGCTGATCCCGCTGACCGGTCTGGCAGTCGCAATCACGGTTGCCGGCTTTGTGTATGTCGCAACGAATGGGCTTGTCGCACGGTTGTTCAAGCGCATACCGCGGTTGTTTCGCCCCGCCATCGGCGCCGGTGGAGCGGGCGTGATTGCGATCGTGCTGTACCTGATCAGCGGCCCCTTCAGCGCCGACGGTGAGCCCCAGAAGATCCTCTTTGCAGTGATGGGCGACGGTTATTCCGCGCTTGACGTTGCCCTCGGCGGGCGCGGCCTGTGGTGGCTGTTCCTGATGGTGGCCGGCGGCAAGATACTGGCCAGCGCGCTGACTGTGGGCAGCGGCGGGGCGGGCGGTTACTTCGCGCCCAGCATGGTGATTGGCGGGTGCGTCGGTGCGGGCGTGGGCATTCTGTTTTTCCAGGCGCTGCCGGTAGACATATTGCCCGGTGGGCTGGTGCCCACCGAGGACAGCGCATTGGCGGCGGTCATTGCCGTGTTTGCGCTGGTGGGCATGGCGGGGTTCTGGACAGGCACTGCCAAGGTGCCGATCGGCAGTGTGATTATCGTGAGCGAACTGACTGGCAGCTACCACGTGCTGCTGCCCGCACTGTGGACTTGCGCCATCGTGTTTGTGCTGTCGCGCGGTTACAAGCTCTACCACACACAGGTCGCCACCCGCCGCGACAGCCCGGCCCACGTCGGCGATTTTGCCGCCAACGTCCTGAAAGAGATCCGGGTCTCCGATGTGCTTGGCGACCTCACAGGCTACGACACGATTGATGAAAGCACGTCGTTGCAGCACATTCTGTCCATGAAGAGCTCGCGCCAGGCTTACTACCCTGTGGTAGACCGCGACGGGCGCTTTACGGGCATCTTCAGCCTGAACGATGTGCGCGCCGTGCTTGATTCAAGCGAGGTCTGGCAACTGCTCGTGGCTGCCGACATCGCCCGGCGCAACGTGATGACCGTGCACCCCTCAGACACGCTGGCCGACGTCGCCAACAAGTTCGAAACCACAAACTATGACGAGCTGCCGGTGGTGGGCGACACCGACGAAAGTCGCCTGCTAGGTATCATCAGCCGCAGGCAGTTGAATAACGCCTACATCCGGCGCGTTATGCATTACGACCAGGCGGCAAAGGCTGAGCTTGCCGCCGGGAACCCATCGGAAAGGCTGCCAGAGGTGCGAAAGTGAGCGCGTACTACACGGGCACACCGGAAACGAAGATCGGCGCGATTCGCGTGACCAGCCTGCTGGACGGCTGGCTGAGCCTCGATGGCGGCGCGATGTACGGCATTGTGCCCAAGACGCTGTGGGAAAAGGCGCTGCCCGCCGACCAGAACAATCGCGTAAAGATGGCCATGCGGCCGATGCTGGTGCGCACGCCGCAGCACACCCTCGTAATCGAAAGCGGCATTGGCCACGCCGTGCCGACTGACCTGCATGAACGCTACGGCATCGAAAGAATTGGCCCAACGCTCGATGAACAGGTGCGCGCACAGGGCGTCGAGCCTGAAGCCGTTCAGTTCGTGGCCTGCACCCACCTGCACTGGGACCACAGCGGCGGCCTGTGCAAGCTGGTGGACGGCAAGTACGTTCCGACGTTTCCCAACGCAACATATGTGCTGCTACGCGGCGAGTGGGAAGTCGCGATCAACCCCGGCAACCTTCACAAAGCCAGCTACACGCCCGATTCACTGAAGCCCATCGCCGAGCGCGGTCAGTTGAAACTGGTCGAAGCAGACGCGCAGCTGGTGCCCGGGGTTCGCTACGAGTTCACAGCCGGCCACACCGAGAACCACGCGGTCATCTGGTTTGAAAGCCAGGGCGAAAGCGGCGTGTTTTTCGGCGACCTGGTGCCGACGATCAGCCATGTGCCGATGGCATGGATCAGCGCGTACGACATCAATGCCGGCGGCAGCTACCACGCGCGCGAAAAGCTGTACCCCAATGTCGTGGGGGCCAACGCCAGGTGCTTCTTCTATCACGAGCCCAGCTACCCCGTCGGCCGAATGCTTAGGGACAAAAGCAAATACCGCGCCGAGGCGATTGGTTAGAGGTCGTCAGCAAGTGCGTGGCATGGGTGATGCGGATGATCCCCAACCGGGAACACTAAGTTGCAACAACCCCCGCTAGCGGGGTGGCAGTAGGTGGTGTGGGCGTCTCGCCCACGGCCTACGCAGCCGTGATGGCGGGCCTACCCCCGGAGGCTTGTTGCTGCATGGCTTCTTGCTGCATGTCTTCTTGCTGTTGCTTGCGGCGGATCATGGCCGCGTCTACCAGTGCTTTGAACTCGGCGGCTTTGGGCTCAACCTTGGCG
>JAMQHL010000002.1 GCA_025993795.1 Planctomycetota bacterium
CCGGCGGCATGACACCCAGCTATGCGGCATTGCAGTCGGCTTGCCAGACCTATCCGGCTGATCTGGACAAGTTCTTCTTCGTCACCGACGGCTACCCCAACATCACCGGCAGCTCAAGCCAGATTCTGGCCGACTTTCCGGCCTGGTGGAACAAGTTTGACGATTGCCAACTGATCTGCATCTGCATTGCAGGCGGTGGCGCCAGCTTCATGCAGCAACTGGCAGCACTTGGCGGCGGCACCTACATCGCCGCATAGGTACACGTGCTGGGTCATGATTTCAGGGGAGCCTGCGGGCTCCCCTCTTCATTACCCGGTGTTCAAGCATGAAATCCGGACAAGCGGGACCCCGCAAGTGTTGCGGCAACACGGTGGTCACCCACGGCGAAGCATGCCAGAATAACCCCATGACCCCAAGCCATCCCAATAACTCACGCCGCCGCTTCCTCGTGGGCTCTCTGGCCGCGAGCGCGGGCTTGCTCGCTGCCTGCGGCGCCGGCGAAAATGCTGCGCCCAACTCGCTACCGGCCAACGCCGGCAGCGACCCCAAGGTTCCGCACGAGTTCAAGCGCGGCGCCCTGGGCAGTGTCATCGGCGGCGGAGTTGCCGACGTGAACGGCGCCAAACAGTTTTTTGTCGGCATCATTGACCTTGACGCCGACAAACCCCAGGCACGCACGATCAGCGACATCGGTTTCCTGGGCCACGGCTTTTCGCCAAACCCGGTCAAGCCGACCACAGCCGTCGTGTGCGAGAAACACGGACAGGGCTGCTGCGAAATTGACATGGTGAAGGGCAAGGTGTTGCGGCGCATTCGCACCACCCAGGGCCGCGAGTTTTACGGCCACGGCGCGTTCACGCCCGACGGCAAGCTGTTCTACTGTACCGAAGCTGAGGTCGGTGATTCCAGCTATGCCGGAGTGCTGGCTGTGCGTGACGGTGAGAGCTTTGAGCTGAAAGCCGAGAGCTTCCCGACGCACGGGGTTGCACCCCACGACTGCATTCTGGTTGACAATGGCGCAACGCTGGTGATTACCAACGGCGGCGGCCCGATCAGCAGCCCTGACGAGCCCGCGGGCATCGCCTATGTCGATGTGAAGACCGGGGCGGCCCGGCGCGTGCTGAAGTTCCGCGACGAGAAGATCAACGCCGGCCACATCGCGATTACTTCGCGCGGCGAACTGGCATGCGTCTCGGCGCCCCGCGAAGGCATTCCGCAGACCAAAGAGGGCGAGCCCAACCCGGCCTGGCTTGGCGCGATCAGTTTCTACGATCCGGCGACCGACAAGCTGGTAACGGCTGAAGACCCGATCCGCGCCAAAATGAAAGGCGAAACGCTGAGTGTCGCGATCCATGAGCCCAGCATGGTCGTCGCTGCCACGAACCCCTCTGGCGATCTTGTCACATTCTGGGACTTCAAGACCGGCAAGCTGGTGCACAAGATTGAAGGCGAGCTCCAGTGGCCGCGCGGTATCAGCCTGACCCTCGACGGCAACTATTTCGCGGTGACCTATGACCGCGAAACCAGGCTGGTGTTGCTGGATGCCGAGACGTTCCTGCCCGTGGCCGGCACGAGCGTAGACCGCAGCTTCATCAGCGGCAGCCACAACCTGGTCTACAAGCTGTAAGTGCGCGGCACCGAATCAGCGCCTTCGAATGCGCGCTTCTGTCGTCGTTTCCCAAGCGACGGGTGTTTGCTAAAACTTCTGCCATGGCACGCAACCAGCCCAAACCCGCAGACGAAGGCGCAATCCTGCGCGAGATCGCCACGAAGAAAATCGAGGCTGAACGTATCCGGGTGCAACAGCTTACGCAGGAAAATGAAAAGCTGCGAACGATTGCAGCCGACCTGCAGAAGAAAATCAGCGTAGCCAACGCCAAGGTCAGCGAGCTCGAACGCAAGCTCAAGCTGGGCTTGAACGACGCCCAGAAAGAGTTTGACCAGGAGATCAAGGGCGAGCGCGAATCACTCAGCGCCGAGATCAAAGACCTGAAAGAGCGCCACCAGATCGAAATCCAGAAAGAGCGCGACCGCTGGGAAAAGCGCGTTGCCGACCTTGAAGCCAGGCACGCCAAAGATGTTGAGCGCCAGCAACAGCGCGGCGAACGCGAAATACAGAAGGTGCAGGGCACGGCTGAGTCGATAGAGCAGCGCCTTACCGACCTGCAGGAATCACTGGATAACGAACGCAAGGCCCGACAGGAAGCAGAACAGCGCCTGCGGAACCTCGACCAGACCGCCAAGCGCATTGGCGTGCGCACAGGCCAGGTCACCGGGTTTGAAGTCGAAACGCCCGAAGAGTTGCTGGATGTACTGGGCGAACTGGATGCCGAGGCGCCGCTTAAGGTGATGCGCGCCGCGGTGCGCGACTTGCGCGGCGCCGCCAGCAACGTGGAGCGCGTGTTTGCCCGGGCGATCAAAGCCGACGAAGGCCGCAAAGAACTGCATGACGCAGGCATCCAGTTCAATGAAGCGCGTGGCCTGCCCAACACCGAAGACCTGCCACCCAGCGCCGCCATGCTGGTCGAGGAAGCCTTTAACCTGATTGGTGAAGAAGTTGGCGAGCGCATCAAGGGCCGCCACTACTCGGCGCTGATCAGCGCCATGGCCAATGAGCTTGTGCGCGTATTGCGCAATCAGCGCGAAGGCATGGACAAGTTGCAGCGCCTGGTGGAAATCGCGGAAGGCACAGAGCTGGCAACCAGTGCGCGTCTGCTGCTCAAGGGCGCCACCGGCCACCAGCAGGAGATCGCCGCCGCCAAGCTGCTTCAGGATGAGTTGAAGCAGGTACAGGCCGAAGCGCGCGAGCAGAAGGGCAAAGTCAAGAAGCTCTATGCCAGCGCCGAAAGCGGCATGGCAGGCGAATGGGCGCTGAACGCACTGCAGGCAATTGCTTCGCTGCAGGCGTTGCCCGCACCCGACCGTGAGGCGATCCGGCGCCCGCTGTACAACCGCGTGGTCGAAAGCGCCAAGCTGGTGCAGGAACGCATCGACGCAGCCATCAACCTTGGCGCAGGCGCCGAAGCCGCGCTGCGCGAAGCTGACGAAGCCTTCGCGGGCATGGAAGGCCTGGTCGCAAACATGAACGAGCTCGTGGTGACAGCCCGCCGCCAGCTCATGAACAAGGTCGACGGCGAGCACGAAGCGCGCACCAAGCTTGAAGCGGCCCGCCGCGCAGTCGGCGAACTGGGCAAACGCGGCGCGCGCGCCATGGCGATTTTTGACGAAGCCTTCAAGGCGGCAGAAATGCTGCTCAACCAGTGGAAGGCAACCTACAAGGCCTACTCCGGCCTCGCGCGCGACGTTGACCGAATTGAAGGCAGCATCGAAGGCGCCATGCTTGACATCAACCAGCCCCTGGAAAGCGAACAAGGCCGCAAGCTCTACGGCATCATCCACGACCTGAGCGAGCACCTGCCCGAGTTCCGCAGTCTCCAGATTCTGCGGCAGCGGATGTTCTTCCACCTCGAGAACGCCAAGCAGCGCCTGCCCGAGCTCAAGGCCGCTCGCGAAACCAGCCACCGCATCATGCGCGCCGTCGGCGAGCCGGACCACCACGACCATGCCCGCCAGTACCAGCTATCCATGGCAAGGCTGTACGACACATGGGCCTACCTTGAAGAAGTGCGCGGCGGCACCCACAGCCAGCTCGCCGTCGCCGCCGAGCAGATTGAACCGCTGATCGGCGAAACGCTGCTGTGGCTCAGCAGCACCAACATCGACCAGGTCAGCGACTACGAACGCGATGAGGCCATGTACACCGCGTCTTACGTGCGCAAGCTCAAGCGCCATGTGTTAGGCATCCATGACCTTGCAAAGCAAAGCCGCGGCAGCGGCACGGAGCTCACGGCGCAGTTTGAGCACCGCCTTGACACCATGCAGTTCCCGCCCGAGTGGCAGCACATCCTGCGGCGCTTGAAGAAACAGGGTGGCCCGCAGGACGCCGACATCTCGCCGACCGAACACGAACCGCGCTAGCCCCCGTTGCAGCCCGCGTTCTTTGATATGCTCGCGGCATGTCGATCCTCGCCCTGAACAACGTAACCAAGAGCTACGACAGCCGTGTGCTGTTCAAGGGCGTCAGCTTTGGCCTCGCCAGCAGGGAACGCGTAGGTCTCGTCGGACCAAACGGCGAGGGCAAGTCAACGCTGCTGCGATTGCTCGCCGGGCTCGAAACTCCGGACCAAGGCCAGCGCATCGCCGCCGCCGGTCTGCGCATCGGCTTCATTTCTCAGGAACCCAGGCTGGAACCCGACCTGCGCGTGCGCGATGCCGTCCGGGCCGGCCTTGGCAACCGCAACGCACTGCACGCCCGGATTGAAGAGCTGCACGATTCCATGGCACGCCCTGGGCTGACGCCGGAAGCACTCTCTGAGCTGATTGACATGCAATCGCAGTATGAGGCGCGACTGGCTGAAATGGGCGGCCACAACGTCGAGCACCGCGTCGAAGAAATGATCGGTCATCTCGGACTGCGCGAGCCCGACGCCCTGTGTGGAACGCTGTCCGGGGGCGAGGCTCGCCGCGTTTCACTGGCTGCCATGCTGTTGTCACAGCCCGATGTCCTGCTGCTGGACGAGCCGACGAACCATCTGGACGTGGTGGCGATTGACTGGCTGGAAAGTTTTCTGCTGGCCAGCCGCACGCCGCTGGTGATGGTCACGCACGATCGCTATTTCCTTGATCGTATCGTCCATCGCATCCTTGAGGTTGACCGCGCCAGGCTGTACTCGACCGATGGCGGCTACCACGACTTCCTGGTGCAGCAGGCGACGCGGCTTGAGGCGGAGTCAAACACCGAGCAGAACCGACTGGCGACGATTCGACGCGAGACAGTCTGGATACGACGCGGCGCCCATGGCCGTACCACCAAGGAAAAGGCCCGCGTGGGCCGCTATCGCGAGATGACACAGCAGGCTGACCTGGAGACAAGGCTTGACCTGGCGTTCGAGATTCCGCCGGGCCCGCGCCTCGGCGGCAAAGTCATTCGCATCGAGCACGTAAACAAGAGCTACGGGGCACGCGCAGTTCTGCGCGACGTAACGGTCGAGCTCAGCGCGGGCATGCGCCTTGGCATCGTGGGCGCCAACGGCACCGGCAAGACCACGTTGCTGCGCATACTCACGGGCAAGCTGGCGCCCGACGCGGGCACGGTCGAAATCGGCGAAACCGTAAAGGTGGCAAGCATTGACCAGTCGCGCAGTGTGCTCGATGAAACCAAGAGCGTCGTCGAGGAAGTCGCGGGCCAGGCCGACGGCTTGGTGAAAGTGGACGGCCAGGTCCAGCGCGTTGCGCCGTTTCTTGAGCAATTCCTGTTTCCCGGCCAGCGCAAGCACACAAGAATTCGCGAGCTCTCGGGTGGCGAGCGCAACCGCGTGCTGCTGGCCAAGCTGCTGCTGCAGCACGGCAATGTGCTGGCGCTGGACGAGCCGACAAACGACCTCGACCTCCCCACACTGCGAGCCCTCGAAGAAGCGCTGTGCGCCTTTGGCGGCGTCGTGCTCGTCGTCAGCCACGACCGTTACTTTCTTGACCGGGTGTGCACGCGCATTCTCTATCTCGATGGCAGCGGCAACGCGCGCTTTCACGAAGGTGATCTCGAAGGGCTGCTGGCTGAGCTGCGCCAAGCCGGCCAGCCTGACACGCCGGCCCCGGTGCCGGCGCGCGAGCGCCCCGACGAAAAGGCCCGCCGGGCACGCAAGAAAGCTGAAAACGAACTCAAGCGGCTGCCCGAACGCATCGAGCAGCTTGAAGCCGAATGCCTCTCCCTCGACGACCAGATGGCCGACGCCGGCCTCTACACGAAAGAGGGCGGCAAAGCCGAAGCGGCCAAGCTCGCCGCTCGGCGCCAGGCACTGGCGACTGAACTCGAGGCCCTGTATGCGAAATGGCAGGAGCTGGAGGCCCTGACGGCTTCAGCGGAGTAGCCGGGGACGATTCGCCTCCGCGACGAGCACAGGCCGCAGCTGTTTCGCCGAGATTGCCGACTTTCACGGCTGCATTGCCTTCCAGAGCGCGGGGTGAAAGCGCTTCAGGGCGTTGAACTCTGCCGGAGAGCGTTGCTGCATTCTTTCTAACAGCGCCTGTTTCAGCTCCGGCCGGAACTCCGCGGGCAGCCAACCCCTGAAGATGGTTGCCGGCCGATTTTCTTTCGTTGCCGCTTCAAGTTCTGCCAGTAGTGCGCGGCCGGCGAATACACTCTCCTCGATCAACGTTCCGTGCTTCAGCTTCAGGGCGGCGTAGGCGCGCTCCATGCCACCCAGCAGCTCGCGCAACACGACCAGCCATCTCCGTTGTGGTGGCCCGGCGCGCAGACGCGACGTGCCTTGCTGTGCCATTGCCGTCGTAGCCGACGACACCGCAATGCGCAGCCGCCAGATATCGCAGAACTCTGGAATGTAGATTGCCGATGCCGCAATCTCGAACTCGGTACGCGAACGCTCGATCAACTCGTGGGCCGCCAGCTCGTGGCCGCAAAGCAGTTCAAGCCCCGCCTGCGAAGCGAGTGTGGCCGCGTAACGCTGGTGGGCGTCATACTCTTGCGCGATCTCTGCGGCTTGCGCGAACAGTTTGCGCGCGTCCTCAAGGCGGCCGGTCCGGCTGCAAACGTCGGCGAGGTTTGACGAGCAGAACGCGTACGAGCCACGCATGCCTGCCATGCGAAAAAAGTCCATCGATTCGCGGATGAATTGCTCAGCCTCATGCAGCTCGCCGGTCAGCAGCAGTTGCCGTCCGAGATTCGAACGCGCCTGGGCGGAACCCACGTCGTTGCCGATACGACGAAATGCTTCAATCAGCGCGCGATACTCGGTAATTGCCTCATCGCGTCTGCCACTGGCCGAAAGCAGGTTGGCAAGGTTGCCGCGCGTCGCCAATGTCAGGCCTCGATAAGTGTTGCCCTCAAGCAGTTTCAGCGCGTTCCGCAGGGTTCGCTCGGCCCCCTCGATATCGCCGTCCATATCCTGGAAGTTCGCCCCCGCCGCCATCACCCACCCGACGATACCCGCGTCTGACGACCGTTCAGCTGCGGCCACAGCGTCGCGATGCCAGCGAGCCGCCCCGGCAACGTTTCCCATCTGCAATGCGACCAGCGTTCGAGTCACAAGGGCCTCGGCGACCTGACGGTAGGCCTGCTCTGTCGTTGCCAGCTCAATGCATTGCGCCAAGGACTCGTCCGCGAGCATCGCCTGCCCCACCGTCCGGTATGCCTGCGCGCTCTCCATGGCTGCCGCTATGTGAAGAAGCGGCCAGAAGCACGGCAGCGCAAGCATGCGTTGTGAGATTGCCAGCACCGCATGAGGCTGGTGCGCGCGAAGAGCGTAACCCAATGCGCGATACAGATACTGGGTTTCCAGTTGCTGCAGTTCCGCGATTTGCGACTGTGCGGCGCCGTCCTGTGCGGCGCCGGCGTGATCGGCTAGCTCACGGGCGACCCGGTCAATCTGGCCGCGAAACTCGCCTTCAATCACCCCAATCGCCGCAAGGTGCAGCAAAGAGCGCGCGGAAGGCACCTGAAGATGATACGCCACCTCGCGATAAATCGCGTGCCGGAACAGGTAGATGTCTTCCGCCGAAGGCACAGTCGCGCCCAGTCTTGCAGGGGTACGTCAGTATAAGACGCCAATGCCCCGGTGGTGTGCCGTAACAAATTTCCTGATCCCGTTGCCGGCACTTCTCTTGGCGGCGCGGCCTGGGTTGTGGTTGGCATTGACGGGCGCGGGCAAAGCCTCGCGCTCATTTTTGCTGGCTACGGCAACCCTGCCACCTAGACTGATGTCTTCGACGCCAAAGGAAGTCATGCAGACCGGTCCGACCGGCGGAGCCTTGGATGCGTTATCTGGCGCTACTTCTACTGTGCGGGACCCTTTCTGCAGCCGAGATCTTTGTTGCGCCCTCGGGCAATGACACTACCGGCACCGGTGCCATTGGGGCACCCTATGCGACGCTTTCGCGGGCGCATCAGGCGGCGGGCTCAGGCGACACCATCACTTTTCGCGCGGGCACATACACCGGCGGCCTGTACATCACCAAGAGCAACCTGACGTTCCAGGGCTACACCGGCGAAACGGCGGTGATTTCGCTGCCGAACAACGTCAACGGCCAGGACGTTGCCTTCTACCTTGGCACAGCCGGCAACTGCACGGTGCGGCGCCTGACGTTGCAGGGCGGGTATTACTACGCGATCAAGATCGATACCGGGCCCTGCCTGGTGGAAGACTGCCGCATCCATGGCAGCGGCCGCGACTGTGTGAAAATCCCCGGCGCCGACAACATCACGATCCGCCGTTGCGAGATCTATGACAGCGGCTTGCGTGACCCCAGCAACGCCGAGGGCATCGACAACGTCAACGGCGACTACATGCTGGTGCAGGACTGCTACATCCACGACATCGCCACCAACGGCGTGTATCCCAAGGGCGGCAGCATCGGCAGCATCATCGAGCGCTGCCTGATTCGCAGCTGTGGCCAGAAGGGCATCAGCATGGCGCAATCCAGCGGCCTGCAGTTCTACGACACCACGCAGAATCCTGAGTATTACTCATGCCGCGACTGCATTGCCCGCAACAACATCATTGAAGACTGCGTCGGCAGCGGCATTGACCTTGAATCAGCCCTGCGCGCCAGGGTCTACAACAACACCATGGTCAACGTGGCGCAGAGCCAGCAGGGCGGCATACGCATCGCCAGCGCCGACAAGGGCGGCACGGTGGGCATCGTGCAGTGCCGCGACTGCGAGATTCGCAACAACATCATCGTACTGCCCGGCGCCGGCACGCGGCCCGCCGTCTTCATGGGCAACAACAGCCATGCCGGAACCCTGACCATGAGCAACAACCGCTACTACAAGACCGGCGGCAGCGCGGTCTTCTGGTGGGAACCGACAAGCTACAGCCTCACGCTCGCAGCCTGGAAAACCACAAGCGGCACTGACACCAACAGCACCGAGGGCGACCCGCAACTCGCAGCGAGCTGGCACCTGAACACCGGCAGCCCGTGCATTGACGCGGGCATGACGCTCTCCGGCTTCAGCGACGACTACGACGGCAACGCACGCAGCGGCACCTGGGACATCGGAGCCGACGAGACCGGCGGCACGGCCCTGCCCACCCCGCCTGCAGCGGGCACAGTCGGCACCGGTGGCGGACAGCCGGGGGCCGGCACACCCGCCGCACCGACCGGCCTGGCCTACACCGGCACCGTGGACCTGACCTGGCAGGACAACAGCAGCAACGAAACAGGTTTTCGCATAGAGCGAATGCCCAGCGGCGGCGTCTTCACCACCCTGGCGACGGTGGCAGCCGACGTCACCAGCCACAGCGACACCACTGCCACTAGTGGCACATGGATCTACCGGGTGATCGCCTACAATGCCGCCGGCGATAGCTCACCAAGCAACCAGGTTTCGGTGACGGTTGGCGGGGGCAGCGGCGACAAGAAGAAAGGCAGCAGCGGCGGCGGCGGTTGCAACGTCAAGCCTGCAAAGGGCCTGCCTTTCGCGTTGCTGGCAGCAGCAGCAGCGGCCCTGTGGATGAAACGCCGAACGAGTGTTGCTTAGGTTGCAATAACGGCGGCGGTAGCTGTATCACTGCTGGCCGCCGGGGCCAAGACGCCACGGGTGCAACGCCGCACGTCGGTCGGCGCCCCGCGATCGCACGCAGCGCCAGCAGCAGTGCCGCCAGCAGCATTGCCGTCGTGACGCAAAAGCCTGGCGTTGTGTTTGCCGAGCAACCGCCGTCGTCGCCAGCGGAGTTGCTGCCGCCGCCGCCGCCGCTACCGGACGGAACAACGTCAAACGCCGCCGAAGTACCGGGCGCCAAGCCCGGCGCCGTAAACTCCAATGCATAGGCGGTACCGGGAAGGTCAATGGCCAGCCCGGCAAACACGACGAAGCCATTCGTCGCGGTAGCCATCGTTGCGCCCGACAGGACAGCACCGGGCGCCCCCGACAGCGGGGAAATCGACGCCGTCACTTGCGTGGTGTTGTCGCTTGTCAGTGTGTTGCCGAACGCGTCCCGCACCGCCACTTGCGGCTGCCCGGTAAAGGGCTGGCCTTCAGTCGCCCCGGTGGGCTGCACAACTATCGCCAGTGCCGACGGCGTTCCAGCCGAAACCGCGAACGGTGCGCTCGTAACAGTCCCAAAACCGCTGGCCGAGAACTCAAGCCGGTAGCCCGACGCGGCAATATCGATCTGCAGGTCAACAAAGCTGACCACACCAGAGCTCGCGGTGCGCGTTAGCGTACCAATCAGCACAGCACCAACGCCGCCGGTTCCGGCAACGATCGTCGCCGCAACCTGCGTGCTGTTGTCTGCGGTGTCCAGCGATCCGCCCGCGTCAAGCACTTCAATCACAGGCTGGGCGGATAGAAGAGCGCCCGCGGTGCCGCTGCCCGGCTGCGCCGCGATTGAAAGAGACCCCGGGGGCAATGCGAGCACATCGAACATCGGCGAAAGTACCGGCACGAGCGCCCCCGAAGTGAACTCAAGCTGATATGCAGCTCCGGCCAGGTCGATCGAAAGGCCGCCGAAGCTTGCGACACCCATCGCGACCGTGGCTTGCGGCGTTCCCGACAGTACGGCGCCGGCCGTGCCGGTGCCTGTGGCGATGGCGACGTTGATCTGGGTGCTGTTGTCATGGCTTCGCAGGTTGCCGAACGCGTCCCTGATCTCAACTTCTGGTTGCGCAGTGAACGGCACCATGGCGGTCGAAACTCCCGGAAACGCAATCACGACCAAGCTCGCCGCGGCACCGGCTCCGACATCAAATGGCTGCGACACCGCGGCCGTCAGCGTGCCTGACGTGAACGTCAACATGTAGCCGACGCCAGCAAGGTCAATGCGCAGGTTCGTGAAGGTCGCCGCGCCCGCAACTACGTTCATAGTCAGCGTGCCAAGCAGTACCGCGCCGCCGGGGCCGTTCGTGATTGCCGCCGTTACCGTGCCGACATAATTGATGTCAATCTGGTTGTTCGAGTCGCGGACTTCGACGACGGGCTGGCCAGTGAGCGCAGCGCCCGATGTGGCACCGAAGGGCTGCGCGACGAACACGACCTGGACCGCCGGGGAAGTGACGAACACGTTCATCGACACGGGCTGGCCCTGGTTTCCGTCGCCGTCGTCCATTCGGAATTCGACGGTGCGTGTGAGCAACGAGGGGGCGATTGCGACGTTGTGGAAGCGTATCGCCCGTAACAATGCGCGCACCTCAACGTCCGTTGCGGCTGCATTGAAATCAACCTGCAGAAGGGTTGTGCCCACGCCGCCGGAGAAAGTTCCGATCAGTGTACCGCCGTACGTCACGTCGCTGCCGCTGATACCAATCTGCCCCGCGCCAACGCCCTGGTTCTGGATGGTGATGCGGTCGTCTGCCGTGGCGTTGGACGTGATCTCAACCCTCAGCCAGCCGGTGTCGAAGTCGGCCGAGTCAACATCCCACACGTCGGCCAATGCATCCAGTACGACGGGGCCGACGTTGTGGTCATAGTTCGCGGACGCCACAGACAGTGTGACGTGCGGCGAAAAGTCCAGGTTCACGTGCCATAATTCCGTGCCGGCCTGCGGATCGAATGCCCAGTACAGAAGACTTGAACCGAGCGCTCCACCGTACTCGGGCGAACTCCATGTGGTGCCCGGCGCAAGATCGGCCAGTAGCCGGGTTCCCGCCTGGGTACCGACTGTGATCCAGAGTTCCTCGCCGTACGCGGGCGAAGTTGCCGCGAAACACACGCGGTTTCCCACCACGCCCAGGGCTGTCGACTGGAGGCCGCTGCCGGCGCCAGGCCACGCATCCGCAAGCATGTAAGTTCCGGCGGCCGTGCCATCACTGACCCACAACTCGAGTCCCGCGCCCGTCGCCGACGCGGGGAAGTACCAGGAGTTACCCACCACGGCTGTCAGCTTGGTGCTTGAGTACGTCGACCCGCCCGTACCAAGCGAGACAATCATCGAAGTGCCCGCTTGCGTTCCGTCGCTTTGCCATACTGCGACATTGCCGGCGGTGTGCGTCAGGAACCGTACGCTGTTCCCGACCGGTGTGACGAGGCTGACCTGCTGGCTCAGCAGCAGGCTGGTTCCCGCGACCGTACCGTCGGTGCTCCAAAACTCGTTTGTTCCCTGGTTGACGACCCTGAAGAACACGTACCCGTTGGCGACGGCAAACTCAGAATAGCTCGGAGTACCCGTGATCGAGGTCAGGCGCAGCGTGCCCGCGGTCGTTCCGTCTGAAACCCACGCCTGTCGTCCATTTGTCCCGTCGTCGGCCAGGAACACAACCTTGTTGCCCACCACTTGAGGGTTGTTGGGCCCGGAACTACCGCTTGGGTTAATGTCGAGCGGCGAGACCGTGCCGGCCGTTGTTCCATCCGAAACCCAGAGTTCGACCCCCGTGGGGCCATTGCCAGATAGAAACACCAAACCCGGTGTAGCGACCATCCACGCGATGCTGGAGGGACTGGTTCCGCCGATTTGCTGAGTGTTTGCGCTCGTGCCATCGGTGCGCCACAGCCGAACGTCGCCACTGAAGTAGAGGTAGCCCCCCATCTCCGCCGAATAGCTCCCCAGCAAGGGCGACACATTCCCGACCATCGTGGTTCCGGCTGCGGTTCCGTCCGACTTGAACAGGCGCGCGCCCGATCCGCTGTCTCCCCTGAAGTAGAATTCACCGCCGTACACAGTCGGGTCGAAGCTGGTGCTGAAACCGGTGCCGGTAGGATGCAGGTTCACGACCATCTGTGTCCCGGCTGGCGTGCCGTCGGTGCGCCAAAGTTCGTACCCGTCGGTGCCGTTCGTCGCGCGGAAGAGCGCGTATCCGCCGATCTCGTAAGTGGGCGTTGGCGCGCTGTCGGCGGTCGAAGTAATGATTGGAGCCTTTTGCGTACCCGCGACCGTGCCGTCGCTGATCCACAGGGTGGACACGCCCGAAACGGTCACGACATCCACGAAGTTGCCGCCAAAGGTCCGGAACGGCACCGGGTCTATGGACGTCCAGGTGCCGCCGGAGCCGGGCGTGAAGTTACCCAGCAGCGCAGGCGCACCACCGCCCGTTCCCCACAGCTCGCGTCCGTTCGTTGAGTCGAACGCCGCAAAGAACATGTTGTCCCCGGCCGCCGCCACTTTCTCCGGCGAACTGCCGCATGTTCCCAGGAACTGCGTGCCGCCCAGCGTGCCATTCGAACGGTAGATGCCTGTGTTGCCCGCGGACGTGCCGTAGAAGAACAGGTACGTCCCGGAGCTGATGATCACGTTGAAAGTCGTGCTGGCGCTGCCTGCCGAGAGATTCAACGCCAAGGCTGTGCCGGCGCTGGTTCCGTCCGTGCGCCAAAGTTCCCTGCCATTCGTGCCGTCATCCGCGGAGAAGTAAAACTCGGTTCCGTGGGCCACTACCGTCCCCGGGCTGGAGCTTGCGGCGCCGGGACGGATGTCGTGCACCATTTGGGTGGTGCCGGCTGTCCCCTGGCTTCGCCATAGCTCAGCGCCGTTCGTTCCGTCGTTCGCGCGGAAGTACAGATCGTTGCCAACCACGGACAGGGCGACCGGATCCGACGCCCCCGCGCCCGGGTTGATGTCCAGCATCACGGTCCCCGCTGGCGTGCCGTCGGAGATCCAGAACTCCCTCCCCTGCGTGTCACTTGCTGCTGCGAAGTACAGCCGGTTGCCAGTAAAGGCATGGTAGGTCATCGAGATGCTGGTGGCGCCGGCGTGCGTGTCGGCAAGCATGACTGTGCCGGCTGTTGTTCCGTCAGTCACCCACAATTCGGTGCCGTTGACCCCGTCGTTGGCCGAGAAGATGAGTCGGCCGTTCACCTCGCCCAGCACGCTCACGCTGCTGGCAGTGGCACCCGTTCGGATGTCCCGCAACATGAAGGTGCCGGCGCTGGTGCCGTCGGAGATCCAGGGCTCGGCGCCGGTCGTCGACGTGCTGAACACGAAGAAGAGGCTGTTGCCCAACGGCGTAACCGACTGCAGCGAAGAATTTGGCGTGCCTGGGTTAAGGTCAGCAACAAGCGATGTTCCGGCGGATGTACCGTCCGAAACCCATAACTCGAACCCGGTGGCAGCGGTAGATGCGTGAAAGAACAGGCGGTTGCCCGCGGGCCAGATGTCCATGATACTGCCTATGCCGTGCACACCGAATGACGTGACAGGCGTTGAGCCCCCGGTCAGCCCGTTCGACATCCATAGCTGAGTCAGGGCGCCGTAATCGTGTCCACTAAAGTATAGTGCGCCGGACCACACGCACAGGTTGTCTGTGGTGACCGTATCATCGACAAGCGCCGTGCCGGCCACCGTCCCGTTCGTGGCCCACAAATCGTAACTGCCCCTGAAGTAGAGCTGGCCGTTGAACTCAACGAAGAAGTCCGGGTCGGGGTTTCGCGTACCCGGTCCCGGGTTCAGGTCACCAAGCAACGTTGCCTGAGCCGAAGCCACTCCCCCAACGAGGGCAAGCAGCACGAGTAGCGCGCTCTTGATGGCGTTTCGCATGGTCAGTTTTCACGGCTGATAAGAAAAATCGTACACCGGTACTGAGACTAGTCCCAGTGAAACCGTGCATTTTTCTGCGTAACTCGAGTCTTCAGACGCAGTGCGCTTACAGCACCCGCTTGCGCCGGCCCAAGCCATGATTGGTTTGTTGGGCGAAGTGCGCGCCGGGCATGTGTCGGCAGCCCGGCTGGACTTCACGTCCCCTTGCCGAAGGTCTGCTAGAGCCTAGACTTCGTCACGAAGTAGTTTGCCATGGTTCTGCCCGTCGTATGAGTTGTGAAGCGTCCCGCGAGCCGGCTAGGCCTTGCCGGCGCTGCCTAGCAGTTTCATCTTTTGCTTGATCAGTTCCTTTACTGCGTCGCGGGCCGGGCCGAGGAACTTGCGGGGATCGAACTCGCCGGGCTTGTCGTGCATGAGCTTGCGCAACACGGCTGTCCACTTGAGGCGCAGGTCGGTGTCGATGTTCACCTTGTTGATGCCGTTCTTGATGGCGTGTGCGTAGCTTTCGGCGTCGAGGCCCTTGGCGCCTTCGATTTTGCCGCCGTACTGGTTGATCATTTTGACGCTGTCGGCGTCCACGCTGGATGCTCCGTGCAGCACCAGCGGAATCCTGAGCTTGTCCTTGATGACCTTGATGCGGTCAAAGTCGATCTTGTTCTCGCCCTTGAACTTGTATGCGCCGTGGCTGGTGCCCACCGCCACCGCGAGCGCGTCACAGCCGGATTCGGCGTGAAAGCGCACGGCTTCGGCGGGGTCGGTCAGGCGCGCGTCGCGCTCGTCGACGTTGACGTCGTCCTCGATGCCGCCCAGTCGGCCAAGCTCGGCCTCTACGGTGATGCCGCCGTGCGAGTGCGCGTATTCGACGGCCTGTCTGGTGAGCGCAATGTTCTCTTGCAGTGGATGATGCGAGCCATCAATCATCACGCTGGTGAAGCCGGCATCGACGCACATCTTCACGTCGTCCATGTTCGCGCCATGGTCAAGGTGCAAGGCAACCGGCGCCTTGATCTGGTCTGCCATCGTGCGTGTCATCGACACAAGGTTCTTGATGCCGCCGTACTTGATCGCACCCGTGGACAGCGCCACGATCACGGGCGACTTCATCTCCTCGGCGGCATCGAGCGCCGACTGCAGGAACTCAAGGTTGGAAAAGTTGAACTGGCCGATCGCGTAGTACTCGCGGTTGGCTTTCTCGTACATCTTGCCAAGGATTTCGAGCGGCATGGTGGTCTCCGGTTTCGCGGCCAGTGTTTAACCACGAAGGGCCGTGAAGGGCACGAAGAAAACTGCGGCTAGGGTCGCATTGCCGTTTCGCGGTAGTACTTCAGTTCGGCAATGCTGTCGCGGATGTCGGCCAGTGCAGTGTGGTCTTTGCCCGGCTTCTCGAACTTCGGTGTGGCCGGGTACCACGCGCGGGTGAGCACTTTCAGTGCGCTGACGTCCACTTGCCGATAGTGCAGGTATCCCTCAAGGGCGGGCATGTACCTGACGAGAAACCGCCGGTCCTGGTGAATGCTGTTGCCGGCCAACACGCCCTCGCAGGGTTTGCAGTGTTTGGCCACCATCGCCAGCGTTTCAGCCTCGGCCTGTTTCAGTTCGGTGCGGCTTGCGCGCACGCGGTTGATCAAGCCGTTTTGCGTGTGCATGTCGCGCACCAGGGGGCTCATGCGTTCCAGCGCCTCTTCGGGTTGAAAAATGACAGCGTGGTACTCGGCGACGGGCGAAAGGTCCGCGCCGGTGATGATGCACGCGATTTCCAGAATGACATCGCTGTCCGGGTTCAGCCCGGTCATCTCAAGGTCGATCCAGACAAGTTTGAGTTCTGCTTCCATTCGTTCTGGGTTCCGGGTTCAGCGTTCCGAGTTCAGCAGGATGGCGCGGGTGAGCGGGCTTCAACTCAGAACTTAGAACTCGGAACGCAGAACTTTCTCTATCCCTTCGGGCCCGCGTTCCGCACCGCTTCGCTTACGCCGTCTTCGAATTGCTTGAAGTTGTCGCGGAACAAGCCCGCCAGGTGCCTGGCCTTGGCGTCGTAGGTTGCCTTGTCGGCCCAGCCCTCACGCGGGTCCATGATCTCGGTCGGCACATCCGGGCAAGCAGTGGCATACTTCAGGCCCAGCACAGGATGGGTTCTGAACTCAACCTTTTCAAGCTTGCCCTCAAGGGCCGCATTCAGCATCGCGCGCGTGTGCTTGATCTTCATGCGCTGGCCCTCGCCGTACCCTCCGCTGGCCCAGCCCGTGTTCAGCAGCCAGCAGTTGGCGCCGTGCCGGGTCAGCTTCTCGGCCAGCAGCGTGGCGTACACACCCGGGTGCCGCGGCATGAAGGGCGCGCCAAAGCATGAGCTGAACGTGGCGCTGGGTTCTTTCACCCCGCGCTCGGTGCCTGCGACTTTGGCTGTGTAGCCCGAGATGAAGTGGTATTGCGCCTGCTCGGGCGTCAGCTTGCTGATCGGGGGCAGCACACCAAACGCATCGCATGTAAGGAAGACGACGTTCTTCGGGTTGCCGCCGCGGCCGCTGGGTTCGTGGTTCGGGATCATCTCGATTGGGTAGCTGGCGCGGGTGTTTTCGGTCAGCTTGTTGCTGTCGAGGTCAATGGCGCGCGTGTGTTCATCAAACACGACGTTTTCAAGCACGGTGCCGAACCGCCGGGTCGTGGCGTAAATCTCGGGCTCGGCTTCGGGGCTGAGGTTGATCACTTTGGCGTAGCAGCCGCCCTCGAAGTTGAACACGCCGGCATCGCTCCAGCCGTGTTCGTCGTCGCCGATCAACTTTCGCTTGGGGTCGGCGCTGAGCGTGGTCTTGCCCGTGCCGCTAAGCCCGAAAAACAACGCACTGTCGCCTGCGGGCCCGATGTTGGCGCTGCAATGCATCGGCAGCACGCCGCGCGCCGGCAACAGGTAGTTCATGATCGTGAAGACGCTCTTCTTCACTTCACCGGCGTACTTGGTGCCGCCGATCAGCACCACTTTCTTGCTGAAGTTGGCCAAGATGAACGCTTCGCTGTTCAAGCCGTCCGTGGCACCCTTGGCTTCAAAGTACGGCGCATGCAGCACGGTGAAGGCAGGCTTGAAGCTGGCCAGTTCGTCGCCGCTGATGCGAACGAACATGTTGCGCGCGAACAGGTTGTGCCACGCCGCTTCGCAGATGATGCGTACGGGCAGCCGAAACTCGGGGTCCGTGCCCGCGTAGCAATCCAGAACAAAGGCTTCGTCGCGCTGGTTGTAGTAGTCGAGTACCTGCTGGTGCAGTTTGTCAAAGGTCTGGGGCGTGATCGGCCGGTTCACCTTGCCCCACCATATGGTGTCGTTGGTTTCGGCGTCCTGGACCGTGAACTTGTCGTTGGGTGAGCGGCCGGTGTACTTGCCGGTGTTGACAATCAGCGCGCCGTGGTCGCTGAACGTGCCTTCGCCGCGTCGCACCGCTTCTTCAAGCAGGCGCGCAGCCGTCAGGTTGTGGTGGATGGTGGATGGCTTGGTAATGCCGTGGGGCTTGAGCAGTGTCATGACTGTCCTTGTCTGCCACGGCCAAGCGTTGGGGCAACGGCCACCGAGCCTCCGTGGAAGCGTGCCAGTGTAGCGAGGGCAAAGCCTGCTACAACGCGGCGCTGAAAGATCGACGCAAGAGCCGAAGCCTTCGAGGGTTAGGAGGCAGAAGGGGAGAGATTGTTGAATTGCCGGCCAGACGTGACTACCGATCATCGGCGAAAATCAGGTACGGCCGAAGCCTTTGCAGCGTTTCGGCAGGAACGCCGCCCGCAGCCGCTGCGAACTCTTCGAGCGTGCGGATTGGCTTGCCCTGCCTGGCGGCGATGATGCGCCCTGCCTTGCGCTCACCAATGCCGGGAAGCGCCATCAGCTCGGCGGCGTCGGCGGTGTTCACGTTCACGCGTGCCGGCGGCAGGTCGGTGTGATGCCGCGTGATTTCCTGCGGCCCGCGGCCGCCGGCGATCATCACGACGCACAACGCGACAAGCACAGCGCACAGCAAACCGAGCACCGCTACCTCAGGCCGGGTAAGCCGGTACCACGCAACCTCGGGCTCAGCTACTCTTTCGGCCATGGGACCGCAGTCTAATTTGAGCGTGTTGGGCGTCGACCCGGGCACTCGCGTTGTCGGGTGGGCGGTGGTGCAGCAACAGGGCCGCAGCTTTCGCCTGGTCGCGTGTGGTGCCATTCACGCGCGTGGCGAGACGCTTGAGCAGCGGCTGGCACAGGTTCACGCCGGGTTGCTTGAGGCGGCACAATCGCACCACACGGCCGAAGCCGCCGTTGAAGAAGTGTTCGCGGGCAAGAACATCAAGAGCGCGCTGGCCGTCGGGCAGGGGCGCGGCGTGGCGCTGGCAGCTCTTGGCGCCGCCGGGCTGAGTGTGAGCTCGTATGCCGCCAAGGTCATCAAGCGCGCTGTCACCGGCAACGGCAGCGCAAGCAAACAGCAGGTAGCGCGCATGGTCGCCCTGCAACTCGGCCTTGCCAAGCCGCCCCAGCCTGCCGACATCACGGACGCCTGCGCGGTGGCGTTGACTCATCTCGTGAGATGCCCCCGGGAATGACGGCTTTCACCGAAACTGCCGCAACTCACGATGCGACATATGCGATTTGCGGCAGAGTTGTCGTTTCCGTGCCCATCGCCGATCGGAATTCTACAGACAACCTGAACCAGCCAAAGCAAGCTTCGTTTGCATGGTCTCTCTGCACAGGGCAGGGATCTTTGACAACGCCAAAGGCACGGAGGAGGTTCGAATGTCGAGCATGAGTGGTCGACTGGGCGGACGACTCGTCCTGCAAATGGCAGCAATTGTGGGATTGAGTCTTTTCTGCAGCACCATGGCGGCGCAGGCTACGGGCAGCCAAGCCGCCAACATCCAGTTCGCGCAAAGTTGGGGGCCGATCCCGACCGGGTTCAACGAACTGAATGACTACTTCGCAGCACCCGGCTACATCACACTTCTTGAATTGTGGGCTCCCGGCTGAAGCATTTGCCAAAGCGGAGTTCCGCACATGAATTCGATCCATTCGGCGAACTCAGGATCGGATTTCCAGGTAATCGCAGTAGCACAAATCGGCTGGAACGGTTGCACGCAGGCCTCCATCGGGACGACGGGATCGTCTTGGGGCATGCAGTTTCCGTATGCAGCCACGAGTTCAGTACCCGCGTATTACTACGGGTCGGGCTCGCTGAGTTTCGGGACGGCCTTTGCCTTTGACCGCACCGGCAAGTTGCTTTGGAAGGGACCGGCAACCCAGGTCACCAACACCATGGTACAGGGCTGGATTGCGAACAACCCTGGCGGCGGTGGAGGCGGCACCAATCAGCCACCCGTCGCCAATGCCGGCACCGACCAGACGGTCTATGAAGGGGCCACCGTTACGCTCAATGGCAACGGCAGCACCGACCCCAACAATGACCCGCTGACCTATGCTTGGGCGCAAATCGCGGGCAGCACCGTCACGCTGCAGAACGCCAACACTGTGGCTGCCAGCTTCGTGGCGCCCACCACCGGCAGCACCAAGACATATACGTTCAGGCTGACCGTGAACGACGGCAGGGGCGGCACAGACACGGACGACATCGTGGTCACGGTCAACCCGCTCAACTTCGCGCCAAATGCTGACGCGGGCGCCGACCAGGGCGCGACGTACAGCAGCGTGGTCACACTGTTCGGGAACAACAGCAGCGACCCGGACAACGACCCGCTGACCTACGCCTGGGTCCAGACGATTGGCGGCCCCGTTACGCTGAGCAACGGCAACACCGCGACGCCGAGCTTCACGGCGCCGGCGGTGAATGACACCCTCACGTTCCGGCTTACGGTCCAGGATCCGCTGGGCCTTTCTGACTCCGACACCGTCGTGGTCCACGTCAACGCCGGCGGAGTCATTCCGATCGACCCGTTGTCCGGCGGCGCCTCCGGGGCTGGCGGCGGCGGTTGCGCGGCGATGGGCGGCGGCAGCGGCGTGTTCGGGCTGTTGGGCCTGCTGGGCCTGAGGCTGCGCCGGCGCAGAAAGCAGTAACTTCTCAACCAGATCCACATGGCCCGCCCCGGCAGGGGCGGGCCATGCAACATCCAGTCCACGGGAGTATCCCGGAAATTTGACCTGGCCGTGACATTTGCCGCTTGTGATTGACTATGCTGGAAACCCGTAGACCGGAGACGACCATGGGACGGCTTCTGCTCGCGCTGCCGCTGTTGCTCAGCGTTGCCGTTGGTTCAACCATTGCGCAGAACGCCAACTCTGTTGCGCTGCTCGGCGCCAAAGAACCCGAGCACCGCATTGAGGGTGCCCGTCGCCTTGTCAAAGACGGCGACAAGAAATCCGTTCTCGCGCTGCTCAAGGCACTTACCACCGAGCGCGACGGTTTCGCCGGCCGCGAAATGGGCCTCACACTCAAGGACCTCAAGGACAACGACGGCCTCGCACAAGCCGAACGCACCATCACCGGCTGGCGCAAGTCTGAAGAGATGTTTGCTGCCTACTGGGCGCTCTCGGGCATCGCCCACGGCACCACAGAAAAGGGCGACGCCATCCTCAAGACCGCGCTGACCAAGAAGCATGCAAAAGAAGTCAGCCTCGCCGCCTGCGCCCTTGAAGCAATCGGCGAGTCAGGCCGCATCGAACTGGCCGAGCAAGTGCTGCCGGTTCTCAGCGCCTATGCGCCCGAGCACGACAAAGGCAACGTCTTTGAGACGCTGTCGGCCATCACAGCCGCGCGCAAGCTCTGCCCGGCAGATGGCATTGATGTGCAGAAGCCGTTCATCATGGCGCTGATCAACGTGCTGGAAAAATCCCAGGACGACCGCATCAAGTACTTCGCTGCGCTGGGCCTGAACCGCATCACCGGCAAGCCAGCGTATCTGGACGGCCGCTGGTGGCGCAATTGGTTGCTCAAGGGCGACGCCGAAGAATACCAGGGCAAGTCCGTCGCCGCACCGACGTTCTTCAACGCCGAAGCCGTGGGCAAGCGCGTGATCTTTGCGATTGACGTAAGCGGCAGCATGGAATGGCCCGCAGACATGGACCGCGTGCGAAACCCGGAAACGGGCAAGGGCGCCGACAAGGGCCCCGACTATACGGGCGTGCGCACCAAGCTGGACCTGGCCAAGGTCGATCTGCTATGGAGCCTGGAGCACCTGCCCGAGGACTACTACTTCAATATCATCACCTACGAAACCAGGCACAAGCTGATCGACGAAGCTGTGACCGGGCTGGTGGAAGCGAACGCCGCAAACAAGTCCAAGCTCAGCAACGCGGTGCGCGCACTGAAGGCCAACGGCGGCACCAACATTCACGGCAGCCTGATTCGCGCATTTGGCGTCGTGCGCAAGGGCCAGGTGAAAGACGATCCTGCGCTCGACCGCACAGCCATGCTGGAGGGCGTAGACACGATCTTCTTCATGACCGACGGCACTCCAAGCTGGTGCGACGAAAGCACGGACTACGCAAGGGTCGACCCGAAGTGGGGCACAATCGGCAACGGCCGCTTCTGCGAGCCGGCAAACATCCTGGCTGATATCGCCCGCGTGAACACGTTCCGGAAGGTAGTGATCCACGCCATCGCAATCGGCAAAGATGCCGACAAGGACCTGATGAAGAAGCTGGCCGAACAGAACCACGGTACGTTCATCGAACGCGGTTAGCGCCAGGGCGCCAAAGCAACATCACACAGGGCCTCGGCTTCCGGCCGATGTCGCATCAGGCGCTCCCTGCCTGCCATTGCCACGCCATCTGCTCAGAAGTGTACCCAGCCCCAGGCACGTGCGATCAACAGCACGCTGGACGCCACGCCGGCCAGCATGAATGGCGCCCACGCTGCGAAGTAGGCGACCTTTCCGGTCTTCGGCGACTGGGGTTCCAGCCGGTACTGGTCGTACCTGCGCACCAGCTCATCGCTGGCCTTGACGATCAACTTGCCGGCTCTGAGGCGGAAGAACCAGCTCCAGAGCACACCGCTCCACATTGGCGTCAGTGCCATCAGGTAGTGCGTCGCCGACACTTCGTGCCCGAACTTGTCCAGCAGCCCCGGCGAAATCATGCCGATCCACGCCAGGCTGCCCATCGCACCGAACAGCACGGCGTTGCTGGCAAAGCTGCGGGCCATGGGCGCGACGCGTTCACGCTGCTCGCGCGTCATGCGCCTGCTCAGCAGCATGCGCATGGCGCGATTGACTTCGCGCGTCGGGTGCCCGATCTGCGCGATCACCCACACGCCTGCCAGCACAGCCAGCAGGTGCAGCACAAGTGTGCCGCGCCGGAAGTCAGCAGGCATGCGCTGGATGCGCCATTCCCAGCCCGCTTGGTCCATGAAGAACGCCGCAAGAATCAGCACCAGCACGACGACCATCCAGCGAAAAAGCATATCGCGGCGGTCCTGGCCTGAAATCGCGTCGAGCGCATCCAGTTTGCGGTAGCAGCCCTGCTCAAGCGCGCCAACGGCCAGGATTGCCAGCAGCGCGCCGCCGAACATCTGGATTGCGACAATCGCGGCACCCACACTGCGCAGCGCCACGGCATACAGCAGCGTGAGATCTACCGCCGCCAGGTACATCCACTTGGCGCGGCGCGAGGCCTCCGCCACAAAGTACCCGCGCAGACCCTCGGGCGTGATGCCCGATCGCTGCCAAAGCAACAAGCCGTGCGTCGCGTCGAATGCTGCCCAGGGCTTCAGGTACAGCCACACAGCCATCGTGCCAAACGCCAGCACCGTAAGCCCGCTCAGGATGCCGGGGTCATACAGGTGCGTGCTCAGGTACAGGTTATCCGCGCCGACCAGAATCAGCGCCGTGGCCAGAAACGTCGAGGCCACCACAAGAAACGCGAACGTCTTGCCCAGCAACGAAAAGAACAGGCCCTCATCGGCAGATCGTTCGACTTCTTCTTCATAGACTTCGAGGGCCTTCTGCAACTCCCGTATCGTCGCATAGCGATGGTCACGGTCCGGCGACAGGCACTTCATCACGATTGCTTCCAGCCCGCGCGGCACCACGGCCCCACGGTTGCGCTGACTCGGCGGCGGCGGCGGCTGTGTGGCAACTTTGCGAATCAGGTCGGTGGCGGTGTCGGCTTCGTAAGGCGGCGCAAGCGCCAGCATTTCGTACAGGATTGCACCCAGCGAGTAGATGTCGCTGCGCTCGTCAATCAGGTCGCGTTCGCCGCGGGCCTGCTCCGGCGGCATGTACGCCGGTGTGCCGATGACCTGTCCGTCGATGGTTTCGCTGCCGGGCGTCTGGATCCGCGACGTGGTGATTTTGCTGACCAGCTCGGGGCGGTCGCGCACTTTCGCGAGGCCCCAGTCCATGACCATGACTTCGCCGTAGTCGCCGATCATCACGTTGTCAGGCTTGAGGTCGCGGTGAATCACGCCGTGGTCGTGGGCGTAGGCCATGCAGTTCAATAGCTGGCCAAAGATGTAAAGCCGCCGCGTAAGCGGAAACTTCTCACGCGTGTCGGCATCGCCGACCTTGAGCTGGCGCAGGACGCGCGCCAGCGAGTTGCCCTCCACCAGCTTCATCGTGAAGAAGGTGCGCCCGCCGGGCTCATGGCCCAGTTCATGCACCGGCACGATATTGGGGTGGTTGAGCTGCCCGGTAATCTGCGCTTCTTCAATGAAGCGGCCGATGCTGTGGCTGCCGGTGCGGTCGCTGCGCGTGATCTTCAGCGCCACGTCGCGGTGCAGGTCACGGTCAAAGGCGCGCATCACGACACCCATGCCGCCGCGGCCGATCTCGCCCTTCACTTCATAGCGACGGCCGCCAATCGCGCCGTGGGGTGCGGCCACGCGGCGCGTTTCGGCTTCGCTGTCGCGCTGGGTGGCGGCATCGGTCGGTGCGAAATCAAGCAACGTTTTCTGCACGTCGGTGTTGTTGTAGACCGACATCTGCCCGATCTCGAGCAGCGTCTCGCTGCTCTCGGGCAGATTTACGACGCCGCCGACCTCCAGCAGCGTCTCGCCTTTCTTGGGCGGCTCATGTGTGGTTTCTTCAGACATACGCGTGTGCGACGCACAAGTTAGCATGCAGCGATGCGCAAGTGCCCACTCTTTCCTGGCGGACCCGAAGTCAGCGTGATCGGCCTCAGCCTTTCGGCCCCGCCGACCGCTTCGCTGCCGTTGGGGCAACTTGCGATTCTGGCCCCCCAAACCGAAGACCCTGCTGCCAACGGTGAAGACGCCACCGCGGCGACGGTTGCGCATGCCGTTGCCCTTGGCGTCAACCTGATCGACACCGACTGGATTACCGCCAACGGCCATGCCCAGGAGCTGTTTGGCCGCGCAATCAAGGGGCTGAATCGTGATTCCCTGTTCATCACCTCCAAGGCGGGCCCGCGCCTGGCCTTCAAGGGCGACCTGACGCTGGATAACTCGCGTGCAAACCTGATCAACCAGTGCCACGACAGCCTGTTTCGCATCAAGACCTCACACATCGACCTTTACCAGGTTCACTGGCCCGACAGCACCGCGCCCGCGCAGACGGCGCGCGGCTTGCAAGACCTGATGTCTGGCGGCCACGCGCGCTTTGCCGGCGTGTGCAACTATTCGCTTGACCAGGTTACGGCTCTCGCCGCGCTCGTTGAACTGCGAGGTGTCCAGGCGCCGCTGAACCTGCTGAACCGCCGTGCGCTGGACACGCTGCTGCCCTGGTGCCGCAAGCACGGCGTCGCTTTTCTTGCGGCGGACCCGCTGCACTCGGGCCTGCTGGCAGGGCGCTATACCGGCGACGAAGTGTTCACCGATGAAGACCGCGACGAATGGTTCACGCCGCCAGCGTTCAGCCGCGCGGTCGAGTTCGCGAAACGCCTCGAAGCCTGGGCGCAACCCCGCGCCATGACCGGCCCCCGCGCCGCCGTAGCCTGGGCGCTTGCACAACCCGGTGTCACGAGCGTGCTGTGCCCGGCACATTCGCCGGAGGTTATCTCGGAACTTGCCCGTGCCGCGGAAGCACCGCTTTCCGCGCCGGACCTCGCCGCGATTGAGGCGCTTGCGGAATCGGTTTAGCCCGCCTTGCAAGGCTGCCGATTCGTAGTACCAACGGGGCACGCGTCGCTGACTGGAAACTGAATGCGTCTTTTCTTGCTTATGATGCTGATGGCGTTGCCGCTTGCGGCCAACGAGATCGGCATCTCCGCGCCGGACGGCAAGTCGGGCTGGCTGTTGCTGGAAAACCCGGCCGGCGCCAGCGACGACAAGACGTCAGAGTTCGCGGGCGACCCCGGCTTTCCCGTTCCTGACGTCAACGCCTGGCCCTACAGCGGCAGCAGCAATGGCGCGTGGCCGACCTGCGAGTTGTGGCGGTATGACAGCGCATCAGAAAAATACACGCGCGTCACGCACGTGCTGGGCAAAGGCGAAACCAGCGGTGCCTGGCGACGCACGCTGACCGAAGTGTTTGAAATCAACGCCACGCCCTATGTGCTGCACTATGACCCGTTGCAGTCGCTCAAGGGCCTGACACAGGTGCTTCGGGCCGACGCCCTTGATGCCGCGGGCGGCGCCGTGCCGGCGGCATCGATCGTTTTGAACTCGGCCGAGTTCATGGATGCAGCCGTGGTCTCACCGGACCGCCGGCATGTGGCATTCCGGTCGTTTCGAAGCGTCGCCGGCAAGTTCCTGTCGCGGCTCGTCGTGTACGGCACCGCAGACTGGAAGCCGGTTGCGCAATCGCCCGACATGCACGCGAGCCGGCCCGTATGGATCGACAATGAGACGCTGGCGGTAGTGGCGTGGGATGGAGCCATTCCGCGACCCGCGCAACGCGACGCATCCAGAAGCTTTGTGAAGTTGATGGAAAGCCATGAGCCCGTCGCCGGTCGCCTGCTGCGCCTTGAGATCACCGCCGGCCAGTGCGTTGCCACCGAGTTGTTGAAAGGCACGTTCCCACCGGATCGCCTGACGTCAACGCTGCTGCGCGACGCCCTCGGCTTCGGGCTCGTGGTTGCGCGCGGCGACGACGCGGGAATCGTCGTAGAGATGCGCGAGCCGACCGCGCAGGGCCGCGTACGCGAGCTCGCGCGCTTTGAAAAGTCTCGCGGCATGGCCGTCTCGCTGGGCCAGATACGCTGCGCCGGCGTGCGCACGATCGACGGCGCGCAAACGCTGGTCATCGCAAAGTGCGAACGCTGGGGTGAAGCGGCCACGCCGCTTGGGCGCATCGCGCTGCCGTTCGGGGACAAGATGCTATGCACCGAGGCGGCAATCCGCGCGCTTTCACCAGATGCCCACGGCGGCATGCTTGACCTTGGCCGCGGTGTCAGCGCGTTCATTGAGCCCGTCGTCAACCCTTCGTTCAACGCAGCCAGCCCCGGCGCCACGGCGCTGCTGCGCCACGCGCTGTTTGTGCCCGGCTGGAAGCAGTGCGACAGCCTGCGCAACCCGCGCCAGCTTACGCGCCTGAGCCGCATGGTGCAGCGCTTTGACGAGGTCTCGCGCGCCTGCGGTGGAAATATTCCCAGCACGCTGCTGATCTTCGACATCGACATCGCCGCCAACGAAGGCCAGAACCAGAAGAAAGGCCGCTACATTGAGCTGTACGGCCGCGAGGGCCGCAGCGGCAAAGGGCGCATTCGCACCGAGGACAGCCTTGGCGGCTCGTGGCTGGTGCAGTCCGTCGATGAAGATGCAGGCACTGACTACTACTACGATTGCTCCTTGCCGGGCACCGTGCGCCGACGCAAGGGGGCCGATGCCGGCAAGGTGTACGACGACCTGATCGTGCAGCTTGAGACGCGCAAGCTGCTGACACTGACAGGTGTAGAACGCAGGCTCGACGACAGCGGCGTGCGCTTTCTGGGCCGTGACATCTACCGCGACCCCACCAGCGGCGCGAGCTGGCGGGTATGGGTCTATGAGCGCTTCGGCCGGCAGCTTGAAAACGGCGGGCGCGAGCGAGTAGAGCTGCGCTTCGTCGCCAGCTTGCCCGAAGGCACAGCCGGCGACTGGAGGTTCCCCCACGCGCTTGCCCGCGCGCGCCTGAAGTTTGCGCTGGCCGGCAACAAGGATGCCGCCGTGACCGACCTGGCGTTCGAGCCGGACAAGTTTATTGAACTGCCCAACCTCACCGACATCGCCAACAAAGAACCCGCGACGTCAGCCAGGCCCGCATTGCTGATGCCGGCGGTTTTCCGCATCTATGAAGAAGGCGGCACCAAGCCCGTAGAGCGGCTGGTTGCGCGGGCCGTGCAGCCGCCCGCCGGCACCGATGGCGTGGCCCACCCACAGGACCTGGTCAGGGGCGGAAGAATCAGGCCCGGGTATGACGTGCCGCTGGTGAACTACGCCAGCAAGCCGTGGCGAGAAGTGCAGCGCTGAGCAGGCGCCATGGCCCGCATCGCGAAAGCCCGTTCAACGAGCGCCCGGGGCAGGAATGCCCACGCCAAAGTGGGCGCCCAAGCCGCATGCAACGAGGCCCAGCCAGACGGCCTCTGCCCCCTTGACCGAACACAAGGCCAAGGTAACCATTGTCCAACCACTGCGGGGTGGAGCAGATGGCAGCTCGCAAGGCTCATAACCTTGAGGTCGCTGGTTCGAGTCCAGCCCCCGCTACCAAAGGACAGCGCCCGGTCGAATTCGGCCGGGCGCTTCTAACTTCTAGCCTCAAACCGGCTTGCGCGCCTGATCGAGGTCGGTGGTTCGACTCGCTCTCCGCCGTACCCCGCTACCAACACTTGGTTCTTCCTCGCTTATCGGTACCCGGCGCGCGCTGCTAACATGCCCCCATGCACGCCGAAGATGCCTATCTCTTTCGCCACGCGTTAGTGCGTGACGCCGCCTACGAGCTGCAACCGCCCGGCGAGCGTGCGTGGTTTCACTCGTTGGCATTCCACGCATTGGAAGCATTGCTGGGGGGGCCGCCAGACGATCTGCCTTCGGACGACGTCGACCTCGATGACGCCCCGCTGCGCCCTGCGGATGCACAGGCTCATGAGTTGGCCGGGCACGCCAGGCTGGGCACTCCCGCCGACCCGGCGCTGGCCGCCGCTCGCGCCATCTACCTTCGGCGCGCGGCGCTGTATGCGATGCGGAGCTACCGCAACGTAGAAGCGGCCGACTGCTGGCTGGAACACTCCGAGCTCGTCAGCGGCGCCGCCCGTGGCGAGTCCCTGCGCCGCGCGGCCCAGGCCAGACACAAGATGGCCCAGGAACTGGAGGCCGAGCGCCTGCTGGGGCTCGCGCTGGCGTGCAGTCACCAATCCGGTGCCCGTCGGCTCGAGGGCCAGGTCCTGGGGAATCTCGCTTCCATCCTTGAAGCCACCGGCTGCGCCGGACGGGCCGAGGAGCTGTATGGACTTTCGCTGGACGCCCTGCGCGAAGTGGATGACCAGCGATCCGTGGGAGGCGTCCTGACTCAACTCGGAAACCTGTACCGGGTTACCGGTCGAATTCTGCAGGCGGAGGAAACGCTTGGCCTGGCGCTCAGTATTGCGCGCGCGACGGCCAATCGCCGAGCTGAATGCATCGCGTTCGGTGTTCTGGGGCAACTGTACCAGAATACCGAACGCGAAGACGAAGCGGAGCGCGTCTACCTTCAGGCCTGTGGCATGGCGCGGGAAATCGGCGACTCGTGGCTGGAGGGGCGGATACTGTCCAACCTGTCGCTGTTGTTTGAGGGTGGCGGGCGCCTAAATGAGGCTGTCCGGACGCTTGAGCAGGCCATGGAGCTACACCGTGAAGTCGGCGACCGCCGCGCCGAGGCCACGGCTCTTGGATTTGAAGCGGTCAGGATGTCCCAGCAAGGCAACCCGGAAGGTGCAATCCTTGTGTTTGAACATGCGGTGGAGTTGCACCGGGAGACGGTCAATCGCTTGTTTGAAGGCGGTATGTTGGGCAACATCGCGTGTATTCACCGAAGGTGCGGCAGGCTTGATCAAGCCAGGCAGACCTTCGACAAGTCGCTGGCGATCCTGCGCGAACTGGGCCCCAGTCGGTTTCTCGCCGCTCACCTGTGCGACTACGCGATGCTGCTGGTGCAACAGGGCGACAGCACGTCCGCCCGTGAACACTGGCGCGAAGGTGCAGACATTATCCGAAGCTTCGAAGACCACCGTCTGATGCGGGAGACGAGACAGGAGATGCTCAAAGTCTGCCACACAGCAGGCTCGTTGCCGCTCGACGGAACCCAGAAAGGCGACGGGTGAACGCCGAGGACGCTTATCTTTTTCGCCATGCGTTGATGCGTGATGCGGCGTACCAGATGCAGATGCCGGGTGACCGGGCGAAGTTGCATGAGCTAGCGGTGTACTTGATTGAAGCGGCCACGGGTGGGCGCCCCCCCATTCCGGCACCGCTGGATAGCGTCGACCCACCCAAATTGGCGGCCCATATCCTGGACAGCGTGGCCGAAAACCTCGCTGAACACGCGCTGAAGGCAGGAGATGGGGAAGCAGCAGACAAAGCACAAATGCACGCCGTTCGCAAGCTGTATCTTCACCGAGCCGCCGAGTACTACGAGACAACATTCCAGCGTCGCGCTTCCGCCCGCACGTGGCAGCAGCTTGCGTTGCTGTTGGAAGGCGTAGCTCGCGCCGAGGCGCTGAGACGCGCCGCCTCGATGCTCACACTTGCCGGGCAGACAGGCGATGCCGAACTGCTTCTTCAGTCGGCGCTTGAATGCCTGCAGGAAGCCGGCAGTCCGCGGTTTGAAGGGTTCGTTCTACGCGATCTGGCAGTGGTTCAGAGGGATGTTGGCTCGTCCGAACTGTCGCAGGCGACATTTGACAAAGCGCTGACCGCGCATCGTCAGGCCGGAAACCGGCGAGGCGAGGGTACAACTCTCGCGAACCTGGGGTTTCTTTGCGCCAACACCGGGCTAATCGAGCAGGCCGAAAGTGCCTACGAGGCTGCACTCACGATCCACCGCGAAGTGGGTAACCGGAATGGTGAGTGCGTTGCACTGGGGAGCCTTGCCTCGCTTTGCAGGAAGACGGGTCGCATCGAGAAGGCGAGCGAGTTGGCCGCGCAGTCTCTTGCCATCGCCTTGGAGACCGGTGATCGGACCCTTGAGGGCTGGTCCCGATCCGAAATGGGGATTCTACAGTGGGAACTCGGCAAGTTGCAGCTAGTCGAAGAGTCTTTCACGCAGGCACTCCAAATCATGCGTGAAATCGGCAACAGAGTGCATGAAGGCGTGATCAGGGGGAACCTGGCGAACCTTTGCATGGCGACCGACCGCTTTGAACAGGCCGAGCGGGAGTACGAGTACTCGCTCGCTATTCACCGTGAGAATGGCAGTCAGCGCAGCGAGGGCCTCACGCTCGGAAATCTGGCAATTCTCTATCGTGAAACGGGTCGCCTCGCCGAGGCAGATCAGGTTTTCAAGCAGGCGTTGGCTATCCACCAAGCGGTCAAGAATCCATGGTTTGAAGGCATCCACTTGTGTGAACTTGCACGGAATCAACTGCTGGGCAAGCACGAGAACGATGCGCGAGTTTCATGGCAAGCGGGGGCCAGCATCCTCGGCACGGTTGGCGACAAACGAGAACTTGAACGGCAAACCGCCGCTATGCGCGAGGCCTGCGCCAAAGCAGGAATCGAGCCGTTCGAGATCCTTGAAGGAGATGCAATCGATGAACGCCAATGACCTGTCCTTACCAGAAATGCCGTCTTGGCGGGTTTGAAAACGGCGGTTTGCTACAATCTGGACAGAATTGGCCGAGTCCGAGAAACGCCAAGAAATAGGGCCAATGGAATTTTCGGCAGGGACAGCTGAAAGCGGCGAAGAGTAAAGCGCAAGCATTGCTCTGTGAGGGCTCATGCGAACTCTGGTTCTTACTCTGATGCTGCTGGGCGTTGCGGCTTGTGCCGGCGACGGCGGCGGCGGCGGCGGCGGCTCAGGCAGCGGGCTTCCAGAAGTGACTGCGCTCGCCGCCACGCAGGGCGACATGCAACTCACCCTCTCATGGACGAACCCGACGTTCGCCGAGTTCGCAGGCGTGGAAGTCCGGCGCGATACAGCCGCCGCACCCGCGCAGGTGACCGACGGCGTGCAGGTGTACGTCGGCGTCGGAAGCGGCGCGACCGACAGCGGCCTCACCAACGGCGTGCGCTACCACTACACCGCGTTCGTGCAGGAATCCGGCGGCAAGTACTCGGCTGGTGTCAGCATCAGCGCTGTGCCGAACCCGAGCGGCCCGGTTCAAATCACCTTTGCGGGGGTCGGCGGCGGGGGCGGCAGCCACGGTATCTTCGACCCTTCGCTGGCCACGGACCCGCTCAGCGGACGGATCTGGATGAGCTATTCCGAAGTGCTCGACTCCGCCATGTGGCCAGGGCAGAACATCTGGATCCAGACGCGCCTCGCGTACTCAGACGACGCCGGCCTGACCTGGACCGACAGCGGCAACGTCATCAACGCCGCGCAGGACGTCACGCTGCCGCTGGCGCCACCGAACAACGCGGGCACTTGGGTACATGAAGTCTCAACGCTCGTGCGTGACCCGTATGCCCCGGCCTCCGAGCGCTGGAAGCTGATGTGGCACCGCTACCTGTTAGTCAACGGCGTGCGCGCGTTCGATCACGGCTGGATCGCTTTGCGCAGCGCGCCCGACCCGTCCGGCACATGGTCGGCCGAGCGCAAGCTGTTCGTCGGCTCAATCTACGACACCGCGGACAACGTCATCATCGGTCCGCCCGAAGTGCAGCTCGACCAGTTGCACGCTGACCTGAACAGCGCCGTCGTGTTCAGCGAGCCGGGCCTGCTGGTGAACTCCAGCGGGCTGTACGTGAGCATCCTGGCAGCCGACGGAACAGTCGCGGCCGGCCGCGTGATCCTCGTGCGTCTGCCGACAGGCGGCAGCACCTGGGAGTACCGGGGATCGTTCCTGGTGAGTTCGACCGACGGCCCCGCGCTGGGCTACGACGGACTGTCCGCGCCCGCGCTGTATCAGCAGGACGGCGGCTACAACCTGATCGTCACGCCCCAGACGGCCAGCTTCTACGAGGGCACGCTGCTGTTCCGCATCACTGACCTGGACGCCGCGACCATTGAGCGCTCCGGCGGTGTGCCGCAGGCTTTCTTCACACACTTCGGCACCAGTGGCAGCTTCAACGGGGCCTCAACATACGTTCCCGAAGCCACAGCCAGCGGGCTGATCTATTGCGAGGTGCAGACCGTAGCGCCGCTCGTGTTCGAGATGTACGCCAGCCGCCGCAACCCGTGACGCCCTGTCCTTACCGGAAATGCCGTCCTGGCAGTTCGCCCGATGCTCTGGTTCATCGGCGAACGTGTCCGTGAGTCTGCGCTTCGCCCGGCAGGCCTTTCCACGAAGGCTCCTGCGCCGACAGCCGCACGCCTTCGGTCCACTGCAAACTCGCGCTGTACTCAAGTGCGGGTCGGGCCACCGCTAGGACGCCTGGAGCAAGGCTTCTAACCGAATCCGGGCGGCCTGGTATGTTCCACAGAAGCCCTGCGTCAGCAGTTTGCGTCGCCCTGCATGATCGCAAGCTGGACGATGCGATCCACCAGACAGCACGCTGCGGATGAGTGTGGTCAGAGGTACGGGCCCCAACTAACATGTCGTTGGACTGGAAAGTGGAGCACGATTGCTGCCTGACATCCAGGTCGCCGGATGTTGACGTCGGTCCCGGGTCCCGCGCAGGCATACCGCGTTCCCATGCATTTCTGGTTGCACAGTTGGTTTCCATGCATTTGTAAAGGCACGTGAGGTACGCATGCCTCAGGCTGGGGCAAAGTGGCCGGCCGTGGAACTTGGCGCGGAAGGGTTCGTGCGCCGCGTGCTGGCTTTGCTGGAGGCAGACTTCCGTTCGCTGGCGTTGCACGCGCTTGCGCTGTGGGAAGCGTCGGGCGCTGTATCTCCGGCATTGTTTGAGGCACTGGGCAACCTGCAACGGCCCTCATTCGGCTCGTTCAAAGGCCTGGTTGACGCCTTGCGCAAGGCGCGGTCGGCAGCTTCGCGCGGACAGGAACAGGCAGTTGCCCCGGAGTTGGGGCGACTTCTTGAGCTGCTTGACCAGCGTCCGGCGCGCGAAACACTTGAGTCACTTCGCCCGCTTGCAGATGTCTGCCGCACCAAGGTGTCGGGTCTGACGCTGTTGGGCCTGCTGGCGATGCCGATTGCATTGCGCAACGACGTCGCGCACCAAGCGCCCGCGCCGGATGCGCCATTCTGGAACCGCGCCGCCGAGGCTCTCATGCCCCTCGTCGAGCTACACAAGGCTGGCCTGCTGGGCCTGCACGAACACCTGCTGTCGCTGTCGCCCGCGTCCCCGTGGTTTGCCGTGCGGCACGAGCGCGTACTGACCTTCAACGGTCTGACACACGACTACGCGGCGCGTTTCTCGGGTGACGACGGCGACCCCCTTGTGGATCCAGCGTTGGCCGGGCCGGTGCTGCAGTCCATCGCGCGCATGCTCGGCCAAGCCGAAACCAGCGAGCGCGAGCTTAAGAAGCTGCTCAAGCGCCTTGCCCCCGAGGAACTGCGCGGCGTGGTGCTCGACGACTATCTTGTCAGCCGACCTGTCGGCGAAGGCGGCTTTGCCACCGTGCACCTCGCGCGCCAGCTTTCGACGGGTCGGCGCGTTGCAGTCAAGATTCTGCGCGACAGTGCAACAACGGAAGATGCTGCGCGGTTTCAGAAGGAAGCGGAGTTTCTTTCACTGCTCAACCACCCGAACATTGTGCAGGTCATCGGGTACGGCGAGGGCACGTGGTTCGTGCCGCGCAACGTCGATCTTTCCGCAGAGGCCTGGTTCGAGCCTTTGTTTGCGCGCGGCAAGCCGGCGAAGACATTCATCGCGCTGGAGTGGGTAGAGGGTCGCACGCTGGAGGACGTATGGAAGCAGGTCGCTGCGCTCGACCCGGAGTCGCCCAGCCATCGAGAGATCACACTCTGGCTGGAGCAGGCGGCACGTGCGCTGGATGTGGTGCACGGCGTGGGGCTGATTCACCGTGACATCAAGCCATCGAACCTGATGGTGGCGGCCGACGGCAAGCTCAAGCTGATGGATTTTGGCATTGCGCGCTCGCAAAGCGCGGCGCGTACGATTCAGACACGCTCGGGCGAAGCACCGGGCACGCTGGCGTACATGTCACCCGAGCAGTTGCGCATGAGACACTCCGAGGCCGGAGTAGGATCGCCCACGGACGTTTACTCCCTGTGCGCGACATTTTACGAGCTCTACACGGGCACGCGGATCTTCGAGTGGGATCAGGACGACACGCGGATTTCACAGGGCCAGCTCGATGAGACTTCGCACTACAAGCGCGAACACGCGCAGCGCCCCGCAGCCCCGCGCATCGCCCTGCCAAGGGCCGCTTCCGAAGTGCGCGCATTGCTGCAGGGCGGGCTTGAACCCGAACCAAAGGATCGCCCAAGCGCAGGCGTGCTGGCCTCGGATGTTGCGTTGGCACTGGCCAGCCGTCCGATCCTGTATCGCCCGCCCGGGGCTGCGCGGCGTGTGCAGCTGGCGTACCGGCGCAACCCACTGCTGTGGAATGCAGCGGCGGCATTTGTGGCCTGTGCGATCGTGGGCATCGCCGCGTACATCTGGAACATCACGCAAGAGCAAGCGCGCACGGCAGAGCAGCGCGACATTGCCCTGGAGAACGCGAATAAAGAAGCCGCGGCCAAGAAACTGGCGCAGGAGAACGAGGCCGAGGCCAGGCGCATGGAAGAGTTAGCCAGCCAGCGCGCCGAGGGTGAACAGAAGGCCAAGGAGGAGGCCCAGCTCAGGCTTCGAGAATCGCGGCGCAACGCGGCGCGTGTTCAGGTGAATCTCGCACAGACGGCGCGAAAGGAACTTCGCAGGCAGGCTGCTTTGTTGCATCTGCAGTCCGCGCGCGACCTGAGTGAGGACCTGGAAGGTGAGCCTCCGGACAACACATTGCGCGAAAGCGTCGGTCCGCTATGGCGTACGCGCGCGATCTTTGCCGGGCTGAACGCGGCAGCTTCGCCGGACCTTGGGGACTACTACGGAAGCATCTCCCCGGATGCGACGGGGCGCCTCGCGGTCGAGCCGGTCCTGGGCGGTTTGGTCGTCTGGGACGTACTTACGGGAGACACCGTTGCGAGGTTCGGACATGACCACTCCGGCTTCGACTACTACCACGCGAGGTTCTCGGCCGATGGCAGCCGGATTTTTGCAGCCGGCGCAAGCCATGTTCTGGACGTCTGGGACGTTGCAACCTCAGAGCGCGTTGCAAGCCTCGAGGGCCATGCCAACGACGTGCTTGCGATGGCGGAGTTCAAGGCCGCCGGATTACTCGCCACGGCGGCCGCAGACCGCACCATTCGCATCTGGGACACCGGCACATTGACAACCCGGGCCAAGTGGAACGCGCCACCTGAGGCTGGGCGCGCTCTGGCCTTCAGCAGCGACGGGCGGCTGCTGGCACTTGGCATGTACGAAGGGTCGGTAGCGATTCTCGATTCGACCAACGGTATGCAGCTTGCGCGCTGGAAAGCACACCAAGCCGAAGTCCGCGACATCGTGTGGCTCAGGGACGGCCGGCAGATCGTCACCGCAGGCGACGACGGCAAGATCCTGACCTGGAATGCAGTCACGGGCGAATTGGTTGCAGGCTTCGTGGGCCACGACGGGCAGGTTCTGGACATTGCGCTCAGTGCCGACGAACGCGAGCTGTTGTCTGGTGGCGCAGACTGCACTGTCCGGGTCTGGGACGTTCAGTCAACCGCCCTGCTGCATGAAATGGCGGGACATTGGGGCGCCATCAACTTTGTCAGCTTCACGCCACATCAGGGCCTGCTCATCTCGGCTGCGCTGGACGGCACGTGGCGGTTCTGGAACGCCGAAAAGGCCAAAGAGTGCCGCACACTTGAAGGCTTGCAACATTCGCTCTACGGGATGGCCGTAGTTCCTGGCGGAGAGGGTGTGGCTGTAATCGAACTGGAAGGTTCTGTGACGCTGCTGGATTTGCTGACGGGCGCGGTGCGTTGGCGTGTTTCGGCGATTTTCGACACGCCCAGAGCCGTGTGCGCCAGCCCGGATGGGCGATGGATCGCTGTTGGCCAGAGCAACGGGAAGATCCTGATCTACCGGGTGCGCGACGGCTCGTTGGCGACAGATTTTGCGAGCGAAGGCGGTGCCGTGGCAACGCTGGCATTCAGTCCCGATGGGCGTGAACTGACAGCCGGTTGTGCCGAGAACACGCTGATCCGGTTCAATACCGGAACCTGGCAGAGCGTGGGCCGCATCGGGCCCCTTCCATCAAGCATTACCGGCATGGACTTCCTGCCGCAGGGCGACGCCGTGCTGGTCACGTGCGGCGACCTTCACTTGCGGCTCATCAGCATCGCCGACGGGAAAGTGCTGCGCGAATACCCGCAGCGCCGCAGCCTCGTGTTGAACGGAGTCAGTGTGTCTCCCAATGGCGTGTGGGCGGTGAGCGGCAGTGACGGTTCCTCCGTTCGTGTCTGGAAACTGGACGAGAGCGAGGAGTACACGCGCCTCGACGTTGCCGGCATCGTCATGGTCAATGCCGTCGATATCAGCCCCGACGGCGCATTCGTGCTTGCAGCGCTTTCGGACGGCTCGGTGCGGGTGATCGCGATGCGGGATGGCAAGGAAGTGCGCAGATTTGAGGGGGCCGGCGGCGAGATACGTCACGTCGCGTTTGCAATCGACGGCGCGTTCGCCATTGCCTGCTCGGACGACAAGACCGTCACGTCTTGGGAAGTGCAGCCGACAACCGTGCGCGTGTCGTTCGATGCCAACACCAGCTACATGCGTTGCGCTGCCTACAGCCCAGACGAGGCGCAAGTCGCGACATGCGGGAAAGACGGACGCATCAGGACTTTCCATGCGACTACAGGTGAGCAGTTGGCGGAATCGGCCGACCTGGGCCAGGAGGTGACGCGGGTGGAGTACGCGCCGGATGGCTCGTGCATCGCCTGTGCAACTACCAAAGGGCGAATCTGCCTGCTTCATCCCGGCACGCTCAGCGTGACTCAGGAACTCAACGGGCACAGCGACTGCGTCAACTATTTGCTGTTCAACAAGAAGGGCACAGAGCTGGCGTCATGCGGTTTCGATGGCACGATCCGGATCTGGAGTCTGCCGCACGGCACCGAGCGCCTGCGCATTGACGCCGGGGAAACGTTGTGGGCAATTGCATTTACGCCGGATGAAACCCAGGTCGTGACCGGCGGGCAAAAGGGCGTCATCAGGACATTCGCGTATGATTCGGGCCGGCCTCTGCGGACCATGGAAGGACACTTCGGGGGCATTCGCGGCCTTAAGCTCTCCAGCGACGGCGCAACTCTGGTGACGTGCTCTTACGACAAGACGGCGCGCATCTGGGACTTCGAATCCGGCACGGAACGGCACCGGTTCGCACTGCATCGCTTCGCCTCGCCGCGCTGGGTGGACATCAGTGCCGACGACCAGAAACTGGTTTGCGGCGGGGACGATCGCACGGCGCGAGTCTGGGACATGGCGACGGGCCGTTTGCTCATCGTCTATGAGGAAATGGAAAGCGGCGCGCTTCACACGGTGCGCTTCAATAAGGCGGGCGACGAAGTACTGGTGGCCTGCGACGACAAGACGGCCCGCATCGTGTCGGTCAAGGCATGGGTGGACAACGTGCCGCGCGACGACCGTGCCGCGTTCGTTTCGCGCGTCGCCCGGTTGCGGCTGGATGCTGCGCAGGTGATGGCGCTGCCCAACTCGCGTGCCATTGAGTCCGGCGCCAAAGGGATCTGGGCCGACCCCTTGGCATCGGCCTACCTTGAACGAGCCGGGGCCGCCCATGAGGCGTTTGGTGCGCGCGGCTTGTCTCAACGCGCGGAGGGCGTCTGGCGCTCGTTCTGCGAGTTGCGGACGCGCCTTGCGCAAGAGCGCGTGCAGCGCCTCGCGCGCCGGTGGCAAGACCAGTTCGAGGGCTATCGATTTCGCGACGAGCGCGACGCATCGGGCAACACCCGGCGAGTGCCGGTGCCGGCGCGATCCCGCAACGCTGCAGGCGAGTACGTGGGCGAGCCACATGGCGAAATCGATTACGAGCGCTGGTGGGACGAGGTGGTCAAGCCAACGTTCAACTGATGGCAGGGTGCGCCGGAATCGGCGGTCTTTGATCGCGCCGACCTCTGTGGCCTGGTCTCATGCCAGTCAGGGGCGAGCCCGCATCAGCGCCGGTACTGCTGCTGCATTGCGGACAACGCTGCAAGCGCACAGTCGCGAAGTTCGTGGTCATCGCCCTTTGCGAGTTCCTGCAGGTAAAGCACGCCGGCAGAAAGTTGTGTCCGCGTCAATAGTGCCACGGCGCGCATGCGCTGACTTCGTGGCACTTGCTCCGATCGCGCCACGTCAAGGACAGCCGTCTGCGCACGATCATCATCCAGGAATGCCAGTGCCTGGACTGCCAGGAAACTCTCTTCTGTAGCTTGGGCCGCAAGCTGCAACAGGTCTTCGATCAGGTCGAACTGTGGATGCGTCGTGCAGGTGCGCAGGGCTTCACGCCTGACTTCGCTGTGCGGACTGCGGATGGTTGACTTCAGCAAGTTCAGAATCTGCGTGTCGCCTTCCCTGACAGCAAGATGCCGCGCAACCTCAAACGCCGTGCGCCGCACGTCTGGCGATTCATGCGCCACCATCGCACCCGACAGTTCCTGCATGTCCGAGCGCGCATTGGGGTCGTCCCGAAGGGCTTCCAGCCTTCGCATGGTCCCACCGGAGTCCACGCCTTGCACTGGGCTGCGCGTTGATTCGCCTGCATTCATCGATAGGGGCGCCAGTGCCTCGTGTTGCAACTCGTCGCGAGACTGCACCACCGGGTCGCCGGCGAGCAGGTCAAGCCCACCGCCCATGAAGTGAAACGTGGCCAGTCCGGTGATCAGGACCAGTGCAGCAAACAACAACAAGATGGCGCCCGGTCGCATTCGCTTCATGGCCTGCACTCCAAGTCGGGATTGCACATTTGAGCTCGAACTACCCATTCGCATAAATCGCTTCAATCGCACTATTCTATGGTGTCGTATCACAATTTTGCAACTCTATTGAAAGATAAGCTGAAAGATATACATTTCCGGCCTCTGAGTCCAGCGAACTTCTTCAAGTCGTCGTCCTGCCGGGAGCAGATGTGCGCACACTCTTACTCAGCATCGCGCTTGGCGCGATCGCCGCGGGATACTCGTTCCTGTACGCATCCCCGCTTGCGCCGACTGAACTGGCCGTGTCTGACACAGCGCAGTGGGCCGGCAGTTTTGAGTCCGGCGGCGGGTGGTCGACTCACCCCTTCTTCCGGGTTCGCTATCAGTCAGAAACGCAGGCGCCGGCTGCCAAGTTGCGTGTCCAGGTTGCTCTGGACCCCGAGCTCACCGAGCTGATCTGGGACAGCGGCTTTACGCCGATCGCGCCGACGACCAACGGCTCGTTGACGCCTGCGTTGGCCTATGCCGGTGCAGCGCTGGGGGAATCCGTCACGTACTTCTGGCGCGCGGCGGTTCAGAATGCAGAGGGCGTGGCGAGTCCATTTTCGCCGGAAGCAGCGTCATTCACCGTGGCGGGCGCCGCCCGCCCCTGCGACCTGCGCGTCACTGTCGGCTCGGGCAACGAACAGGCCCAGGGCAACCCGACATCGATCGGAACTGCGAATCCGAGCTTCAGCGCCGAATATGCTGGCGACACGAGCGGCGAGTTCCCGGTCGCTACCGGAGCAGAAGTGCAGGTGTCACTGACCAGCGACTTCGAGTGTATCGTTGCAACCAGCGACATCATTCAGTTCGCGCCCGTCGCGGCAGGATTGCGCAGTCCGCTGATTGCCTTGGGGTTGGGCATTGGAACGCAGCTTCAACCCATGACCCCTTACTTCTGGCGCATCCGGTTCGTTGTCCCCAATGGGCCCGAGGATCTCTGGAGCGAGTGCCCCGCCAGTTTCGTCCATATCCAGCCCGTTGCCGGTGAGGTCTCTCCGGGCGGTTTCAGCCGCACTGCCAGACACTTTGGCCTGGGCGAACAGGCCACGAGCGACATGGCGCTGGCCGACGTTGACGGCAACGGCACGTTGGATGCGATCGCTACTTCCAGCGTCCACGATCAGGGCCACCTGTTGTATTCATCTTTCGCGTCCGCCACGCCCGCCCCCGCTGCGGTGTTTGGCGCGGCGCGTGGCGGCCGCTCACTGCTGGTCACGGGATCATTTGATCCGGACCTCACCGGGCTTTCGGGTGTAGTGATTGCCGACCAATTCGGCGTGCTGCATTACAAGTGGGAAAGCGGACAAGGCCTTCAGATGGTGGAAACGCTGGAAATCGGAGGCTATGGCGAGCCCGTGGCCGTCCAAGCTGCGCATGTAGATTGGAACGGGCGCCTAGATCTGGTGATCGCCTATCAGCATCACGTGGTCATGGTCATGGCAGGCAAGACCGGATTCAGTGAGCCGCAATTACTATGTGAAACAGAACCGGTTGTGACCGGCCTGCTGGTACATGACCTGATCGAGTACGGCACCGGCAGGGGGCTGCCGCAAATCTTGGTGCTGGCAGGCGGCGTTGCCCGGCTTTTCACGACGGAAGGCGTACTCATCGGCGACATTGATGCTGCGGGTGCCACAGCCGTGACGCTTGTGGGTGGTCCGCCGGGAAGCGCGCCGCAGGTAGCGTTCGCGGGGCCGCGCGACATCGTACTGGGCCGGTATGTGTTGGAGCTTGGTGGATGGATCGTTGACACCCTTGGGCCGCACGGAGTGTCGGGTACATGCCACAAGCTTACTGCCCGCAATCTGAATGCGGAAGCGCCCCCCGAGTTGGTGCTCCAGTGCGTCGGGTTCACGGTCGTCGTGGGGCAGACGGTCGATGGCTTTGTACCACTGGAGTATGTCGGCCACGCCGGAGGTCCTGCCGAAGTAGCGTTGCTTACGGCCAACACCGACCTGGATGACTTCCCTGACATCATCATTGCCCGCTCAACGGGCCAGCACTCCGTGTTCCGGAACGAGAGCCGGCTGGGGGTGCAGATCGCGGGCTCCAGCCTTACCCACTTCGGCAGCAAGGACAGCTACGCCGAGTTTGAGGTCACGCTTGACGCAGCGCCGGTCGGCACCGTCACCGTGGACTGCGAGACGTTTGAGCCGGGCCGGGGCGCCAACGGCGGCGACGACGACCGCCTGCCCGACTCGGCGGAATTCGCCCGCGGCCAGTCCAGCCCGCCGTACATGCCAACCAGCTCGCGCCTCGTGTTCACTCCCGGCCAGACGGTTGCGACCTTTCGGGTACAGGTGCTGCCCGGCTATCACGCCCCGGCTTGGACAATCCATGCACGAATTGTCTCTGCTGTGGGCGCTGCGGTGGCGGGCAGCACGGCCGTCACCACCGTGTATGGCGTCGGCGCAGGGACCAGCGCCCCGGCGGCGCAGCCGGGCCTTCAGCGCGAATGGAGTCTGCGTGGCGAAGTCCACACCATGACCGTCGCCCAGGGCACCACGTACCTTGGCGGCAGCTTTGACGGGGTTGAATGGCAGGCTGCCGGCATGGCAGTCCTGGACACGAGCGGTGCCGTGCAGTTCCAGCCGCCGCAGTTCCTGGCGGCACCGGACATCCGTGCGGTCCGCGCCGACGCGTCCGGCAACGTGTACATCGGCGGACGATTTGAGATCGCGGTACCCGGGCAGCCCGGGGCCGTGATTCGCAACATCGCCAGAATTCGTTGGAATGGAACTTTGGACAGCGCATTCCGCCCGAACCCGCACATGCAGGGCACAACGTTTGGACTCGTGAATGCGATCGACCTGGACAAGTGGGGCCGCGTTTACTTCGGCGGCAAGTTCGACCGGCTTGACAACCCGCCTGTCTCGAACATGCACTTCCGAAATCTTGCGGTGGTCCATGCCAACGGCACCGTGCCCTCCGATGCAAACCGGTTCGGTGTTGCGCAGGGAGGCGGCGGAAGCAACGGCGAAGTGCATTGCATGCGCATCGGCGAGACCGGCATCAAGGTCGGTGAATATTGCCTGGTCGTGGGAGGCAACTACCTCGGTGCGGTGTGGCTGAACAACTATCCCGTGATGGGCCTGACCATCTCCAACCTTGCGGCATTCAGCATCAACGGATCTCCGGGTGTCTACACACAGATACCTAGAGCGTATGGAGGTGCGGTCAACGCCGTCGAGATCGTGCCGGGCTCATACGGCACATCGTACTCGAATACGATCGTGTTCGGCGGCTCGTTTTCGGGCGTGTACTACGGCACCACTTACTACAACGTCTGGAACCTTGCTGTTACCAACCTGCTGGGCCAGCTTCCTGGTTCAAGCCCCGGCAGCCAGTCTTCGGTACACGCCCTTGCCTGCGACAGCCACGGCCGAATCTGGGCCGGCCGATCCGTGACACCGTCGTATGGGTCCGGCACCCCGGATGCCCTGGCCGTGTACTCACTGAACGGCGGGCTGTTGGTCCGGCAGACTTTCACCTCCGGCTTGAACAATCGGGTCCTGGGCCTGGTAGCGGGCAACGACGAAGTGCTGGCCGTGGGCAGTTTTACCGCAGCCGGAACCACGCCCGCCGGGCACGTGGCCGCGTACTCGGCGCAGGCCGGGTTATTCGGCACGTTGCGGGCCAACCTGCGGGTATCGGTTGCCGACACCGTTCGCGGGGTTTGCGCAACGTGGTCGCCGACCGGAGCCTGCACCGGCTATGCGATCGCCGGTGCGTTTCAAGAGGTTGTTGCCCTGCGTGGCAACCTTGCGGCGATTGACGCACAGGGCAACCTGCTGGCCTGGTGCCCGGGCACCAACGGTCCGGTGCTGGCGATGACCACTGACGGCGCCACCGTGTACTTTGGTGGCTCGTTCACAACGTGCGGCGGCTTGCCACGAACGGGTGCCGCTGCGGCAACGGCATCTGGCGATGCAATGCTGCCAAACGGCTTCAACCCGGCCGTGTCCGGGGCGACGGCAACTGTGCGGGCCATCGCATACGACGGCTCCGGTGCCCTGTACATCGGCGGCGACTTCACCCACGTTGGCGGCACGACCGGCTCATACCTGCGAACGGACGTGGCGCGCGTCAACAAGGCCACGGGCGTGCTGCAACCGTGGGCCGTGTCGCTTGATCCAATACCGGGCAGGGGCGTGTACGCGCTGCTGCACGATGTCACTGCACAGCGCCTCTACATCGGCGGCGACTTTGACGGCACGACAACCATGGGCAGGCCCGGCATTCTGGCGGTTTCTGATGCAAGCGGCACGCTGGTAAGCTGGGATGCGCAACTTGCCGGGCCGTGTCGGGTCTGGGGCATTGCCGGCACGGCCAGCGACATCGTGTTTGTCGGCAACTTCACTTCGGCCGGCGGCCAGGCCCGAGACGGCGCAGCCGGTGCCGACCGTGTGACAGGGGCGGTAACGACGTTCCATCCGCAGACAGCGGGCAGTTTCCGGGCAATCGCCGCCACTGCGGGCACGGTGTATCTCGGGGGTGACTTCGCGTCGTTGTCCGAGGGCGGTTGGGCGTCGTTCACGCGACGCGGAGTGGCGGCCCTGAGCCCAGCCGGGCTTGTGCAAGCATGGACGGCGGATGTTCTGGGCACTGGCCTGAATGAGAGGGTCAATGTCCTTCTTCTGGAAGGCACAACCGGTGCGGCTCGCGTCTGGGTCGGCGGCCGGTTCAGCGGCACAGCTCATGTCGGGCAGCATGACCTGACTTGGTTCCCCGGGTCGTGGTCGATCACGACCTCAAGTCTGCCGCCGGCCCAGTCAGGACAGCCATATGGACCGGTGCAAATCGTTCTGTCCGAGTTGCTGCCGTCCAGTTGGACCATTCTGGCTCCGGCAGCGCCCGGGCTGCAGATCGACTCCAGCGGACAGATCTACGGAATTGTCCCGACCTTGCAGCACTGGCAGCCGCCACTGGTGGCGCCGGTGCAGGTCATGGCCGACCATGCGGGACAAATTTGCAGCAAGTGGTTTGTGCTGACGGTGTTGCCGCCGCCGCCGCCCACTGTCGTAAGTGTCGCGGGGCCGATGCAGGTCATGGAGGGCAACCAGCCCGCGCTGACACCTGCGCCTGTCTGGACTCTGACACTGAACCAGGCATTCGGCGCCGATGTTGTCGTGCACATCGACTATGTTGATGGCCTCGCCCGGCGCGGCTACGAGTACGCGCCGCTGACCACGCAGGTGATCATTCCGGCTGGGCATTACACGGCCCAGTTTCCGGTGACCATCTTCGGCAACACGCAACAGGACGTCGCGTTCCGCGATTTCACGCTGGTCCTGACGTCCGCCACAGCCAGCGTGCAGGTCACTAACCCGCAGTATCCCGTGTTGATTGAAGACGACGACTTCGCGATACCGCGGCCGGCATTTGTCCGCTGGCTGCAGGTGCGCGAAAGCGGCACAACGCCGGCAGACCCGTCAGGCGTGGTGGCAGATCAGCCCTTCCTGGCATGGTCGTTTGGCTCTGACTTTGTCGGCGAGGTGCAGGCTCGGTACCAGGTTCAGCTCTCCCACGATCCGGCATTCAGCAGCCTCGTCTGGGACTTCACATCGGCCGCGCCGGACGCCAGCAACGTGGTTCAGGTGGGAGCGCCAGTTCCGATGGGTCAGGACTGCTACGCGCGCGTGCGCGTGTGGCCAACGGCGCCGGGCTCGCCCAGTGAATGGCGCACGATCAGCTACCATCGCAACTGGGCGCCGCCAGCCGCCACGCCCATTGAACCGGTTTCGACCGTACACAGCGCGCGCCCAGTACTGCGGTGGTCGCAGGCCGGCGACGCTGATGGCGACGCCCTGCACTTCGTCATCAGGGTCCATGAAAGTGGCGGGAGCACCCTGCACCAACTGGACTCAAGAACCGCCCCGGACCTGTTCGAAGTGCAGACGCCTTCGGGCTGGCAACCGATGACCGCCGGCGGCCTGGCGCCAGCCGCGGGCGTGACCACCGAAGTACGGTTGCGCACGCCCGCTTCATGGGCACTCGCATCCCAGCCTGTCTCATGGGTCTGGACGGTCACCACAATCGATCCTTACGAAGCGGTGAACAGTTCGTCCGGCCCCAGCTTTGACATCGACCCGATGTACGAGATTGCCGGAGCTTACCATGACCCCAACGGCGTCGTCGGAAACCGCACGGTGCATGCGGTTGCACAGGGTGGACCAATTCTGGCCACCGCGACCACGGACCCCGCTACGGGGGGCTTTCGGCTGTTCATCCCGGTCGCTCTCACCGCGTCAGACGTGATCGCTGTATTTGTCGATCCAGCATCCGGCTCGCACGCGGCTGCCCTGCTGAGGTTCCCCGGCTCGGACCTTGTCGATCCATCGGGGACGTTTGGGCGCGTATCGTTACACGCCGGCAAGGCCGTGATCGATGCCCGTGGCATGCCGGCGTTGACGCTGGCTGACCTTATGGCCATCCCGCACCAGCCTGGACTTCCGCTGGTGGCCACGCCCCCGGCCAATGACCTTGTGCTGCTGCCGACGTTTACCACCCTGGAGTTGCGTGCCGATGTTCAGGTTCGCGGGGCTGCTGCATTGCCCGGCGAACCGACTGTCCTCCGTTTGGCCGATCCCGGACAGAAGCTGCTGATCCACCCTGGCGCTGCACTGACCCTCAGCGAGGGCGGAACAGCCGACACAATGGAACTGGACAATCAAGGGTCGCTGACCGTGGGCCCGAACTCCGTGCTTGCGCTGAATGGCCCAGCCGGCAGCAGCGGGCGGTTGTGGGCAGCGTCGGGCGCCAGCGTGCTGCTCAATGCCGCGAACCTCGATGTTGACGGCGGCATGATCGACATTGGCGCGGCGACGGTCTCGGGCGGCGGTTTGTACGGAGTTGTGACGCGCCGCGCCGACCTGCGCATCGCGGCGTCGTGTTTTCAGGACGCCTTCCTCGATATCGGGGCCGACCTGACCGGTCTGAGCATCGACGGTCTATCGTTCGTCGGCGGTGCGTCCGGATGTTGTATCCGTTGGCGCTATAGCGCTGCACCGCTCGCTCGCCTGAACAGCGTCACCTTCGACTCCGTCACGGGCTTCAACGTCACGGCGCTGCCGGCTGCCGCGCGAGTTGAACTGGTCGGGTGCGCGGGTGACCACGCCGGTGAGGCCTTCGACGACGACCCCGGAGAAGCCGCCGGTGCTGACCTGGTTGTCTGGCTGGCAGCCGAAATCGCCGAATTGGGCGCATACGCCGGCGACAGCCGCGTGCTGCTGACCTGGAATGCCGGCGCGCAGACCGGTGCGGGTTTTCAGTATGAGATTCTGGTTGCTGCACAGTATGCCGGGCCGTACACGCAGCTTGGCACCACTGGTGCACAGTTCTACGTTCATGACCCTGCCACCAACGGTGTCGAGCAATTCTACAAGGTACGGCCGCTGGCGTGGGGAAACCCCGGCAGCGACAGCGAGATCGTGGCTGCCACGCCCAGGGCCCCGGAAGTTGCGGGCGCATCTCCCACCATGGTTGATTCCGATGGCATCTGGCCGGCTGTCGTGTTCGGCAACTATACCCACTTCGGGGCAAGCACGGTCGTGAATACCGCTACCAGCGGAATGACCGTGCCGGCGAGCAGTATTCTTGCGCTGTCCAACGAACTGCTGTTGTTCGACATCGAAACACAGGCTGTGGCCCTGGGGGCGGCATCGCTTGAGATCGTCACGCCTGACGTCTGGTTCGAGCACGGGTTCGCGACATACCAGGAACTGCTGCCCGTCGGCGTACAGGTCGTTGCGCCCCCGTCGCCAAACTATCCGAAGGTCAGTTTTGTCCAAACGGGTGGCGCCGTGGAGGAGAACGACATCACCGACGGCGCCTTTCTCGTGGCCGTCGAGTTCGATTCGCAGGGTGGCGCAGACATCGATCCGGACACGTTTGAGTGCGTGGTGGACCGCGACTTCTATGTCGGCGGCAGCACGTTAATCCAAGCCGGCGAAAACATCGCCGGCTCGCAGTACGCGCTCTGGGGGACGCCCGCAACGACCGGCGCCACGTGGTCGGTTGAGCAGATCCTGGTGACGACGGACATGCAAGAAGAGTGGATCGCGTCCGGAGAGCTGGTGGTTCGGGTGCGCGTGGCCAATGAGTACGGCTTCTGGACGCAGTGGCATTTCCTGCGCATTTACATCGGTGGCAGCGGGCTGGCGATCATCTCCGGCGACCTGGTGCAGGGGCAGGCGAACCAGACCCTGTACGTCAATGGCGAATCCTTGAACGGTGCGGACTGGATAGAGTTCAGCGACGCAGAGATCACCGTCACGGACGTGAACGTGCTCCAGGGCGGCGGCTCATCCTATGGCAGCGGCGCGCGCTTTTTTGACGACGGCACGCCGGACCTGTCGGCGTTGAACCAGCCGGTCGTGCTTGAGGTCAAGGTGGACGTCGGGCTCAACGCAAACGTCGGCAAGGGTACATTCGATGTCGTCGTACAAGGCAACCCGCCGACAGTGGTGTCCACGGGTTCGTACCGGCTTGTGCGCGACCAGAGTGTGCCTGCCGGCATGCCCGCCAGCTACCCCTTTCCGATGGCGAACGCGGCAGCTGTCAACGTCACGCTCCAGAACGGCGAGTTCACATGGCGCACTGTCGACGCAAGCACCAAGGGCCGCGCGTTTCCAATTGTTTTTGACCGCACCTATCGCAGTTCAAAGGTAGGCATCGACGGACCACTGGGTCGCGGCTGGTTCGGCACTTACCTGCAATATCTGATCATGAGGTACGACACCGGCGCGCATCCAACGCCTCACTTTGACTGGTACACTCCCAACGGCGACAAGATTTCTTTCGTAGCCAGTTGGGACAGCCCTGCCAGCCGCTGGAAGTTTGCGACGCCCGTTGGCGTGGCGGCATCAGCCTGGCACAAAGATGTGGCGGTGACGCAGGGCGAGAAGTTGACGCAAGAGATCACAATCCAGACCGCGGCAGGCCTGCGCTTCACGTTTGGCGGTCCGGAAGTGCGCGCCAGGCTCAAGAATCTGGATTACAGGCTGTCCTTAGTCCGTGTTGCTGATACCAACAACAACGAGCACACGCTGGAATACACCAAGCATGGCTGGTTCTTCCCGACATTTCAGTTGGACTACATCAATGGCGACGCATTCAGTGCCAGCGGCCACCCGTACTCAGGTGAGTGCCTCAGGCTGGTCTACCACGCCAACGGCAAGATCGCGGAAGTCCAACGCGTTGCACGACTCCGGACTCCGCAAGTTGGACCACAAGTCCTGGGCACGTTCGAGTCAGTGAAGTTCTGGTACAGCGCCGCCCACGACCTGACGCTGCAGCAATTGCCGACCGGCCACCGCTGGAGCCAGCTCGCGCAGAACCCGACGGAGCTCTGGAACGGATACATCTACCAGAACGGATTGCTGACAAGTGTCCTGTCACCGTCGCAGTGCGCCCCGTCGTTTGGCGCCAAAACTTGGGAGGGTACAGCCGGCCTGGTCAGCGGCCAGGAAGCCGACATCGTGAACACCTATACGCAGCAGGACGGCCCACACGGCGTCGAGCAGCGGGTGACGTCCCAGCAACTGCCGGGCGTGCGAATGTTGGTGATCGCCTACCAGAACAATCCCTTGTCACAAGCCGTGGAGACAGCCACGGTCACGCAGCCGGACAACTCGACGCTTGAGCACACGCTCAACGACTTCGGGCAGGCGGACCAGGTCACCCTCTCCGACGGAGTCAACAGTTACGTCACCGAGTATGAGTACCATCAGGACACGCGGGCGACGGTGCGCACCACATACCCGGGCGACAGCTCGGTCTTTCTGCTGTATGCCCATAGTGAGCAGCCGATCTCGGCCGGCCTGTTCACCGTCCTTACAGGAACGACGCCTCCACTGAACCAGTCCTGGGTGCAACTTGCCGGCATCACGGACTTGCAGTTGCACGCCAGAAAACTGATCAAGCTCCGCCGGCCGGACGGCTTCTGCCGCTACGTCATTGTTGAGCCGGCCAGTGCAGGGCAACACCTGCTGGTTTACGGCGACCTCGCGGCCGAAGGCTGGACCAGCGGAGCGTGGGAGATGTACGACAGCAACACAAACCCGCTGTCGCGCTATAAGGTGATCCAGGAGCGGCGTACGGAGGGTCGCGGCTGGACTGCCCACGACCTAGTCACGACCTATGCCCACCGCGATATCAAGCGATACGGCTATTATTACGCAGATACCCCGGTAGTCGTTGACAGTCGCGGCAACAAGGTTCGCATTGTCATGCAAGAAGTAGAAATGTGGGCAGCGCCAGAGCAGCGGAGCGAACTGGCCACCGTGACGCTTACGACATACACAGCGGCTCGGCCTGGAGGTAATTGCTCGCACACCGTCACCGCCAGCGTCATCAATGATCGTTATGGCCGCAAACAGCGCGAAGATGGGGCGCGCATTGTCGGCACGGAACCATCCCAAGTCCCGGACGGACTCGAGGACACACCGCCACGCGACCGGACATGCCATGCCTATAATGACGGTGATGCCCTTCAGGGCGAATGCGGACAACTTCATGCGACAGTTTCGGTAGATATGACCCTAGGCCATGGCGGTCCTCCAGGAGGGGCCGTTGGCACTCTCCTCTACTATGAAAACATCACTGGTACGTTGGCCCGCGTGACCTCGCCACGCGGCAACAGCGCGCCTGACCCGAAATACTCGTCCGACAAGTTCGACACGCACTACAAGTACAACGCCGCTGGACAACTGGTTCACGTGAAGCACCCACCCGCCGGGGCCCCCGGCAGCGCGGCAAGCCCGGAGACATATTATTTCTACGACAAGAACGGCCGCGTCACATCTGAGATCAGCTACCTGTCTTCCACGCACTCCGGCACGTCATCGGGGTCTTCGTTGCCAGCCGACGCATGGAACATTGCCGACGGCGCCCTGCAAACCACCTTCGACCGGCCGAGCACACGGCGCGACAGAGGTTGGCTGCACACGATGTACACTTACAACGCGCGCGGCGAGGTCACTTCCATCACCACGGACGTTGACGCGGGGCCGATCACGGCCACGACACACTATGAGTACGACGTCATGGGCCGCCTGACGCGGCAGACCGACCCCAACGCGCTCGTTACCGAGTACGAGTACGATGTTCGGGGCCTGATCAAGTCCGTGACCATTGCGGCGGGCGACGCTTCGCTGGAAGCGACAACGACCTACGAATACGACATTGCCGGAAACGTCACGCGGGAATGGTCACCGCTGGGCACGCTCGTTTCGCACGAATACGACGGCTTCGGCCGGCGCACCCGTTCGGTCTCGCCGGCGGCTGGCGGCGTTCTGGTCAACGAAGTCACATACCCCAAGCCGACCGAACCCAACGTACTGAAGCAGGTATGGCAGGGGGTGACGAATCCATACCACGCGCCCCTGGGCCCGGCGCGCATGCAGCGCAGCCATCAGGACGAGTTCGGCAATACAAACAAGCAGTGGCAACTTGCACGGGATCATACGGGCGCGCCCCTGGCGGCCGCCGTTACGCAAGACGGCTACCCCTGGGCAGAAACCTGCACGGAGTTAACCCCGCGCGGCGAAGTGCTGAAGTCCTGGGCAACGGTCGCAGGCGGGCAGTACAACAGCGCGACGCTGCTCGCCGACGTCGCAATCAACGGCTTCGGCTGGCTGGTTCGGGACAACCTTGCCTACTCGCATAGCACAGGGGTAGGCACCGACTTCAGCCACGACGCAGAAGGCAATGTCACGAAGACCGACTACAACTACATCGTCTGGAATGGCGACCTGCCGCAGCGCCAGGCTGCGAACTCCAGGACGGAGTATGATCCTGCGGGCAACGCCTGGAAGAACTATGACCACTTTGGCGCGGCCACTGAATACCTCTGCAACAACCTGGGATGGGTTGAAACGGTGATCGGCGCCGACGGCCGCCACACCGAGACGGAGTACGATTTCGCCGGCCGCCCGACAAAGCACTGCGTCAAACAGGGTTCGCAAGAAATTCACATTACCCACACGGAGTATGACATCTCCGCCCAACCGACCAGCCAGTCCGCTGGGCCCACCGGAATCGAGCAGCAGACCCTGTACGTGCATGACAAGCGCGGACGCCTGACCAAGCGCAGCCTGCCCGCCGGCGGCGAGTGGGTGTATGAGTACGACCTTGAGGACCGCCAGGTGCGCGTCAAGCAACCCGACGGCAAGTTCGTGCACAACAGATACGACAGCGCCGGTAACCTGGTATTGCGCGTTGTCACCCAGGGAACGGCGCTTGACCTGGGCACACTCAGTACCGGCCAGCAGCCAAGCGCAGAAGCGATCGAGATCTTCGAGTTTAACGAGTTCGGCGAAATCACCAGCGCCGAAAGCAAGGGCAGCTCCGGCGTCAGGCAGAACCTGCTTACTTTCGAGTACAACACGCTCGGCGCCATCGAGCGCCAGGAGTTGACTGTCTTTGACGGTGGGCAACCCGTCTCGGTAGACGTCAATCCCCATTACCACAACAGCACAGAGCTGGGGTTCGAGTCGCTGTATGAACTGAACCCCTTCACGTTCAGCAATTGGTCCATGGAATCCATCTACAACGCCCATGGCGTCAGCACCGAGTTGCACTTCTGGGACAGCCGTACACTCAGGTTCAGCAACACCGGGCTGGCATTCCAGCCAATTGCTGTGCAAGACCCGCTGCTAAAAGACGGTACAGAGCTCTTGCACTACAACTTTGCGGGCCGTGACCTCGCGTACAGGCAGTTCGGCGAATGGTCCAAGGGCGGGGCAATCAGGGTTGCCTCTCCGCGCCCCGGCATCCCCGGCAAGTCATCGAACGTGGGAAGCGGCTGGCACATGGCCAACTCGGTCACCCGGTTCACCCAGGACGAACGGCAGGGAACTTCCGAAGTTCGGCACCTGCACAAGTGGCCGCAGTCGCTGCAGCAAGTGCGCACCTTCTCGGCCGTTGAAACTCGGCGCGACCGCGGCGGCAACCCCGTGTTCGAGCGGCGCGTCGATCGCGGCGGCCTGTCACGCCTGTTCGCATACGACCTCGCCGGCCGCATGACGGCCGCCATCAGCGGCCATCACCTTCCCGCCGGTTACGCGCTGCCATCCACCGACCTGCCCGAACAAGATCCATACGTCGCCGGCGCCAGCACGCTCCAGCACCAGTGGCGCCGCGCGTACCAGCAGGACTCGGTCGATAACATCACCGGCTTCGACGACTACCTGTCGGGCAGCTTGTCTGCCAACACCACAATCACCATTAACTCGGACAAGCGTAACGTCATCGAATCGCGCGATGACCTGTCGGGCCAGTTCTCTTATGAAACTTCCGGCCGCATCACCGGCGACCCGACCACGGGCCTTTCGTACGAGCACAACTGGCGCGGCCAGATTGTTCGCGTGCTGAACGGGTCCACCATCATTCGCCGCATGGATTACGACTGCTTCGGGCGCATGGTCCACCAGGTTGACGCCCCCGGCACAACCCATGAACGCGGCACGATCTTTGTGCCGAACATCGGCTTCGGCGGCGACGGCGCCGGCGCTGACACAGCCGCCGAAGTCACGTGGAAGTCCGTCTTTGGCCGGCGGGTCGCCCAGGAGATCGTCCAGTTCACGTACGGCCTGGGCGCGGTCACCGGCGGTATCGGCTGGAAGCGGCTGGTCGAGTTCGTGGCCTACTGCGGCGAATTCGCGCCCTACTACCGCTTCCTGCATGAGGATGCGCAGGGCA
>JAMQHL010000003.1 GCA_025993795.1 Planctomycetota bacterium
CCCCGCTGCACCGGCATACAGTGGGCAATCCGCTCGTATTGGGCTTCGGTGATTTCCATCCCCGAATTGTACTCGAATCATGTCCATTAGTGTTAACGCGCCCTAGTTCAAACTGGCCGCCTCACCGGAGTTCAATTCCAGGATCCGGAATCGAACCGGCGCCCCATTGCTCAGGCGAGTTGCTTGGACATCTCGTTGAGGACGGTGCGCAAAATGGCCCTGAGGCAGCGAGATTCACCTGCCATCGTGGCGGACAACTCGGGGCGCGCATCGGCGATCTGGGCATTTTCGGCTTCGACCTCGGCATACAGCGCTTCAGCCTTCGACACGGCGCGACTGCGCAGGTTTTCAAGCAGGCGCTCGGCCGTGCCTTTGGCCAGACTCAACGATGCACCTGCCTCCAGCAGCAGGTCACGGTTGATGTCCGAGAAGTGCCGCACGCCCAGAATCGGCCAAGCCAGCTGAGTTCGTGCGGGCCATCCTTTTTTGTCGAAGGCGGGCGTGTCATACGTCGCGACGCTGAGCAGGTCGTAGAGTGGTGCCAACTGAACGCCCTCATGCGAGACCAGGAAGCTCAGGTTTTTCAGGTGGGCATCGCTATTGCCGACGAGCACATTGAACACCAGCCAGCCAAAGAGCCGGGAACGCGCTACCGCCGGGCTGCGACAGGCATTGGCCAGCGCTGCGAGGTTTTCCATGCTGCCCTGGCTGTATTTGAAGCTGCGATCCAGCCCCAGCAGTTGGCAAGCATCAATCACGTGTCGGCGTTGCCAGCCCCGCCCCTGCGAAATCCGGTCAAAGCGATCAATCAGGTATACGGGTGATGGCACGTAACGACGATGCACATCGGGCACATCAAGCCCTAGCCGCCTGGCCAGTCGCATCACGAACCATTCATTGATCACGGAATGGGGGTAGTCCTCATCCAGATGATCAGGCTTCAGAATATGGGTCGATGGTGTAGCGCCAGCAGGTTCAAACAGCGCGCGATCTTGCAGGACGACCGCGAGCTTGTGCTGCGCGCCGGCCAGCGACATGCGCTTGATGGCGGCATGCGTCAGCGGTGCCTTGGGCAACTGACGAATGCGGCTATCCAGGGCATCGTCAAGCAATGGTCGCAGGGGCTCGGCTGTTTGCGCCGCGGCATCCGGCGGCAGCAAGGTCACCGACCCTGCTGATTCCGCACCGTACCAGGCCAACAAACCGAAGGCGTCTGCCGCATCCAGCTTGGCATCACCGGCCAGCAGAACACGTTGGCCTTCTTCTGGCAGCAGGTTGTCGAAATACCATTGCACGGGGCGCTTGCTTGCGCCGTCGAGCAAGGATTCCGCCGTCAGTGGAAGATGCGGACTGAGCGCGAAGGACTGAGGGTTGCCCAGCCAGTCTGCTGCGTATTGAAAACTCCAGAGGCCGCTCACCTCCTGAAGGGTGCCGACTTCCGTCTGATCGATCGAAGCGCGTAGCGACCGGGCGTTCATGGCTTGTCCTTGCCGTTCGCCGGCTCGTTCAAGTAGGCGGCCACGCTTTGCGGCACATCCACCATGACCCGCACGCCCAGTCCTTCAAGCACTTGAAAGAGCTTGCCCCACTGCACGGATTCGCTGCCGCGTTCGACCTTGCCCAGGAAGTTCTCGCTGACGCCGATGCTGCCCGCCGCATCGTCCTGGCGGATCTTCTGTGCCTTGCGGCTGGCGCGCACCACCTTGCCGATGGCAGTCGCGGTTTTGATGTGTATTTTCATGTGTAATCCTCACGTTTGTGAGGATTTTACGCCAAGTAGGGCATTTGGCAACAAATCCTTTTGATCGTACGGATTTCTTGTAGACGAAGTCTCTTATGGCAAAATCCTTACGATGTTGAGGATTTCAATCAAGGGCCGCAATCTGCCTGCTCCAGCCCGAGCAGGAATGGACCCATTCAAACCCGATGTGGCGCAATGGCACGAGCGACACGAGGCATACGTGATCAACTGCGCGACACCGGCACCGGCTCGGACCGCTTCGGAGACAGCCGTCCCGTGAGCCGCAACCCGTCGCGCATATTCAGCACGAGCAGCGTGATGTTGATCGCGCCAGCCACCAGTTCCACGCCCTGCAACACGTAGAACGTGCTGTCGAACCGACCTGCGTTCGCCCACGACGCCAACACATAGGCGCTGGGCAGCAGCACCACCAGCCCGTTGGCCGCGACGACCTTCATTCGCCGACCCTTGACTTCGACGAGGCGCCCGCTGCGCGAGCGCGCCAACGAAAAGCCGCTGCCGCCTGTCGCGGCCATCGCCGGAATCAGCACCCACATGCCGATCAGCACCGTGTTCTTGACGGCGACGACGCTGGCCAAGCTCAAGAACAGTTCGGATACGACGGTCGATGTCCAGAACGTGGCAATGCACAGCAGCGCGACGGCCCCGAACAAGCCATGCAGTTTCGATTTCATGATTCCGTCTCCGATGAAGCGTCGACGGCCTGCAGCTCGCGCAGCATCGCTTCGAGCGTTCGCGCGGCAGTGCAAGCCTGAGCCGCCGGGATCTGAATGGCGAACTTGGCAGCCTGGCTCATCCACAGCGCATCGGCCTGTCGATAAAGCTCGCTGCCTTGCGGCGTGAGCACATAGAGCGGTGAGCGCCGGTGCGCAGGGTTCGGACGCGATTCAACCAGCCCTTGATCGAGCAACAGATTCAGTTGTTTTTGCGCACCCTGGCGCGTGACGCCCATCGCCTCGCCCACCTGCGGCGCCGTTAGCGGGGTGCCGGCGAGCACGATGGCGCCGAGCATCTGCCAGCGAGCACTGGTCAGGCCCAAGGGTTCGACCAACCGGTCGCCCCAGTGCAACAGCACGCCATTGAGGCGAAACACTGTCAACGTCAGATGGGTGACGGCTTCAGCACCGGCAGCGGCATTCGTAGAAGATGGGTTCATACGGTTCATGACAACCAGTTTACATACTAGGCAACTGGTTGTCAATTCGCGTGCTCGATGCCCCCGCTAATGTCGGGCGGCAAGACAGGCCAGGGCATTCTGTCGTCGCTGCTACAGCAGTTGTCAGCTACAACCGGGCGCAGCTCGACCCGCGTCAGTCAGCAAGAGAAGTCGCCTCGACAAAGGTACAAGAGAAAGGGCCCGGAGTTGCCTCCGGGCCCTTGTAGATGGTGGTGGGCCTGTAACCCGCGCCAAACCTAGTGTAGCGTCTCAGAAATAAGCTTACACATGACGAATTTCGCCTATACTCGGATCATAGCGTTTTCCGGGGGGTCTGGTCATGGCGAGATCGCG
>JAMQHL010000004.1 GCA_025993795.1 Planctomycetota bacterium
CCCGCCAGTGCGCCCCAAGCCGGAATCACACGCAAAACACGCCAACAAACCCCAACCCCGATTATCCACAACCCCCGATGCAACATCCGGGCTAGCTCGACGTTGACCATGTACCGGTCAAAGAACTCGATGTCCGGATTCCCGGTGCCTTCCGCTCCGGTTCGGCGGCGTGCCTCGCGCATGAACCCGTGCCAGCGCTTCAGGCGCGCACCCTCTAACCGGCATGGCGGCAGCAGCAGCAGCAGGGCAAAGGCGCCCATCGCGTCTGCGGATTCGTATAGGTCGAGGTCGCCTGTCAGCCGGACGTCCAGCATGTCAGCGCACACGCCCGCAACTTCCTGAACCAGTGCCCCCGCCGCTTCGTGCGCCAACAGGCATGGCTCCAGCACTCCATCCAGATACCCGCCCAAGGCCTGCAGGAACTCGCCGCTGCGTTCACCTCTGCGCGCCCCCAGTTCTTTGCCGGCGCCGTGCAACAACTGCCGCATCAACGTGGCCGCCTCAGGCGACAGGGCGGCATACGCACGGTGCTGCTGCTCAAGTGCATCGCGCAGCGCAGGCCACGAACGCGGGCTTTCAAAGCTGTAGGGCGACAGGTGCAGCAGCAGGCCCATCAATGCGGCCAGTCGCGCAGCCGCAACCTCCGTCGCCGGGCTGTCTACCAGCAGCGCCGCCTGGGCTTCCAGCCACTCTGTGACTTCGCCGGCGCAATCCAGCGCGCCGTCGCTGTCCAGCAGCCCGTCTCCCCAGGTTCCCACGTCACTTTTCCTTGATCAGCATGTCAAACTCGGCCAACAACTCCTCGGCCTTACCGACCATGGAGGCGTTCTTTGCAATCGACTCTCGCAGCGGTTTGACCTGGCGCGGCATCTGCGCGGCAATCATGTGTGCCACGCGCTTGCGTTGCGGTGCCTGCAAATGAAAACCGAAGCAGAAGGCCGCTGCGTCCATGGCCCCGCGTTCCTTGCGCTTGAGCGCCGAGGGCAGTTCGGCGCAAAGAAACTCTGATGCCGCGTCGCGCGAAGCGTGACCCATGAGGCTGAGCGCGGTATTGAAACAGCCTTTGCGACGACCATGCCGGGCAATGTCCGAGACTACGCGGCTATCGAGCGGGAACGCACCCGCCGCCTCCAGAAGCTTGTCAAGCAGCCAGCGCACCACTTCGGGGTCCGAGCTGTCGCCCTCGGCTCCAAGCTGCTTCTCGATCAGCGGCCGGAAGCACCAGATGCGGTTGCTGGCAGCGATCCTTAGCAGGTCTACGGCTGTGTCTGTCGGGCGCAGCTCGCCGCCCGGCATGTCGTCGGCAGCCATGGCCAGCATCGCCGCTTCGGCCCAAGGCTTGTGTTCGGGATGGGCACGCAGGAACCGGCCCAGCCACTCCCATGGATGATTGTCACGCGGGTGGGTGGTCCGGAGGCTTTCGAGGTGGCGCCGGACGTTCTCCGCGTTGTCGATCTTCAGGCCCTCGAATTCCATGGTCTCTCCAGCGTTGCTGCCAATGTAGGTCGTGCCTGGGTCTATACCATGCGCTGTCTTCATGCCAATCGCAGTGCTGTCCCGGCGCTGCCACTCGGCCTGTTTATCCTTCGTTCGCAGCGCCAGTGGCGACGCAAGAGCAGGGGTTTGCAGTCGCTTCCACATCGAGACTGGTTGATGCCGGGCACATAATCCATTCACCCGCTCTTGAACCACTCACACGAAGAGGTGCATGCTGATGTCGTCGGTGTAGCTGCCGTCGTCGAGCTTGATCTCGCGCGGCTTCACGCCGTTGACTGTAAAGCCGCACCTGTAGTACAGGCGAATCGCGCGCTGGTTGTTGCCCAGCACCTGCAACCCGACTTTCTCGATACGCGGATTGCCGCGCGCCCAGGCCAGCAGTGCGTGCAGCAGGGCGTGGCCGATTCCGCGCCCCTGCCATGCGGGGCGCAGGCCCATGCCAAGCGTGCCGGTGTGTGCAAGGCGGGTTCGCTCAGAGGACCGGAAGTTGATGTTTCCCACGATGTCGCCGCCTGCCTCAGCCACCAGCAGCAGCGCGTTGATGTTATCGAGGTGACCAGAGATCCATTCGCGCTCCTGTTGCGGCGTGATCTGGAACTCGGCCGGTGTGGTCAGCGTACCGGCGCTGGTGGCAATAACCTCGCGCACGCAATCAAGCATGCGCTCGGCATCGGCTGCCGCCGCGCAACGAATCTGCACCGGAGCACCATCGCGGGTATGGAGCGTGATCGGGTCAATCATTGCCATGGTTCGGGCCCTGCGGTTGGAGGCATGATAGCTCGCGCCCGCCTATTTGCGGCACGGGTCCTGATCGCCTTTGAGCGCGCCAGCAAATCCGGTATGCTCGCGCCATGGAACGCGAAGTCGTCACCTCCGGCTCGCCCTGGGAACAGAAGTACGGCTACCGTCGTGCCGTGCGCGTCGGCCCGCACATCCATGTTTCGGGCACTGCACCGCTGGACGAACAGGGCAACGTGTCCAGCGTCGGTGATGCCTACGCGCAGGCAAGGCGCTGTTTCGAAATTGCGCTCAACGCCGCCGCCCAGCTTGGTGCATCGGTCGGGCACGTCGTGCGTACGCGCATGTACGTCACTGACATGCGCTTTGCCGACGACTTCGGCCGCGCCCACGGCGAAGTGTTTGGCGCGCACCCGCCCGCGTCAACCATGGTGGAAGTCCGCAAGCTGATCGAGCCCGACATGCTGATTGAGATCGAACTTGAGGCCTACATCCCATGAATGAAGTGCGCGCCGTACTGTGGGACATGGGCGGCGTGTTGTGCCGCGTGGACGAGTCCCCGGTCTGGGACGCCTGGCAGCAGCACACCGGCATCAACGGCGTTGATCTGCACCGCGAACTATATGACCGCGGCTTGAAACTCGAGTTTGACTGCGGCTTGAAGTCGCCCGGCGGGGTCGCCCTGTTTCTGGCAACGCGCTGGGAAGTTGACGTGTCAAGTGCCGACTGGCGCCGCATCTGGGGCCTTGCCGTAGCCCCTGAACCCGAGGTGGACGCGTTGGCGGCCGCCGTCGCCGCGGGCACGCCGTGCGCGCTGGCCAGCACCACCGACAAGGTGCACCACGACAAGCTGGCCAACGAGCTCAAGTGCCTGCCGGCGTTCAAGGCGCAGGTCGTTTCATACAAGGTCGGCCATGTGAAGCCGCACCCGAACTTCTACCGCGCCTGTCTTGATGCGCTGGGCACCGAGGCCAGGCACACGCTGTTCATTGACGACAGGCTTGAGAACGTGCTGGGGGCGGTTGATGCCGGCATGCAGGGCGTTCGCTTCACCAGCATCGAAGAGCTGCGCAAAGAACTCGCCCGTGTCGGCCTCGCGACCACCACGGACCAATGACAACTGCTACAACCGGAAAGCGCTGCCCACGAAACGCCAAGAAGGAACACGAAGAACTGCCGGCTGTCCTGTTGGTGTTCCCTTGTGCCCCTTCGTGGGGGTCTCTCGCCTGACGGCAATAGGCCGTGCGCCAGAAATGGTGAACCCGGCGCAAGCGCCGGGTTCGTGGTGCGTGGCTGACGGGTTATTGGGGGAGGGGCCGTCAGCCCTGAAAGTTCTTTATTGCGCATTGCGCGCGGGAGAGAGGGGCACAGCGGATGCCGTGCCGCGGGGGATAAGGAGTGCTTCTTTCGCTTCGTTTCCTTCGTAAGCAACTACCAGAGTCGGTCGTCACCCCTCGTTTCTTCCGATTGTGTCTCTGTCTATTTCTTAAACGAAATGCCCGGGCATCTCGTTCCACAAATTCGGCCCTGTGCCCCGCATTTTCTGCGTGGCGGTAGTCACCTGCCAGTAACCGGGCTCGCTACAGTTTCAGGGCATCCAGCAGTTCGTTCACCGCTGCCCGTGGTGACACTGCGCCTTGCCGCACCTGGCTGCAAAGTCGCTCAAACAGGGGCTTGGCGCGCGTACCCGTGCGCAGCGCCCGCAGCATTGCCTCGCCGGCAAGGTCGGTCAAACGGGCCACCGAGCGCGCGGCGCGCACCGCAGGCAGCGCGCCCTGTGACGAAAGGAATGTGCGATGCTGTGCGATCGCGCTGACCAGCTCATCGACGCCTTCGTCCGTGGTCGCGACCGTGCGCACCACCGGCGGCAACCACTGCGGGCCCGGCTGGTGCGCGCGCAGGCCAAGTGCTTCCTTGATGTCTTCTTCGAGGCGCTCGGCGCCTTCGCGGTCGGCCTTGTTGATCGCGACGACATCGGCAACTTCCATGATGCCCGCCTTTAACGCCTGCACGCTGTCGCCGGCGGCGGGCGTGAGCACGACCACGGTCGTGTCGGCAAGGCGCGCGATGTCAACTTCGCTTTGGCCCACGCCGACGGTCTCAACGATCACGGGGTCAAACGCCGCCAGCGCCAGCACGTCGCATGCGTCGTGGCTGCCGATCGCGAGCCCGCCAAAGCGTCCGCGCGCGGCCATGCTGCGTACGAACACGTCTTCATCCAGCGCATGCTCTGTCATGCGAAGGCGGTCACCCAGCAGCGCCCCGCCTGAAAACGGACTTGACGGGTCAATAGCGACAATGCCAACGCGGCGGTCTTGTCGACGCAGGTTCTTGATGATCGCGCTGGTGAGCGTGCTCTTGCCCGCGCCCGGCGGGCCGGTGATGCCGATGCGCTCGGGGTGCGGGATGTGTGCGTACTCGGCACCGAGCGCCGCCAGAAAGGCGTCGTCGCCGTTTTCGACCAGCGTCAGCGCGCGCGCAATGGCGCGGACGTCGCGGTTGCGAATGCGTGCGAGCAGGTCCATGGCTACAGGGTACTGGTGGCCGGCGCGATTCAAGGGGCTGGTCAGCGGCGGCGTTCCGGCTCTTGCCGCCAGGGGGCCAACTCGCGCCAGGAAATGCAACTGCTGTGAGCCACGAAGGAACACGAAGGCACGCAAAGCGCTGCCGATCTGTCGCTGACCAGGGGACGAGTTTCCAGACAAGCTCTCCGTTGCTCCGTTTGAACCTGCCGGTGCCGGTGGTTCAGCCACTTGCACTGGCTGGCGCGCGCGGTCAGTCCTCAAGTTCGTCAGCGTAGCGGTGGGCCTGCTGGCGCAGTACCGGGCTGGGGTCGCGCTCTTTGATGCGCAGAAACCAGGTGCGCAACGCCTTGTTTTTCAGCTCGCCAAGCCGTGTAAGCGCGGCTTGCCGAACGCGCAGCGAGGGGTCGTTCTCGACCAGGGCCTTCATGCGTTCGAGGTCGGTCTTGGGGATGTGGGCCACGGCGACGGCACGCAGCGACGCGTCTTTGTTGACGTCGAGGTACTCATCCAGCAGCGCGGTCTTGTTGTCCGAACGATCCAGCATCGCGCCCAGCGCCTGCGACTTCACGGCAATGTTCGCACCCTGCTCAAGCACGCGCTTCAGTTCCGCATCAGCACCGCTTGTCGGGCTGCGCCGCAGCCCCTCCACCGCGCCCTGCGCAACCAGCGGGTCGGGGTCGTCGGCGGCCTGCGTCAGGCGTTGCAGTACGGCCTCGCCGCCGACACAACCGAGCGCGGTCAGCCATGCGGGCAGGAAATCGTCTTTGCGGGAAACGCCTGCTTCAACGATGAGCAGGGCGTCCGGGATCGCGCGTTCTGCGACGGTCGCGATCAGCGCGCGAATGACGTCGGCGCCCAGCGGCTGTGTGACCATGCGTTTGACCAGGTCGGCAATTTCCTGCGCGTGCTCGACGGACCATCCACGGCCGGGGCCGACGTTGTCAAGCCGGTCGGCCATCATGTCGTCGATGACAGGAATGCCACCCCTGCGGTCACGCCTTGGCAAGCCGCGCACGAGCATCGGCAGATATTCCTTGAGCGCGGTCTGTTCAAGCTCAAGCATTGCTGTTGACCAGTCCTCCAGCGACGTGATCCAGAGCCACAGCGCCATGAACCGAAGTTCTTCCGGCGCGGTGTGCCGCTCAAGCATGCGGCGCAGGTTTTCGCGGATCGCAACGGTGACGCTGGAAGGGTCGGTCTTGTACTCGGCGCGCTTGACGGCTTCGTGCAGGCGCAGCAACTGCTGGAACAGCGGCACCAGCAGCCACTCGGGTTTTTCCGCATCGATGGTGCTACGGATCAGGGCCATCAGTCGCTCGTCGCGTGCCGGGCCCTCGAACAGCAGGGGCAGCAGCGCCTCCAGATACAGCTTCAACTCTTCGAACTCGCCGCTGGCGTACTGGTCTGTGGTGCCATAGAGCTGGCTGGTGCGGGTGTCGAGCACGCGCAGTGCCCATTTGCGGCGTTCTTCTTCGGCGTGATAGGCCTTGAAGAACTCGATGCGCACCCAGGCGTTCTGTTCGTTCTCGATGTGAAACGTCAGGCGCGCGTCTACGCGCTCGCTGGGCCGGCATCTTCGCAGCTCGCCGTGGGCGCTTTCACGGCCCTTGCGGTCGCCGACCTTGGTTGCGTGCTGGATGCGGCCAACCAGGATATCGATTTCGCGCTCGGTGCTTTCCGCCACTTCGGGCGGAGGCTCGTTGCCTCCATCCACGGGGGATTCGCCGCCGTCAGCACTATTGCCGATTGCTTCATTTCCGCCAGCTACGGGCGCGTTCGCCAGGTCTTTGCCGCGGCTGCCAAGGTCGGGCAGCTTGGGCGCCGAGTTGCCCGCCGACGTGTTGCCGCTGCCTGTGCCGCCGAGTTGCAGCCACACAATCACGGCACCGCCGAGTGCCAGCGGCAGCACGCACAAGACGATCAGCCACACAGGTGTGCGGCGGGGTTGGGCTTGCACTTCCATGTCTATGGTTTAACGCACTGCACAAAGATTCGTCAGGGGCGTTTCAAGACAAGGCAAGGGCTTTGAAACCATAGGTGACCATCGGTGCACATGTTCATGGATGTGCACCGACGGTCGCTCTTGCAGTGCGCTGAGATCTGGCGCATACGAAACGGCTTCAGCGAATCAGGTGTTGCGCGGGGCCGTCGCCCAGCAGCTTGATCGGGTCGCTTACCAGCGGTGCCGTGCCCAGGTGATACGCCTCTGCGTGCAGGCATCCGCATTTCAGGCCAAAGTGCGCGGTGATACTGAGAAACTGGTCAATGAACCCTGACTTGCTCATGCGCGTCAGCGGCTTGCCGTCTTCTTCTACGACGTGCTGGAATTGGCTAGCGTAGGCCAGAATCGCCTGCTTCTTGGTCTCGACCACGGCACTGATGTCAACATAGAACGATTCATCAAAGCGCTGGCTGTAGCGCGCGTGTACCAGCCGCTGTGCGCGGTGGGGCGGCAGGTCAGTGGCATAGCCCTTGAGGGCGGCGAAGTGCACGGCCCTTTTGGCAAGGCGTGCGGTGGCTTCGTGGTCGGGGTGGTGGCAGGTGAACCATGGGGCGACCACGACCTGTGGTTTCAAGCGGCGCAACTGGTCTACGACGATGCGCACGCTTTCGTGGCTGTCGTCGATGAACCCGTCTTTGAAACCGGCGAATGCGACTTCGGCGCAGCCCAGGATTCGGGCCGCCTCGCGGGCTTCTTTTTCGCGGGTTTCGGGCGTGCCGTGTGTGCCCATCTCGCCGCGCGAAAGGTGCAGAATGCCGGTGCGGTAGCCCTGGCTTGAGGCAAGGGCCAGCCACCCGCCGCAGGTCATCTCGGCGTCGTCGGGGTGTGCGCCAATCGCAAGCAGGTGCAGGGGTTCAGCCATCGTGTCATTCTATGTTTGACAATCGGCGCGGTAAGTAAGCGCCTCGGCAACCGCGTGCATGGCGGGGTGAGCCACAAAATCGCGGTTCCTCGCTGTTTCATGTGGATTTGGGTCTGGGCGGGGCGAGTTGCGTCGTGAATTGATCCAGCGCCTTCCCCAGCGGTGCGCCGATCAGGTACACCATCGTCATGAACGTCTGCGTGTTGCGATAGCCTCTGGCCCTTGCTCTGGCCGCCTGGAACAGGCC
>JAMQHL010000005.1 GCA_025993795.1 Planctomycetota bacterium
CGGTAGGCAACGCGATCTATGACGCAGTAGGCGTCAGAATGTTCGAAGTCCCCATGACTCCAGACCGCGTGCTCAAGGCCATCGAAGCCAAGGCCCGAGGCAAGTAGCGAGATCCAACGAGCTTGATCTTGCCTGCAACTCCGCCCTCTGGACGGGCGCGTCGGGTTTGATCTCGGCGCGGGAACTTTTTCTCCCCGTTTCATCGGGCTCTCACGTTCGTGCCTTAGAGTTGATTGCAGGGAAACGCACTCAACCCTACGGAGAACGCGCACATGAAGACGAAGCCTTCCATATTTTTTCAGCCGGGCATGTGGGTGGTTGCGTTCTTCGCGCTGGCGATGCTGGCTGCGTGCGACAACGGCAAAAAGGGCGGCGGTGGCGGTAGTGGAGAACCTTGCACCATCGTGGCTGCGATTCCTGACTTCGCCTCTGCTGTTTTCAGCAACCCCACAGCCATTACTAACACGTACCTGCCTCTCACGCCGGGCAACGCGATTGTCTATCGCTTTGTGGATGGCGACGAAATCGAAACCACGGTGGTTGAAGTCCTTGGCGCCACGCGCGTCGTCAACGGTGTCACGTGCGTGATCGTGCACGACCGCGTATACCTGGATGACCTGCTGATCGAAGACACGATGGACTGGTTCGCCCAGGACGATGGGGGCAACGTCTGGTACCTCGGCGAAGACGTGCTCAACTATGAGTACGACGACAACGACATTCTGATCGGCACCAACACTGCAGGCTCCTGGGAAGCCGGCCTCGACATCGCCATGGTGGGCACGCCGGCCATCGCGGGCATTGCCATGCCGGCTACTCCGGTACTGAACGGCACCTACCATCAAGAGTACTACCCGGGTGAGGCCGCAGACGTCGCACAGGTCTTTGCGCTGAACGTGACAGTGGCACTCGGCGATGGGCGCGTGTTCAACAACTGCCTGCAGACTCTTGAATGCAACCCGCTTGAAGATGGCTCGCACGAGTACAAGTTCTACGCCCCGGGCATCGGGCTGATCCGCGAGCAAGCAGTCGAAGGCGGCGAAATCGGCGACATGCGCGGCCGGTTCGTGCAGGGCGCCGGAAACGTCCCCGCCTTCAACGCCGGAAACTTCTCGACACCCCTGGTCATCGACAACCCGTTCTTTCCCCTGACTGTCGGGGATTCGTACACGTACCGCGAAGTCACAGACGAGGGCACGGAGACCATCATCGTCGACGTGCTCAACCAGACCACAACGGTCAACGGCATTGCCTGCCGCGTCGTCCGCGACCGCGTTTACCTGGATGGCCTGCTGATTGAGGACACCCTCGACTGGTACGCGCAGGATGACGCAGGAAACGTGTGGTACATGGGTGAATTGGTCGTGAACTACCAGTATGACGCGCAGGGCGCGCTGATCGGCAGTAACAACGACGGCTCCTGGGAGGCAGGCGTCAGCGGCGCTCTTCCCGGCATTCAGATGCTGGCATCACCCACCACCGGCGACAGCTATGAGCAGGAGTACTGGGCCGGGCAAGCCGAAGACGGCGCCCAGGTCATCAGCACGACGGCCACCGTCACCCTCAGCAACGGCACGCAGTACCTCAACTGCCTGCAAACGCTGGACTGGAACCCGCTCAGCCCCACCGGCCTCGAGTACAAGTTCTACGCCAATGGCCTTGGCATGGTGTTTGAGCAGCACGTCGACGAGCCGGATTTCGCAGAGTTGACCGGCCATACGCCATAGCCGGCGCATTCGCAGCTGTGGGGGCTGTCCCGAGTCCGGGACAGTCCCCCTTGGCTTGGCGGGCGCTATCGCTAAAACACCTGCCATGACGATGTTGCTTCCGAAGTTTGAACTTCATCAGCCGGCCACTCTGGACGAGGCGGTGGCTTTGGCGGCTTTGCATGTGGATGACTTTGATCTGCTTTCGGGCGGGACTGACCTGCTGCCGAATTACAAGTGCGGGCTCAACGCGCACCGCAACGTCATCAGCCTGCAACACATCGCCGAACTGAAGCACATCGACGCGCATTCGATTGGAGCAGGCGTCACGCTAGTTGACATTGAGCGCAACGCAGACGTTCCGCGTAGTGTCGCTGACTGCGCCGCACACATTGCGTCGCCACTGCTGCGCGAGTCGGGCACGTTGGGCGGCAACCTTATGCTCGACAACCGCTGCCACTTTTTCAACCAGAGCTATTTCTGGCGCCGCTCGCTGGGTTATTGTCTCAAAGCCAACGGCGACCGCTGCCACGTCGTGCCGCAAATCAACGAGGGCGGCAAGAGCGTGCTCAACGACAAAGTCTGCGTCGCAACGCACTCAAGCGACCTCGCGCCGATGCTGATTGCACTGGGCGCCGAAGCAACGTTCATCAGCACCGCTGGCAGGCGCACGGTCAAGCTCAACGACTTCTACTGGGGCGACGGCATTGAACGCTACGAGCGCAAGCCGGGCGAAATCCTGGTGCAGGTGACGTTGCCCAGGTGGGCGCACGAAGTGCGCAGCGGCTGGAAGAAACTTGCCCCGCGCCAGAGCATCGACTTCAGTGTCGCCGGTGTAGGCGCGGCCCTGGAACTTGACGGCGAGAACGTGAAGACCCTGCGCGTGGCCCTGGGCGCGGTGGACACGACGCCGGTGCTGTTCGACTTCTCGCAGCAGGAAAAGCGCAGAGACGCGGGCCACTACCTGCTGATGGACCCCTACAAGAACATGCCGGAAGTGATCGGCAAGAAGCTCGACGACGCGCTGATCGAGACCATCGCCAAGCACGTGCAGACGCAGGCCCAGCCGAAGCTCAACGTGCCCATGGCGCCGGACTACCGCAGAAAGATGTGCGGGGTCCTCACGCGCCGCCTGCTGACCGAACTGCGCGACAACCCGGCAAGTTAGGGTTCCTCGCTGTTTCATGTGGATTTGGGTCTGGGCGGGGCGAGTTGCGTCGTGAATTGATCCAGCACCTTCCCCAGCGGTGCGCCGATCAG
>JAMQHL010000006.1 GCA_025993795.1 Planctomycetota bacterium
CGCCAACCACGTCGCCCGTCAGAGTGGTGGCGGTCAGCGTGGTGAATGCGCCGGTAGCGGGTGTTGTTGAGCCGATCGCGCCGGGTGAAGCCCAGGTCCCGCCAAGCAGCGCCAGCGCGTTGGTCGCCGTGGCTGCCGTGCCGCTGATGTCGATGGCGTAGGTGCCGCTAAGGTTCGCAGAAGGAATCACGCCGAGGAGCGCAGTGGCCGTAAGTGAGGTCAAAGCGCTGCCGTCGCCTGTGAAGCTCGTGGCGACAATGCCACCCGTGAAAGTGTTGGTTGCGTTGCTCAGCAATGCGAAGTCGGTGGTGCTGAGGCCGCCGAGCGTCGCGGCGTCCACATTGGTAAGGTTGGCGCCGTTGCCGCTGAAGCTGTTGGCCGTAATGTCGCCCGTAAACGTGTTGGTCGCGGCGGCCAACTGCGCAAATGCGCTAGCCGCCAGGCCGCCCAGGGCGCTGGCGTCCTTGGCGTGGTGCGCGAATGCCGATGCGGTCAGCAGATAGCGCGGTGTCATTTCGCCGTCGCTGTTAACTTCAAGGCCGAGATACACGGGCTGGCTGAAGTCCACGCCGGTGATTGCGGTTGTCGCGCCCAGTTCAGCGTTGAACACGCCGTTGCCGTTGGGCGTGATGGCCTGCGCCTCAGTCCAGAGGACGCTTCCGCCGCTTGGTGTCGTGTACATCCGGAAGGTCACGGTCACACCGGTGCTTGTCGGTACGCCGGACGTGCGGTCGGAAAGCCGGCCCTGGAAGCGCATGCGCTCATTGGCTTGAGCCTGCGCTTCGGTCATGCCCACGATTGCAACCGAGAGCACAAGCAGCGTAACTAGAATGCGAATCGTCATGGTCCGCCTCCTCAGCGGGTTTGAGATGGCTACTCGAATTTCATCTTGTCGCTCTCGTCGCGGGCTTCGTACACGTCATACAGCACGCGTCGTACAAGCCGACGAGTCAAAGGTGTAAGGTCTTTCAGTTCATGTGCGCGCTTGGCATGCGTCAGCGCGTCGTCAAGCCGGGCCTGCTTCAACAGCATGGACGCGAACGACACCAGCGCGTTGGCCAGTTTCTCGTTGTCGCTGGTCGAGAGTTCGATCGCCCGCAGATAGCGCGCCTCGGCTTGCTGTTTCTGCCCTACCTGCTCCAACACCTTTGCAAGCGCGAGCATCTGGTCAGCGTCGTTCTCGTTGACCCTCAGTTGCGCGAGGTGCGTCGTGCGCTCTGATTCGCGGCCCAGTGCCTGGCAAAGCGTCGCGAGGCGCTGGATGTAGTAGTTGTGAACCTGGTCGGTGTTCTGCTTCTTCAGCAGCTCGCGATAGATGGCCAGCGCACGCTCATAAGCCAGTTTGCCCTTGTCCGGCTGTTTGGCCTTGACCAGCGCGTCGCCCAGGCCCACCCAGTTCTCGGCGTCTTCGGTGCCAGTCTGCTTGAGCTGCTGCGTGATCGCTAGGTCGAACAGGCGCAACGCCTCGTCGATGATGTTGTACTTCAGGTACACACGCGCCAACTCAGCGTTCACCTGAAACGGATACTCAGGTGCGGCCGGAGTTACGGGCGCCGGCACGGCCGGAGCCTGCGCGGAGTTGTCGGCTGCGTTCGCCGGCAGCGCTGGGTCAGAATCGCCCTGTGTGCATGAAACCAGCGCAAGCAGCGCCACGAACGCACAGGCAAATAGTCGCAATGAGTTCATTTTGTGCATCCGAATTGGGGGAGTATGATGTGGCCGTTTCCGTTTGGGAAGTCGATTCTTACTTTCGGGACGCTTTTCTTGCAGTTCCGACGAAGAAAGCGCGATAAATATCACGTTGTAATAGCGGTCCTGCTTGCTTCCACGTTGCGGGATTCTTCGATTACTGCCACTCGCACTCCTGTCTTGCGCGCCCGCCCGATCTTGGAGGCGCTTGGTTTCGATCGCCTGACCATGGCCGCCACGCGCGCCCAATGCCTGTACCTGCTGGGTGACGTTGACGCCGCAAGGCTGCATGCAGCCAGGTTTCGCAAGATTGCGGCGGACATGCAGATCGGGCCGGAGCACCACACCCCGCTGGTGGCTGAGGCATTTGTGCGTGTGGCTGGAATCTAGTTCTTGTTCATGCGGGCAGTGCGGGCGTGGGACTTGCCGGCTTTGCGGGCGTTATAGCGGGCCAGTGCCTCTTGGTTGAGAAGGCGGTCGGTTTCGGTTTCCAGATCAACGGGCGGAACAGGGGTAGGGCGGTTGTTCTCATCGACGGCGACGAAGCTGAAAAAGGCTTCGCACACCAGTTCGCGCGCGCCGCTGCGTGGTTCTTCGGCGATTGCATTTACGTAGATTTCCATGCTGGTGCGCGCCGTGAAGTGCACGCGCGCCGTCATGTCGAGGATGTAGCCGTGGTGGACGGGCGCCAGAAAGTCCACCTTGTCGATACTGACGGTGACGCAGTCTTGCCGTGAGTGGCGCAGGGCGGTCATGGCTGCCACGCGGTCGGCCAGCGCCAGCAACTGTCCGCCAAACAGCGTGCCGTGGCGGTTCAAGTCCTGCGGCGCGACGATCCATGTAAGGCGGCTTTCGCTTTCCGATGCTTTCTTGGCTTGCATAGGTTCTCCTTGCGCCTGACGCGCCGCAGAAGAAGATAGCGCCGTGACTGAGCAAACGCATCCGCTGATTCGCCAACTCGAGTCTGTGTGCGCGCAGGCTGACGCGGAGTTCGAGCGAGGACGCGCAGTCCATGGTACACGCATCCTGTGCGCCGCCGGGTGCAACTCGTGCTGTTCGCAGCTCTTCCAGATCACCGAGGTCGAAGCCGCCCGCATCGCCGCCCATGTGGCGCAATTGCCGCAGATCCAGCGCGACCTGCTGCAATCCCGGGCCGAAGAAAACCTGCGAAAGCGGGCATGGCTGTTCGGCGGCAACGAACGCTGGGGCGACGGCCTGAGCGGAGGCGGCAACCCCTGCCCCGCGCTTACGCCCGAGGGCGCGTGCGGTATGTACGACGCGCGGCCGGTCATGTGCCGCAAGTTCGGTGTGCCGATCTTCAACCCCGACAAGCCGCAGAGCGTGATGGCCTGCGAACTCAACTTCAAGCCCGGCGAGGCATTCGAGGATGCACAGCTCGTAAGCAACCAGACCGCGCTGTATCGCGCACAGCAGCGATTGCAGGCCGATTGGAATGAAGCAGGCGGCCGGCGGGACGATCGACCCTGGAACGTCGCCCGCGCCATTGTCGAGGACGCCCGCGAGTTTCTTCCTTAAGAGAAGCCATGGCTCACGTGATTCATCTGCGGTGTGACCGCTGCGGCGCCCCGGTGGACGGCCGCGAGGTCTGGATGCGCTGCGGAAGTTGCGGCGCGACTGCGGGCTTCAATTTCAGTGGCTGGACCGAATCACCCGAGTTTGCCGAGTTCCAGCGCAACAGCATGCTGGACCCGCAAGGCTACGTCGCCCGCTGGAACCACCACAACGCCGAGCTTGATCGCGCCGTAACGCTGCTGCGGAAATCACCGGCTGAGGCCCTTGCCGTCGCGACCGAACAAGCAGAGTTCGTGCTGACAAACTCTGCTTGGATGTTCCCGCCCCATGCGGCGCATGACCCGCAAACGCGCGAGGCTTACGGGCGCTGGATGGGCTTTGAGCTGCTGCACCACCGCTTGCCCGGACGCATTCGCGACCTTTACGACCAGCTAAACCAGGCGACGGCAGCGATCGGCTTCGGCGCGAACGAGAACCCGCTGCCTGCGTTCCGCAAGATGATTGACGTGTTGCGCCGGATGCTGACAGCCCGCTACGAGCTTGGCTCGCCGCCAGATCCTGAGGGCCTGAGCGTCGAAGCAAGGCTGCGCGTGCAGGCAGCGCAGATGGTGGGAGCATACCTGCGCATGGTGTCGCCAGAGCTGCATGTGCCGCTGTTGCAGGCCATCTATGGCGCCGAGTGCATTGAAGCGGGCGCCGTCAGCACACAGGACTACACCGTTTTCTTTGACTGGGAGTGCCCGCTGTGCGGGTTGTTTTCGCCGCAGTCTGTCAGCACCGACATGATGACTTGCCCCGGGTGCTATTGCTCCCGGCATTTTGAAGCGTCGCCGTTGGGTTGGGGGGCGGTTGCGGCGCTGTGCCACGGTTGTGGTTCGCGCATTGAAATCGCGGAGCGCCGGATGCTTGCAGCCTGCGGGTACTGTACCTCACAGGTCAAGCGCTACGTGCGGGCCGGCGACGCGCATCGTTCGCTGGTCGCTGAGGTGAAGGCTCGAACGGCAGCCCGGTTGGGGTACGACGTCGCCGGGGTGAACCAGGAAAGCCAGGGCCTTGGCGTAACGCCGGGAAATCGGCTCGAGAGGCTGCGGGACGGGCTGGTGCGCATCGCGCAGTGGTATAGCAAGTTCCTGACGCCCACGCGCTATCTCGGTTTCGCACGCGCCAGCCAACCCGGCGATGTCGCGGCACTGCTGGCGGAAACAGAGGCGGCAGTCACGCAGCAAGGCCCGCCCGAAGCTGTCGAGATCGTGCGAAAAGCGCGCGGAAAGCTGTCTGAAATGTCGGCGTAAGCGCGAGGCGCGCATTACAAAGTTTTCCACATTGCCGGGGGGACAAGCGTCGCCGGTGCTTGTTATAAACCTGCCGCTTCACGGGCCCGCGTTCGGTCCGGAGTTCGAACGCAACCCTTGATCCGTACCGGAAGCTAACCGCAGGCGATTGAGCGCCTGACCGGCTTCCCTGTTGGTACGGTTGGGTAGAGATGGAAATCAAGAGCGGCATCCCGGTTTCTCCGGGCGTGGCGATCGCGCCTGCGTTGGTGCTGGATTCGGAATCTTTCCGTATCCCGCGCCGCTTCATACGCAAGGATGAAGTCGACACCGAGCTCAAGCGCTTTGAACTTGCACGCACCAAGGCCATCGAAGAAATCTCCGAGATCCGCGACAGCATCCACTCGATCGTCAAAGAAGAAGTCGGGCTGATCTTCAACGCCCACTTGCAGATGCTGAACGATCCGCTGATCACCCGCGAGATCCCCGAGAAGATCAAGGCCAAGCGCTATACACCGGAGTATGCCGTTTCGCGCGTGTTCAAGAAAATCATCAAGCCGATGAAAGAAATCAACGACGCGTACTTTTTGCAGCGCGTGAACGATTTCTATGACATCCAGAAGCGCCTGCTGCGAAACCTGCTGGGCCAGCGCGCCCATGACCTGGCGGCGCTGGACCGCAAGGTCGTTGTTGTCGCCCACGACCTGACACCAAGCCAGACCGCGACGCTGAACAAGGCCATGGTCGCCGGGTTCGTCACGGATGTCGGCGGCGCAACCAGCCACACGGCGATTCTTGCCAATGCACTCGGTATTCCGGCGGTGGTGGGGCTCGGCACGATCACCAGCGATGTCAGCGGCGGCGACGTGGTGATTGTGGACGGCAAGTCGGGGCGCGTGATCGTCAACCCCGACGACGCGACCCGCGCCAAGTACGAGGCCCGTGGCCAGGGCTACATCGACCGCGAGAAACGACTGGCCGACGCTGCTGCCAAGGCAAGTCGTACCACTGCCGACGACGTGGCGGTGCACCTGTACGCGAACATCGAGTGGGACAATGAAATTGAGCTGGCGCTGAAACTGGGGGCGGAAGGCGTGGGGTTGTTCCGCACCGAGTTCATTTACGGGCAGTACGGCGCCCACCCGACAGAAGAGCAGCACCTTGAGGTGTACCGGCGGGCGCACGCGGCACTGGAGGGGCGGCCGCTGACGCTGCGCACCATGGACTTCGGGGCCGACAAGTTCGCCGCCGAGGTCGGCCTTGAGCACGAGGAGAACCCGTTTCTCGGTTGCCGCAGCATACGTTTGAGCCTGCGAGAGCCCAGCCTGCTGATCACGCAGGTGCGCGCGGCGCTGCGCGCAGCGACGATGGGTCCGACGCGCCTGATGCTGCCGATGGTCGGCAGCGTAGAAGAATATCGCTCCGGCCGATTGCTTATCCAGAACACGATCACTGACCTCAAGCGCGAGGGCATTGACCACCGCGCAGACGTGCCGGTCGGCATGATGGTCGAGGTGCCAAGCGCAGCGCTGATCGTAGAGCATTTCCTGAAAGAGTGCGATTTCTTCAGCATCGGCACGAACGACCTGGTGCAGTATACGCTTGCGGTTGACCGCAATAACCAGTACGTCGCCGGGTTGTTCAAGCACACAAACCCCGCAGTGCTGAAGCTGATCCATCATGTCATCAAGACCTGCACTGATGCCGGCAAGCCGGTAAGCGTGTGCGGCGAGATGGCAGGCGAGGCCCGCTACGCGGTACTGCTTCTGGGGATGGGATTGCGTAATTTCAGCGTTGGTCCCACGGCGTTGCCCGAGTTGCGCACCCTGCTGTCACGCGTCAAGACGAGCGAGGCAATCGAACTGGCCACCAGGGCACTGGGTATGACCAGTGCCGACGAAATCGCTGCCATCCTCGACATTGAGGCCGAACGACTTCTGCCCAGTGAAGAGTTCGGATAATGAAGCACGAGAATCGAGGCTGAAAGAGTGAAACATCAACTGCTGCTCTTGCTGATGCTGTTTGTTCTGCCCATCGGCCTGCGTGCACAGGAAACGTTGCCGCCGGCCAAGACCGAAACCGCTGACCCGCTTCCTGCGCTGCCGGCGCCGCCCTACGTCAAGGAACATGCACCGGCAATCAGGGCGCACATTGAGGGCGCACGCAGGTCGCAGGTTGCAACGGGCGAGCAGCTGGCCCAGGCGGAAACCGCCGCCGCAGAGGAAGAGCTTGCACCTGAAGAGAAGGCGCTTCGCGACGCCGAGGTCTCGCGTCTCAAGGGCGTGATCGCCGGCTTGGCCAAGACCGTTGAGACGCTCAAGGACGCGCTGAACCAGGCCGAGTCCGGACCGACGCAGGAGCAACTGGACGCCCGCCGCGAGTACGACCGGCTGGTGGCACTGGGCGACCGCGTGCTGCAGGACCTGGTTGCCGAGCCCAAGCTGGAAGAAAAACAAACCGAAGGCAGCCACGCGCGCGCCATTCGCGAAGCCGAGGAAGAACTGGCGCGCATCACAAGGCTCGGGCAGCAGGCCGGGGCACAGGACGTGCAGTCCAGTCGCGTGTATGAGCGCCTTTCCGACCTTGAAAAGATCGAGTACGAGCTGCGCTGGGCCGACCAGCGCCTGAAACTTGCGATCGACGAGTATGACCAGATCGACAAGCACGTTTTCGTGGCCTATGTGCTTTATGAAGCGCACGCCATTGAGGGCCTGCGCGCGCTACACGCGGCGCGCGACGAATGGTGGGGCAAGTTTGCCGGCTCGCCCGCCGAAACGCTGGACCTGGCAGGTCTGCCGCGGCCGACCGCAGAAGTCGGCAGTCTTGCCGACGAAATTGAAGTGCGGCTCAATCGCCGCCGCGGCGTCAACCGCTCGACACAGAAGCTGCGCATTACGGACCTGGAAGGTCGCCTGCGGTCTGTGCAGGACGAAATCGATACCCGCGAAGACTTCAAGGATCGCCTGGAACAGGATGCACAGCGGCTGAAAGAGCTGATCAGCGCGGCAGGGGCCAAGGTGAAGGCCAAGGAACCTGAACCCGAGGCGCCCGTGACCGACGAATTGGCCGACTACCAGAAGCTCAGCTGGCGCATCGATGAGTTCGAAAAGGACATCGTTGAATACCGGGCGCAGCTTGAAGCGCTGGGTGAAGAGCGCGCTCGCCTTGTGAAGAACGCGGAACAGAAGCTCGTCGCGGAAAACGAAGTAGCGTTGATTGTCGAAAAGACCACCGGGCGGCTGAACGGCCTTCAGGCAAAGTACCAGGTACCGGAGGACGCCACGGCGAGTGAACGTCGCCGCATTGAAACAGAGGCAGCACTGTACGCGCCGACGATGCTGGTGTTCGTGATCGAGCAACAAGTGGAAGCCGAGCTTGAGCGCCTGAGTGCAGCCAAGCGCGACACGCGCAATGCCAACACCCAGGTCGAGATTCTCGACAAGCGCGCAGAGCGCCTGAACCAGCGCATCCGCGAGCTGGAAACCGAGCTGCTGCCGGCAGTGAGATCAGAGTACTACACGTCCATCGGCGAGACGTTCGGCCTGCGCGCGCTTAAGGTGGTGCTGGTGTTTGCCGTTGCGTGGCTGCTGGTCAAGCTGATCGGCTGGATCGGCACACCGCTCATCGAGCGTGTGGTGCGGCGCGCGGACAAGAAAGACCAGTTCAGTGCCGACGAGCAGCAGCGCGCCCGCACCCTGCTGCTTGTATTCATGACCACGGCGCGGGTAGTCGTTTACATCATCGCGATCATGTTCCTGGTGGCACAGTTTGATGTGAACTACGGGCCGTTGCTGGTTGCCGCCGGTGGCGTGTCGCTGGCCGTGGGCTTTGGCGCGCAGAGCCTGGTCAAGGACTTCTTTGCCGGGTTTTTCATCCTGCTGGAGGGCCAGTACAGCATCGGCGACGTCGTCGAGATCAACGGCAAGACCGGCACGGTCGAAAACCTGAACCTGAGGACGACCGTCGTGCGCAGCCTCAACGGCGACGTACACGTGATTCCGAACGGTCAGATCAGCCTGACGACGAACCTGACCAAGTTGTGGTCGCGCACGATTGTTGATGTCGGCGTGGCCTATGAAGAGAACACCGACGACATCACCGGGGTACTCGACGTTGTTGCGCGGGAAATGCGCGAAGATGCCGCGTGGGAGAAGAAGGTGCTTGACCACGTCGTCATGGGTGTTGTGCAGCTCGGGGACAGTGCGGTTGTGATCCGGGTATTGCTCAAGACCCGCGCCGGCGAGCAGTGGGGCGCATCGCGAGAGTACCTGCGCCGCGTGAAGTTGAAGTTCGACGAACTGGGCATCGAGATTCCGTGGCCGCAACGCGTGGTCAGCTACAAGAAAGGGACAGAGGACCCCAAAGCGCGCGATCAGGAAACGCGAAAGAAGCGGGCGCGTGTTCTGCGCTATGTGCGCCGGGGGCGCGGCGAACCAACCGAAGAGGAAATCGTGCTCTCTTCAATGTCGGTCGAAGAACGCGACCGGGCCGAAACGATTGCCAAGCGCGACGTCGAGATCGCGAAAGGCCAGGCCGCAAGTGGCGGCGACAGCGTCCATGCAGTCGCAACGGAACGCAAGGCAGAGGCGCAAGCCGACGACAGCGTCAGTGATGCCGAGAAGCTGGCCAAGACCCTCGCAACCCGCCAGATTACAAAGGAGCAGGCGGGCACCGACGCCAAGCCCGAGGCCGCGACAACGCAGGATGCGCCTCCACCAGCGCCAGGAACTGATGGCGGCAAGAAGCCGACGCCCTGATCAGCCCCGGCAGTGGCATGCCGGGGTTTGACGGATTGCCTCAAAGCACCGATCATGGCCCAAGGTCAATGCCCACCAGGAGAGCCATGGAACGGCCCAAGATCAACGAGGCGTCTGTTGCTGACTTTATCGTCGAGCGCAACCGCGAGTCTTTCAAGGACGTGGCTTGGGAAGGCAGCTACTTTGAGTACCTGGACATGGTCTGGGCCGAGCCCTACCGCCATACACGCACTACCTACCAGCTCACCTTCGACATGATCCAGCACTTCGGGTCTGACACGTTTGAAGACTCCGGCGAGCAGGTGCGGCGCTACAAGCTGTTTGACGACCCCTTTCACCAGGGCAAGAACGCCATCTACGGCCTTGAGCGCACGATCAGCCGGCTGGTCAAGTACATCCGCGCCGGCGCACGCGAAGAAGGCAAGGAACGCATCTTTATCCTGCACGGGCCCGTCGGCACCGCAAAGACCAGCATCATTGATTTGATTGGCCGCGGGCTTGAGGCCTATACAGGCACCGAAGATGGCGCCACCTACAGCTTTGCCTGGCGCTTCGGCAAGGACTTCCACAACACAGAAGGCGGCAGCCTGGGCTTTGGCGGTAACACCAAGCCCGACTTTGCCGGCATACACAACCCGGTAGCGGTGCTGCCAAGCCAGATGAAAGAACACCCGCTGTACCTGATACCGAGGCAGGCCCGGCGCGACCTGCTGGAGAAGCTGTTCCGTCAGAACAAGATTGAAGACCGCTTCCCGATCCCGCACAAGATACTGGAAGGCGACCTCGATTTTAACTCGCGCCAGATTTATGAATTTCTGCTCAGGCGCTACAAGGGCGACTGGCTGCGCGTCATGGACCATGTGCTGGTGCGGCGCATCCAGTTCAGTGAAAGCGGCGGTGTCGGCATCGCCAAGATTCCGCCCGAGGGCAACGTCGAAACCGCCAGCACGCCGGTCACGATTGATGAGAACTACAAGTTCATCGCCAACCTCGTCGGCAGCGTCAACCTGGTGCGCTATCACGGCAAATATGTGCGCGGCAACCGCGGGCTGGTGCATTACAGCGACATATTCAAGAAGCCCAGCAACTACCTGCAGCATCTGCTCAGCGCCGTCGAAGAGCACAAGATGGACTTTGGCGAGGTCGGTTGCGACATCGACGTGATGCTGCTGGGCACCACCAACCTGGCCGAGTACCAGGCCCTGCGCAGCGACCCGCTTTCCAAGGCCCTTCGCAGCCGCATGCGCAAGATCGATGTGCCTTACCTGCTGAACTTCCACGACGAGGAAAAGATCTACAACCGCGGCCTCAAGCAGGCCAAGCGCTATCACCGCATTGCACCCCATGCAACCGAGCTGGCGGCAAGCTGGGCGGTGATGTCGCGACTTGAGAAGTCGGATCTGCCCAACGCCAGTGATCTCCCCGAAGAATCGCGGCAGGTGCTGGCCAAGCTGAACCCGCTGGCCAAGACGCTGCTGTATGCGGGCGAGTTTCCGCCTTTTCTGAACAACCGTGAGCGCCAGGCGCTGCAACGCGAAGTGCGCAAGCGCCTGCGCAACGAGTTTCAGCACGAGGGCATGGACGGCATACCCACGCGCATTCTGCAGAACGTGTTCGCGGACATCTGCGAAGAAGACGGCAGCGACTGCATCACTCCGTTTGCCGTGTTCAAGCTGCTGGACAAGGTCGTGGACCAGGGGCCGGTGAATTACGACTTCCTGGCGCGCCAGCGCGACGACGGCTACCACGACTTCCGCGCGTTCACGGCGGTGCTGCGGCAGCGCTATGACGAGATCATTGCCAGCGAGATTGAGAACAGCATCGTCAACGTGGACCCGTCTGATATCGAGAAGCGCATCCGCCACTATCTGCGCCACGTCACGGCCTACAACCGCAAGGAAAAGATCAAGAGCGAGGTGACCGGCAAAGACCTGGAACCCGACGAGCCGATGATGCGCAACGTCGAGTCACTGATGAACGTCGAAGACACCGAGCGCGAGTTCTTTCGCTTCAAGATGGTTTCGCGCCTGACCAACGCGCTGACAAGCGGCACCCAGAAAGTCACACCCGGCGCCGAGCCACTGGGCATCGACCTGCAGGGCGTGTACCAGGATGTGTTCAAAGAGCTGCATCGCAGCCTGTACCGCGAAATGCACGACAAGGTCAACTGGCAGGCAATCAAGCGCCAGTTCGAAAAGTGCAAGACTCGCGAGCAACTTGATAAACACCTTGCGGGCGAAGCTGAATCCGTGAGGTCATCTACACGGACCCTGGTCGACAACATGGACCGCACTTACGGCTACTGCTACGAGTGCGCCAAACCGATCATCCTGTACTTCATCGACAAGAGGCTGGGGTGAGGGCAATGGGCAATGCGCATGGGTTCGCCGCAGATGGGGCAGTGTTCATTGCCAGGTGCCAATCGCCAATTGTTCAATAGCTCTGCCCTTTGATCGCCATGGCGCGCAAGCATTCAACGGACCCGCAACAACACCCCACCGACCCGTTCGGCGGCGTGGACGCCAAGAGCATCACCGAAATTGAAATGGACGAAAGCGTGCAGCTTGCGCGGGAGCCCCTGCCGGCCGCGGCGCGCCTGACCGACCTGCCGCTGAAGTGGGTGCTGCTTGCACTTGTGTTGTGCGTGGGCGTCAATGAGCTGGCACAGCGTGTAGAGGCCCGCCACCTGATCGAGAAGTCCCGCGACACCGGGCTCATTACCGACGAAGAAGCGCAAACCGCACGCGATGCCGACGATCTGGTCAGCGAACGGGAACGCATCCAGACCCGCATGAAAGAGCTGCGCGAGCGGCGCCGAAAAATCAACGAGATCAAAACCGGGCTCGACGATCCCGAGGGAAAGACCCCATCCGCCGAATCCAAGCCCGCCGATTCCCCCGACTCGGCGGAAGACGCGACGATACCGCTGACACTTGAGGCCTTGCGGTCCGAGTTGCGGCGCCTGGCCGGCGACAAGTACGACACCTACCGGCGCTGGGCCACGCTGGCGGCATTGCTGGTGGGGGCGTTCGGGCTGATCCTGATGGCGGTGTTCGTGCGACTGCTGGCCGCCGTGGTGATTGGCGGAATCGCAGCTGGAGTAGCGTTTCTGTTTCAAGCTGAAACATGGGTGCTGGCTGTATCCGGCGGCGCGGGTGCATTGGCCGGAGCGGTCTTTGCCCCGCGGCTGTTGCTGGCGAACATGCTGGTCAACGTGACGCTGGCGGGCACGGTGCTGGGCGGGACGTTGCTGGGGGGCGGCGTGTACCTTGCCACGACGAACGAGTTGTACGCCATCTTCGGGTTGGGCGCGGGTGTGGTGCTGGGCGCGATTGTCGGCTTCAAATACTCGCGTCAGTTGTTCCTGCTGGCGGTGCTGATCAATTGCGCGGGCGCAGCGACCCAAACACTGTGGCTGGCATGGGGCGACCTGTTTCCACACTTCTGGCCTATCACCTTCGGCGGCTTGATGATCGTGGACGCGATCGCAACGCGCATCTACCACAAAGTCCGCTGGGGCCATGCATAGGGGCTCTGGCCCGGCGTCGAAGATTGCTATGTTCCCGCCATGGACATTGATGAACTGCTGCAAGTGGCCCTGATGAAGCATCGCGACGGCGATGTGGACGGTGCCGTCACCATCTACGAGCAGATTCTCGGCCTTGACTCGGCCCACGCGACCGCCAAGTTGAATCTGGCAAGCCTGTATTTTGAGAAGGGCGACCGCGAAGAGCCGGCCCGGCTGTTGCAGCAGGTGCTGGCCGCCGACGAAGACAACGGTGTGGCGCACCTGCTGTATTCGCGAGTCTGCTTTCTTGCCGGCAACCACGACGCGGGCTACGCGCACATCCGCAGCGCGTTTGAGTTGATTCCCGACGAAGAAGGCATCGCCGCCGAGTTCGTTTCCGCCATGCGCCGCCAGTACTTCACGTTTGACCAGGACGAGTACCTGAAGCTGTTTGATGCGGCCCGCGAAGACGCGCTTGAGCCCGCACAGATGCAGCGCCTGGCGCACCTGACATTTCTGCGCATCGCACGCCCCGAGCTGATCAAGCTGATCGTCGAGCCGGGCTTGCCTCAGGACACGCCTGACGCCATCACGCGCTGGCTAGAGAAACTGCCTGAGGGTGCCCGCAGCGAACTGGCCCTGCTGGCCCGCAACTTCGGCCAGGCGCTGGTCCTGATGTATGAGAACGAGCTGTACCAGCCGCAACCCGCCACACTGACGCTGCGCAACCTGCCGGATGAGCACGGCCCGGAGTCGCTGGCCATCGAGATGCTTGAGGATTGCGACACACTGACCGGCGCGACGCTGGAGGTCGTCACCGGCAGCGGCATGAGGTTCGTGCCGTTCGCGAACATCGCCAGCATCGAGTTTGACCAGCCGGGCGCCGCCACGGGCGTGTTTGTCACGCTGCGCGACGGTAGTGTGCTGAGCGGCTTAATGCCGCTGTTCTATTTGTTCACAGAGTTTGCAGAATCAGAGAAAGTGCGGCAGGGCCAGAGCACGCTGATCCGGCCGGTGTTGGCCGAAGCCGCCGTCGGCGTGGGACTGCGGGCGCTGCGCGCGGACGGCAGGCCGCTGCCAATTGTTCGCATTGAAAAGATCGAGTTCGAAACATGAAGCTGGTACAGGTCATCATCGCGCCGGAGAAGCTCGAGGCGGTCAAGGACGCATTGGCCGCCGCCGAGGTGTTTCGCTTCACGATCAGTGAAGTTCTCGGTATCGGCCACCACCGCGACAAGGCAGAGGCAGGCCAGGCTCAGCTCGAGATCGAAATGTTCAAGCGGCTGAAGCTCGAGATCGCGGTCAATGACAGTTTTGTGGCCCCGACCATCGAAGCGGTAATGAAAGCCGCAGGCGCCGAAAGCGCGGGCATCGGCAAGGTGCTGGTGCTGAGGCTCGACGACGTAATCCGGATCCGCACCGGCGAACACGGCACCGACGCAATTTGACCCGCACCCTGTCTTGCGGGTGGTTCAGGCCCGCATCCGGCGTGGCCGTCAATAAGAAAGCCCCGGACGCGCGTCCGGGGCGCTGAATGACAGGTCAATCCCTGGCGCGGCGCCTTCGGAACAGGGCCACCAGTGCCGCCAGAGGCGCAATCAGCCACAGGCGGCTGGAATTGGTGCCTGTGCTGCAGCCTTCGTCCTTGCTCTTCTTCTTGCTTGCACCGCCGCTGCTGGTGTCGATGGGGCTGAACTCCACCGCGCCGATGTCCACGCCGCCGCCGTCGTCGCGGTTTTGCCCGCGCTGGTCAGTTGTCAGCATCAGCGGGTTGCTGCCCGTGTTGCGGGCGATGCTGGTCTGGGCGATCAAGTGAGAAAGCGTGGTGCCGTTGTTCAGCGCCAGCGCGCTGAGGCCCGGGTCACCGGTAAGGTTGCCGTTGACGCCCGGAGTGATGGTCGCGCCGGTCGTGCTCTCGAACAGGCAAGCGTCTGCGGTAAGGCTGCCACTGACCTCAACAGCCGTATCAGCCACGTTGTCTGAAACAATGGTGCTTGTCAGCGTGACTGTTGCGGCGCCAAGAAAGATTCCTCCGCCTTGCCCGGCGCTCGCAACGCCGTCGCTGCCGCTGCTGCCGGAAGTGCCGCCGGGTCCGGGCGCGCCGCCGATGCCTCCCGCGCCGCCTGATGCTGTGTTGAACGCCACGGTGGCATTAGAGATGTTGACCGTTGCCGAGCCAGCAGTGACGAAGACGCCGCCTCCCATACCGCCGGCGCCGTCGCCGCCGTCGCCGCCTGACCCCGGGTTGGCGCTGGTGGCACCAGAAGCGTCGCCGCCCGTGCCGCCGGTCCCACCGGCGCCACCGGTGGATGCGTTGCCGGAAACCGTCGAATTGACAACGCTGATACTGCCGGCATCGATGTACAGGCCACCGCCGAAGCCCTCGCCACCGGGGCCGGCTGTGCCGCCGCTGCCGCCTGCGACGAAAGAGCTAGAGAACGCACTGCCGGTAACGCTTCCGTCGCCACCAACACCGCCCGTGCCGCCTGCGCCGCCGGTCACGGCGTTTGCATTGACGCAACTTGCTGAAAGATCCAGCGTGCCTGTCTCGAGGAAGATCGCCCCGCCGACGCCACGACCGCCGGTACCGCCGGCACCGCCGGAACCGGCGATGGCAAAGACCGTATTGGTGCTGGTGCCCGTCGCTAACGCGTCGCCGCCGCGTCCGCCCTGGCCTCCGATGCCGCCGATTGCCTGGTTGCCCGACATCGATGAACCAGTGATTGTGACAGTGCCAGCCGCCAAAGACATGATTGCGCCGCCAAAGCCGTCGCCGCCAGTGCCTCCGCCGCCGCCCTTGTTTCCGAAGGCTAAGGCGGCGGTTGTCGACGAAGAACCGACGCCGCCGTCGCCGCCATCTCCGCCTCGGGAAATGTTGCCGGCGAACGTGCAGCCTGTGATGGTTACCGCGCCACCGCCCAGGTACACGCCGCCGCCTTCTGCCAGACCGCCTATGTCGCCGGGCGCCGAGGCGCTGCCTGCAGCCCCGTCGGTGCCGCGCGCTTCGTTGGCACTGACCGTGACGTTGGTAAGCGTAAGGCTGCCGCCGCCAACATGCAGGATGCCGCCGCCTCTGGCCTGTGTCGTGCCGGTGCCGTTGTCTGACACCAAACCGTTGCGGACCGTGAGATTGCTGATCGTGACGCTGCCCGGGGTGTTGACGTGAAAGACGCGATCAAAACCGCCGCCGTCAAGAATTGTTGCGGCCTGGCCGGCGCCAATCACTTCCAGCGTGCCGAGCGCCTTTGTGATGTCCAGGTCGCCGCTGAGGTTGGCGTTATCGAGCGCACCCGCGTCAAGGGTGATCGTGCCCGCAGGCAGCAAGATGCGGTCATTCGTTGAAGACCCGTTCACGGTGATCAGCGCCGCGCGCAGCGTGGCAAGGTCTGTGGGGTTGTGATCCACTGCGTGAACATTCTGTGCTGCAAAGATCGCGCAGAACGGCGCCGCTGCAAGCATCGCACGCCGGACATCAAGCCGGCTATAGAACTTGTTCCTGGACATGGTGTCCCCCTGTTCGTGGCACCATTTGGCGCGGGGCGATGGCATAAGTCCAGTGTGTTGTCGGGTTTCGTCCAAGTCCGCAGGGGCGGGCGTCGCCATGCCCCCTCGCCAGGCCTGCCCGGTGCACTCCGGACAAGCGGCAGCTAAGCGTGCGCCTGGGTGGTCCGGCAAGGGTCTTTCAGGTGCGCGCTTCAGCTCAGTTCAAGGCGCAATCGGTGCAAGAGCGCGAATGCCAGCTTGCCGCTGTTCAGCGTTGCCGCGTTCTTGCGGCTTGCGCAATCCGGGCACACCGCATGACTCGCATCGGACTGCTTAGCGGACGCGGCGGCGGCGGTTTTTCATGTAGTCTACGAAGATGCTGCCGCCGAGCCTGTCCAGGGCTGAATAGTAGGCGCGGCCGCGGTTTACCTTCGTCAGCTTGTCCACGAACTCAACCAGGTGCGGGTCGTCGGCGATCATGAACGTTGAGATCGTGATGTCCTTGCGCCGGCACAACTCGGCTTCTTCCAGTGTGCGGTTCACGATCAGCGGATCCAGAATCCAGCTCACGTTGCGATACATCTGCCCCTGCTCAAGAATCACCGTCGGCTTGCCGTCGGTGACCATGAAGATCTGCTTGTTCGTATGCTTGCGGCGCGAAAGTATACGCTGGGCCAGCTGCAAGCCGGCCTTGGTGTTGGTGTGAAATGGCCCGACGTTCAGGTACGGCAGGCGGTGTACGGGCACCTGCTCGGCTTCGTTGCCGAAGGTGATGACGTCGATGCTGTCCTTGGGGTACTTGGTCTTGATCAGCTCGGCCAGCGCGATGGCGACCTTCTTGGCGGGCGTGATGCGGTCTTCGCCGTACAGCACCATGCTGTGGCTGATGTCGATCATCAGCACCGTGGCGCAGCTTGCGTGCTGTTCGGTCTCATAGACTTCGAGGTCTTCCTCGACCAGCGCCAGGTCGTCGATGCCGCGTTTGAGTGCATTGCGGATCGAGATGTTGAAATCAATGTCGCTGCTCAGGTCGCCGAAGCTGTAGGGCCGCGTTTCGGACAGGCGCTCCCTGCTCGATCCCGCGTTGGGCGTGCGGTGGTCACCGTCGCCCAGGCTTCTCAGATTCTTGAAAATCTGGTCCAGCGAATCCTTGCGGATGCCGCGCTCGCCTTTGCCGGTCAGTTCGTAGGCGCCGGGGCCTTCGCCTTCGGGTTCGTCGCCGATGCCGCTGCGACGAATCAGCCCCTGCTGCTCAAGCATCTGCCTGAACTCATCGAAGCTCATGCGCCCGCCCGTGATGTCGTGCTGTTCCCACAGCTGCTCCATCCACTCCAGGGCGCGCTCGACGTCGCCGCTGGTCATGAGCAGCAACTCGTTCCACAGCTTCAGCAGCTGCTTCATCCCGGCGCGGCGCCAGGCTTCTGCTTCGTCAAACTCAAGGTATGCGACGCGCATGGCGTCAGTCTACATTGGCCGGCGCGCGCTGTGACTCGGCGGGGTCTGGTTGATCGGCGATGGCTTCGTTCATGCCCTTGGGTCGCGGCATCGCCCAACTGAACGGCAGCGACAGCAATGCCCACCCAAGCTGCAGCATGCGGCCCATCAGCGACAACACCAGCGCCTGTGACTTGGCCACGCCCCGCAGCTCAAAGAAGTGCACCGTGGCAGCCTCACCGACACCCCAGCCGCCGAAGCTGATCGGCAGCGCCGCCACCATGCCCGCCACCGGGATCAACACCGCGTACTCATGCCACGCCAGCTCTATGCCAATGCCGCGACCGATAGCGATGTGCATCGCAATCCAGCCTGCTTGCGGAAAGATCGAGATCAGCAGGGCGGCCAGCAGGCCCTTCTTGTGGCCGCGGTAGGTTTGCATGGCGTCGTCAAACGCCCGGATCGCGCGACTGAAGGGCAGCTTGCGCGATGTGCCCACAGGAATCAGTTTGCGCACGCGCCGCGAGGTCATCAGCGCAATCGCCAGTGTCGCGCCGCTTGTGAAAACCACCACCACAAAGGCCGCCTGCCGCCTGCTGGGCTCGTCGATACTGGGCAGCAGCACCGCCAATGCCAGCGCCGCCAGCATGAACAAGCCGCACAGGCGATCGACCAGCACTGCGGCAAAGGCCTGCGGTTTGCTGCCCGTGGCCTGGCTCAGGTACAGGGCCTTGATCGCGTCGCCGCCGACGCTGCCGCCGGGAATTGCCGAGTTGTAGAAGTGCCCGAGCAGCGTGTAGAGAAACATCCGCCACAGGGGCACGTTGTGGCCGATCACCTGCACCAGCAGCTTCAGGCGCGCGGCTTGAAACGCGAACGAGATGAGGCCGAGCAGTGCCGCAAGCGCGAGCATGGAGGGCTCGACGCGCTGTGCCGTTTCGAGTGTTTCGCGCGGGTCGGTGCGAAACCCGAACAGGTACACCAGCACCGCCAAGCTCAGCAGCAGCGGCAGGAAGCGGCGCAGAATTTGCAGGGAGCGCTTCATGAAGCGGTGGTTGTAGCGGGCTGGCGCACGCGGGGAAAGATGCGTGCCGGGGGCCGAAAAGAGTCAGGCTCCTTTTCCTGCGCTGCGCTTTGGAAAAGGAGCCTGACCCTACTTCATGACGGCTTTGTACTCCGGAATCTGGCGCGCGTCCTTGCCAGCCTTTTTCAGCAGTTCGTCCACGCCGCGCAGCAGTGTCGGGTCTTCCTGGTAGTTCTGCGTAAACTCGGCGCCGCGGTCGTCCTGCACGCGCGCGCGCAAGGCAAAGCGCAGCTCACGTCGCACGTCATCTTTGGCCAGGCGCGTGTCCAGGGTGCCGTAGAACTTGTCGAACTCAGGCCAGGCCGTCATGTCCAGCGCGTCGAAAGAGGCAAGCCGCATCATCGAAGCCTTCTTTTCGCCGCGGTAATGCTCATCAAGGTAATCGACCAGGCGCTTGGACTTGCGCAGCTTGTCAATCGCGTACACCTGCCATGGCTCCAGCAGTTCGGGCTTGGTGTGGATGTGCGGCGTCACGCCGCCTTCGCCTTCGTAGCGGTCGATGCTGACGCCGCTGGGCAGGTAGTAGCTGAAGACCGTGCACTTGAGGATGCGGGTGTTGCCGCTTTCGTCCACGCTGAAGAAGCTCTGTCCGATGCCTTTGCCGAAGCTGGGGCGCCCGATCAAGATGGCGCGAGCGTTGTCTTTCAGCGCGCCGGACAGCATCTCGCTGCCGCTGGCACTTTCGCCGTCGATCAGGCACACGAGCGGAATCTCGGTGTAGTCGCCGCCTTCGCTGGTGAAGGGGCGTTGCTTGCCCTTCCAGTCGCCCCAGCGGCCGCCGGTGCTTGAGATGACCTTGCCCTTGGGCAGCAGCATGTCGGCGATGGCGACCACGGTGCTGAGTTGGCCGCCGCCGTTGCCCCGCAGGTCAAGAATCAGGTACTTCATGCCGCGTCGCCGCAGTGCATCCAGCGACTCTTTCATGTCCACGTCGCTGTTGGCCCCAAAGCGCGTCAGGCGCACATAGCCCACGTCGCCCGGAAGCATCTCCTCGAGCGCGGTATCAACCTTTACCATCCTGCGCGGAATCTCGAACTTCAACTCGTTCTCGACGCCGCGGCGCTTCACGAAGATTACCGCTGTGCTGCCTTCTGGCCCGCGCACATAGCGCACGCCCTCATCCAGCTTGACCTTGGTCAGGTCAATACGCTTGCCGTCGGGCCCCAGTATGCCGACCAGCTTGTCGCCGGTGCGCACGCCCACGGCGTAGGCGGGGCCTTCGTAGATCGGCTGGTCGATGTTGATCAAGCCGTCTTCGCCCTGGCTGACGTGTGCGCCGATGCCGACGTAGCGGCCTTCCTGGTCCTGGTTCATTTCGTCGATTTCTGCGCGCGTCATGTACGAGCCGTAACGGTCGGTGGCCAGTGCCATGGCGCGGCAGGCGTTATCCACGAGGTTCTCGCCGGACAGCTCTTGCTGTTTTTCGTTGTAGATGAAGAAGTCGTCGGCGTAGTGCTTGCGAATCGCCCGGATTTCGACCTCAATCAGCTTGTCCTTGCGCTTGACCTTGCCTGACTTGTGGTCCTCGATTGCAATGTCGATCTTGTTCACTTCGCCGCTGATACGCGCCAGCCGCCCGATGTCGCCGGGTTCGCGCGCAAGGCTGGCCAGGCGCTGTGCGACTTCGCGGGCATAACCGCGCTCTGACAGCACCAGCGCCGCCCGGCCCATCAGCACATGATCGCTGCTGCTGAGGAACTCGCGCAACTGTTCAAGTGCCAGGTCGTCGCCCTCAAGCGTCAGAAGGGCTTCTGACAGTGCAACACGTGCACCCGTGGCCAGCTTGCCGCCGGTTTCCCAGCGGTCGCGGATGCGCTCAAGCAGTTCGTCATCGTCGGGCATCTCGCGCGTGATCATTGCAGCTACGCCCTCGACCACGGCGCTGTGTTCACTCTCCAGCAATTTGCCCAGCGCTTCGTACGCCAGTTCGGCGCGGCCCAATGCCAGCGTGAGCTGCGCCGCAGCCATGCGGACGTGATCGTTGTTGTGCTCCAGTGTTGCCTCGAAATAGGCAACCATCGTGTCGCGATTGTCGCCCTTGGCCATGTTGCGCAGCGCGAACGCGTAGTCCCATACCTTGTCGGGGCGTTGCTCAATGCGCTCGACCAGTTTGTCGGCGCGCTGCTTGAGCGTCTCTTCCTGTGCAACCAGCGGCGCAGCGGCCAGCAGGCACACAAGGCTTAGGGCAACGATTCTCACGGAAACTCCTTGCTACGCTTCTTCAATAGTATACGCGCGACGCGGGCACTGACTGTACCCTGAATTCCGGTCAAAATGCAAAGGCCGCCCCCGCGGGACGGCCTTCATTACTCCGGTCCAGAATCACTCGCCCGAGGCCGAGCCCTCTTTGCGGCTTTCCCCGCCGCCGCCCTCTGTCTTCTTTTCAATCCACACGACCTGGTCGCCGTTGGCTACCGGGCGGGTGGCGCGTTCATTCAGCGTGCTGCAGCCAAGCTCATCGACAGGCAGGTCGTTGTCATCGCCGACATGCCAATGACGCGTGACCTTTGCCAGGCAGACTTCGGTGCCGCGGGCGTCGCGGATGATCAGTTCTGCGCCGATGGGCGGTATGCGGCCGGTCTTTACGCTGACGATCAGGATTGACTGCGAGTCGGCCTTGGTGCCACGGCTGACGCTGACCACCCCGCCGGTGAAGTCGAAAACCTCGGTTGTCTTTGGCGTTTCCGGTGTATCGGGGGTGGGGCCTTTGCCCACGCGCTTGAGCAGATCGTCGTACTCTTTCTTGAGGTTGTCGAAGTCGGTGCGGGCGCGGTCGCGCTCGGCCTGGGCCTCAGCAAGTTCGCGGCGCACCTTGGTGTACATCGGGTGCTTGGAGATGTCTTCGCCCTTGAGGCCTGTCATCTCCGCTTTGAGCGTCTCAACCTGCTGGCGGGTCAGCGCCAGGTCGGCCTTGAGGCTGTCCACTTCGGCCTGTGCCATTTCGCGCGACTTCTTTTCGACGGTGAGTTCGGCGTCTTTGGTGATCAGGTCCTTGTGCAGCTTCAGGACCTCGTTGGCGTCGATGTTCTTCACCTTGCTCTCAAGCGACTCGATCATGACCTTGAGGCTGGCCAGCGACGTCTCGAGGTCGGTGACCTTCTTCAGTCGTGCATCCAGGTCGTCGATCTTCTTGTCGCTGTCTTTCTTGCCGTCCTCGATCTTCTTCTGGATGTCGGCCAAGCCGGCACGCACGTCTTCTGCAATTGTGTTCAGCTTGCGGTCTGCGTCGCCGCTGTCGCTCTTCTGCTGCGATGCTGCCCAGACCTTGAAGAAGTCGTCGCTGCCGCCTTTGCCCTGCAGTGATTTCATGACCTCAAGCTCAGCTTGCAGCTTGGCGTTCTGCTGGCGTGCTTCGTTGTCCTGGCAGCCGGCAATCAGCAGGCAAAAGGCCGGGACGGCCAAAATAGTCCAACGCATCGATACACTCCCTGAGGGGTGATTCGGCTGCACAAGCAGCAGGGGCAATTCGAACCGCTGATTGTTGCAGGGAAGGCCCGCAGGGTCAACTACGGGGTACAGGGGGAAAGCGCAGGATTATCGGACGGTGTCGCGGGCGACGCGCACGAACCTGAACTTGTGCATGGTGCGCCCCTGCTGCCGGAACTTCACTTCCCAGTTGGTGATGCCTTCCGGGGCGTCCTGACCGATGGCGCGCGAGACCTGCTCAAAGTCGGGGTCGGCCCGGAACACCGCTTCCATCTGCACCGCGTAATCTTCGTGATCGGTGGCCAGCAGCAGCGGCGCGCCATCCTTGAGCGCGCAGGCGGCCAAGCGCGCGAATGGGGGCTGGATCAGCCTGCGCTTGACCTGTTTGGCCTTGGGCCACGGGTCGGGGAAGTAGATGTGCAGGGCGTCGATGCTGGCTTGACTGAGCGTGTGCTTCACGACGTGGGCGGCGTCGTCGCGCAGGATGCGGAAGTTCGCCAGGCCGCGTTTGGCGGCGCGCTCAGCCACCATGCGGTAGTAGCGACTTGCCCATTCCACGCCGACGAAGTTGACGTCGGGTCGGGTTTGAGCCTGCTGAATCAGGAAGCGCCCCTTGCCGATGCCAAGTTCAAGCTCAACGGGGTGGTCGTTGCCGAAGATGGCGGCGAAGTCGTACTGCCGGTCCTGCGTAGTCGGAATCGGCGCAAGGGTTACGGGTGAGATATTGACGGTCATCGTGAATCCGAAAAGCGAGCGCCCTTCACCGGCCATTGGCAACCTGGGAAGGGCGCTCGCTGAAGCCTGGATATCAGCTATCCGTCGGCGCCTATGGCTTGCACCGGGCACTGGGCTGCGGCGTCTTCACACTGGGCCTTTTCTTCGCCGCTGTCCGGCTGCTTGTACACCAGGTCATGGGTGCCGTCTTCGGACTCGCGGAAATTGTTCGGCGCAAGCTGCGGGCACAAACCGCAGAAAATGCAGCTTTTGTCCACGTACCACGCGCCGGGCACGTTGTCTTCCCACTTCTCATTCGGGTCAGGCATTGCGGCTCCAGGCTGTCGTCATCGGTATATTATCGGGTTATGCTCTGAATGCCACCGGTGGGTGCGGCGCGGAGCATACAAACCCACACCATTGAATAAAGCGCCAGAGCATGACGTGATGGGTAAGGAGGAGACCATGGTCAAAAACATCGATATGCAGGACCTGAAAGACGCCCTCGACGGCGGCCGCGTCGTTGCGCTGTACGACAACCGCGGTCCCGGCAGCTACGGTGCGCGCCATATCAAGGGCGCGAAACTGCTGCCCGTCAGTGACGTGCGCCCGGAGAATCTGCCCGCCGACAAGGGCGCGATGCTGGTCTTCTACTGATCCGGCTATGCGTGAGACTCCTCTACGAAGGCGGCCCGTGCGGCTGATGCACTCGGATTCACAAACCTGTGGGACTACCGCGGCGGCATCGCCGAATGGTCCGAAGCCGGCTTGCCCGTCGGCGGCAGCGGTTGAGATTCCTGTCCCAATCCTGAACAGTCCGGACTAGAATCCATGCGGACTATCCCGGAACTGAACAGGAGTCGATCTTGCTCAAGCGAATGCCCCTATGGGCGCTGGCAGCAACGTGTGTTGCGCTCGTGGCGCGCTGCGCGCCAGAGCCACAGCCGAACAAACCCGAGCCGGCGCCCAAGGTACAGGGTCTTCCGGTGCCCTACATCGCCATCAACGAGCCAACCGCCGACAAGCGGTTTCATGTCTTCCACGGCGACCAGGCACTCACGATCGAGAAGCCCGAACTCCAGCTCGGCCCGCTGCTTGCGAAGTTCGCCAAGCACAAGGACGAAAAGGCCGGCTATGCAGGCTGGCATGACTCCTATTCAGAGAACGTCCTGTCGCTTCATGTTGCAGCCAATGCACCCAGCGGCGACGTCTGGGCAATCCTGTGCGCGGCAGCCGAAGCCGGCATTTACAAGCTGGCGGTCGGCACGCCTGAGCTGATCGGCGAACCGCTGGCTGGACCGACGTCGCCGGACTTCGAAAATCTACCGACGGGTTACATGAAGGTGGAGCTGCCCAAGGACGAGGGCCTGAGTTCCGCGCCCAGGGTGCCAAAAGAGCGGATTACCGCTTACATTAATTGGGACCCTGCGCACCAGGCTGCCAGCGCGGTCGTGGCGATTGACGCGCGCGGTCGCAAGCCCGTGGACGACACGTTTACAGTCGTTTCGGACGTCATCCCGACAAAGGGTGACAGCAAGCAGGTGCAGGAAGAGCGCAAGTCGCGGCGCGAAACCTGGATAGACAATGTTTGCAAGGCGATCGAGGGCTACGTAGCCAAGGCAGGCGGATACATTGGGCGGCTGGAGATCGCGAGCACAGGTGCAAGCAAAGATGACGGGACGCCGCCGTGGGTTTTCGTGGACCTGACCTGGCAGGCCCTTTCCAAAGCCAACGCGAACCGCGTCAGCGCCGGCAAGGAAGAGCTTGCGATCGTGCTGCCGCCCCAGATGCAGGTCCCGGAGCCGCCGCCGCCCGAGTTGCCGCCCGAGAGAGGCGTCGAGTTCCCCAGGGACGAACCTGAGCGAGAGGGCCCGACAGAAGACGAACGCATCGTACCGGACGGCGACGACTGAAGAGAAAGCAACCGACATCCGCGGGAAGGACCGTCGCCGGAGTGCTCTCGGCGGCGACCACAGTAATGCCGAGGGGCATCCCGGAAGACTCTGCGCATTGAGCAGAAGTGACCCTGACGATCTAAAGACACCCCGCCGGGCGGCGGGGTTTCTGTTTGGGCATAGCCCTTTCTCTGCAACCGTGGGTCGTTATCATCCGCAACGCTTTGTCGCGGATTGCCCGCACGGGGGTCCGCACATGACGGACGAAGCCGCCGCCCCACGACATGGGGCCATGGAGTGCGAACATGCCTGCCGAGATGCCGCCCCGGTTTACGCCGGGGACGATCGAATCCAAGTGGTACCAGTTCTGGCAAGAGCACGCGCTGTTCAAGGCCGTGCGCGACATTCGCAAGAAGCCCTTCACCATCATGATTCCGCCGCCCAACGTGACGGGCGCGCTGCACATGGGTCACGCGCTAAACAACACACTGCAGGACGTGGTGGCACGCTTCAAACGCATGCAGGGCTTCTGCGTGCTGTGGCTGCCGGGCACCGACCACGCCGGTATCGCCACCCAAGCCGTAGTCGAGAAGAAGCTGCTTAAAGACGAGGGCAAGACCCGCCAGGAGATGGGCCGCGAAGCCTTCGTGGCCGAGATCTGGAAGTGGAAAGATGAATACGGCAACCGCATTCTCAACCAGTTGCGCCAGCTTGGCGCAAGTTGCGACTGGTCGCGCACGCGCTTTACGCTTGATGAGGGCCTGACACGTGCCGTGCGCGAGGCCTTCGTGAAGCTGTTCGAGAAGGGCCTGATCTACCGCGGATACCGCATGATCAACTGGGACTGCAAGTTGCAGACCGCGATCAGCGACGACGAAATCGAAACCAGTGAAGTGCGCAGCAACCTGTGGTACCTGCGCTATCCCTACAAGGACATTCCCGAAAAGTACGTGGTGGTGGCAACCACGCGGCCCGAAACCATGTTCGGCGACACCGCAGTGGCTGTGAACCCGAATGATGAGCGGTTCAAGAGTGACATCGGCAAGAAGGTGGTGCTGCCGCTGACGGGGCGCGAAATCCCGATCGTCGCCGACGACAGCGTGAACCCGGAGTTCGGCACCGGTGCCGTGAAGGTGACGCCGGGCCACGACTTCGCCGACTATGAGCGCGGCCAGCGGCATAACCTGCCGATGATCAACGTGCTGAATAAGGACGGCACGCTCAACGAGCAGGCGGGCAAGTACGCGGGCGAAGACCGCCTCAAGGCCCGCAAGGCACTGGTGGAAGAGCTCGACGCGCTGAAGCTGCTCGAGCGCGTGGAAGAATACACCCACCAGGTGCCCCACAGCGACCGCAGCAAGACGCCGATCGAGCCGCTGCTTTCAGACCAGTGGTTCGTGTCCATGGCGCCGCTGGCCAAGCCTGCGATTGAGGCCGTGAAACCCGCCCCCGACGGCAAGCGCGAAGTCACGCTGATCCCTGAACGCTGGGAAAAGGTGTACTTGAGCTGGCTTGAAAACGTGCGCGACTGGTGCATCAGCCGCCAGTTGTGGTGGGGACATCGCATCCCGGTGTGGTACGACGCCGACGGCAACACCGTGGCGCTGCGCGAAGACCCCGCACCAGGCGCGACGCACCCCAAGACCGGCAAGCCGCTTGTGCGCCAGGACGATGATGTGCTGGACACCTGGGCCAGCAGCTGGTTGTGGCCATTCAGCACGCTGGGCTGGCCCGAAAAGACCGCTGACCTGGATTACTTTTACCCGACGCATTTCCTCAGCACGGCGCGCGACATCATCTACCTGTGGGTGGCGCGCATGGTGATGGCTGGCTACGAGTTCCTGGGCGAAAAACCGTTCACCACGGTGTATCTGCACGCGACGGTGCTGGACGCGCAGGGCCGGCGCATGAGCAAGTCACTGAACAACGGCATCGACCCGCTGGACATGTTCGCGCAGTGGGGTGTTGATGCGGTGCGCCTGACGCTGCCGCTGCTGACCAGCGAAGGCCAGGACATCAAGCTGTCGGAAAGCAAGTTCGAGATGGGCCGCAACTTCTGCAACAAGTTGTGGAATGCCTCGCGTTTCGTGATCAGCAACCTCGCTGATTTCGAAGACCAGCTCAAGGCACTGTCCGACAACGAACGCGCAGCACTGGCCGAGGGCCAGGTGAACGAGCTTGAGGACAGCTTCATTGAGGGCAAGCTGACCAGCACGATTGTGGACGTGACGGACTCGATCGAACGCTACAAGTTCAACGACGCCGCCCAGACCATGTACCACTTCGTATGGGACGAGTTCTGCGACTGGTACCTCGAAGCCGTGAAGGCGCGCCTGTACGAAAGCAAAGGCGGCGAGCGTTCGCGCCTGCGCGCCCAGTCAACGTTGGTGCGTGTGCTTGACGGCACCCTGAAGCTGCTGCACCCGTATGTGCCATTCATTACCGAGGAGATCTGGCAGACGCTGCGGCCGATGCTGGCGGCGCTGCGACGCGACACGCCCGAGCTGAGCCTTGCCATTGCGTCCTGGCCCAAAGCCAGCAAAGACCGCGTGTTTGAGCAGGCACAGGCGCGCTTTGCTTTCATCCAGCAGGTGACGCGGGCCTTTCGCAACATCCGCGCCGAGCACGCCATTGAGCCCAAGACCGCGATCGACGGCACACTGCGGCTCGCCGATAAAGCCGCGCTCGACATGCTGGGCCAGGCCGAGCGGGAAACGGTGTGCAAACTTGCCGGATTGGCAACACTGACCGCAGAGGTGGGGGCGCACAAACCCAAGGCGGCGGCAACGGCAGTGCTGGGCGGCGGCAATGAGGCGTATGTGAATCTGGAGGGCCTGATTGACTTCAAGATGGAGCTGCTGCGCCTTGAGGCCAACCAGGCCAAGCTGGCCGAGGGCGTGACCAAGCTGAAGCGCAAGCTCGAGAACCTGAGCTATATCGAGCGCGCACCGAAAGATGTGGTCCAGCGCGACCGCGACAGACTGAGCGAGCTGGTGGCTGAGCTTGAACGCGTGGACAAGCACATCGAAGAAGTGAAACCCCGCGCCAAAGCCCAGGCCAAGCCGTCAGCATAGTCGTTTGGCTTTCACCACCCGGCCCCGCGAGCAATCGCGGAGCAAACCATTTGCGGCCAATAAAATCAAAAGAAACGCACACGCTTAAGCCGATGAAATGCATGTCCCGCATCGACGGGGAAATGCGTCCACCACCGGAGTCTGCCATGGCCAACGTACTCATCACCGACCTGTTTGAGGAATCTGCGTACCTGGTGCGCAGCCTGCTGCGCGGGTCCGGCCATGCAGTCAGCATTGCGATCACCCGCGCCGACGCGGAGGCCAAGCTGGCCACCGGGTTGTTCGACATGCTGGTGATGGACTACGGCAGTGTGGTCGAAGACAATCTTGCCGTGGGCCGCTTCGCCAACGACGTGCTGCCCGGCTTGCCTGTGGTAGCGCTGGTCAGCCCCGAAAAAGAGTCACGCATCAAGGGTGTGCAGCTTGCGGGCAAGTTTCAGCGCCCCATCCGCGGTCGCCTGGTCAAAGAGGTGGTGCACAACGCATTGGCCAGCCTGTTTCGTCAGAGCACCCGCCGCGCCGTTCAGCGCGTGCACGTGGACCTGCCGATTGAAATCAACGTCGCCGGCGTCAACTTCAAGACGCGCACGATTGATCTTTCCGCGCGCGGTGTCGCCATCGACGCCACCGACGTGAAGTTCAAGCCCGATGAACTTGAGGCAATCGAGAACGTCGTCGGCAGCGGAACGGCCCGCGCATCGCTTACCCTTGACGAAGGCAAGATCGTTCAGCTTTCGGCAAAGCTGGCATTCGTGGAACGCCACCGCTCGCTGTCAGGCCGCACCATCGGCCTGCGCTTTGAAGACCTGGATGAGGAAAGCGAAGTCGCCCTCAGCGGATTGTACGCCAGAGCCGCCTAGCGCACGATCACGGTGGGTTCTTCGACGTAGCCCAAGCCGCCGGCGCGGTCCATGACGAACTGCGGGCTGCCGCTGCCGGTGCGCACCAGGTGATATTCAATCCGGTAGACCAGCCCCAGTGAATCTGCGGCGTCTTCCAGCCACCCCCGCGTTTCATGGGCGTCCTGGTAGAGCTCGTTGAACTTGCGCGGCGCCTGCGTCACGACGCTTCCGTCCTGGTTGCGCGGCAGGTGCGCAAAGCCGTTGGACGTGAAGTCGGCGCCATAGACGTTGGCCACGTAGGCGAACACCCTGCGCCTGACAGTCACTCCGATCACGTCAGTCGGTAACTCGCTCAGGCCTTTGACGGAGTGGTGGTCACCCTGCCCAAAGAGCAGGCGGTAGTGGTTCTGGCCCTGCGCGTCAACGAACTCATGTCTTAGCTTGAAGGCCTCAACCAGTCCAAAGCTGCGGGTCGAGATTGAGCCGTTCTTGTGCTCCAGAATGACTTCCTGCGTCAGTTCCTGGACCAGCGAGTTGCGCGCGAGGTCAAGCGGCGAAATCACCTCAAACCCCAATTCGGCGCTGAACCCGTCTGAAGATACACGGGCCGAGCGTTCCTGTTTCACAATGATCGAGTACGGCGGCGATTGGCGCTGCTGACGCTCGACCTTGGCCGGAGTGGACGAACAACCAGCCGCCAGCAATGCCAGCAACAGCGCGCCAAGAGTGAGGGGGCGAAATGTTGATATCATGGCGGTCTCCAGCCTTCCGCTCGCCCGCCCCTATATTGTTTACGCAAGTCGTTGCCTGCGCAAGCACTGGATAGACGACAACTTCAAGGGGTTGTTGGCGTCATCGTTTCATCATCGGATTTTCAGGGTTTTTACTTGAGCTCAATGGCTCAGTGCCTACTCTCTCCCCCTTCATATCGGACAACTGACGCTATTCGCACGATCCCTTGGACCTATTGTGAGGAACGACGCCCATGCTTTTGACACACAAATTGGCACAGCGAGCCACGCTTGCTGTCGCCGCGGCCCTTTCCGTACTGGCAGCCGCATGTCAGCCTGACGCCAAAGAAGACAGCAAGCCTGAGCCGGTCAGCTTTGGCTCAAGCACCCTGCCGGCCCAGAACGCCGCACCGGGCGAGATTCTGGCCATTGAAGTCAATGGTTCCGGCTCTGAAATCAACGCAGGTTTCCTGGTTGAGTTCGACAACGGCACCGACAAGGCCGCCATTCCGCCCTTCCATGTTGAAGCCGGCAAGGCCTACGTGCTTGTGCCGCCATTTGCCCAGACCGACACGATTGTCAATCTCGCGCTGGTTGACATGAACGGCGACACCCTTGATCGCCACCCGCAGCCGCTGACCATTCACGCCTTCGAGACCACACTGTCATACACTCGCGGCACATTCGACGCGGTCATGGGCAACGGCCTCAGCCGTCTCGTGGCGCTTGCGGTCGAGACCGTGGACACGCTCTTGCAGGAAGGCTTGATTACAGCGTCGGACGCCAACGTCGCCAGCGGTGCATTGGGCCAGCAGGCCGATCTGTTGCAGACGATCGGTACGTTCAACAACAACCTCAGCGACGCAGAACTTGCGGTCCTGCAGCAGTTGCTCGACAACAGCGAAATCCTTGACCTGCTGGCGCACGCCGGCGGCGTTTCGTTGACGCAGACCTACAGCAGCGGCAGCCCGCTGTACAACGGCACCGCGGCGATGATTGAGTCGGCGCTGCTCAAGGCCGACTTCGCGAGCCTGCTGATGGGCGAAATCCGCGGCGTGATGGCGCTGCTGGCGTGGGCCGGCAATGCCCTGTCCGGCGTGCCGATCATCGGCCCGTACGCGCAGCAGATTGCGACCTGGGCAGCAGGCGTCAGCGCCACGCTGCAGACACCGCACGACCTGATCAACACTCTGATCCCGTCTGACCTTGTGCGCGTCACCGCAGGCTCGACCCAGATGACCCTGTGGCCCGGCAGCAGCGGCAGCGTGCTGGCCAAGGGTCGCTTTGAGACAGAGCAGCCGTTCAACATGGCGCTGTTCCAGCAGACAGTCGGCTCGGCGGCAACGGCCGCCGCAAGCTGGATCACCCAGCGCATGCAGCAGTACCCGACGATGGCGCAGTATGCGGTGTATGTGCAGCAACTGGCGTCCATGGTGCCGCAGTGGCTCACGAACTGGATGACCCAGCAGGGCTTCTTCCAGCAGAGTGTGGTGCCGGGCAGCAACTACACCGTGCTGGTGATCGACAACTTCAACCTGTACATGGGCCAGTACCGCTTCAGCATTGGCGGCATCGTTGCCAACCTGCTCAACGTGCCCTACAACGTAATGAGCGCAATTCTCAGCATCATCGGCCTGGGCATGGGAGCGCCGCTGGGCGGCTGGGAAGGCGTGCGCGTCAGCAACAGCGCAGTCGCGACCTACAACCCCAACGCCGACACCGTCTGGGCCAACGCCCGTGGCGGAGCAACCATTACCTGCGTCGCGCCGCATTGCCGCCCCGCAGGCGGCTGGTGGGCACAGTGGGGTTTCTACACGATCAAGACCAACACAGCGTCAATTCCGCTGACGGTCAGCTAGTTACAACGCAGTGTGACTCGAGGGGGCTCCAGCCGGAGCCCCCTTTGCCTTGGCGCCTGCATTGCCCGATGTTCAGCGCGTGGCGCGCCGACGCAGAGCTGTTCAATCCCGGATTTGCTGCAATTCCTGAAGCTGCGTGTGCAATAATTCTCACGCTCGTCGCTCGCGAGTCGCCTTACGGGGGATGACCATGCCCAAGCTGGCTGGATTGGCGGCTTTGCTGATTGTGCTGTTTGCGGTTTCTGCCTGCGACACGTCTACCCAACACGATAATCTGGGCCCGGCCGGCAAAGGCTCGTACTCGACACGGCGGGTGGACTTTGACGACCTGCGCGACGGCTCGCGCTCGCGCGACGTTCCGACCAGCGTGTACGCGCCAAAATCCGGCGGGCCGTTTCCGCTGGTGGTGCTTTCCCACGGCTTGGGTGGCGACCGCTCGCACTACACCTACCTTGCGGAGCATCTGGCGTCGCACGGGTACGTGGTCGCGGTGCCTGAGCACGTGGGCAGCAGCTCGCGCCTGGATGTACTTGAGCTGGCTGCAGCCCTGTACGACCCCGACGAGCTGCGCGACCGCACCCGCGACGTCAGCTTCGTAATCGACAAGGCCGAAGACTGGAACCTCACGCATCCACGGCTCACGGGCCTCATTGACCTTGACCATGTCGGGGTCACCGGCCACAGCTACGGTGGCGGCACAGCACAAGCCATCGGCGGCGCGCAACAGGACCTGAGCGGCGGTTTTCGTGACCTGTCGGACCCCCGCGTCGATTGCATCGTGCCGATGGCGGCGGGGGCCGCTGAAGGCTTTCTGGGCCTGAACCCCTGGTTCTCAGAGCAGAGTTTCGAGACAGTGTCCGTGCCGGTGATGCATCTTGCCGGCGGCGACGATGACTGGCGCCAGAAGAAGTCGTCGCACGATGCCATGCCCAAGGGCGACAAGTTCTTTGCCGTGCTGGAGCGAGTCGGCCATCTGGACTTCACCAACGCCGACGATGAGGACACAAAGAAGGGCCGTGCGAACATCATGATCCGTGCGCTTTGTGTCGCGTTCTTTGACTGCTACCTAAAGGGCGATGCCAGCTCAGGCGACAAGTACCTCGAAGCCAACTACACCGACAAGCTGACCACCTGGCAGGTGCCCGACGTGCGCTGGTACAAGAAGTAGGGAACTGAGTCGTCCCGCATGAGGACCACGTGATTGAACGGAGGGGCGCAGAAGGCTGCGCCCCTTGCAATTGCCTGCGGGGCAGGCCGTTGCTTCCTTTGTGCGATTTTGTGCAATTTCGCCTTGGCATTACAATAGTCACGGGGTATGCTCCCCGTCCTTGTGTCGCAGAACGAAGTAGGACTTACCCGGCGATCACGCTGGAAAGGCCGAATATGAGCGAATCGAAATCCGCCACCTCTACCGCTGTCCAATCTGAAGCCCCGCTTGTGCCCATTCTGAGCAAGCCTGAATTGCTGGCACCCGCGGGTTCCCTGGAGGCGTTCTATGCAGCGATGGACCAGGGCGCCGACGCGGTATACCTGGGCCTGAAGAAGTTTTCTGCCCGCGACAACGCGGTGAACTTCAGCCCCGAAGACCTGGACTTTGCGGTCGGGCACGCGCGCAAGCTGGGGCGCAAGGTTTACGTCGCGGTCAACACCGTGATCCAGCAGACCGAATGGCCCGAGGTCTGCGAATCGCTGGCACTTTGCGAAGAGCTTGGCGTTGACGCCATCATACTGCAGGACATGGGCGTGATGCGCGCGGTGCGCGAACAGTTCCCGCGCCTGAAGTGGCACGCCAGCACCCAGATGTTGATCCATAACGCCGAGGGCGCCCGCTGGGCCGAACGCAACGGGTTTGAACGCGTGATCCTGGCCCGCGAACTTACGCTGGACGAAATTGCAGCCATCCAGCGCGCCAGCGGCATCCAGCTTGAGGTCTTCGTGCACGGCAGCCTGTGCTACAGCTACAGCGGCTTGTGCCTGTTCGCCAGCCAGGAAGAGGGCCGCAGCGGCAACCGCGGCAAGTGCACGTACATCTGCCGCGACACCTTCAAGACCGACAAGGGCCAGGGCAAGGCATTTTCGATGCGCGACCTGTTTGCCGCAGCCGACATCGGCCGGCTGGCGCAGCTGGGTGTGTCTTCGCTGAAGATCGAAGGCCGCCGCAAGCCGCCCCTGTATGTGGCGTGCGTGACTGACCTGTATCGCAAGCTGCTTGATGGCGTCGAGGTTGACATTCATGAGTACGAAGACCGGCTCAAGCTGATTTACGCGCGCGAGACCACGTCGCTGTTCCTGCACCAGAGTCACGGCGACGCCAAGGCCCAGGCCGACATTCGCGAAAGCGAACCCCAGGGCGTTCCGCTGGGCAAAGTCGAGGCAATCCGCGGCGACCGCATGCACTTTCGCGCAGACCGCGCGTTTGAACGCCACGACGGCATTCTGGCGCGCCACGCGACGAACCATGAGGATGGGGGCGTGCGCTTCGGCGCCGATCGTCTCAACCTCGCCGGCAAGCGCGTGTTCACGATCAACGCCGGCGAAGAAGTCAGCCTGCCCATTGAGCCCGGCGTGAAGGAAGGCGACGAGCTGCGGCTTGTGTCAAGCAACGCCATCAAGCGCCAGTACCCCACGGGCATCCCGCGCAAGCAGGAGCGCGCCCGCGTGCCCGTGCACCTGGACATCGCACTGAAGGTCAACCCCGGCGCCGGCAGGCTGGCAGAGTTGGGCATGCCCGGCTTGATCGAGATTGTCGGCCGTGTCTTCAACCTTGAGCTGCGGCGCGAGTACCCGTGCAAGCTGTTGTTCGCGGACCGCCAGCCGCTGGATGAAGACCGCCTGCACGAGTTCTTTGACCGGCTTGGCAGCACGCGCTTTGAACTGCGCAACTTCAACGCCGTGATCCCGGCGGGCGTGTTCATCCCGGCTGCTGAAGTCAATGAAGCGCGCCGGCAGTTTTTTGAGGACCTGGAAGCGGCGGTGTTGGCATCGCGCGTCAAGAACCACCTGGATGCAGCAGCGGCCGTGACGGCCGAGCCGCAACAGCCGATCGACGAGAACGCGTTGCCGCCCACGCGGTTCGCGGCGCTGGTGGACCGTGCGGAGTACATTCCTGCTTTGCCGCTGGAACATCTGCATGAAGTCGTGCTCGACATTGCGCACGGCACAAAGGACAGCGTGCTGGATGCGTGGGAAGAGCATGGCGACAAGTTGCGCATCCAGGTGCCGATCATCCTGCGCTCATGGAACGCGCCGATGGTGGCGGCCAAGCTGCACAGCTTGTGGGAAAAGGGTGCCAGGCGCTTCCAGGTTGCCAACCTGGGCGGGTTTGAGTTCATCGCCCGCGCCGCCGGAATTGACAAGAAGCGCCGTGTGAACACCGCGCAGATCATGCGGCGCTCACGCAGCATCAGCCCGCGCGCGGGTGTTGCGATCTATGAGCCGCAGGTGCCCGAGTTTGAGCGTCACGGCATTGACGTGTCAACAGATTGGCCGTGCTACACAATGAGCCGCGAAACGGCCCGAAGCTGGATTGAGCAGGGCGTGTCGCGCATCACGCTCAGCATTGAAGATGGCATCGACAACATGCGCGAGATCCTGCGCGAGTTCGCCAGCGTCAGCGACGTCGTGGTGTACCAGGACACGCCGCTGTTTACCGCCGAGACCTGCGTGTATGCCAACATGCTCGGGCATTGCCCCGGCAAAGCCAAGTGCGACTTTACCAGCATGGAAATGATCGCGCCGGATGGCCGCAAGTATCTTGCCCTCGACAACTGGTGTCAGACCATCATCTTGGGCGAGCAGGCCTACTGCCTTGGCAGCCGCATCCGCGAGCTTGAGAAAGCGGGCGCCCACCGCTTCCGGCTCGACTTCACAAACCGCGCTTACACGCCCCCGCAGATCCGCCAGATCTGTGAGCAGGTGATGAACGCCCAGGCCGTACCCCAGACCCACGAAGGCAACTGGACCCGCGGCTTGCAGTAGGGTCGCGTTGCATCCGCATCTGCCATCTTGACAGTCGGTGCAAACCCGCTAAGCCATCGGAATGGCGGGCGTGCTTTCGGCGTTCAACCTGCCCAAATGGCACCGGAACAAACGTGACAACCCAGCCCAAAATCCTGCTGATCGACGATGACGTTTCCCACGCGCAGATTGCGGGCGAAGTGCTCGAACGTGCCGCGCACGACGTCACACTTGCCCACTCCGGTGAAGAAGGCCTGCGCAAGTTCCGCGAAGCCGAGTTCGATGTCGTGCTCACCGACCTGCGCCTGCCCGACACCGACGGCATGCAGGTGCTCAAGCGCATCAAGGCCACAGATGCCGACGCCGAAGTCATCATCATCACCGGCTACGGCAGCGTGGAGAAGGCCGTCGAGGCTCTGCACCAGGGTGCATACAGCTTTCTCGAAAAGCCCCTGAACAAAGAGGCGCTGCGCAATACCGTTGCCAAGGCCCTTGAGCGGCGGCACCTCAGCCTCGCCAACCAGGCGCTGCACCGGCTGGTGAACGAGAAGTTCGGGTATGAAGGCATCGTTGGCAACAGCGCCGCGATGCAGGCTGTATTCAACAGGCTCAGGCAGGTTGCGCCGACCGATGCGCGCGTACTGATCACCGGCGAGAACGGCACGGGAAAAGAACTGGTGGCCCGGGCGCTGCACTTCAACAGCAAGCGCCGCGAGGGACCGCTGGTGGCTGTGAACTGCGGCGCGCTGTCAGGCGGCGTGCTGGACAGCGAGCTGTTCGGCCATGCCAAGGGCTCATTTACCGGCGCGCACAAAGACCACATCGGCAAGTTCGAAGCCGCCGACGGCGGCACGCTGTTCCTGGACGAAGTGGGCGAGATGCCGCTGGAAACGCAGGTGAAGCTGCTGCGCGTGATCGAGAGCAAAGAGATCACGCCGGTCGGCAGCAACGAAGCCCGCCATGTTGATGTGCGCATTGTCAGCGCCACGAACAAGGACCTGGTCGAGCAGGTGAAGAAGGGCGCGTTTCGCGAAGACCTGTACTTTCGGTTGAAGGTGGTCGAGATTCATCTGCCGCCACTGCGCGAGCGGCGCGGTGACATTCCGTTGCTGGCGCAGAGCTTTATGGCCGAGCTTGCTGCGCAGCACGACAAGTCGCTGAAAAGCATTGACCATGCGGCGATGAACTGCCTGATCGCCCACGACTGGCCGGGCAACGTGCGCGAGCTGCGCAATGCAGTCGAAGAGATGGTGGTGCTGGCCCAGGGCGCGACACTGACACTTGCCGACGTGCCGACGCATATGCGAAAGGAAGGCGCGTCGCCTTTGCCGGCCGCGGCGCCGTCGGGCGATAGCGTCGATGGCTTGGTGGGCATGAGCATGGCGCAGGTCGAGCGCGAAGTGATTCGCCACACCCTCAATGCCAACGAAGGCAACCGCGAACGCACCGCGAAGATGCTCGACATCGGCGAGCGCACGCTTTACCGAAAGCTGAAAGAGTACGGGCTCAACTGATCTTGCTGATCAGCGTGACGTGGGCGATCTTGTCGTCGCGAATGCGATAGATGGCAACGGCGCGCCGTGTGTTGCCGTCTTTGCGCCCGAGCACGGTTTCGTCGTCGATCACCCAGTCGCCTGCGGTGATGCGATGGGTGATCATCGCCATCTGGTTCGGGTTCTCGCGGAAAAGCGGTCCGTAGATCTCGCGCAGTTGTGCCAACCCCTTGCAGCGCACCGTGCCGTCACCATCCACGACCTCGATGTCGTCTGTGTACGTGGCCGCAAACGCGTCAATGTCACAGGCGTTGTAAGCGTCAAGTTGCTTCTGGACGATCTCTTCCGGCGTCATCGTCTGCTTTCTCGTACCGCTTCTTTGTGAACATCAGTGCAACGACAAATCCCGGAACCGCAGCGGCGAGCGTTCCGAGCAGGCCGCCAAACGCCAGCCGGATCAACTGCATGGCCGGCGCCTCGCCATCTGGACTCCGCGACAGATCAGTGCCATGAAAGTACGCGCCGACAAGGCCGAACGTTGCGCCTGCGACGCAAATGGCCGTCCAGAGCTGTTTTCCCCGCACGTCCAGCACCACGCGGACTGGCGCCAGGTCAGCTGGAGGGCGCTGTTCAGGAGGAACGTAGGGCGCGCTGCGCGGGATCATGCCAATGTAGTTCTCGAAACTGTTGGCCGCGCTCAACCACTGGTGAAACTTGCGTTCGCCCTCGACAGGGTCGCCAACGGTATTGTCATCCGGCAGGTCTTCGGCACGCGGTTTCATGGTCGCCATGATACTGAAATCGTGGCCGTCAGTCCCCTAATCATCACCGGAGGCCAACATGATGTTCCTGAACAATACAGAAATCGGCACCGTCACGCGCGTCGTCGGCATTGAGCCCGGCGTTGACTGCATCGTCATCGAGAACGGCATCGGCGACGTCAAGGTCGAAGCCGGCCGCCCCGGCATCGTTGAAGTCATAGCCCGCTTCAAGGCAAGTCGCGACGCAGCACCCGTGAGCGACCGCGACGTGGAAATCACGCAGGGCGACGGCTGCATGAAGATTCGTGCATCCGACGCCGCCATCGGCGCGCGCCGCGTCAGCTACGAAGTGCGCGTACCCATGGCCATCAACGTCAAGGTCAAGGTCGCCGTCGGCGGCATTGACGTGAAGGGCCTGAGCGGTGAACACAGCCTGCGCACCGGCGTCGGTGTCATCACCGTCGAAGCCGAACGCATCGCGGGTGACAGCCACTTCCGCGCAGGTACCGGCAAGGCGAACATCTCAACCCATCGCCTGGAAGGCCGCGTACAAGGCCATATCGGTGCGGGCAACATCACGCTGAAGGCTGGCTCGGCCATGCTCGAGAGTGCGAACTTCAAAGCCGCAACCGGCAACATTCACCTGCATCTGCCGGTGACGTTCATTGGGCAGATTGACTTCAAAAGCGCCATGGGCGGCGTGAAGCTGAACAACGACATTCACCTGGTGCCGTTACAGACCACGCTGGTCGGCAGCCGCGCAAAGGGCGCCCTGGGGCAGGGGCCCGGGTTGGTCCGCGCGTCCGTCGCGGTCGGCACAATTTCGCTTGAACGCAAGTAACGCTGCGGCGCGCGGACCTAAAAGAAAAGCGGACGGCAATCGCCGTCCGCTTGAGTTAGGTGGGCGCACCCGAGGGGGTTCGCTATGGCTGCTTCCTTTCGGACCTGACCAGGTTCACGGCCTCTCGCCGCGCCCACAACTACAGTATCCGCGCAGCATCGCAGGTCAAGGGATGGTTCGGGCCAACCTGGACGTTCTCACTGCGTTGAACATTGGGGTGAACATGCCGCGAGTTCTTGTACTGCTGTTGATTCTTGCGGCGCCACTGGCGGCGCAGGACACCGAGAGCTTAAGCGGTTCCGTGCCCGGTGATCGACGCCTGACGCTGCTGTATGAAATCGACTTCGGCCCCGGCAGCACAAGCTGGACGCTGGCTTGCGGCCTTACCACCAACGCCGTTGGCGGCTTGATTGTGCGGCTGATCGACCTCGATGGCCTCGCATCCAGCGCGGTACCGAACCCGACTTCCGTGGACGAGGCAGTCGTGCTCGGCGCGGGCACAGCCAATGCTGCCCTCAGTGGCAACTACAGCGGCGTACGCGAGTTTGCAGTTGAGATCGAAACCGCGCAGGGCAGTGCCGCGTCGGACTATTCTGGCAGCCTTACGAGCAATGCCGGACAGATCGAATTCGTGATGCAGGACCAGATCATTCTTGGGGCCGGCGGCTTGAAGACGGCGGTTAAGCGATTCGCATTCTGGGACGGCACAGTGCCCGCAGGGTCCATCGTGCCGGTTGGCCTTGAGCTTGATTTCGGCCCGTCGCCACGGACCGTATTTCTGCGCTTCGAGGGTGTGGGCACAAACATGGAGCGCATTGAGCTGTTTGACACCACCGGCGGCTCGGCATTGTCGCTGGCGACGTTCACCAACCCGACTGGCGGAGACGTCACCGCCGTGCCGCTGACACACAGCGGCAAGGTCTACATTCGCGTGAACTGCAAAGCGTTCGCGGGCCAGAACGGCAGCGCGGCGTGGGCCATCAACGCGCCCAGCGGCATCAGCGTGCGGCGCGTCGGCAGCAGCGACAACCAGGGCGGCACCAAGACTGAATGCAGCACCGCGCCGGCACAATCACCGGCGTGGGCGCTGGCACTGCTGTTTGCCGTTGCGGTAGTGTCGCTGCGTCTTGCTGGCACGAAACGAAGCCGGCCCGTCAAGGTCAACGCGAGTTAGTACTTGGCGCTGGTGGGGTCTACTTCGTCGCTCCAGCGCAGCATGCCGCCGATCATATTTTTGACTTTGTGGAAGCCCTGCTCTTTCAGAAAGCGCACGACCTGACCAGATCGCTGGCCGCTGCGTCAGTAGAACACCAGCTCTGCGTCTTTCTTGCTCTCGAGTTCCTGCCAGCGCTGCCCGAACTCGGGCAGCGGAATCCACGCGTCGTAGGGCAGCTTGCAGATGTCCAGCTCATTGGCGTTGCGCACGTCCACCAGGTACGGCTTGTCGCCCGCATCCATGCGCGCCTTGAGCTGCGCGGGCGTGATTTCGTCGGCATTCACGGCTGCATTCTCCTGTGCCTGGCGCGCCTTGGCGGCTTCTTCGTCGTTGGGCACACCGCAGAACTGGTGGTAGTCGATCAGCTCATGGATCGTGCGGTTCTTGCCACAGATCGGGCATTCCGGGTCCTGGCGGATTTTCAGTTCGCGAAACTTCATGCCAAGCGCGTCAAACACCATCAGGCGGCCTTTCAGCGGCTCACCGATTCCCGTCAGCACCTTGATTGTTTCCAGCGCCTGGATGCAGCCGACAATCCCCGGCAGCACGCCCAGCACGCCGCCCTCCGCACAGCTTGGCACCATGCCCGGCGGCGGCGGATCAGGGTACAGGCAGCGGTAGCACGGCCCGCCCGGCAATCCGAACACCGTTGCCTGGCCGTCAAAGCGGAAGATGCTGGCGTAGCTGTTGGGCTTGCCCTCAAGCACACAGGCATCGTTGACTAGATAGCGCGTCGGAAAGTTATCGGTGCCGTCGGCGACCACGTCGTAGTCGCGCACAATCTGGCGCGCGTTGGCGCTGCTGAGCGCGACCTCATGGATCACGACATCCACGTTCGGGTTCAGGTCTTTGATACGGTTCTTTGCGCTGACCACCTTGCGAACACCGACGGTGCTTTGCCCGTGGATAATCTGGCGTTGCAGGTTTGAAACCTCCACAACGTCGAAGTCCACAATGCCGATGCGGCCGACGCCGGCCGCCGCAAGATACATCGCCAGCGGCGAGCCCAGCCCGCCGGCACCCACGCACAGTACGCTGGAGCGTTTGAGTTTCTCCTGCCCGGCTTTGCCGAATTCGGGCAGGATAAGGTGGCGCGCATAGCGCTGAAGTTCTTCGTTGCTCAAAAGCGGTGCTGCGGTCGCAGTCATTGCGAAGTCCCCAAACATCCACGGCCCGTGGAGGCGCAATGGTAGCGCCCGCCGCAGTCCATTCAATCGGCCGACCGGCCAATGCCGGGTCGGCGTGCCGCGTGCGCAAATGCGCAAACGGGCCATCGGGGGGCCATCGGGTATGAAGTACCGGATGCAGTTGCCGGCGTTGAATTCCGGCGTTCTTTGTGCTGATGCGCCCGGCCGCAACTGTCAGGCATCTGCCCGGTGCAACAGCGTTGCCCCATCTTGGTTGATCTCAGCCAACTGTCCTTTGGCCCCATCTACTGCGATGGCGCTCGATGACTTCAGTGCTTGGATGGCGGAGGATGCTCTCAAGTACACGTTGAGCGGCCTTTGCCCTTCGATACTTGTTTGCGCGCTCGGTTAAGTTCTGTGCGTCGGTCGGCCAGCGTTGTTTCCGTGAATCAACGCAGCTTAGCAGCCTCGAAGGCAGTGCAAACGGGCGCGTTGGTCGCTAGATTGCCCGGATGCCCAGCAAAGCAGAAAAGAACCCGGCGACCGGCTGGCGTGAGCGCATGCACGAAGTGATCTTCGAGGCCGACACGACCGCAGGCAAAGTCTTTGATGTCGCACTGCTGGTGCTGATTCTGGGCAGCATTCTCGCGGTGATGCTTGAGAGCGTTCCCGAACTGGTAGCCGACCCCCGCTGGCGGCTGTGGCTGCGCGTCACGGAATGGACGCTGACGGGCCTGTTCGCGATTGAATACATCCTGCGCCTGCTGTGCGTGCGAAAGCCACTGCGCTACGCGGCCAGCTTCTTTGGTGTGATTGACCTGCTGGCGATTCTTCCTGCGCCGATCTCTTTGCTGTTCCCTGGCAGCCAGTCTTTTGCCGTCATCCGGTCGTTCCGTCTTTTGCGCGCCTTCCGCGTGTTCAAGCTGGCCCACTTCCTGACCGAGGCAAAGCAGCTTCGCAAGGCGCTGATTGCGGGCTGGCCCAAAATTGCGGTGTTCCTGATGACGGTGCTGGTGTTGATCGTCGTTGTCGGTACCGCGATGTACGTGATTGAAGGCCCGGAGGCCGGCTTCACCTCGATTCCGCTAAGCATGTACTGGGCGATCGTCACGGTAACGACGGTCGGCTACGGCGACATTGCGCCACAGACCTCGCTGGGCAAGGCCGTCGCCGCGATGATGATGATCTGCGGCTACGCGCTGATCGTTGTTCCGACCGGCGTCATCGGCGCGGAGTTGAGCAAAGGAATGAAGCAACCCGTCAGCACGCAGGCCTGCACCAGTTGCGGGGCTGGTGGCCACGACTCAGACGCGAAGTTCTGCCGCGCCTGCGGCGAGAAGCTATAGCCCGCGCGACCACTCCGAGCGCAGTGGGTCTCACCGCGCAGGGCGCCCGGCTACGCTGAAAGCTGCATTCGGCTGGCCCGCACGCGGGTGGCGTGGTAGACTTGCCCTTGCGTAGGGACACGGCCTTCCTGAACTCGTCGTCGCGAGGAAGCAATGTACAAGCTTTATGGCGTCAGTGTTGCCGTGCTCTCGCTACTGCTTGCCGGCTGTGATTTCTCCGGCGGCAGCGTCGGTGCCGGCTGACCGTCCCTGTTCTCTACGACGGACGTCGTCGTTGCCGCCGGCATGACCGAGCTCGACCCTGACCCCGTGGACACCCTGTCGGGCAGCGTGAACCTGTCGCGTTTCGGCGCGACGGCGTTCACGCGTGTGTATGAGCTGGAAACTCCTGCAGCGACTGACTTCTCGTTTACTGTGATCGCCCGCGGGCTTGAGAACATGGGGCCGACGCGACTGTCACTGGGACACGTTGCCGATGGCGGCGTCGCCCCGACAATCGGCGTCGATAGCCTTGCCGCCGCTGGCCTGTTGCTGGATGGTTCGGGCCTTTCGAACGAGGGCCCGGTACTGGATGCGACGGGCGACGGATTCTGCCGCATCACGTTGCGCGGACAGATCAGCGCCGACCAAGTGCTGCTTGTCCGCGTGCCGCGCGCCGGCGCCACCGACCTGATCGGCATTCGCATCCGCATCGGCAACAGCAGCGTGATCAACCTGCCAAACCAGGCGGCGCTTCCGTCGCGGCCGGGCTTGACCTCTACCACGATCTACTCAAGCCAGTCCTATCACTTTGGTCTTCCGGCGATTGCCGTTTCCGGCGACCGCTACAGCGTGGTCACGTACGATGGCGACCCCGGGGTTCAAGGCTACGGCGAGCGCCGGCGCCGCTGGTTGCAGATGGACGCTCAAACCGGCACCGTCACCGGCGGCACGGCAAGCAGCGTGGCGCGCGACACCGGCAACTGGCGAGACCAGGAGATCGCGGCGCCGGGCAACGTGCTGGCAGTGGTCTACACCGGCAACAACGAGGTGCGGGCCGACATCAGCCTTGACCGCGGCGCGACTTTTGCCATCCAGCGCAAGCTCAACACCGGCGTCGCCCACGGCATGCGCCTGGTGCAGATTGCCATCTCGGGCGACTACCGCATCGCATGCGTGTTCTGGGGCGCAGCCAAGACCCAGTGGGGCACAAAACTGATGCTGGTTGAAGCCACACCCACCGCCTTTGACGCCACCAACACACCCGCGGGTTACGACTGGGCGGCCTCGGAACTCGTGCACGGAACCGGCTTTGATGTCGTTCCGCTGATCATGCAGGCCGAGTACAGCACCGGCGGCGATCTGGTGATCGGCTATGGCTATTCATTCTGGTCGGGCGCCGGTTCGGTCGTCACGTTGACTTCGCGGTACCGCTGCGCGATGCGGCTGTGGGGCCAGACGGCGTTCAGTGACACGCAGGTGGATACGGTAAGCGGCAGTATGCCCAACGACCCGCATATCGCGCTGCTGGGCAGCGGCGCAAGCATGGAAATCTTCTACACGTGGGACAAGGACGACGGCGTTCACCTCGCCCACAGCACCGACGCGGGCCAGACATTCACCACGGTTCACTCGGTATCCAACCCCGGAAGTCTGATGCCCAGCGTGCATGCCCGAATCGTCGGCACGGACAAGCGCGTGGACATGCTGTACCTGTCGCCAACGCCGTGGGGCCTTGAGCTGCACAACGCGCGCTGGCTCAACTTCACCCCTGCTACTGCGCCGGTCGCATATGCCGTCACCACGGCAACGGCAACGCCCGGCGCCCCCGCGCCTGACCCGTCTCTCCCCGGCGGATCATGGATTACCATGACCGCATGGTTCGGCTACGACGCCGTGGTCAAGGGCGACCAGGTGGCGGTGGTCATCCATGAAGTGACCGTGGACAGCTATGAGTACTATCGGCAGCGCGGTATGTTCACGTGCGCAGGCATCGCCCGTGCGGGCGGCGGAAGCGGCGGGTCCGGTGGGGGTGGTTCGTACACGCCACCACCGCCGGCGATACTGCTGCCCGGTATGGGCCAGCCTGTGCCCGCGCCTGACCCGACTCACCGCAGCCAGTTGCGGATTGTGGTGCTTGATTGAACTCTATGCGCCAGATTGGCAGCCATGGGGACGGCTGGCCTTAGGCTCTGCCGTTTCTGCATAAATGGCAGGCCGGCTGACCGCCGCCACTGTCGATAAATCCATATTCTGAAAGCACTTAGCCTATGCACGGCGCGGGTTGGCACCGTGTTTGCATTACTTGTCTTGAACGAGTTTGCAGGCGCCCCTCAGGGCCCAACCGGAGCTTCATCATGGCTAAAACAATCGGCATCGACCTCGGCACCACCAACAGCGTGGTCGCCATCATGGAAGGCAAAGAGCCGCGGGTGATCGCCAACCCCGCGGGCGCGCGGCTTACACCCAGTGTTGTCGCGTTTGCAGAAAACGGCGAGCGTCTTGTCGGCCAGATGGCACGCCGGCAAGCCGTCACCAACCCGCGCAACACCGTGTTCAGCATCAAGCGCTTTGTGGGCCGGCGCCACAACGAGGTCTCGAGCGAAGAAAAGCTGGTGCCCTACGAAGTCACGGGTGCCGCGCACGAAATGGTGAAGGTCAAGGCGCGCGACAAGGAATACACGCCGCAGGAAATCAGCGCGATGATTCTGCAAGACCTCAAGAAAACCGCAGAGACCTATCTCGGCGAGCCGGTCACGCAGGCCGTCATCACCGTGCCCGCGTATTTCAACGACGCGCAGCGCCAGGCCACCAAAGAAGCAGGCGAAATCGCCGGGCTGAAAGTCCTGCGCCTGCTGCCTGAGCCGACGGCGGCGTGCGTTGCCTTCGGCCTGGACAAGCGCAAGCAGGGCCGGTTTGCGGTGTTTGACCTTGGCGGCGGAACGTTTGACGTGTCGGTGCTTGAGGTCAGCGAAGAAGCGGGCGAAAGCGTGTTCCAGGTCCTCAGCATCACCGGCGACGGCCACCTTGGCGGCGACGACTTTGACCAGGTGCTGATTGACTACATCGCCGACGAGTTCCAGAAACAGCAGGGCATCGACCTGCGCAAAGACCAGATGGCTTTGCAGCGCCTGAAGGAAGCCGCAGAGAAAGCCAAGTGCGATCTCAGCAGCACTGAAAGCACCGAGGTCAGCCTGCCGTTCATCACCGCAGACGCGACAGGCCCCAAGCACCTGCAGCTCACGATCACACGGGCCAAGTTCGAGCAGTTGGCGGACAAGCTGTTTCAGCGCTTGATCGGCCCGACGAAGCAGGCGTTGGCTGAAGCCGGCGTAAGCGCCAAGGAAATTGACGAGGCGCTGCTGGTCGGCGGCAGCACGCGCATTCCGAAAGTGCAGCAGATGTGCAAAGAGATCTTCGGGCGTGAGCCGAACCGCGGCCTCAACCCGGACGAAGTGGTAGCACTGGGTGCGGCGGTGCAGGGCGGTGTCGCGACCGGCGAGTTCAAGGACATCCTGGTGCTCGACGCCACGCCGCTGAGCCTGGGCGTGGAGGTGCTGCACGGTGAAATGAACGTGCTGATCGGCAAGAACACCACGATCCCGACCAGCAAGGCGCAAACGTACAGCACAGCCGCCGACAACCAGACCGGCGTAACGATCAAGGTATTCCAGGGTGAACGCCCGATTGCTGCGCAGAACCGCTTGCTGGGCAGCTTTGACCTGATGGGCATTCCGCCCGCGCCACGCGGCGTGCCGCAGATTGAGGTCAGCTTCGACATCGACGCCAACGGCATTTTGAAAGTAAGTGCCAAGGACAAAGGCACCGGCAAGGAAGCCAAGATCGAGATCAAGAGCGACAGCGGCTTGAGCAAAGAAGAAATCGAGCGCATGAAGTCAGAGGCCGAGAAGCACGCCGACGACGACAAGCAGCGCATTGAGCTGATTCATGCCAAGAACGACGCCGACCGCATGGCGATGAGTGTCGGCAAGATGCTGACCGACCACGGCGACAAGATCGACGCCGCTGAGAAGAAAGACGTCGAGGAAAAGAAGGCCGCACTGGAAGAAGCAATCAAGGGCGACGACGTGGCCAAGATTCGCAGCGCCACGGAAGTCCTGACCAAGGTAAGCCACAAGCTGGCCGAGAAGATGTACCAGAATGCCAGCCCGCAAGAGCAGGAAGACATGAAGAAGGCGGCTGGCGCCACCCAACGGGGCGACATGGGCGGCGAAGCAGCAGCGGGCAACGACCGCGTAGTAGACGCCGACTACTCCGTGAAAGACGACAAGTAAGGGCGACTCATGTGTCGCCCGCCAGTCCCGCAACCGGGCCCCGCAAGGGGCCCGGTTTGGTTTCCACCCAGCGCCTGCCTGACTGTCTGTCGTACTATTAGGATCAGGCATGAACCCGTTTCCGAGGAACGACGATGCCCAAACACCCCGTCTTTGAGATGAAGTTTGCGAAGGTGTATCCGTTGTATGTGCAAAAGGCGGAGCGCAAGAATCGCACGAAGAAAGAAGTTGACCAGATCATCTGCTGGCTGACGGGCTATGACAGCGCGGGCCTGCAGAAGCAGATCAAACAGGAAAGCGACATCGAAACCTTCTTTGCCAATGCTCCGCGCCTTCATCCGAACAGCGCGCTGATCAAGGGCGTGGTTTGCGGCGTGCGCGTAGAAGATGTCAAAGACCCGTTGATGCAGAAGGTTCGCTACCTCGACAAGCTGATCGATGAGCTCGCGAAGGGAAAAAAGATAGAGAAGATCCTGCGGTAGACTACGCGCGCCAGCGGCTTGCTACTCCCTGGAGACCACCGTGTCATAGAGCCCGTAGTGCGTTAGCCCCTCGTGGCTCTCGACACCGGTATAACGCAGCGAGGCGTCTTCATAGCGGCGGAAGGCGAATACGGCCTGATTCATCTGCTCCGTGTTGAATACCTTCAGATTCACCAGCAGGTGGAAATCTTGAACAGTCAGGCCGGTGACAGCCAGGAACAGGTCAGGTTCCAGCTTAGTGATTACATCCTGCAGCGTGTTCTCGCGGAAGTCGGTCAGGTACATGAACGCCGGAATGCGCGTGGCAAATTTAATCAGCTTCTCCTGCACCAGCTTGCGTTTTGACTTGTACTCCTTCTCTTCATCTGTGAGTTGCTTCTTTTGCTTCTCAGTAAGGTCCTTGTCCTTGGCCTTGTTTTTGAGTTCCTTGACCTTCTCGGCCTTGTTGATGATCGTCTCGATGATGTTGTCGCCCAGCGAGCGCCATCCCTCGATGCGCTCCACAGCGGCCATTGCTTCGGGGTTGTCGAGCACGCGGCGCAAGGTGTCGTTGTCCACGTTGACAAGTAGCGCGCTTTCCCACTTACGCGCCAGCAGCGTGGCCGAAGTTCCCGCCATGGCGATGTCGAGAATGCCACCCGCGTCGATCTGCGTCATGTTCGCGCCGTCGTAGGCCAGCACGGGCAGGAACGACACAAGATCCTTTACCGCGTTCTCGGGGTTCGGCTCATTCGGTGAGAGGCCGATGCCATACTCGGACAACTGCCTCAGCGCGCGCGTGGGCGCGAAGTCAAAAACGAAGCACACCGGCTTGAGGACTTCTTCTTCATTCGGGTCGTCGCCGTTGGGGTTCTTGATCGACCAGGGCGACTGCACGCGGAACGCGGCCTGAAAGTACGTCTCTGGCGATTTCAGATTGCGCAGCATGAGGATGGACGACCACTGCGGCACAGTCACGCCGGTAGTCAGTTTGCCGCAGGACAGCGTGATTGTCTTGGTATCGAAGCCGCTGCCGATGGCCTTACGGACGGGCGGCAATGCCTCCAGGCCGATTCCTGCGGAAGGACCGGCGGCAGGCACGACGGTGTAGTCGTGCCAGAAAACGTTGTGCTTCTCGGCCAGCAAGTTCGCCATCGCGTGGCACGCCGCCACGTTGGGCAGGAACCAGAACGAGTGTTGTAGATAGGGCAGCAGCCGCACGTCGGAATAGGGAAAGGGCGGTTTCGTGCCGGTCTTCAGGTGCTCGACCGACTTGGGTGCATACCCGCCGCGTATGATGTCCAGCCATTTCTGGACGTCGTCCTTGTGTTTGAACTGTGCCGTGTGACCCGTGCCCGTGGCCGCGAAGAACTCGTTGAGGTCGAACTCGTCGAACTCTCCGGCGCTGGCGATGGCCAGCAATTCGTCAGGCATCTGGTACGTCAGCAGGCGCATCTGCGGCAATGCGCCGTATGGGTTCCACTTGCTCTTGTTCTTGTTGGCGAACTCTTCCTTGGCGCGCTGTTCGTCAGTGTAGGTCCAGTTGAAAATCTGCTCTTCAATGAACTCGCCAGAGGACAGGGCCTTGAACGGCGTGCCGGAAAGATAGAGGTACGCCCTGGTAGTCATGGGCAGGAAGTCGGTTTCCCTTTCCAGCGGTTGCTGCAAGTCCGCAATCTTGTCCTTCAGCTTCTTGGCGTCCTCAAGCCGCGCTTCGGCTCGTGCGATTGACTCTTCCTCACCCTCGAACAGTTCCTTGGCCGTCTCGCGCCAAGCGCCAAAGTGGTATTCGTCGAATACAACCAGGTCCCACTTCACCTTGTGCAACCACTCGTTCTTGGCCTTGATGTCCCCGAACGCATCTTTGCCCAACAGGTCCTGAAACGAGCCAAAGTATACCAACGGCTTCTTGCTCGATACTTTCGTCGGGTCGCTGCCGGACGCGCGCGACTGGTATTGCCAGCCGTCAAAGTCCACGTGAGATTCAAGGTCTGTTTGCCAGGCGTCTTCGACGGCGGGTTTGAACGTCACCACCAGTACCCGCTTTGCGCCGAGTTTCTTCGCGAGTTGGTAGGTGGTGAAGGTCTTCCCAAAGCGCATCTTCGCGTTCCAGAGGAAGCGGGGAACGGCATGCATGTCCTCTGCCCAGCGCGAAAGAAAGTAAGCGTGCGTCACCTTTACGGCCTCTGCCTGTTCACGACGCATCTCAAAAGTCTGGTGGTGTGTCCCGGTGAAGCGCTGGCCTGTGCGCAACTCGGTTAGCACTGTCTTCACGTCTGCGACTGTGCAGCGCACCCACTCCAGTTCGGGATTCGCAAAGCCCTTCTTGATAAGCGCAGCGCGCACCTCATGGTCGGTGAAGATACTGCCGTCGTCACGCTCGGCGAGCTCGTCAAGTTCGATGGTGAAGTTCTTGATCGCAGCGGTCTTGAGTTGCTCGGCTACACGCTGTTTCACTTCCCTTAGCGTGTAGCCCACCTTGAGTAGACCCTTGTGCGCTGCGTCGTCTATCGAGTAGGCGTAAATGCGCGGCCGTGCAACCGGCTTCGGCGCAAGTATCTCCTCGATGGTCTTACTCATCGTTTGATTCCATCGGGCGAATCAAACTCTCGATGTAAGCGATCTCGTCATCCGTAATGCCGTACTTCGCATAGAGCTTTTTGTCGGTCCATGTCGTTGAGAAGTCTTGCATCGGGACAAACGAATACGCGGAACGCGCTAGGTCCTGAGCAGACGAACGCAATGCAATGAGAAAGCGGAAAAGCCTTGCGACGACGTACGAGAAGCAGTTGCGCGCTTCGTTCTCAGTGTCGTATGCGCCGAGCAGAACGTAGGTTTCAGTTACGACCGAACCGGGGGGGATGACTCCAGACAACGAAAGGACGCGCCTCTGCCCATTCTTGTCAACCTGACCCGCGTGTTCCGATGACGACTTGGATGTGAAAACTTTCCACTTGTCGATGAGCTCTTCGCCAGCGGTTACTTCGGACCTGGAAGTCCAAGCTCTTCCCCCGCTCTGTAGAACAAGCAGGTTGTGCTTCGCAGACTTTTTGGGCGATCCTCGAAAATACGTCCGGAGCCCGAATGGCTTTTGCGAACTGACCTGAAGTTCAAAGCGCTTGTTTTCCGGGAGTGACAAAGACTGTGAGCCGGTCTCTACGGCCATCACCTTTCGCAGGATAGAAAGGCCGCGATTGCTTCGGATAAATACTTCTGCACCTTCTTCCAGCAGCGGGCGAATGGCTTCGGACGAGCCCATGCCGTGTTCAAACTCAGTGACACTGCAGTCGCCTGGGTTGTCTTTGTCCCAGAGGAAGTAGCAGATGCCGCCGGCTACATCGACGCTTGGGAAAACCTGCCGACTATCGGGATAGTCGATGAGTTTCCTAACCCGACCGTCGGTCAGCATTTTCTTCCGAAAGTCATCGAGGCCACGACCTCCAAACAGCCAGCGAGACGGGACAACCATGGTTAAGAGGCGCGGCTCAAGTGCCTTCGCCTGGTCCACGAACTTGTTGTAAATGGGAATGGCGCTCGCTCCATAGCCACCATCATCTAGCTGATAGGGCGGATTTCCGATGATGACGTCGAACTGCATTGCGCCTCCAAACAACTCGTTCAGGCGAGTCTTGATGTTGTCAGTGTGGATGAACGCATAGGCGTAGCTTTCGAGCCCCTCGCCACGGTCTAGCGCCTTTTGGCTCGCGCCGCAGTACTTGCAGTTGCCATTGTCCCATGCGTGTTCCATGCGATTGAACCAGACGTTGCCCTCCTCGCTGGCAAACGACTTCGCAATTGAATGCTTGCCGTTGGCGTGCTTGGAGCAATACAGACTCCGGCGAGAAATCAGGCTGGTCAGGCGCGTGGTGGCGATGCCGAATACCTGCTGGGTCAGGATGTGATCGACGCGTTTCTCCAAGTCCGGGATTTCCAGAGCAAGCCCATTGGTCAAGCGGGCAGTGATTTCACGCAGGAACACGCCGGACTTTGTGCATGGGTCAAGAAACGTGACCGTCTTGTCGGCCCAAATGTTTGCGCCCTTGTGCGCGGTCGCCCAGGCCTCCGCCAGCGTGTCGAGCATGCGGTTGGCGAACTCGGGTGGCGTGAATACCTCGTCGTTGCTGAGGTTCGCGATGCACGTCAGCACGTCGGGGTTGCGGCCGCGCAAGGCAAAGCCCACTTGCTCCGTCATGCGCCCTCCTTCACGCCCTCGGGCCGTGCAAGGGCAGCAAGCTCGCGAATCGTCATGGGCGGGTAAGTCTTGACCGGCGTGAAAATCTCGTGCTTGTCGTGCTTGGCGAACATGGGCAGTTTGCTGTAGGCCGACGATTGGGCCAGCGAGTCAAACAGAAAGTCCCGGCGCTGAAACTTGCCTTTACCCAGGTAGCCCCACTCGGCAAAGGTGATCGGCTTGCCTTCCTGGGTCAGCATCTTCAGGGCGTCGCCCTGGACAAGGTTTTGCGAGAGCACAAAGGCCGCGGCCTTGTACAGGTCGTCCGACCCCTCAAGTTTCAGGTACTCGGCCAGAACCTCCAGCACGTTTGCGCGGCACTCGGCGATGTTGTCGGGCAAGAGCTCGATGCCATAGATGCACATGACGGCAAGCAAGGCGTACTGGCGCTTCTCGAAGTCAGACTTGGCAAACTTCAGTTCCACGGCGGCAAGCTTGCGCCGCAAGACCGCGACCAGAAAGTTGCCACTGCCGCACGCGGGCTCCAGAAAGCGCGAGTCAATGCGTTCGGACTCGCCCTTCACGAGGTCAAGCATGGCCTCAACCAGCCACGCCGGGGTAAAGACTTCCCCGTGGTCGGCAACGCGCTGTTTTGACTTCGTCAGGCTCATGAATGCCGTAACCTTACCCGGTGCGTCCCGCCGCCGGAACTGAAAAGGGTCAGATGATTCAGCTCGACCGCTTGGCGTGCCGCGCGCCGAAGGCGGCATCAGCCTTTCTTCGGTGGCGGACGATTGCCCGCTACCCAGGATTGCAGGTCGGCCGATATGTCGGTCACATGTTTCGTGCCGCTTCTGTTGCCGTCGGGTGCGTAGAGGACTGGTTTGTTGATCACCGTGTGCGCAAACGCCGCGCCGCCGAAAAAGCCGTCCCCCGGCTCGTCCGGGGTGTAGTCCTGCAGTACCAGGTCGTATTCGTGGTAGTCCGCGTACTCCTTTACAACCATCATCACGGACGCCAGCACGTCTGCCTGGTACTGGGCCAGCAGCAACTCGATGTACTGCGCCTGCTGTTTGCGCAGTTCCGACACCGCATCTCTCAGTGTCTGCATTTCGATCTCAAGCGGGACGAGTTCTTCTTCACTCCGCTTCTCCCGGCGTGCGACCTGGACTTCTCGGGTCTTGGACGCATAGGCCTGCTCACTGCGCTGCCGCTCTTGGGCAAGCTCTCGCTGGATCTCGTCCCACTTCTGTTTCAGCTCGCGAAAGCGCGGAGAGCCGCGCGAGACTGCCTCAAGGTTCAGCAGGGCAATCTTTACGCCCGGCTTGGCCTGTGCGTAGGCTGGTTTCGGGTCGATCCAGTCGCGGACGTACGTGCCCCCAAGGCCAGCCGCAGCGGCCAGCGAGGCGACAAGCGCTGCAAGTGCGAGGCGTGGCATGGTAGTCCTCCGGGTTGGTTGGAGAGGCAGTCCAGCAAAGGTCAAAGACGCGCAGGAATCGCCGGTGCGAGTTCTGTTCACACTTCACGCGCGACGGCGGCGTTTTCTGAACCAGATTGCCGCGGGCGCCAGCGGTAGCAGCAGCCGCCATGGCTTGCCCGTGCCGACCGTGCAGCCACCGCCTTCGCTGCCGCTGTCTCCACTGCCGCCGCCGCTGCCTGCTGCGTTGATGGTGACGGGGATCGTGGTTTGTGTCAGCGCGCCGCCGGAATCAGCAAACGTCAGCATCAGTGTGCCGACCGTGTCGTGAGACAGCGCAAACGTCGCCACGCCGCTTGAGGTCACCTGCTGCGTCGGCCCGCCCAGCACACCCGCGCCGGTGTACGTGAGATCAATCGTGTACGCGCCCGCGGCCACTGTTCCGCCCAGCGCGTCAGCTACGCGCACGGTTAGGCTAAAGCTCGCGTTCACGCCCGGCGCCGTTGCCGGCGGGTCGGCTTCGAGACGCACCGCCGTGCCCGCGCTGCCAAGGCGCAAGTCCACACGCCGCACTTCGCCCGCTGCCAGGTTCTGCACCAGCAGGTTCGCGCTGCCCGCCGTTGGGTCGTCGGCTGTGAACGCGTATGTACCAGGCGCCAGTTCAAGCCAGCACCAGAAGCCATCCTGTGCGCTGACGGCTGTGTAGGATTGTCCGTTGATGTTGATCCACGCGTCGGCAACGGCCGCGCCGGCGCTGTTGCTGACGTAGCCATAGACGATGGCCGTAGTCGGGTTGGTCAACCAGCCCAGCGTGGGCGAGGCTGCCGCTAACTCGTAGGGCGCACCTGCGGCTGTCAGCGTGCTCCAGAAGTTCAGGCTATTGGCGCTGCCGTAGCTCCAGACCGTTGTGCCCGCGCACCCGAAGTTTCGGGCGGCGTTGATTTCGCTGATGGTTTCGTTGGCGTTGGCGTCGCCGGCGACGCTCATGCCGGGGTAGATGTGGCGGCCACTGGCGGCGGCTTGCCAGTCAGGCACAAGGTCAGAAAAGTCAGGCAACCCGCCGCCGTCGGGCCAGTAGACCTGCGGCGCAATCCAGTCCAGCGCGCCCTGGGCCATCCAGGCCTTGGCGTCCTGGTGGCGCGGCAGGCCGTAGTAATAGCCCGTGGGGTAGCCGGCATATGCGCTCCAGTGGTACAGGCCCAGCGGCGCGGCGCTTAGTTGCAGCAGCGGGTTTACGCTGTGCACTTCGGCGTACACGTCGCGAAGCCAGCGCGTGATCTGGTCGGCGGTCCAGGCGCCAAACGCCAGCGAATCAGGGTTGCCGCGCCCGCTGCGCCGCGCGTTGCTGGTGGTGTCGTAGCTGTAGCCGGCTTCGGGCATGCGGATGCGGTCGAAGTGAATGCCATCGAGCTGCGGGTAGGTGTTCACAATGTGCATGACCTGCGTGCGCAGATAGGCCTGCACGCCGGGGTGGCCGGGTGCGAGCCAGTAGTAGCCGTCCACGGGCGCGCTTTGGGTGGCGCCGCCGGAGTCGGCAATGACCCAACCGGGGTTGGCAGCAGCAAAGGCGCTGGTGCAGACGTGTGTGTTGAAATAACAGTGCAGCTTCAGGCCCTGCGCGTGGGCAGCGTTGATCGCGTAGGCCAGCGCATCGTCGCCGGGGCCGTTGGTAATCAGCGACGAAAGCGGCTCAGTGGGCGACGGGTAAAGCGTTTCCGTGGTACCGCGCATCTGCAGCACCACTGCGTTAAAGTTGCCCGCCTTGGCGTTGGCCATGATGGTGTTCAGGTTGCTTTTCCAGGTGGCGGGGCTGGTGCTCGGCCACTCGAAACGGCTGACCCACACGCCGCGAAACTCGGGGTTGCCCTGCGGTGGCGTGCTTGCCGGTGAAAAACGCACGGCATCGGCCAGAACGACCTTGGCGGGCTCAGCGTCGTTGGAAAGCGTGACACTGCCGGCCGTGCCCGCGCTGAAATCAAACGTACCCAGCGTGACCCACGTGCCGCCGCCGCCAGTCTGGTTGACACGCACAGTCGTGCTGCCCGTTGCGTGCATCACCGTGTAAGGCGCGTTGTTGGCGCGGTTGGTGCCCTGCGGGTACCAGGTCGCGACGACATACTGCCCCGCTGCGGGCAGCGTGGGACGAAACTCGGCCGCAGCCGTTGCCGGCCCGGCTGTGCCAACGGTTGAGGCAAAGCGGTAGTCCGCGCCGTACTTGTCGGGCGCGCTTGTGCCTGTCGTCCATGCGCCGGAAAGTTCGCTGTAGCCCGTGCCGCCATTGTCCACAATCACTTGTGCTGAAAGCGGCCACGCAAGCGCCAGCAGGCAAGCCAGCAGGCAGACTCGTCGCATCATGCCCGCCCCTGCCGCAGCCATACAACCGCAGGCAGCACCGCCAGTAGCGCCAGCCACCAAAGCGCCGTGCCCTGCCCGGTGGAGCACCCGCCGTCGTCACCGCCGCCGCCACTGCCATCTGCCCCGATGGTGTGCCCGCCGCCGCCGCCGGTCGTGGTCACGGTTGCCGGCGTCGGGTAGCTGTGCACGCCGCCGTTGGTGTTGTAGGCAAAGACGCGCCAGAAATATGTTGTGCCCTGGGTAAGGCCGGTCCAGTCGTGGCTGGTTGTCGTGCCGGAAAGGTTCACGGCCAGAAAGCTGGGTGCGCCCGGCCCGGCCAGCAGGTCGGCGCTGGTCTCGGCAATGTCCAGCCATACGCCATCGGTGTTGGCGCCAGGCGTCCAGGTAAACTGAATGGATGAGTCACTCAGAACCGACGCCGACAGCGCCGTTGGCGCCCCCGGTGGTGTGCCCGCAGGCAGAGTAATCGTGCTCGGCGTCGGGTAGCCGTGGTTGCCGCCAGCCACGTTATTTGCATACACACGCCAGTAGTATGTCGTGCCGGGTGTCAGGCCCTGCCACAGCCATGTGTTCACGCGCCCGACAAACGTGTTCTGGAATGTGCCGGTTGCGCCCGTCAGGTCGGCAGCGCTTTCGGCAATATCGACCCAGTATCCGTCGGCATAGGCCGACCAGTTCCAGTCAAAGTCAATGTCGGTGCTGTTGACGGCCGTTGCCACCAGTCCCGTCGGTGCCGGTGCCGGGGGCGCCGAAGTCACCTGCCGAAAGCGTACTGCGTCAGCAAGCACGACAAACCCGGTGCTGGCATTGTTCGCAAGCCGCACGTAGCCGCTGGTGCCGGTGAAGAACGGGTAGGTGCCAAGGGTGAACCATGCGCCCCCGTTGGTCTGCTGGTTCACGGGGACTGCGGTGCTGCCATTGGCGTGGCGCACCGTGAAGGGCGAGTCAGGCGCGCGGTTCGTGCCCTGGGGGTACCAGACTTCTACTGCGTAGTCGCCGCCTTCGGGCAGGTTGGGGCGCCATTCGCACTCGGCCGTGGCGCTGGCGGCTGTGCTGACGAAGCGATAGTCGGCGCCATACTTGCCGGATGCGGAAGTGCCCGAAGACCACGAGCCGCTGAGTACGCTGAAGCCGGGGTCCACATTGTCGACAATGCGATCATTGCTGCCGCCGCTGCCCAGGCGCGCGTTGACCTGCGTGACCAGCGCGTTCCAGTCGAAGTACGCGCCGGGGTCGGAACGGTTCCAGGGCTGAACCTGATAGTGCCCCACCAGGCCCGTGCCGTTGAAGTCCTGCTGCGACTGCGAAGTCGCCTGGCCGGGCGGGTGAACCGCCGACACGCCGTGCGTATAGCAAAGCCACGCGACAAGGTCGTACAGCGCCGGCAGAATCCCCTGCGTCCAGGTGCCGGCCTGGCCGGCAAACCCGGCGCACTCAATGCCGATGCTGCGATTGTTATAATACGTGGCGTGCCATGCGCGGTTGCTGTCGGCGACGAGCTGCTTGATCTGGGTGCCGTCTTCCTTGATTACGTAGTGCGCGCTTGCGCCTGCCGCCGGGTTCTTGAGCCAGCTTACGGCGCCGCTGTAGCTGCCTTCCGTCGTGTGGATCACGATGCTGTCAAGGGAAACCGTGCGGCTCGGGGTGTAGTTGGGGCTCGGGTCCCACACGATTGCGGGCTGCGCCGGCTGGCAATTCAGGCCGGCGGCAAACAACAGCAGCCACAGAAGAATGCCGATTCCACGCATCACACGACCCCACAAAGTGCGCCCAGCCGTTGGGTTTGTAAGGGTGCCGCGCCGGGAATGCAATGTGATTTCAGACGCATGGGTGATGGAAGGCCGACGTGAGTGGCGCATCCGCACTTTTAGATGGACATCGGCCGTGGTCTGCGCATCCTATTTGCTCACCAGAACTCTTGAGGGAACCCGTATGGCAACGCGCAACTCGATCTACAAATCCCTGAGCCGTCCTCGCTGCCTGCTGATGTCGTCGCCGTTCATCGCCCTGGCCATTGCTTCTCAGGGGCTGGACGCGCAGACCACAATTCCTGTCACCGACATGGCCGGCCTGCGTGCAGCCATCAGCACCGCCAATGGCAACAGCAACGACTACATCATTACGCTGGCCAATGGCACCTATGGCATCACCGGCAACGGGGACAATACGAACATCACCGGCGACCTTGACGTCACCAAGCCGGGCGGCGGTTTGACATTGCAAGGGTCGAGTCAGGCGGGAACCATACTTGACGGCTTCGGCGCGGACCGGGTGCTGCACATTCTCAGTGGCTCGGGCGTGAGCGTGGTCCTGCGCGACCTGACCATTGTCAATGGCAGGGCGACTGATGACGGCGCAGTCACCGACGACGCGTTCGGCGGCGGCATTTACAACGACGGTGGTTCCAACCTGACGCTGTCGCGGGTTACCGTGCAGAGCTGCAATGCAACAGGTGCGTCCGGGGGTGCAACCGGGACAGGTGCGGGCGGGGTCGCCCGCGGGGGAGGCATCTACACAGACGGCGGCGCCGTGCTGATCGAGAATTGCGTGATCGACACCAACAGCGCTTGGGGCGGCGGCGGGGCAACGGGCTTGTACTCGGGCCAGAGCGGCTCAGAGGGCGGCGCGGCTGAGGGCGGCGGCATCTACATCTCGGGTGCCGGCAACGTGACCATCCGCAACACAACATTCAGCGCCAATCAGGCATGGGGCGCGCCCGGTGGCTTCGGCGCAGGCGGCTCGTTTTCAAGCAACGGCGGCCAAGGCGGCCAGGGCGGGCGCGGGGCGGGCGGCGCGATTTATACCAATGCAGCAGCGCTGACACTTGAGCGCAGCACACTCGAGTCGAATTTCGCCCTGTCCGGCGACGGCGGCGACGGCGGCCAGGGCGGCTTCATCGGGTCAGCTGGCGGGGCTAACGGCGGTCAAGGCGGTGACGCGGGCGAAACCGAAGGCGCCGGAATGTACGTGGCGGGCGGCACCGTGATCATCAACAACTCGACCGTTTCGGCAAACATGGCAACCAACGGAAACGGCGGCAGTGGCGGTGCCGGCGGCAATGCCAGCCTAACCCCGGGCGACGGCGGCGACGGCGGCAATGGCGGCAATGCCTGGGGCTGCGGCATCAGCGCTGTCGGCGGCACATTGACCATTTACAGCTCGACCATTGCCGGCAACACAGGCACCGCCGGCACGGAAGGCAACGGCGGATCGCCCGGGGCCGGTTCGACCGGCGCCGGGGCAAGCGGCAGCGCGGGCAGCCCCGGCACAACGACCGGCGGCGGCATTTATGCCGCGGGCGGGACGGTCACGCTGGAAAGCACGATCGTTGCCGACAACGCGGCGGCCAGCGGGCCCCAGGCCGCGGGCTCAATGACAGCCAACGCCAGCCTGTTCGAAAGTGACGCAGGCGTGAGCATTACCACCCTCGGCTTGCCCAACGTGCTGAACTTGGACCCCGGGCTTGCGCCGCTTGCCCTGAACGGCGGCGTTACGCGCAATCACGCGATCGCTACCAGCAGCCCTGCGTTCAACACCGGCAGCAACATACTGGCCGAGGCGTTCGACCAGCGCGGCAGCGGTTTCAGCCGAACTCGCGACGGTACGCCCGACATCGGGGCGTTCGAGGTGCAGACAGGTTCAGGCGGCGGCGGCGCCAGCAAGAAGAAAAAGAAGAACGAAGACTGCAGCACCGGCGATTCCGGCGGTGGCAGCCCGCTGCTGTTCGGCACCATGCTCGGCGCACTGCTGCTTGCCCTGCGAAACGCATGGCGACGCTTCGCCAGCTGAAGTGGCATTGAATTCCGGCGCCAGCAGCATCGGCTTCCAGCCCGTGGGACTCCATCGGCAGGATGCCGATGGCACTTCATATCTTAGCTGTCTGCGGTTTCATCGAGGGCGCGCTGTGGAAGGCGCGATGCGGCTGCGGCGGTCACGGCTGTCAGCACGGCGATCACACCCACAAGCGTCGCCCATTCGCCCATGGTGGTGCGGGGCGCGCGCTGCAACATGTCGGCGCCGAACCACAGGGCCGCCGACACGATCATTCCCGTCGGGTAATCGGCTGGCATGCCCAGCACCCACCTTCTGTGCCACCAGATGTTCGCTGACTTGAAGCGGCGCAGGCCGAAGTACGGGTTGGTTACGAACCACAAGAAGTCCCACCAGACTGCAATCAGCATGTACTGCGACAGCACGCGCAGTTCGCCGGCAGATGTCCAAGTCGAAACCACCACTGGGTAGTGAAGAAACGCCAGAATGGCCAGGTTGATGTAGACGTGATAGCCCGTGATCGGCTTGCCGTTCGTCAGGCGGCGAATCCACGGTCTGTCGATGCGCCACGTGGGCAGCTTCGCGGCCCAGCCGTGGGGCCCCTCGACGTGCACTTCAACCAGCGCCAGCGCCAGGCACACGAGAAACAGGTTCACACCGACAAACAGGTCGTCCATCGCATCCTCTGGTTGCTGCCGCGCGCGCGATACTAGCGTGCGGCACACCCAATTGCCGCAGCCATCGGGGGCGAGCGAATCGCTGACTGCGAACGTCCCGGCAATCACCCACGGGCCGCCGGCGTCGGTCGGCGTAGACGCCATAGATTCGGGGGGCGCCGGTTGCGGCGCCCCTTTTCTTTTCCTATCACAGTCCCATGCCCACACCCGCTGAAATCCTGCAACAGGCTATGGGGCTGCACCGCGCCGGACGCCTGGCCGAAGCCGAAAAGGCCTACGCCACCGTGCCCACGGACGCGCCCGAGTTCGTTGACGCGCTGCACCTGACGGGCGTCATCGCGCTGCAAAAGGGCGACGCACGGGGCGCCATCAACCTGATCACGCGCGCAGTGCAGACGCGGCCCGATGTGCCCGCCATGCACTCGAACCTGGCCGAGGCTTACCGCACTGTCGGCAAACTCAACGACGCAGTCGCCCACTGCCGCGCGGCATTGAATCTCGACGCCGCCTATCACGCATGCCGCGTGAACCTGGCGCTCGCTCTGGCTGCACAGGGCAACCTGGCGGACGCCGAAAAAGAACTGCGCCGCGTGCTGGAGGCCCAGCCGGCAAATGCGCTGGCCTGGAACAACCTGGGCAACGTGCTGCGCATGCTCAAGCGCGCCGACGAGGCCCTGGCCGCTGCGCGCAAAGCCTGCCAGCTTGAGCCAACCAACGCCGAGTTTCTCAGCAACCTGGGCCAGATGCTGGTCGAGGACGGCGACACCGAAGAGGCTTTGCAGCGGCTCGCTAACGCCGTAAAGCTGAACCCGCGCCTGCCCGCCGCCCGCAACAACTACGGCAATGCTCTGCGCGAAGCCGGTCGCCTGGACGAAGCCGAAACCGAGTACAACGAAGCCCTGAAGCAGAACCCGCAGCTCGCGATCACGCACAACAACATCGGCCAGTTGAACCAGGAGCGCGGCAACTATGCCGAGGCGATGCGCTGGTATGAGCAGTCGCTCAAGCTTGACCCGCGCGCCGCCAAGACCGTGGCCAACTACGCCAGCGTGATGACTGAGCTGGACCGCGTGACTGAAGCCGAGAAGCTGTATCAACAGGCGGCGAACATGGACCCCGGCTGTGCGGAAGCCCATATCGGGCTTGGTGGTGTCGCGCAGCGCAGGGGCGAGACGGCCCCGGCGCTTGCGCACTATGACCGTGCGGAGCAGGCGAATCCGCGCCTGCCGGCGCAGTATGTCGGGCGCAGCGGTGTTCTGAACCACCTGGGCCGATTTGAAGACGCCGAGAAGAGCCTGCGGCGTGCGCTGCAACTGGACGCGGAATGCGCCGGCGCATGGGAGTCACTGGTAGGGCTGCTCAAGGCCAAGCTGCCGGCGGCAGACCTGTCCGGCCTGCGCGCGGCGTTGCAGGGGCCGGCGGCAAAACGCAGCAACGGCATGCAAAGCCTGCACTTTGCAATGGGCATCTATGCCGACGCGACGAAGGACTACGCGACGGCGGCCGCGCAACTTGCCCTGGCCAACGAGTTGCAGCAGCAAAGCTGGCAGCGCCGCGGCCTTGCCTACAGTGCCGACGAACACACCACGTATGTGAATGAGCTTTTGCGCGTGTTCGACCGCCGGCACTTTGAGCGCACTGCGGGCTGGGGCAACAACAGCGAAGTGCCAGTGTTCATCCTGGGGCTGCCGCGCTCGGGCACGACGCTGGTTGAGCAGGTGCTGGCAAGCCACCCGCGCGTGTTCGGCGCCGACGAGTTGCGGCTTGCCCGCGATTCGTTTGAGTCGCTGCCGGCAGTCACCGGAGCATCCAACCGCTGGGAAGCGGTGGCTGCGCTGACCCGCGACCATGTGCATGCAGTGGCCGACGCACACCTGAAGCGACTGCGGGAGCATGACCCGTCTGCGGACCGCATCAGCGACAAGATGCCCGAGAACTACCTGCACATCGGGCTGATCCTGACGCTGTTCCCGAACGCGAAGATCATTCACCTGCGGCGTGACCTGCGCGACGTGGCGACAAGCTGCTGGAACACGCACTTCGGGCAGATTCGATGGGCGAACGTGCAGGGAAACATCGCCAGCCATTTCGGCAACTACTGGCGTGCGATGCAGCATTGGCGCGGCGTGCTGCCCGGCCGCTTTCATGAGGTGCGCTACGAAGAGATGGTGGAAGACCTTGAGCGCCACGCCCGCAAGCTGCTCGAGTTTGTCAACGTCGAGTGGGATGACCGCTGCCTTGAGTTTCACAAGACCGAGCGCACGGTGCGCACTGCCAGCGTCACCCAGGTGCGCGAGCCGCTGTACAAGCGCAGCGTAGAGCGCTGGAGGAACTACGAGCCCTGGCACAGCGAATGGTTCGCGAAGCTCGACGCCATCCAGAATGCGTGACGCGCAATCCGTTCCGCGCCCCTTGCCAATCCGCCTATCCGCCTGTGTTTGTGCCCGCCGCTGCACTGCCGCCCGTCGTATACTGCGGGTGCGTAGACCCCCTGCCCCGGCTTGGATGCCAACATGCGCCCGCAACGCCTGGTAGTGCTGCTCGTGTTCCTGCTCGTTGCGGCAGGGGCTGTCCTTTGGCTGACCTTGCAGCCGGCGCAGCCGGATTTTGAAGGTGCCGAGCACTCAAACCTGCCGGGCCGGCAACGCGCCGGCAAGTCATCGCCGCAGGATCAACGGGCTGACAATTCGGGCAAGCAGCCTGGCGACAGGCGCGAGCAGCCCGAGACGCGGCGGCCCGGTGACACGACCCCGGTACCGGAGACGGGCGAATGGGTCATCAGCGGCAGTCTGAAAGTAGACGCCGCCGCGGGCGCAAACCCGCTTGCGCACTTCCTGCCCGGGGATCGGACCGTTGTGGTACGGGCCTACCGCGGCCCGCGTGCGCCGGAGCACTGCAGCGAGTTCCACATTGTGTTGCAGAATGACTGGAGCTTCCGACAGGAGTGCGCGCCTGAAGACCTTGAGCTTGAACCGGGTGAATCACCGGCAAGCCTGCTGTGGTACGTGGACCATGAACCCGAAGACGGCGGTTTCAGTGAGCCTTCCGACGCCGATGCGGAGATAGAAGGCTGGCACGAGCCGACGGGTGCCATCCTGGTACAACCCCGTGTCAGTGGTCGCGAAATCAATCTGGGCGACGTCGTCCTTACCCTGGATTCGATGTTCCCCAACTCGTTCATCGTGGTCGGCCGGCTCGTTCACTCGTCCGGGCGCACGCTGTGCAACACCGGCAATCATGCCCTGACCACCAGCGACACAGCAGGGGAGTATTCGGACTGGCTGTCGATCGGCACCGATGAACACGGCCGCTTCCTGGCGGTCCTTTACGCATCGAATGAAGGGGCTCTTTTCGACATTGCCACTCTGGTCTGGACGCTGGTGCTGCGCGCGGACTGGGACTCTTTGGAGGGCAGGGTTCAGCTGCCACAGCCAAGGATCGCCGGGCGCCTCTTGGACTTCGGCGACATTTCGCTGAGGGGATCTCTGCTTGACGTGACGGTCGAGATGGACCCCGCGCCCAAGCTTGAGCTGCGTGCCGACGGCACGCTGGCAATAGACGAGCGCGGTAACTACGACGGCGAGAGCCCGAGCCTTTACCTCCTTTGTGGCTCACTGGAGTTGTACGAGGCTGTTCCGCCATCACCCCACAAGGTAACCATGTGGGTGCCGGAGGGCCGCTACCACTGGCGCATTTATGAATTCAGCGACGAACTGGTTTACCTGCCCGCAAGCGGCATGCTGGACGTTCCCGACAATGCCGTGACTTCACTGCGGGTAAGCCTCAAGGTCGCAGCCACCGTGCCGGTCCGGGTGCTGTTGCCTGACGGTACACCTGCCACCGAAGCCTGGCTGGAGTGGGCATTCGTAATGCCCGGCGCCGATGAATACTCAGGCAACTTGTCAGGGCCGCAATTTCGCGTGCCCGTCATTGAGAGCAGCGAAACCACGGTCACCGCATATCTTGATGGCTATTCGGGGGCCACCGGCAAGACAAAGCCGGGAGATACCGAACTGGTGTTGCAGGTTGAAGAAAAGGCCCCGCCTGATACCGGCATCGAGGTCAGGTTGCCAGCGCGACCGCAAGGTGTGCAGCCGGATGGTGCTTTCCGGTTGCGGTTGTGGATCAAAGGAGGAGTCGGCCAGTCGGACCAATGGGTGAACCTGCTGGTCGAAGGCCCGGGCGTGCTGCGAATTGCGACCAAGCCGGGAGCGGCAACGGTGCAATTGAATGGCGGGTGCGACTGGGGTTACCCGGCAATCATCAGTGGGCCGGTTGCATGCACTGTGAGGGAAGGCGAGTTCACCGTGGTTGAGCTGCCGGCGATCCTGCCGCCACCCTGGGCAATCAGGGCCGAGAAGTTGCACTGCACCGTTCGTGCAGGCGAGCAACCTGTCGAGATCGACGCGGAGTTCCTTGGTGCCGATGGTACGGACTTTGGCGATGCCAGCTACTCTGACGGCATGGACACCGAGTGCGGGGCGTTGCCCGCGCATTTACAGGATGGCGACCAGAAAATCGCGGTTCAGGTCTCGCCACCGACTGCCGAGGCACGCAGCGCGAAGCTGTTGCTCGAGTTGCCGCCACGCATCGAAGTGCGCGTCAAGCGCCGGGGCGTCGAGGTGACTAACTTCCGGGCCGAGGTGTGGGGACAAGGCGACGGCATGAAACGCATCTCGCAGTGCGCGGGCAGCACGGGCACGGGCGCGGTAAGCTTGTGGTTTCCGCCGGGCAAGGCCACCCTGACCGTGGAACTGGAGAATTTCGGTCATACGCAAGAAGTGATTGTCAGGCGCGGTGAAGTCACGCGTGTAGACGTCGATCTCGGCCACGTGCGCGTTGAATTCGTGAACCCGGCTGAAGGAGAGGGCGGTACACAGGACTTGCCCCGACTGCGCATTTTCACAATTCGCGACGACGGCACGCTGGACCCCGAGATGTACGACACGATCTGGGGCCCCGAAGTCAGAATGCTGCCACCTTCACGCTACCGCATGATCCCGCCTGCCAGCGCCGGTGCAGCCAGCGCGTTCGACGTTGACTTAAGAGAAGGCGGCGACCGGGTCGTCGTGCTGCCCGCCGTGAACACTGAGTTGGTCAGCGTGCGCCTGAACTTCCCGATGGAGTTTGCGGACGCGCCGAACCATTACCTGGAGTTACAGATCCTGCCGCTGACCGACCCGGAACAGCTTCGCATGTCCCCGGAGTTCGCAGACCAGGGAGATTGGCTCGAATCGCGGTTCGTGCCGAACGGCTTGCTGGTTCAGGGAGTGCCCAAGGGCGTTGAGGTCTGCCTGATCGGGTACTTCACCAGCTATGAGGGAGAGAATGAACGAGGGCTGATTCTGAAACCGATTCGCTTACGCGTTCAGCAGGACGGCGAGACCGTGGCCGCCGAATGGAAGAAAGCAGTCAGACTGCACGAAGAGTGGCAATGGCTGGATGTTCGGTATCTGTCCCTGATCGAGGGCTGCGCACTGCCCTTCTATGACGGCGCTGCCGGCGCGCTGCCCGGAACCCACGAAGTTGGCTTCTATGCAAACGACAAACTGGTGCATCGTGAGTGGGTGACTTTCGGTGGCGATGGCGAGATGTGTATTTCGGCAGGCCTCAGGGCAGCATTGGTAGAGAAGGAATTGGTTGAGGCCGAAGTACCGGACGAAGATTAGCGGCCTGTGCAAAGTATTGATTCACAATAGCTTATGCGTTCTCTGGCGATGCCTGCCGCGCCCGGCGCGTTTCCTGCGGCGGGCGTGGCCGTCACGCCCAAGTCACGGCCCGTGCAAACCTTGTGCAAAGGTTGACAGGCATTTGCGCCCCGCTAGATTGGCTTGTCTTCAAGCACCCCCCTGAAGGAGTTTCACAAGATGCTGCTACGCATTGTGCGTGCGTCTTTCGCTATCGCGTTCGCTTTCGTGTTGAGCCTCAGCTACAGCCAGCTTGGCCCGGTGCACCACACCGTGGCCGCGCAGGACGCTGTCGGCACCGTCAAGGACGGCATTCGCGAGTACAAGCGCGGAAACTGGGAAAAGGCAATCCGTGAGTTCGACAAGGCGCTCGCGGGCCGCCCCACCGACGAAGAAGCGCGCAAGATTCGCGACGAGGTGGGCCTTGAGCTCGCCCGCGACTTCATCGACGCCAACTTCAAGGACGCCAGCCTGACCGGGCGCTACAGCCGTTTCGGCAAGTGGTTGCTGGCCGGCCGCGCGCAGACCGACCCGCAGGGTCGCAGCAACGACGCCGAGGCGATCAAGCAGTATGTGGACGCGTACATGAGCGACCGCGACGTCGCCCGCAAGCTGCTGCGCGGACAAAGCATTCGCGACAGCTACGGCGACTTCATTGTTCCGTACCTGCAGGCACGCTACATGCACAACGAAAGCGCTGACTCGCGCTATGAGGCGCGCACGCTGCTGCGTACCGTTGGCGCGCAGGCCGTCAATGCGCTGGTCCAGGTGATGTACAGCGCCGAGAAGTACGATCGCCAGACCGCCGCGCTGGCACTGGGAGACATCGGCGACGCTCGCGCGCTGCCGGTGCTTGCCAAGCACTTCCAGGCCAAGGAAGAAGACACCGAAGTGCGCGAAGCATGCCGCGCAGCCATTGAGTGGATTCGCGCCGCATCGCCCGAGAAAGACACCAAGGTCAACGACGCCAAGGACCTGTATTTCCTGCAGGCCGAAGGCTACTACCGCAACAACGCCGCCGGACGCTTCTGGCGTAACCGCCTTGTCGGCAGCACCTACCAGGGCAACCTGCCCGTCGCGCTGTACAGCCACGACCGCCGCTACACGGCCTGGAAGTGGATCCCCGGCAAGGAACTCGCCGGCGAAGGCGACAGTATGCTGACCCCGCAGGACGTGCCGCTGTGGGCATTCGCAGACGTCGTCGCCGAAGAAGCCGCACTGGAAGCCATTGACCTTGGCATCAAGTACGCCGGCGGAGACGCCAACAACAACAACTGGGTGCGCGACGCAGAAGCGCTGCTCGCCTGCATTCACATGCACATGTACACCGAGGGTCGTGGCCGCTACTTCCTGGGCGACGACACCGAGCGCGCGTTCATCACCGAGTTGCTTGGCGAGCGCGGCTTTGTGCCCAACCTGCACGGCTTCGGCCTCAGCGCGTCAGCAGGCAGCGCGGTGCTTTACCGCGCCCTTGAGCGCAGCCTGGCCGACGGTTACCCGCATGTGGCCATCGCGCTGTGCGACGCCATCGCCGACCTGAACGACAAGGCCGCCATCGGCACCAGTGCCGCAGCACCGCTGGTACGTGCACTGGCCGACCCGGACAAGAACATCCGCTATGCAGCAGCGCGCAGCCTGATCCGCCTTGGCGCCGAGAAGGACTTCGGCAACAACGCACTGGTTGAAGCCGAAGCACGCAAGAACCTGCAGGAAGTCGCGGCCCGCACCGTGCTGGTGATCATGGAAGACGAGGCGCTGCGCAACCGCTTTCTGTCAGAGCTGACCAGCCTTGGCTACGCCGCAGTCGGCGCGCGCACGCTGGAAGAAGGCGCGGACCTTGCAACCCAGGGCACGCCCTGGGACGCGATCATCCTTGAGGGCAACCTCGCGATGGGCGCGGTGTTCGTGTTCGAAATGCCCAACATCGCCGGTGCAGCCAATCGCGCCGAAAAAGCCGAGCCGATTTACCACCTGCTGGCCAACGACATTCGCACGCAGGGTGTGCCGGTGCTGGTTGCGGTACCAGAGTCAGAGCTCGACAGTCGCAAGGGCGACCTTGCGGCTCTTAATCTGGATGACACCCGCTACGTGACTTACAAAGCGGAAGCCGAGTATACCGTCAACACCAGCGGGCTGGGCCAGTCCCTCGACGCCGCCTGGGGTGCCGACGAAAACGTCGAGGCCGCCAAGGGCAAGACCAACGACACTGTGGTCGCAATGGCCTGGGCGATCTCGCTGCTCAACCCGGCGACCACCAAGTTCAACGTGCAGAGCCTGCTTGAGGCACTGTCGGGAGGCTTGCGACTGGACGGCCGCTCATGGGCTGCCCGCGAAGCGATCTGCAAGGCAATCGAAGTGCTGGTCGCCGACGGCAAGCGAACCGGCGCTGCCTGGGTACGTGCCAACCTGGTACCCAACCTGCTCGACACCGTGAACAGCACCGAAGCAGTGGACCGCCCGCGCGTGAAGGCCAGCGCGGCCCGCGCACTCGGCGCCACCTACGGCACGCACCGCGGCGCCTGGGACGAGGACGGATTCAACGGCCTCAAGGGCCTCGTGCGGCTTGAGTACAACCTGGCCGAGACGGACGACGAGGCGCAGCGCACCAAGTTGATTCTGGAAGTGTTCGACGCACGCAACGCAGCCGGAGAAGCACTTGGCCGCTCGCCGACCACGGCCCAGCAGCGCTCGACCATCAAGCGCGAGCAGGCAGTCAACCCGCATACCCCACACCCGCCGACACGTACTGCAAGCGGTGGATAGTCTTTGCCTTGCCTCACCCAGAAACGGGCGCCCCATGGGGCGCCCGCTTTCGTTTTCCGGGCTTGAGTATGTTCATGGTGGGTCTGCAGTGATGCGTCGGCATTTGCGATCGACGTTCTGCGATTGCAGCCGTCGGTGAACTCCGTGGCTGCTGTGCGCGACTTGCCTTGCGCTGCATACTAACAGCGAGCTTGCTCAGACCACTTCGCGGCGCCGCTTGGATTCCAGTACTTCAGCTGGCGGCAGCTCGACCGTAAAGCGCGCGCCGCCCAGCGTTACGCCATCCTCGACGCGGATGCTGCCGCCGTGGTTGTCGATGATTGTGTGCACGATCGCCAAACCAAGGCCGGTGCCCTTGCCAGGTTCTTTCGTGGTGAAGAACGGGTCGAAGATGCGCTCGCGCATGTCTTCGGGCACGCCGGTGCCGCTGTCCTCAATGCTGAAAAACACGCCGCGCTTCTCGGACGGCCCGATCGTTACGCGCACAGCACCGCCGTCGGGGCTGGCATCTGATGCGTTGATCAGCAGGTTCATCAGAACCTGGCCGATCTCTTCTTCGTTGCCGAAAAGCGGCGGCAGGTCCTGGCGAATGTCTTCCTCAAGCCGGATCTCCTTCTGATCCAAACGGTGCTTGACCAGCGGCAGCGCGCGCCGAAACGCCGACTCGGCGTCGAAGCGCTCGGGCTTCATGTCGCGGCGGCGCGAGAAGTCGAGAATCTGCTTCATCAGGTGCTCAATGCGCTGCAGGCCTTCCTCGATTAATCCAAGGTAGTCGCTGCTTCGCTCATCAAGCCCCTCGCGCTTGCGCAGGCGCCGCGCAGCATTCAGCATGCCGCTGAGCGGGTTGTTCACTTCATGGGCCAAGCCGGCGGCAAGTGTGCCAGTGGCGGCCAGCCGCTGCGCGATCACGAGGCTCTGCTGTTGTTTCTGGATGGTGCGAGTGGCGTCTTTCACCTTGCCCTCAAGGTCGCCCTGGTAGGCCTTGAGTTCAGTGAACATCGCGTTGAAGGCGGTCACCAGCGTTTCGATGTCGCCGCCGCCGCCCTTGAAGCCTTTGATCTCAAGGCCTTCAACACCCTTCACGATGCGCTTGCTGTCTTCCAGCACGTTGCCAAGCGGCGCCAGCACAAATCGCCGCAGCGCGAACATCAACAGCACGAAGACTGCCAGCATCGCCAGGCCCAGCGTCGTGAACGCGGCAACCACCAGCGGCCCCAGCTCGGCGCTTTGCACCTTGGGCGGCTCTTCAAAGCGGATCGGCGGAAGTTTCACTTTCAGGCGCAGCACGTATTGCAGCGTTTCGCGCTTCGGGTCCGGCTGGTATGGGTGAAACAGCACGTCGCCAAGCAGCTCATGGCGCCGGGTTTCGAAGACGCGCTTGATGACCACCACTTCCTCGGCAGTCGGCTCGGCCATGCTGCCCTGCGGCTTGATCACGGTCATGCGCGGGTTGCCGCGTTCGTCCAGTTCAATGATCGCGGTTTCATCAATGCCGTTCAGGTCATCGCGCAGGCCGTTGGCGATCTCGGTGGCGGGGCTGCGCAGCAGCGGCTCAAGCTGCGCAATCACGATCCGTTCAACGGCGCGTTCAGTCTGCGCCTGGTAACTGCGGCTGAGCTCTTCGAATATGCGTTTGTTCTCGACGGTCTGCTTCTCAGCGGTCTGGTCGAGGGTGCGGCTGGCCTCATAGGTTAGATACCCAAGCATCAGGCCAAGAAAGACCGTGGCCAGCAGAACACCCAGTGCGAGTTTGAGCCGAAGCGACATTGCAGCGCATGGTAGCGCATGCCGGCGTTGTCGGCGAGGTCGTGACCCTGCATCGGCAACTGGTAATCCGCGCAGAAGGGTGCACTATCTAGGCGGAGACCGCGAATTCATGACCACATTGCAGGGCACGGTAGTACGCCTTCACGGGCATCACGCCTGGGTAAAAGTCGGCGAGGTCGAGTACATGTGCCCCGTGCGCGGCAAGTTCAAGCAGGGCAAGCGCAAGCAGCGCAGCCCGATCGCCGTCGGCGATGATGTCTCGTTCAGTCTCGTACAGGCCGGCGATCAGCCTGAAGGCCAGATCAGCGTGATTGGTGAGCGCCGCACTGAGCTGTACCGGTCGCACCCGCGCTTTCCGCGCCAGCGCCAGGTACTGGCCGCGAACATTGACCTGCTGGTGATCGTCATAGGCGCTGAGCGAATCGATGAGCAGTTGCTTACCGTTGATCGCCTGCTGATCAGTGCCTACAGCCAGGGCCTGACGCCGATGATCGTCGTGAACAAGATGGACTTGCGCCTGCCGGCGGAAGTACAGGCCGAGATGGCTGCGTACTCGCACTGTGAACTGTTCTACACCAGCGCCGAAACCGGGGCATTGGGCGAGCTGCCGGGGCGCTTCCACGGCAAGACCAGCGTGTTCGCCGGCCAGAGCGGCGTGGGCAAGAGCAGCCTGATGAACACCCTGCAACCGGGCCTGGGGTTGCGTGTCGGCGTGGTTGACCGCGAGGGCGAAGGCAAGCACACCACGACGCACGCCAGCCTGCTGCCGATGGCGGGCGGCCACGTGATCGACACGCCCGGCGTGCGCGACTTCGGGTTCTGGAACCTCGAGCTGCACGAAATCTCGCTGTACTACCCGGACTGGAAGGGGGCGCGCGAGCAATGCAAGTTCGCCACCTGCACGCACCGGCACGAGCCTCACTGCGGCGTGAAAGCCGCCGTGGAGAGCCACGAGCTGGAACAGGGGCGCTACCAGCGCTACCTGACGATTCTGCGCGAAACCTGGAACCAGCAAGAAAGCACCGGCTACTGAGCAGGAGCGCAGGTGTCTCGCTCGCAATGCCACGGCCGTCCCGACCGCGGCCAAGCCGCACGCCGTAGCCCGCGGCCCGTGCAGCCAGACGCTTGGCTCCCACGATGAAGCCGCTGTGCATTTTAGTCACGTTTTTTTGCAAACATGATACATGGATGCATACTACGCTAAACAGACGGAGCATATCGGCAAGAACAGGAGGGCTTATGCGGAACTGGCTTGTGGGCATCGGGTTTGCCGCGGCGGTACTTGTGATGTCGCTTGGTTCGTCGCAAGTCCCGCTAGCGCTGGCACAGGCCGCGCCGGATGCGCCGCCAGGCGCTCTGCCCCCTGACGCAAGCTACATGTTGGCCGACGACAAGTTGGTCAAGGCGAGGTACGCCGAGAATTACGCCAGCGACTCCGACGACATAAAAAAGGGCCGGTTTTACGATGCGGGCTGGACGCTCAACACCGCTGGCGAGGCAGTGCCGGGCGAGTGGCGCATGCGCGTCACGCACATCAAGTTCGACTACAAAGACAACGTGACCAAGGCGGGAAGCACCGACTACTCCGAAGGCTTTACGTTGATGAAGGGTCCCAACGACCCACTCAGTCACGTTAAACCTCCGGAGAACAAAACAAAAGGCGAGTGGGTGTACAGACACATCCTGAACGAGCCCGCAGCCGGCCGCAGCGAACCCGCGCTTTACGTGGCCTCACGGCAGGTGAAGATCAAGGCGCGCATCGAGTGCGCCAAAAGGATTCACGCCGCGGAAATAGGCGCCAAGGAGATTCGCTGGAACAACGCCGATGGCTCACCCGTCGACCGCAACTGGCTGGATTTGGAGCGGCAGGATGGGAAGGGAAAGAAGACGATGGTGTACTTCGCCCCAGTCACCGCCGGAGATGACACGCTGTTCGTTTCAAGGGGGGATGATGGCTCAGAATATGTCGAGTTCACACTCATGGGCGCAACGAAGGACAGCATTGATCGCAGCGACATCGTTTGGCAGTGGTACGCCAACAACATGATGACGGACGGAATGTCACCGCCAAAGAACGCGGCCGCCCTCTGGGGCGCTGGCACGGAAGGCTGGCAGATCAACAAATCCGGGCGGTACGAAGACATCATGATGGATGAGTTGCCCGTGGAAGTAGTCAAGCCGCACCACTTCTACACAGTGCTCGATGTGCCCAAGGCCCCGTGGAATGAACTGGATGTCTTGGGCAGCCATCAGTACCCGTGGGTAACGGCACTGGACTTCGCCATCGTGGATCGCATCAAACTGCGGGGAACGCAGACGCTTGCCAAGGCGGCGGAGGCAATCGCCACCTACGCCTACCAACGTGGAACCTACGACCATGAGCTGGGCAGGTTCTGGTTCCTTGACAACTACGACCACGGACTGGCCGGCATGTTCCGTCCAAATCTTCACCTCGACTTTTTGCTCAGTGTCTACATTTCGGGAGGCAGCAAGGTGAACTGCCACGATCAGGCCATGGCCTTGGCAACGTTTGCCTCACTAATGGGCGGCGCGGCGAGATACATGGTAATGGAGCCGTTTGGATACGTTAAGCCTGCAAACTTTTGCGGCGGCATCAATGCAGGCGACAATTGCAACAACCCGTTTCATGAAATGAGCGGCGACTTCATGGAAATTGTCAATGCGCCACTTGTTGACAACGCCGACACGATGTGGCGGTTGGACACGTTTGGCAAGCGAAAGAGAAGCCAGTTTGCGAATCACGGGTGGATGGATGTCGAAGGCAACATCTACGACGCAACCGCCGGGGACGTTCGCTTCAGCTCGGGCGGCGCTGTATTGGAGGACAGCGATCCTCGCATTTTCGCCAATCTCGTAGAGTACATGGCAAAGGTGATCGACCTGTCTGTCACGGAAACGGCGGCATGGGAAGATAACCTGGAGGTTGCCGCTCGCGCGAACTTCGATCCGAACACCAACACCTGGACCCTGGTTGGACCCGCTTTAAAAGACCCAAATGGCAACAAGCCTGACCCCAAGTATAAGAACGGCGACGCGGCCCAAGTCGCCGCCAAGCCCTTTACTCTGAGGTAGGAGTGCACGCGAATACCCAAACTCGATTGAAGCGGTGGCAGCCCCTGCTGGTGGCGGCTGTGTCTCTGTTTGTGCTGGCTGCTGCGCTGGCGTTGGGACTCTATTGGCAGCCCGGACCGCCGACAGGCGCCGACGGGGGCGTGGCAAGGACCGACGAGCGCAACGCCCGTGGTCCGACCCACGCGGCGAACTGGGCAAACGTTCCCTCAGCAAACGATCCAGCCGAAGTGCCACCGGGCAACAATGAGCCCGAACCGCCACCCCCTGACGATCCCGCACCAGCCGACAGCGAACATTTCGTGCTTCGCGACGGCGGGCCGCTACCCGAGATGATGGAATGGGAACTCACCAAGACTGATTATGAAGCCATCCTTGCAGACCCGAACGCTTCGGCCGAAGCCAAGAAAGAAGCCGGCCTGCGCCACCGCCTGAAGTTCTACGAGTGGCCGGGCCGGAACAAGTCCATCCTCGCTGGATTCGAGTTCAAACAGCAGGATTACCCTGAGTTGCGCGACTTCGAAGCCGCCGATGGTCGCATTTACGTGAAGTTTTACCGCGATCCGGAAGGGCCACCACTGGTGTACATGAGACAGCGCTTTGTTCTGACACGGCCCGGTCTCGAAATACAAGTCAACATATCAGTGTTCAGCTCGCGAGCGTGGGCGCAACGCGACTTTCTGGGATCGATTCTAGACGCTTTCGGTGGTGGCCGCATTTCAGAAGCGCGCGTCGGGGACGTGTGGTCTCACAACCCACATACCAATGCCAGCAGCACCGCGTTTGTTCGCCACAATATCTCAGTTCGTCTGGATGCGACGCTTCTCGAGGACGGGTTCGAACTGCTTGACACCGCAAGCCTTGCTGAGCGCATCGACCGCAAGATCCGCGCCGACGCGGTGCCCGGCCGGACCTGGGAAGATATCGCCGCCCACAGGCCAAAGATCGAACGCTTCCGGTTGAATGGCACCGAACTGGTCGCGGCTGAAGGCCTGAACGCCGTGCAAGTCGAGTTCACCGCCGTGCCGCCCGAGGGCCAGACACTCAAGGCCGCGATTGAATGCGAAAACCCGGTCAAGGGAAGCCACATCCGACTTGACGCCAACACATGGGTGTGGGCCGAAACGAAGGATCCGTATGCCGTCACCAAAGAGCAGTCCGGGCGCGTCTGGGCCATAGCCTACCTGCCGAACCTGCTGTTCACCGTCGCCGAGACCAGCATAGTCGTCAAACCCAAACCACCAGCTAACGATTAGCGCGTGAGCGCAGACGTGCCGCCTGCCCCATTGGGGCCTGCGCTGCCCGTCGCATCTGAACTACATCGGCGTTGAACGAAACTCGATGCGGTCGGCCAGTCTTAGCGGCTCAAGATAGAATTCTTCCAGCACGCGCGGCTTCAGGTCAGGGGCGCGCTTCAGCAGCGCCTTCACGATTTCCAGCGATGCGTCATCTTCGCCCTGCTGGGCCAGCGCGCAGGCGCGGTAGTACAGCGGCTCGATGCGTGACGGGTAGTCCTGCGCCAGCGCCTCGGCCTGCGTGATCGCGTCTCCGTACTCTTCGTACTGCAGCAGGCGGTGGACTTTGGCAATCTGCACGGCAAAGCGGGCGGCTTCCTTCACGTCGTCGGCCTGGTCGAGCTCGCCATTGAGCATGAAGATCCACGCTTTCATGCGGTAGGCACGCTCATCCAGCGGTGCTGCCGCCAGCAATTCGTCCAGCCGCTCATTGGCGCGTTCGTGGTCTTGCCGCGCAAACGCGATACGAGCGAGGTGATAGCGCGCCTCAACGGCGTCAGCGGCATGCGGGTCCAGCGACTCGGTGATTTCTTTCAACTGCTTCTCCGCGGCGGACAGGTTCTCAAGTTGAATCTCTGCGCGTGCCAGTTGCAGTAGCCCGTACGTGGTCAGGCGGCTGTGCTCAACGCCCGCCAGAAGTTTGCGCGCCTGCTTGGCGTTGCGGCGCGAAAGCGCGACGGCCGCTGCCAGCTCAAAGGCGCGCGCGTCCACCTGCGGGTCGAGCTGTTCGTTTTCGAGTTGCACCTGCTCGACCTGCCGTTCGGCTTCAACCCGTTCGCCGACCGCCAGGTGCGCCTCGGCCAGGTCCAGCTTCAGTTCCATGGCAAGCGCGCCCTCGGCTTCCAGCCGCGCGAACACGGCAATCGCATCGCCGTAGCGCTGCAGTGCCAGGTAGCAGTGCCCCACGTCGCGGTGCACTGAGACGTCGCCGGGGCGGTCTTCGAGCACGCGGCGGTAGTAGCTCAGCGCCCGGTGCGGCTGGCCGTGGTCGAAGTACAGGTCGCCCAGGTTCAGCAGCACGCTCGGGTTGTTGGGCGTAATTTCGAGCATGCGGCGGTAGCATTCGACGGCCAGGTCGGGCCGCAGCTTGCCTTCGCCCAGCGTCACAGCCTTGATCCAGAGCGCGCCCACGAAGTCCGGGTGCTCGTTCAACGCTGCGTCTGCATGCTTCAAGGCAAGGTCGTCATCCTTGAACTCGTAAAACGCCAGCTCTGCCAGCAGCTTGTGTGCCGCCGCCGGGGCTGCACCGCCATCCACGGCGCGCGTCAGCAACGCGCGCACTTTCTCGCGTTCCGACTTTACGCCGCGGCGCGTACCTTCGTTGCGTTTCAGGCGCAGCTTTACAAAGCGCGCAGCACCCTCCAGCAGTGCGGCAAGCCCGGCCTCGGGCGATTCGGCGGGAACCTTCGACACCAGCTTGAGCAGCCGCTTGATGCGGTCCTCGGCGCGGTCGTCGTCAGGCGATGGAGACTCAACATCCAGAAAGTCCGGGTGCAGTGAAAGCGCAGCACCATGAAACATCAGTGCGTGATGCAGGTCGTTCTCAACTTCGGCCTTCTGGGCGCGTCGGTTGGCAAGCCGGGCACGCGCTTCACGCGTCTCGTTCGAGGAAAGCTCGGTTTCGCCCAGGCTGCGCAACAGTTCTTCGGCTTCGCTGAACAGTCCCATCTGCCCCAGCAGGTCAAGCTTGCGCAGCTTGGCGTCAAGGTCGGTGGGATTGGCGTCGATCACCGAATCGTAGTCCTTGAGTGCCTCATCAAACAGCTCAAGGCGCTCCAGGCTGAGTGCCCGGTTGTAGTATGCGACGGCGCGGTTTGCGTCCTGCTCAATGGCTGTCGTCAGGTGCTGCACGCTTTCGCGCAGCCGCCCCAGCTCACGCAGCAGGTTGCCATAGTCGTTGTGCAGGCTGGGGTCATCGGGCAGACGCTCGAGGCCCTTCTTGTACCACTCCTCAGCACTGCCCAGGTCGCCCGTGAAACGAAAGCTGTCTGCGAGTTCGTTGTAGGGCCCGGGGTGGTCGGGCGCCATTTCCCACGCCTCAAGCAACAGGGCCATGGCGTCAGCGCGGCGGCCCAGCCGGCACAGCGTGCGCCCCTTCCACATCAGCACTTCCGCCAAGGCCTCGTGGTGCGGGCCTTCGTCGGTGCTGTCGATGCGGCGCAGCAGCCGCTCGGCGCTTTCAAACGCCTCGAGGGACCGATCGAATGACTGGATCTCGCACAGTGCCAGACCGCGCTTGAAGTGGGCTTCGGCGTGGTTCGGGTCTGCTTCAATCACTCGGTTGAATGCGGAAAGCGCCCGGCGGAGCTTCTTGAGTTCGAGGTAGCAGGATCCGCGCCAGAGCAGGATTTCGTTGGGGCTGATGCCGCCCTTCTTCTGTGCGAGCTCGAAGTGATCCAGGGCATCCTGGTAGCGACCGACTTCGAACAGGGCTTCGCCCATCGGCAGGTGAATGTCGCCGTCGTAGTAGTCGTTCTTGACGGCTTGCTCAAAGAACTTGACGGCTTCGGAGTAGCGCCCGTTCTCGAGTGATTCGAGCCCACGGTGGAAGAAGTCAGACGGGGTGATGAGGTCGTCTTCCATGGTTGTCAGACTCCCGCCTGCACTATCCGCTCCGCCCCACACCGCGGCGGAACAGCGAGCCTTGTTAAGCGTAACCCCGCGCGCCGCAATGGGAAGAAGCGGTTGGGGTGGGGACTGTCGGCATTCTGCGCAGATTGTCAAGCACACGCAGGCGAGTGGTTCCTATTTGAGCATTTTGTGGAAAACGCGTGACTAAAGGGATTTGCCGGAACTGATATTGTAGGCTTAATACGGAAAGGTTTACCTTTCTTGCACACATGCCGATTCGTAGGAAATCCTTGTCCACGGGGGATATCGCCCGCTACTGCCAGGTGACACCTGCCACTGTGGTCAATTGGATCAAGGCCCACAAACTTGAGGTATACACAACGCCTGGCGGCCAATACCGCATGGACGTCGAGGCGTTTCTGAAGTTCCTTGAAAAGAACCGCTTTCCGGTGCCCGAAGACCTCGCGCCGGGCAAAGAGCGCCGCGTGTTGATCGTTGACGATGACCCAGAGATCCTTGAAAAAGCCACCGAGGCCCTTGGCCGACACCTTTCCGGCGTACTGATTGAAGAAAGCGGCGACGGCTACGATGCGCTGCTCAAGATCGGCGGTTTGAAGCCGCACGCCATTGTTCTTGACCTGACCATCGCCCGGCTTGACGGCGCAGAGGTGTGCCGCCGGCTGCGCGCCAACAACGACACGCGCAATACGTTCATTGTGGCGGTTTCGGGGCTGGCCGCAGACAGCGAGCTGGTTCGCAAGGTCAAACGCATCGGAGTGGACGGTTTTTTTACCAAGCCGCTCGACTTCCCCGAACTGGCAAAGACCGTGGGCAAGCTGCTGAAGGTACAGATGCAGTAAAAGCTCAGCAGGCTGGCAGTCGTGTCATGCGGCAAACGTGACGTAACCAACGTCCGGGCTTGCGCTTGCCGTTGCGGGTCTCATTCGCATAATGATTTCCCCCTCAATTGGCTGATCGGCTTGCAGGCCGTACTCGCTCGTTCCGGAGAGACCCATGTCCGTTGGCATGCAGCAGCTTCTGGAGTTCGTGGTGTCGCAGGGCGCGTCGGACCTTCACCTTGCGGTGGGCCGCAAGCCCACGATCCGCAAGTCAGGCCACCTTAAAGACGTAAACGCGCCGGAGCTGACTGCCGCAGACACCATAAGGCTTGCGAAAGAGATTATCCCGGAAAAGAACCTGAAAGAGCTGCAGGAAGCGGGCAGCTCGGACTGGGGCTATGCGTTCGGTGACAAAGCGCGCTTCCGTTGCGCGGCTTTCAAGCAGAAGAACGTGGTCGGGCTGGTCCTGCGCCAGATCCCGAACAAGCTGCTTTCGTTTGAGCAGATCGGCCTGCCGGAAAACGTGAAGCGCCTGCTGGACCGGCCGCGCGGGCTGTTCCTGGTGACAGGCCCGACCGGCAGCGGCAAGACCACCACGTTGGCGACGATGATTGACTACATCAACACCAACATGGACCACCACATCATCACGATTGAAGACCCGATCGAGTACTACCACCCGCACAAGAAGTGCATTGTCACACAGCGCGAGTTGCATAACGACGTGCCGACGTTCAGCGAAGGCCTGCGTCGCGCGCTGCGACAGGACCCGGACGTGATCCTGGTAGGCGAAATGCGCGACCTTGAAACCATCGGCAGCGCGATCACCGCCGCCGAAACGGGCCACCTTGTGTTCGGTACGTTGCACACGACGGGGGCCACGCGCACCGTGGACCGGATCATTGACGCGTTCCCGACCAACCAGCAAGAGCAGGTGCGCGCGCAGCTTGCCGTCTCGATCATTGCCATCATTTCGCAGGCGATCATGCCCAAGGTGGGCGGTGGCTTGATTGCCGCCTTTGAGATCATGGTCAGCACCAGCGCGGTAGAGAACCTGATTCGCGAAGCCAAGACCTACCAGCTCAACTCGGTGATCCAGACGGGCAAAAAGGAAGGCATGATCCTGCTGGATGACTACCTGTTTGAGCTTTACAACGCGCAGAAGATCAACCGCATGGACATGTTCCGGAAGTGTTCCAATCAGAAGGAAATGCGCGAAAAGTTCGAAAGCTTCCGCAAAGGCAAGGGCAGGCTGTGGGACGACCAGCTTGTCGCCGCAGAAGAGGCGCAGGGCGCCGTCGCGCCGCCGCCTGCGGCGGCTGCCGCTGCCGCCCTCTCGACGCGGCAAACGAAGAAGTAGAATACGGGTGCGGGGACGCGGCACGCAGCGTCCCCGCCGCATCCTGATGCCGGAGACTCACCCATGGCCAAGCGCCGCAAGCTGCTCGGACAGATCCTGAAAGAAATCGAACTGGTCACCGAGGGTGATATCCAGGAGGCGCTGGCGCGCCAGAAGAAACAGGGCGGGTTGATCGGCAAGATCCTGGTTGAAATGGGCACCTGCAGCGACGGCGACATTACGATGGCGCTCGCTGCGCAGAACGACATGAACTTTGTTGACCTGACCGGGCTGGACATCCCGATCGAGCTGCTTGACCTTGTCACCGAGGCACAGGCCCACACCTACCGCGTTGTGCCACTTGAGTATGATGCCGAAAGCAAGACGTTTACCGTCGCGATGGACGATCCCACCAAGATCGTGGTGTTTGACGAGCTGCAGTTTTCGCTGCAAAGCCGCATTCCGGGCATCCGCATCCAAGGTGCACTGGCCAGCCAGGAAGACATCGACGCTGCACTTGAGAACTTCTACGGCGAAGGCGGCAGCGTGAAGGGCATTGGCGGCGGCGACCTGGCCGAGTTCATTGAGGAAGGCGTCGTCGGCAAGAACGCCGTTGCGGTGGACTCTGACGACCCGGACGCCCCTCAGGTGGTCAAGCTGCTCAACTTCCTGCTGTCCACGGCCATCAAGGACCGCAGCAGCGACATCCACCTTGAGCCGTTTGAAGAACGTTTCCAGGTGCGCTACCGCGTGGACGGCGCGCTGCTGGCCATGGAAAACCCGCCCAAGGAACTGGCTGCTTCGCTGATCAGCCGCATCAAGGTGCTCAGCAAGCTTGACATTGCGGAAACACGCATGCCCCAGGACGGTCGCATCGAGCTGACAATCGAGGGTAGAAGCGTGGACTTGCGCGTTAGCACGCTGCCGACCATGTTCGGCGAAAGCTGCGTGATGCGTATTCTGGACCGCAGCAACGTCAGCCTTGACCTCGATAACCTCGGCATGCGGCCGGAGGACAACGAGATGATGAAGGCGCTGATCGCCAAGCCAAACGGCATCGTGCTGGTGACCGGCCCCACGGGCAGCGGCAAGACCACCACGCTGTACAGTTGCCTTAACTTCATGAACACGCCGGACCTCAAGATCATCACCACCGAAGATCCGGTCGAGTACGACCTGCCGGGCGTCATGCAGTGCCAGGTGAACGAAGACGTCGGCCTGACGTACGGCGCGGCGCTGCGCAGCATTCTGCGCCAGGACCCGGACATGATCCTGGTTGGCGAAATTCGCGACCGTGAAACCGGCGGCATCGCCGTTGAGGCGGCACTGACGGGCCACCTTGTGCTCAGCACGCTGCACACCAACGACGCGCCCAGCGCCACAACGCGTATGCTTGACCTAGGGCTTGAGGCGTTCCTGATCGCAGCCACGATGGAAGCAATTATCGCACAGCGCCTCGTGCGCAAGATCTGTGTGTCGTGCAAAGAATACTTTGAACCCGAAGCCGAACACTGCATGGAACTTGGCATTCGCCCCGAAGCCATTCGCGGCAAGAAGTTCGCCTTCGGCAAGGGCTGCTCGCGCTGCAACAACACCGGGTACAAGGGTCGCATGGCTCTATACGAGATGTTCAGGGTCAACGACGAAGTCAAGCAGATGATCATGGACGGCGCCAACGTCGCTTCGCTGCGCGAAGCCGGCCGACGCCACGGCATGCGCACACTGCGCGAATCGGGCCTGCTGGCAATTTATGACTGCGGCACCACTGTCGATGAGGTCCTGCGCGAAACGCTGGTACTGGAATAGGCGACTGGCACGAAACGGGAACCAATTGCAGGCGCAAACTGAATAATGAGCCGGCGGTGAACAGGCACCGCAGCGTCTTGGATGGTGGCCACGCCTCTGCTGAAACATTTCCGGCGTTGAATTGTTCACTTGTGCCCGCCCGGCAAACCCATGCCCACCCCCGCTGACACCGCATCGCCCCTGCCCGCCAAGCGCGGGTTCCCGATCCTTGGAGTTACAGGTTTCTCGCTGACGGCGCTTACGATTGCCGGCGCCATCTTGCGCTGGTTTTTGCCCGAAGAGCTGTGGACGCGCGTCTTCTTTGCCGTCTCGATCGGCGGGTTGGTCGGGTTTGCGACCAACTGGGTCGCGATCAAGATGCTGTTTCACCCACGGGTTCGCGTCTTCGGCGTGCAGGGCGTCGTGCCCAAGCGCCGCAAAGAGCTCGCGCGCAGCGTCGGCGAAACGCTGGAAGAACACCTGATCTCCGGCGACCGCATGCACAAGCTGCTGATGGATTCAGGCGCCGTTGACCAGGCCATTGACCGCATCTCGACACACATACCGGGGCTGCTGGGTGACCCCGATGCACGTAAGCTGGTCGAAGCCGAAGTCGATCGCACGATTCACACAACTCTGCAAGACGTGATCACTGCATCCAAGTCGTCGCTCAAGGCCAGCGCCCGCAGCACCGTCAATGCCGCACTGGCCGGCGGCGGCGCCGCAACCATGTTCGCCAAGCTCGGCCCACTGGCAGCGGCGCTGGCTGGCGGGTTGACCGCAGGCGGCATGAAAGTCGGGCTGATGGACCCCGTGATCGACAAGGTCGTGGACAAGCTGGCTGACGACCTGATGCAGCACGAAAGCCTCAAGGCTGTCGGCAAACGCTTTGTCGCCACGCTGCCCGAGCGCACCGAAGAAGTCCTGCGCAACGACAAGGTGCGCCTGAAACTGCGCGAGCTGATCGGCGGCATGGCCAAAGAGCTTGTCACGGCAGTTGACGTCGCCGGCCTGATCGAGGGCGAACTGCTGGCGCGCGACGAGGGTGAACTGGAAGCACTGATCGACCGTGTCGCAGCCAACGAGCTGAGTTTCATCCAGGTTGCCGGCGGCGGGCTGGGCATGATCGCGGGACTGGCGCTGGTCTGGGAGTGGCTGTTGATCCCGATTGGTGGCGCATTCGGCATCATGGTCGTCATCGCGCGCCTGGCCGAGCGCAAACATGCGTTCAACCGCAGCGCGAACAGTGCCAAGGTCGAACACGACCCGGTCACTGAACCTGCGCCTGCCCCTGCCGAGGCCGAAGAGGAAGCAGTGGAATCCGTGGCAGCGGGCGAGTGACGGCGTCAATGGCTGCGGCGTTTCCAGAACCATACGCCCGCAGTTGCGGTCGCCACAAATGACGCGCCTGCAATAATCAGCCAGGTCAGCAGCGGCGTGGTTCTGTCCGGCGGCAGCGTGAGCTCGTTTCGAAACTGGGCATACGCCTCGGGGCCGTACACCGTGATGTCGTCAAACCATGCCTGCGCCCGCAAGTTCAGGCGATGGCTGTCGCAGCCCAGCGCCAGCGCTATCACCGGCGGAGCGCTCTCTCTGAAAATGGCCCTGTAGTCGGCGGCCACATCGCGCACTTCGGGCAGCCACTCGCCGGCAGCGCTGCGGGGCGTGCGCAGGTTGATTACGGCGATGCGGCCGTCGCCAAATGTGGCGTCCACGGCTTCGCTGCTGGGCAACTCCCCGCCGAAGGTGTAACAGATGGCCCGCGCGGGTGGCGTCACCCCGGTATACTCTTGGACCTTTCGGCGCCACGAAAGCGCTGCCGGGTTGGCGCCGGCCCAACTGTGATCGAAACCCACCAGCAGACGTGCCGGAAAGTTATCCAGCTCAGGCGACAGCGGGCTGGATGTACCGAAGGTGCGCGACACTTTCCAGCGCCATGCCAGCAGCGGCTCTGTGCCCGGGTCGAACCCGACCTGCCGCCACACCAGGCCTGCGCTGCTGTCGCTGGTCAATTGCATCGCGCCGTCATGGCGCGCGTGGGTCAGCGGATTGCGTGAGCCCTCAATGCCGTATAGCGCCCAACCAGACGCCGCGTCCTCTGCCTCGAAGTCGTCCAGAACACGTCCTGCAACGCTGCGGTTGCCGTGCACCAGCGCCTCGCCTGCAACCACATGGCGCGACTGCTGCGCCGTGCATGCAGCAGCCAGCGCGAGCAGCAGGCAGGCATTCAGCCTCAAGGCGCGATTGGCACGCCTAAGTCCGGCGAACGGTACCCTCATCCCAGCTCGTCCTCCAGGTCGCGCTGGAACTCGGTGAACTCGCCGATCTCGTCCAGCATTTCCTGCTCAAGCTTGCCAATCGCGCCCCGGGTGGGCTTTTCCGGCTCGCCGCGCTCAACTTGCGCCGGCGCCATGCGCGCCAGCGTTTCGCTCATGTCGCGGCTGTGAACGATGCGTGCGCCGGCAAGCTTGCAGGCCTCCGTGACTTCGCGGTCGGCACTCACGACTTTCAACTGGCGCGGGTGGCCGTGGCTTTCGACAAAGTCCACGATTGCATCATCGGCGCTGCCTGTCGCCGGGCCGCAGAAAGTTACCCGGACTTTGGGGGCCGCAAGGTCACCAGCCGATACGTTGCCGCCGGTGCCATCAAAGAACACGCGGGCCGTGGTTGATTCGCGCACGGCAAGCGCCGACAACAGCTCCACCAACCGTGCGCGTGCGCGGTCGTCATCGCCGGGCAGGGCGCCCGGATGGCGCGCCAGCGTGTGCAGCAGGTTGTAGCCGTCAATGACGTACACGCGGGCAGTCTAGACTATGCCGGTGACGAGTGCGGGTAGAAGTTGATACACAGGTATACGCTCTCAACGGCTTCGTCCACTTTGGGCGCTTCCAGTCCTGCCATGAATCCCGTCAGCGTGGCTTTCAGGGCGTCGCGCAGGGCACGCAGCTTTTCGGGTGTGGTCGTGATCTGCTGGGTGTTGATGCCGAAGAAGCGTTCGGGCTCGCGCTCGATGATGCGCGCACCGACGCGGTGAACCTCGGTCACGCTGTCCAGGGTCAGCTTGCGCATCTCAAGGTCTTTGGCGCTGCCGTGCTTTGTAGAAAACGTCAGCGGTTCCATGGACGGCGCCTGCTGGACGTGTCGAAACAGCTTTTCCGTGATGGCCTTGGGACCCGGCCTTGTGCCCGCATGCTCCACGAACCCGGCACGCACAAGCCGCAACACGTGATAGCGTGCACTGGCAGTGTTGGCATCGACGGCGCGTGCAAGCTCGGTCTGGGTCATGGGCCCGCGGGCGCGCAGCAGGCCAACAATCTTGATGCGGACAGGGTGAAACCAGGTGCGGATGCGCTCTTGGTGGTCGATCTGCGTTGACATGGCGGCCTCATCAATACAGTATTTATCAATAAATACTGTATCGTTTTGGCGGTGTCAAGGCGAATCCAGATCGCAATATTACTGTGCATTACGAAATAATTGACCATATTTCTTTCATGGTGTATGATTATTGGAGGATGCTGGTGTCCCCTCCGAAGTGGAGGTTCCTATGACCACCGCCCTGTTCATCTCTCCGCAGCTCATTGAGCAGTTCAACCGCGCCGCGTCCTTGGCAAGACAGGGCATGTTTGAAGAATCGCTGGTGGCGTGGGAACGGCTTCTCAATCCCACCCAGGCAGAAAAGCGCGAACGCCACATCAGCACCGGCGACTTTCTGGGCCAAGCCATGATGCGCAAGGCGTGGGTCATGATGGACCTGCGCTGTCACAAGCAGGCCCGCGCCGTGCTGGAAGACGCAGTGTTGCAGGCATGTCTGGGGCAGTTCGACACCGAGACGCTTTGCGAATACTGGTTCTCGTATGCCAACGTGCTTGGCAACCTGGGCGACCTGCAGCCCATGGACGACGCATTCTGCCGCGCCATGCACATCGCCGCCGACCTGCTTGGCGACACCAGTCGCATGCACCAGTGCTGGAACAACCTGATGGCGTGGGCCGAAGAAGCAAACGCCTGGAACTATCTTTCCAGCGAAGCTGACGGGTGCCTCGTGTACTGCCGCAACGTGGACGACCGCGTGCTGCACGGCATTGCGCGGCTTTACAAGGGCATGGCACTGGCGCGCATGGGCCTGGCCGCCGAAGCGCGGGCGCTTGTGCAGCCTGTGCTGGCGCAGGCCCAAGAGCACATGCTCGATAACCTCGTCGCGCGCTGCCGCGACATCATGAGGCTTTGCGGATAGCCGTGCTACCAACGGCACGGCTGTCCGAGGGGGATGGGTGTGGGGCCCATCCCCTGCCGCATTGGACAGGCCCCGATTGGCAAGCGCAGGCTGCTTGCAAGTCGCGGATTGACGTAAATTCCGCAATCTGGCATCCAAAGTCGGCCCGGGTCAAAGCTACAATCACGCTTCCGGTACATGGAACGAACCATGCTGACACGCTGTCTTACGTTCGCGCTTGTCTGCACGCTGCTTTCTGCAGCGCTGCCGGCTGCCCCAAAAGTGAAGGTAGAGTGGCGCGAAACGAAGTTCGAATCGGGCAAGCTGCGCGAACGGTTTGCGGTGCAGGTTGACGACAAAGGCGCCGAGACGCGCTGGGGCGAGTACAAGGAATTCTATGAATCGGGCAAGACCCGCACCGCAGGTGACTTCAAGTCCGGCAAGAAGGACGGCACCTGGACCTGGTGGCACGAGAACGGTGAGCGCCTGCAACTGGGCGTTTACATCGCCGACGTGCAGCAAGGCGAATGGACGCGCTGGCACAACACCGGCAAGAAAGAGAACGCGGGCAAGTTCAAAGACGGCAAGCGCGACGGCAAATGGGAGTGGTGGTACAGCGACGGCAAGAAGAGCAGCGAGCTTTACTACAAAGAAGGTGCCAAGGATGGCCGCACGGTAAGCTGGGCGCAGAATGCGACGCGGACCCTGCAGGGCAACTGGAAGTCCGACAAAGAAGACGGCAAGTGGGAGTGGTGGTACGAAACCGGCCAGTTGCAGCAAAGCGGCCGCTACGCCATGGGCGTGAAAGAGGGCCGCTGGGACAGCTGGTACGTCAACGGCGTGATGAGTGAACAGGTTGAGTACAAAGGAACCAAGCCGGGACCCTGGAAGCAGTGGTATGAAAACGGCAACCTGAAGTCAGTGGGTGAAAACCTGGAATTGCTGCAGCACGGCCGGTGGACGTTCTACTACGAAGACGGCGTCAAGGAGTCGTCCGGCGCCTACGACCGCGGAAGTCGCTACGGCGTCTGGACCTGGTGGCACGAAAACACCAGCCGCAAAGAAGAAGGCGAGTACGACAAAGAAACCGGAAACCGAACGGGCAAGTGGTCGTTCTGGCACGACAACAGCCAGAAGGCATGCGAAGGCGTGTACGTGCGCGGAGAACGCAGCGGCGCATGGGCACTCTGGCACGCCAGCGGCGAGAAGCTGATTGAGTGCTTTTACCAGAGCGGTGAACTCGAGAACGACTGGGTGCGTTATCATGCCAACGGCAAGAAGGCTGCGCAGGGCAAGTACAACGCCGGTTCACGCAAGGGCGTCTGGACCTTCTGGCACGACAACGGCGAGAAGTCTGAAGAAGGCGCCTACGACGTGGATCGCACCGGCCTATGGCAGACCTGGTACCGCAACGGTTCGCTGGAGAGCCACGGCCACTGGGACTATGAGCGCCGCGGCAAGTGGCAGTTCTGGTGGGACAACGGCAGCAAACGACTCACGTGCCACTACGACGACAACGGCGCCCGCACGGGCCAGTGGGATTGGTTCAGCCGCGAAGGCAAACCACAGGCAGTCGGAACGTTCAAGGCCGGCTGGCTGGATGGCTGGTACCGCGAATACGCCGCGGACGGCAGCGTAAGGTTTCAGCGCTGGTACAAGGAGGGTTTCGAAGAAGACCCGCCCAAGGAAGAGCCGAAGGAAACGCCAAGAGAGACGCCCGAAGGAACACCGAAAGGGGACTAAAGCACGCGGGGTGACGCGCGGAATTTCTCAACTCTCGTGGTGCATTCGGGCCGGGCGCTTTCATAATCCCTGACGATGCGATTCTTGCTCCTGTTGTGTCTGTTTGCCTCACCCCTGTGCGCGCAGTCCGACATGGTCGTGCTGCGCGACACAGTTGTCATTGCCGTGGGTGCTACCGACTCGTTGCTGAATACCGGCGCCTCGCCGTTCAACCTCACGTACACAATTCGCAATGATGGCACCACTGATCTGGACCTCACCAGCATGCCGCTGGTTGCCCTGTCCGGTGAAACCAACTGCACCGTGATCGTCCTGCAGAACCCCGCAACCCCGGTTGCCATGGGTGCGACGACCACCTTTCGCCTGCAAGTCTCGCCGATTGCAGCCACAGCCTTCAGCTTCGGCGTAAGCATCGCCAACAACGACACCGTGAAGAACCCGTATACGTTTACCTTTGAGGGCAACGCCGTCGCGCCGTCCAAGAAGAAAGCGTCTGCCAGTCGTCCCGACGACTGCTCAACGGGCACTGGCGGCACGTCGCGGTGGTGGCTGCTTGCCGTGCTGGCAATTGGCGCCCTGACGCTGCGCCGCCTTCGCCACGCCGCCCGGCGCCAAGAGCAACGGCCAAGTTCGGCCCGAGTTTCCTGATCTTCACGCTGGCCGCCAGCTGAATACCCGCACTTCCTGCATCACCAACCGCCGCCGAAGCGCTTCTTGCGCTTGCGGGGCAGGCGCGGGTTGCCGGCGTCGGGTTCAGGCGGCGGGACCGCCGAATGGGCTTGCGAGGCACTGGACGTGCCGGGCATGCCATAGCCGCGCAGGTTGGGTGCGCGCCCGCTTTTTGAGCCCAGGACGCGGCTGTCACGGTTGACTTTCAGGGGGCCGCTTGCCGGCGCGTCAAAGAACCCGGGCAGCTTGCCGGTGCGCAACACGTGTTCCATGTCTGACACAAGCTGCATGGCGCTGGCTGGGCGGTCTTCGGGCCGCTTGGCCATCATCGTCTGCAGCAGCGTGGCGGTTGCGTCGCTGATGTCGGGCCGGAAGTTCTTCGGGTGTGGCGGCGGCTCATGGATGTGGCGGTACATCACGACTTCGGGCGGGCCCTCGAACGGAACCTTGGCGGTCAGGCAGAAATACATGGTCACGCCCAGGCTGTAGATATCGCTGCGCGTGTCAATGTCCTGACGGCCCATCGCCTGCTCGGGCGAGATGTAGTTGGGCGTACCGACTGCCATGCCCTTGGTGGCGCCTTCGGGGCCGTCGGCACGGACCTTGGCCAGCCCCAGGTCCAGCAGTTTCACCTGCCGGTCGCGGGTGACCATGATGTTGTCGGGCTTGATGTCGCGGTGCACCAACCCCAGTTTCTCGGCGTGCTCAAGGGCCTTGGCGACCTGCACGATCAGCTCAAGGGCCTGTCGCTCGTCCATGGCGCCGCGCTCTTTCACAAGCTGCTGCAGCGTCTTGCCCTCGACGTACTCCATCGCGAAGTAGCACAAGCCTTCCACTTCGCCGGCATCGATGCCGGTGATGACGTTGGGGTGGTTCAACCGCGCGCTGGCACGCGACTCCTGCAGAAAGCGGTGCTTGATGGTGGCGTTGGCAGCAAGCTCAGGTTGCAGGATCTTGATGGCAACCCAGCGTTCCATGCGCAACTGGCGGGCCTTGTAGACCGTGCCCATGGCGCCCTGGCCCAGCTTTTCGTGCAGCTTGTAGCCCTGGATCTTGTCTGCGATCTGGTACATCTGCTGGTAGCCCTTGACGCGGTCAATGCCGGACTTGTCCAGATAGCCGCGCTGCATCAGCAACTGGCCCAGCAGCGGTACGCGCTGGCCCTTCTGCAGCAGCGCGCGCTGCACGTTTACGCATTCCTGAATCTGCGCAGCCGTCACCAGGTTCAGGTTGACTGCCGCCTGGCCAAAGCTCAGCCTTGCCGTGTTGTCGCTCGGCGGCGGGGGCTCGGCCTCGACGGGTTCCATGTCCTGGGTTTCCGCAAATGCGGGGTCCGGCGCCGCGCGGTACTGAGCGGACGGCCGAGGGGGCATCTTCTCGAGTTGATCCGGGTGCGGAATTTCGGTTGCCTCACCTACCGGTTGCACCACTGGCGCGCTGTCGAACACGCCCTCTCGTGGCGAACTCGGCGCCGAACTGACGTGGCGTATCTGCGGCTTCACCGCCGGCCGGTTTGCGGCGCTGCTCTGGGCGCTGCGCTGGGGCACAGGGCGGCCCGGCGGCTGCGGTTGCGGTGCCTTGGCAGGTGGCGGCCCCAGTGACACCGTAGGAATCGTCGGAAGTTTCTGGGTTTCTTCACCGGGCGGCTGGGCGCCGGGCATGCGACGCTGTTCCGGGGCCGGCGCAGACTTTCGAGTGCGTTGGGTGTCCGGAGTCTTTACCGGGTACACACGTTCTTTTCCGCCGCCTCCCTCAGAGTCGACAGAACGACGCGTGCTCAAATGCCACGCAAAGTGCATCACACAGCCCAGTTACTGCCAGCCCGACAGGGGCGCATCCGCAAGGGACGCGACCTGCTGATTATTGCAGCTTAAGGCGTCTTTAGCGAGGGTCTGTAACCATACGTCTGTTCACTACCCACAGTGCCCCCCGTGTGCGTTTTTCCACACTATCGAGGCCTGTTGCCCCCTCGGCTGCCAGTTGCCAGCTTGCGGCGCCAAGCCCGCTGCGCCTGCCGCTGTAGGCGTTCTCGTCAAGCCACCATTCCAGCAGTCTGGCGCTTTCGGCGTCGAAGCCTGCTTCGCCCTTGTGCGCCAGCGCCGCGAAGTCGCGAAAGCGCGTACCGTTGACTTCGCCAAGCACCAGATCGGCGAGGTCAGCCGGGTCGCCTGTCTGCAGCGGAAGGTCGAGTTGCCAGCCGGCTTTGCCCAACGCGCTGCGCCACGGACGCGGCAAGGCCCGCGCTGGGCCTGCCATGTCCACGGCCAGTGTCTCGTCAATGTCCTGTCCCGGAAGCAGAAACGCCCGTGCCGATGCCGGCCTTTGGCGATCCTGCGATTCGGCATACACCACCGCCCAGCAATCCAGCAGCGGGCGCGGCTGCGGCTGCAGCATGGCGATCGCCCCGATTGACAGGGCACCGGCGGCGACCGCCGGCATCGCCCACAGCGCGCCGAACTTCACGCGGCGCGCAATCAGCGGCAGCACGCCGCACAACGCAAGCAGCGCACCTGCCAGGCCAAAGAACAGCGCGCCCGGTTGTGGCGCCTCGGGCGTGCCTGCAACCACGTTCAGTGCCGCGGGCGATGGCACGCGCGATTGCGGCTTGCCGGCTGGGGCAGGGGCATCGCCGTACCACAAGTGGTCGAGCAATGCGCCACGCAGCACCGCGTAGGGGTTGCCGCTGCGGCGCAACTCTTCAAAGTCGATGCGGTAAATCGCGCCGGGCCCATACGCCATGCGCTGCGCGCTTACACCGTGAAACTTGAGCAGTTCAGCTTCTGCGGGTGCGGGCAGCCCTTCCACCTTCTCACCCATCCTGAACGAGCCGATGATGATGGCCGCGCCACCCATGCTGCAAAACTCGGCTATCGCACGCTGAGTACCGGCCGGCGGACGCTGTGCCTCAGGACTGAACAGCACCAGCCCGTCGTAACCATCGAAAAGGCGCCAGTCAGAAAAGAACTCGCGGTTCTCATAGTAGTCGCACGCAAGCTGCCCGGGCACGCCGGGCAGTATCGGTCGGGCATACATGGCGTCTGCGGCGAACACAGCCACATAGGGCTGCTCGTAATCGGGCTCAATGCGTCGCATGGGCAGCCGGGGCGTGTGCTCGTCGCCCGCAACGCGAATGACCACGCCCGGCGCGACATACACCGGCAAGATCGTCTCGCTGGTTTGGCCCGGCTTGGCGGCGACGTCCATGGTCAGCTTGACGTTGCCGTGAATTACCTCGACCCGCTCGGTGTCGGCCGTTGCCTTGAACGCCAGGCGGTACGGGGCACAGGTGCCCGGGCGACCGTGGGGCTCCGAAAGGAAGCGGCTGCGCTCTTTGTCGATGGCTTGGGCGTGCATGGGCGCCGTCACCAAGGCAAGCGCAAGCAGCATCAGCGCGGCGGCGGTCGTCCGCGGCAGGCTGTGAGGGCGCGATGCCCGGCGAATTGCGGCACATCGCGGCGTCACGGCGCAACCTCCGCCTGCTTCGGCGCAGGCAATGCAAGCGCGGCTGCCCAGGGTGTTAGCCCCAAGGGCAGCAGCGGCCACCAGGACAATTCGCCGGCGGCCAGTGCCCACGACGGCGATACCGACCGAAGGTGCAGCAGGCTGGCCGACGCGTACTCCAGGGCGAGATAATGCGCCAGTGGCGGCAGTGCAAACATGCACAGCAGGGCAACCCGCGCGCGCAATACCCACACGCCGCCGAGCCGCGCGCCCAGCGAGATCGCGCCGCCGGCGAACAGCCAGGCGCCAAGCGCGCCGCCGCGCGACTGCCACGGCAGCCCGCCCCGCGCCACAAAGTGAAGCAGCAGCACACAGGCACTGGCACCCGCAAAGCATGCGACCACCGCCAGCAGGTTGCGCAAAGCGGCGCCGCGGGTGCGTGCGCCCAATGGCAGGAACAGCAGTGCGCAACATGCCAACTCGGTATGGATCATCGCCAGTTGCAGCGTGCGGTCATTTCCGACGCCCATGGGCTCGCCGACCCCGGGCAGCGAACAAAGCCCCGCCACGGCAAACAGAAACGCAACCACGATCAGCGGGCTATGTGTCACAGGCGAGTTCCCCAGTAGCCGGCGCACGGTGGGCGAAAGATGATGAGCGATCTGCCATAGTTGTTGCCAAGCCTCTGAACGGGTAACAATCTCTGGTAGTTCGTGTAGCATCCGGGCAAAGACACTCGCTGGAACATAGCAGGCAGACCCACAATGACGACACATCCACTCTGGCTTGCCGGTGCCCTCGTTACTACCCAACAGTCGTTCCAGCATCGCGGCGCTTATGACCATAAAGACCTTGGCGCAGTGTCTCTGGCTAGCCGGGGCGAAGCAGCGGCAGCGCTGTCGGCGGCCTGGCACGCACGCGGCCCCGTGGCGCGCATGTCGTCGGGGGCTCGCGAGGCTGCGCTGCTGACGATTGCCGAGGGCCTTCAGCATCGCGACGAAGAATTCGCCCAAATGATGACCAGCGAGACCGGCAAACCGATCAGCCTGTGCCGGGGCGAAGTGGCGCGCTCGATCAACACCCTGCGCATCTGCGCAGAAGAAACCAAGCGCTGCGTCGGCGAAGTGATCGCTCTGGATACAGTGCCGGCGGGCGACGGCAGATACGGCATCGTACGGCGCTTTCCCAAGGGCATTGTCGTTGCCATCACGCCGTTCAACTTCCCGCTGAACCTTGTCGCGCACAAGATTGGCCCGGCGATTGCCGCTGCCTGCCCCTTCATTCTCAAGCCCGCGCCACAGGCGCCGTTGACGGCATTGATGCTGGGCGAACTGCTGAAGGCCGCGAGGCTGCCCGAAGGCGCGTTCAGTATCCTGCCCAGCGACAATGATGTAGCGCAGTTTTTCGCCACGGATGAGCGCGTGGCTGTGCTGAGTTTTACAGGCAGCGACGTTGTGGGCTGGAAGCTGCGTGCGCTTGCGCCGCGTGCCAGCGTACTGCTTGAACTCGGTGGCAACGCGGCCGTAATCGTGGAGCCCGACGCTGATCTTGAAAACGCAGCGCAGCGCATAGTGACCGGCGCGTTTGCGCACGCGGGCCAGGTGTGTATCAAGGTGCAGCGCGTGTTCGCGCACGAGTCAATCGCGCAGGGCCTGCTGGCGCGCATGGTGGAGTTGACCGAAACCCTGGGCATTGGCGACCCCACGCGTGAAGACGTTCTGGTCGGCCCCATGATCAGCGAGCAGGCGGCCCAACGCGTCGCCGACTGGGTCAATGAGGCGCGGCAGGTCGGCGCCAACGTGGTCACCGGCGGCGAGCGCGACGGTCAGTTCTACCGCCCGACGTGGCTGACCGATGTGCCGGAAGACGCCAAGGTAAGCTGCCGCGAGGTCTTCGGCCCGGTAGCGGTCTTCTACCGCTATCACGATTTCGAAGCCGCGATCGCGGCGGTCAACAACAGCCCGTATGGTTTGCAGGCGGGCGTGTTTACCCACTCGTTGCCGCGCACAAGCATGGCGTTTGACCAACTTGAGGTCGGCGCAGTTATCGTCAATGACATACCGACCTACCGCGTTGACCACATGCCCTATGGCGGCATCAAAGCCAGCGGCACGGGGCGCGAAGGGCCAAAGTATGTAATCGAAGAGTATACTGAGCCCAGGCTGCTGGCAGTAAAACCGATATAAGCGTTGGCGGCAGGGTGGCGGAGTCAATCCTGTGGCCCGCTGAGCACGGATACCTATGTCGATTATTTACTACCTTGATTTTCCGTGCGCCGTCAAAGAGCAGATACGGCCGGGCCGCATGTTGCGCTTGCTGTACGGACGCGAACGCGCCAACGAAGAAATGAACCGCGCGCGCAAAGCCAAACCGGACGCTGCCGCGGAAGACGTACGGGTCGAGTTGTCGCTGAAGGACGCCGACGGCACAGTGAACCTTGTTGCGACAACTGCCGCCGACATCGAGCGCCAGTACGCCGAGCTTGATCGGCACTCGCATCACTGCATCGACTGCCGCGCGCGCATTGAGGCGCAGAGTTTCGGTTGCCGCGGGCGCATCGACTTTCCGTTCACGCTGAAAGCCGAGACGCTGCTGATGCAGCGTGTTCGTGCGTCCGGCGGCGACCCCACGGCGTCCATGCTGGCCAACTACTTTGAGAACAATGGCATCAGCGGCAACCGCGCGGGCGACATGCGCAACCTGCATGGTGTGTTCTTTGAAAGCACGATGCCGCTGGTGCGTCGGCTGACCGACGGGCGCAAGGTATCAAGCAACCAGGTGTTTGAGCTGTTCTTCCAGACCGGCCAGGTAGGCCCCAAGCACGCCCGCTTTCTGCTGGGTATGTTTGACCTGCTGGCGCCGAACCTGCCCATTGACCGACCGCTGCAATCTCTGCCCAACCTGTTTGTCGTGGAGCGCGAGGACTCGGGCATGGTTGTGCAGCGCATCGGCCTGAGCATCGTCGCCGGCGAAGAAGAACGCTGCACACGCCAGCTCGAGAACTATTTCGGCGGGCTGCTGCTCGCCAGCGAGCTGGGCCACGACCTGTGGGTGAAGATCTGAGCCGCCGCCCACAGATCAGCCCGCGCGCATTTCTTCAAGACTGATGAACTTCACGCGCGGCCGGTTGCCCGCTTTGCCGCGTTCAATTTCGCGCGCGTTGATCTGCTGCCACTCGTCGAACGACAGGTACGCGCACCCCGCGTCCTTTAGCAGCCCGGCAATGTCGCGCACGGCGGCGACACGGCGGACATTCTTCACGTCATCCAGCATTAACGCCACGGTTTCTTCGGCGTCTTTCTTGTTGGTCCCGATCACGCCCGTCGGGCCGCGCTTGGCCCAGCCCACAACGTATGCACCGGGCAGCACGTTGCCTTCGGCGTTCATCACGCGCCCATGATCGTTGGGGATGATGCCCTTGCGTTTGTCGTACGGCACACCCGGAAGCGCGACCCCGTAATAGCCCACACTGCGCAGCACCATGCCGCAGGGCAGCTCTTCGAACTCGCCGATGCCTTCGCAGTTCATGTAACCGTCGGGTGTGCTTACCAGGCGATTGCGTTCTATCTTCACACTGTTTACCCAGCCGTCTTTGCCCGTGATCTCGACCGGCGAAACCAGAAAGCGAAAATGCACCTTGCGTGGTTTGTCGCCCATGCCGCGGGCTGCGTACTCGCGCAGGAACTCGACGTTCTGGCGGGTGAGGCGGTCGGCTTCAACGGTTTTGCGACTTTCGGGGTCGAGCTCAATCTCTTCGGGCCTGACCACGGCATCAGCGATCTGCAGGTGCCCGAACTCCTTGATTTCGGGGTTTGTAAACTTGGCCTGTGCGGGCCCGCGCCGACCCAGCACGTAGATCTGCCTGACCTTGCTGTGTTTCAGGGCGTCAAGTGCATGGTCGGCAATGTCGGTCACCTTCAGTTCGTCGTACGATTTGGCCAGTATGCGCGCGACGTCCATGGCCACGTTGCCGACACCCACGACCGCCACGCCCTCAATGTCCAGGTTCGGCTTCAGGTCGCGGTAGTCCGGGTGGCCGTTGTACCAGGCCACGAACTCGGTGGCCGACATGCTGCCCATGAGGTCTTCGCCGGGGATATTCAGGTTGCGGTCTGACTGCGCGCCCGTTGCGAACACCAGCATGTCGTAGTGCGGGCGCAGATTGTCCATCGTGATATGCTTGCCGAACTCGACGCCGCCAAAGAAGCGCACGCGCGGGTCTTGCGCAGTCTTTTCGTACAGATTCGCGACACTCTTGATCTTCGGGTGATCTGGTGCCACCCCGTAGCGCACAAGGCCGTAGGGCGCGGGCAGGCGGTCGAACAGGTCAACCCTGACCTCGACGTCTTCCTGCCTGATCAATGCGGCGGCTGCGTAAAAGGCGCTCGGTCCGGCGCCGATGATTGCAATGCGTACGGCAGGCATGGTGTTCCTTTCGTGCGGCGCATTGTTCCAAGCGGCGCAGGATAGGCAACTGGAATGGGATGTGGTTTGGCGAGTGCTGCCGTGGTCCCGGCTGAAGGCCCCGGGAAGGACGAGGCGCAATATGGCCCCAGAGGCACCATGTTCCGCGAAAAGGGGCTGGTGGTCCTGCAATTCCTGCAATGGGCGACGAAGTAACGACTCAAGCTTCGACCGGCGGGCTTGAGCTCAACAGCCAGACATCGCGTTGACAGAGTTCTACCCGCCGACAGTAGACATATCGATATTACGCGCGTAGCTGTGTTCACGAGGCTTCAGGAGAACGGCGTCGCGGATGCGCTTGACGAGCTCGTCGAATGTGTACGCCGGGCTGCGCATCCAATCGCGCAAGGCGAACCTGTCGTCCTGTAGAAGGCACGACTTGATGTACCCGTCCGAAGTCAGCCGAATGCGGTTGCAGCGCTCGCAGAACGGCTGGAACACCGGGCTGATCAATCCGATATATCCTACGGCACCCTTGATTTGCACGTATCGGGCAGGACCCTCGCCAACAGGACCAGACACGTTTCTCTCGATCTCAAATCGCTGTGACAGCGCGTCCAGCATCTCGTCGGTACTCACAGTCGGGTTGTCGGCCTGCGCGGATGCACGCCATGATCCGTGCGGCATGTATTCGATGAATCGCATGGTCAACGGCTGATGTATGGTCAGTGATGCGAGTTCGCCCAACTCATCGTCGTTAATGCCCCGCACGATCACGGCGTTCAGTTTCACAGTGAAGCGGTCGTGGCCAAGCGCGGCGTTGACGCCGCTCAGTACGCATGCCAGGTCTCCACCTCGCGTGATTTTGCGGAAGCGGTCCGGCAGCAATGAATCCAGGGAAATATTGAGGGCCTTCACACCGGCATCAGCCAATCGATCAACATAGGGCGCGAGCAGACTGCCGTTTGTCGAAAGACTGAGCCGGCGCACGCCCGGCTGTCGGCCGATCTTCTCAATCAACTCGGGGACGCCCTGGCGCACCAGGGGCTCGCCGCCGGTGAAGCGAAACGTGTCGAAGCCCAGTGTCCCGGCCGCCCGAACGATCGTTTCGATCTCTTCCAGGCTGAGCAGTTCCCGGCTGGGACGCAACTGCAGCTTGTCACCGGAAACGCAGTAGTCGCAGCGCATGTTGCAGCGGTCCGTCACGGAGATGCGCATCGAGTGTACGTGTCGACCGAAGCTGTCTTTCATCCCCGGCTCCTGCTCAGGCATGCTTCCATTCGGGCTTGCGTTTCTCGACAAAGGCCTGGATGCCTTCTTTCGCATCATGGCTGGCCATTAGCTTGTCGAGGTAATCCTGCTCATGTTCCTCCAAGCGCCGGTCCAGCCGACGCAGGAAGGCGGCACGTGCCTGGCGTGTGGCGTGGCGCAGGCTGGAGGCCGAGAATTTTGCAAACGTGCCCTCAAACCAGCCGGCGACACCCTGCCAGAGCGAATCCGCCGGGAAGCAGGAGTGGACCATTCCCAGTTCGCGCAGGCGCTCACCGCTCAGCTCCTCGCCGGTGATCACCAGGTGGTCGGCGACGGACTGACCGAACTTGCGAGGCAACAACGCCGCTGCAATCGGCGGTACGACACCGAGGCGAATCTCTGGAACGCCCATGCGGGCATCGGGCGCCGCGAATGTCAGATGGCAGGCGAGTACGACTTCAAACGCGCCGCCCAGGCACATGCCCTGCACCAGCGCCGCTACCGGAACTTCGCTGGAGGCGATTTCCCACACCAGCTTGCGCAGCACCGGCAGCATCGCGGCGACCTTGTCAACCGTGTGCTCCTCCACACTCGCACCGAACGAAAAGTGAGATCCGGCGCCCTCGATCGTGATCAGCTTGACGACGGGGTCAGACTTGGCTTTGGCAAGCGCGTCCGTCAACTCGCGCATTACAGCGCCGGTGTAGATATTGCCCTTGGGGCTGTTGACGATGAGCCTGCACAGAGTCGCTTCGAATGCGGTTTCGATGCTGAGGTTAGTCATCGGGCTGCTCCCGGATTGAGAATAGCGCGCGGCCCGCCGGCGCACAACAGATATTCAGAGTCTCTTGTCTTGTTTCCATAGCAAGACGCCCGGCGGTATCGCCACCGCCGGGTCGCCGGATTCTACACCCTTTTGGGCAAGACTTGATCAACAGGGGATCTCAGCGTTCTTGCGGGCGTAGAACCACCAGTTAACCGCCAGGCAGCTCGCGTAGTACCCGGCGAATCCGTAGAGCGCGTACTCCGGCGTGCCGGCCTGGATTTGAGTGCCGATGACCTTGGGGATGAGGTAAGCGCCGTATGCGGCGATGGCCGACGTGAAACCCAGCACCGGCCCGGCGAGCTCTTTGGTGAAGATGATCGGGATCATGCGAAAGGTGGAGCCGTTGCCAATGCCCGTCGTCGCGAACAGCAGGATGAACGTGAGGAGAAAGGGGACGAAGTAGGTCTCGGGCGTGGAAGTGTTGCGGGCCTGATAAGTGAAGTAGCCCGCAGCAATCGTGGCAGCCACCATGATCCAGGTGTCCCACTGGGTCACTCTTGCGCCGCCCCACTTGTCCGCCAGCCATCCGCCAATCGGCCGAAGTAGCGCGCCGACACCAGCCCCGAGGAAGATGAAATTGGCTGTTATCGGCGCGTTGGGGTTGGCAATCGCCTGCGCCAGCGGGTTGCCGGCCGCATCCACGTAGACCTTGCCGAACACCTGGTCGATCAACACCGGGAATGCGCTGGCATACCCGATGAACGAACCGAACGTCATGACGTACAGCCACGTCATCACCCAGTTGTGCTTCTTCTTGAAGATCACGAACTGGCCCTTCAAGTTGTCGCGGGTGGCCTTGGGCGTCAGATAGCGCATCAGAAGCAGCGTCGGCACGACTGCCATCGGCACCATGAAGAACGTCCAGATCAGCTCGTTGATGGGCCCGTTGGACGTGAAGGTGGGCAGTACGTCGCTGAACTTCTGAAGCATCAACAGCCCCACGCCCGCCGCGCCGCCCAGAAAACCAAGGGTGCTCAGCCACAGAAACTTGGCGACGGCAATCGGTGTTGACCCGGCAGCCTTCTGGTGCTGCGGCAAGTTATTCATCACGAGGTACGCGACAATCGTCAGGAAAGCCAGAATCGGTACCCAAAACAGGCCGGAGTTCTGTACCCAGAGCTGTTTTTCAGCGGCGTTCTGGATGAAAACCTGGGGGTCACCACCCAGACTGCCGAACAACGGGAACGTAATGATCCAGGGAATCACGAACTGCATCACGCTGACGCCCAGATTGCCGATCCCGGCGTTCAGGCCCAATGCGATACCCTGCATGCGCTTTGGAAAAAAGAAGCTGATGTTGGACATGGAAGACGCGAACGCGCCGCCACCCACGCCGGATAGCGCGGCGTAGATCACCAGCAGCCAGAACGGCGTATTGGGGTCCTGTAGCGCGAGCCCGGCGCCAAGCGCCGGTATCATCAGCAGGATGGTGGTCATGAACTTGGCGCACCGGCCGCCTGTGATCGCCACCATGAACGAGTTGGGTATGCGCATCGTCGCGCCGACCAAGCCTGCCACGGCTGGCAGTGTCAGCAGCAGGGCCGCGTAGCTATCGCCTTCGTATGGCTGGCCGTTGTTCCCGAACGTGAAGTTGAACAACTCCGGATTGCCGGCGTGAATACTGATCAGGTACTTCGCGATCATTCCCCAATAAATCCAGATCGCGAAGCCGCACAGCAGGTTGGGGATCGACACTACCAGGTTTCGAAAGGCAATCACTTTGCCGGTCGAGTTCCAGAACGCTTCGTCTTCGACTTCCCACGTTTCTGGCGTGCGTGCCATGCTGTGCCCTCTTTCACCTGCCTGCGTCGGCAGGAGCCGAAATCATGCTGAGCCCAGGGCGGGCTCGTCCAGGTCTTCTATTTGCCGCGCCAGTTCGGGGGCGCGCTTCCGCATCATCTTCCGAACTGCGGCATGCATCCACATCAGGCAGACGGCGACCAGCACCACAAAGAACATCCAGCAGGTCGTCCACAACCCGGTGGCCCTGAGCAGGTAGCCGAAGATGATAGGGCAGATAAAGCCGCCCAAGCCGCCGAGCACCCCGACGATTCCCCCAACCACACCAACGTCTTTTGGGAAGTAGTCTGGGATATGCTTGTAGACGGCGGCTTTACCGATACCCATCGCGATGCCAACAACGAACGCGAGGAAGGTGAAGACCCATACATTGGCCTGGAAGTAGATCTGCGTGACGCCGCGAGCAACCAGCTCTTTCTTTACCACCTCGTCGCCGACACGGACGACCGGCTCTTGCCAGGACGTGGACTTCGGCAGGACAAACGTAGCTTCCTCTTCGAAACCGACGATCTCATCCTCCGCGCGGTGCTTCAGGCTGTAGGTCGTGCCCGAGACCACGACTTCATCCGGCGTCACGCTTTCCACGGTGCCGCCGCTCGTGGCCATGATCCCCTCGCCGGGAGACTGGATGATCATGCGCGGCACGACCAGGAGCAGACACGCAAGCAGCGAGATCCCGAGTACCCAGTACATGACGGTCCGCGCGCCCCACTTGTCGGACATCCATCCGCCGAGCGCGCGGATAACCCCCGAGGGAAAACTGAAGATCGCGGCCATGAACCCGGCCATGGCAACGGACATCGTGTAGGCGTTCACATAGTAAGGAATCAACCATTGCGCCAGCGCCACGAAGCCGCCGAACACGAAGAAGTAGTAAAGCCCGAACCGCCACACCCGGATGTGCTTGAGCGGCTCCAGGCGTGCGAGAATGCTCTTACGGTTTCCGAGGTCCACCTTCTTGGGGTGCGTCGTGAGCCAGAACACCACGGCCGTCACGACCAGCACTCCGGCGTAAATCTTGGGAAGTGTGCGCCAGCCCTCAAGCTGCGTACCGCCGTCAGTCAGCCAGCGCAGCACCCAAGGCGCACCCAGGCTTGTCAGCGCGGCCCCGGCGTTGCCGGCCCCGAAAACCCCCAGGGCCGTTCCCTGCCACTTCTTCTCAAACCACACGGAGGTATAGGCGATACCGGCGGCAAAGGACGCCCCCGTCAGACCGAACCCCAGTCCGGCCAGCAGGAATTCCATGTATGAGTCGGCGTGGCTGACCAGGTACATGGGAATGGCGGCAAGCAGCATCAGCAGAAAGAACACGATCCGGCCGCCGTACTTGTCGCATAGTACGCCGACGGGCAGGCGCATGACCGCCCCCGTTAGCACCGGGATGCCGATCAGCGTACCCATCTCCGCCTTGTCCCAGGCGAATACCTTCCGCTCGACCAGGAAAGTGATCAGCACGCCGTTCATCATCCAACACGCAAAACAGATGGTGAACGCCAGCGTGTTCATGGACAGGATGGTAAGCGCTTTGCGTTTTTCCTTCATGCCAAGTCCGAAGGCCACCCAAGACCGTCAGGCCCCCAGTCTCAAGATTTGGTTGTGCGCCGGTCACGATTCCAGATTACCTGCTGGGGGCGTCGCCACATGTAGGACAACGGCAGTACCAGCATGTGCACCAGGCGGGTGAACGGGAACACGCCGAGGATCACGAACGCACCCACCACATGGAGCTTGATCGCAAACGGCATTTCCTTGACGGCGGAGATATCCGGGCTGAACTTGAACAGCGACCACAGATACGGCGCCATGATGCCGGCAAACCAGCTCGATCCCCAGCGGTGGAAGAGCGCGATCCAGATTCCGTCGACAACCTGGATCAGCAGCAGGATCAGGATGACGACGTCCATCTTCGACGTGACAACCCGGATGCGCGAACTCGTGGCGCGGCGATGGAGTGCATTGACCAGGCCCACGAGGGCCAGAATCGCAAATATCAGCGCACTCAACTCTATTACGTAGAGGCGCGCCGGTACGCTATTCCACCACAGTATCTCTCGCGGGATCAGGAAACCGATCAGGTGCCCGAAAAACAACGCGATGATGCCGAAGTGCCAGGGCGCCGACGCATAGAACAGTTTCTTGTTCTCAAGGAACTGGGATGAAAGGGACGAGTAGCCGAACTTGGATGACACATATCGGCGGATCGTGGCGTACAGGAACAGCACGATCGCCGCGTACGGCAATCCCACGAACAGCACGGAATCCAGGTTCGCGAAAAGTGATTCGGATTGGGCCAGTAAGCTAGGCATGGCTGCTCACCTCTTCTTCGGGTGCCTGTTCAACAGGCGCGTAGACGATGCACTCGTAGTGGTCCTGTAGAAACTGATGAAGCGCGATGATGACCCGGCCAAAGCCGGCCCCTGTCTTGTCAAACCCGCCGGACATGTGCCTGACGGCCGGGAAGATGGCTTCCTGGATCAGCGAAAGCCCGGTTTCTTCATCCAGAGCCGCTGCCAGGTTAAGCATGGTCGGCAGGTGGTCGGCCAATTCCGTGCCCGTCTCGATGCCGAGTTCATCAGCGGCCTGCTTGGCACGGGCAAGAAACTGCCCGCGCTGGTAGGCCAGCCCGAAGAGGTGGTAACCCACCTCCAGCGCTACGGACGGGTTGATCTCGAAAGTCTGTGTGTACTTTTCCTGCAGTTCCTTTTGCGTGTGGCCTTGCAGGAACTCCGAGAACGCCCGCAGCCCGATCGCGACCTCAGGGTGGTCCGCCAACTCCTCGACAGCCCCAAGCGCGGCCTCCCCTTGTCCGATGTGCGGGTAGCGCAACAACGGTGCGAATAGCGGAAGTTTGGCTCGTTCTGCGCTCACGCTACAGTCCTCGTTTCGGAGCTTCGGTGAATCCGAAGCCGACTGACTTCTTGAAGTCCGCCGGGTCCTTGTATGCCTCAACAGCCATTTCCCGATGCAGCGGCGGAATCACAAACCGCTGAGAGAACGTCGGCAGAGACGTCATCCGGTAGATGGCTTCCGCCTCTTCCTCTGTGGTGTCTGCGGCGTGCAGCGTCTCGAGCGCGGTTGCCATCTCGATGTCGCCAACGGTTTGCGCGCGCTTGAACACACGCACGGCCATCAGCTTCTTCAACGTGTACTTCATCAGGTCGACCTTGCCGACGGAGAAGATGTTGGCCATGTATTCCATGGGAATGCGCATCTCGTCGAACTTGTGGAACACGTCCTCGGGCTTGGTCTTGTTGCTGTAGATGTTGTTGTCGGTCGAGCCGAGTACGGGCAGCAACGGCGGCACGTAGAACAGCATGGGCATCGTGCGGTACTCGAGGTGCGGTGGCAGGGCGATCTTCCAGACCTTCACGAACTTGTAGACCGGCGAGCGCTGCGCGTACTCGATGAACTCGTCACTCATGCCGTTCTTCTTTGCCCCCGCGATTACTTCGGGGTCGAACGGGTCGAGGATCAGGTCACGCTGGCCTTCAACGATCTTGTCGTCAGGCAGCGCAGCTACCTCTTTGATCCGGTCCGCATCATAGAACAGCAGCCCCAGATAACGGATGCGCCCGACGCACGAGTGGAAGCAGGCGGGTGCCTGGCCGGTTTCGAGACGCGGGTAGCACAGCAGGCACTTCTCGGACTTGCCGGTAGACCAGTTGAAGTACGTCTTCTTGTACGGACAGGCCGCCACGCAAGAGCGCCAGGCGCGGCACACCTTCTGGTTGATCAGAACAATCCCGTCCTCGCCGCGCTTGTACAACGCGCCGGAGGGGCAACTCGCCACGCATGCCGGGTTGAGGCAGTGGTTGCAGATACGCGGGAAGTAGAAGAACACAAGCCTTTCGAGCGCGTTGAGCTGCTGGCGCGTTTCTTCGGGCAGCCCTTTCAGGTTCACGTCGTTGCTGGCGTAGATCGGCGAGCCACCCAGGTCGTCATCCCAGTTCGGACCGGCCTTGATCTCCATTGGCTCGCCGGTGACCATTGAGACGGCTCGCGCAATCGGCTGGTCGTCGCCGGCGGGGGCGTTGAACAGGTTGTCATACCGATACGTCCATGGCTCGTAGTAGTCGTCCATGGTCGGCATGTGCGGGTGGTGGAAAATGTTCGGCAAATACTTCGCCTTGCTGGTGGACTTCAGCTTGAGCGAACTACCTTTGACTTCCCAGCCGCCCTTGTACTTGTCCTGGTTCTCCCATTGCGTGGGGTAGCCCGTGCCGGGCTTGGTCTCCACGTTGTTGAACCACATGTACTCAGTGCCGCGCCGATCGGTCCAGATGTTCTTGCAGCTGATGCTGCAAGTGTGGCAACCGATGCACTTGTCGAGGTGAAACACCATCGAAACTTGGGCTCGAACATCCATGACGGTTTCCTGTTCTCTACGGACTCAGTTCAATCCCGAACCAGCCGGGGCTAGTACTCCAGGGTTGGCAGCTTCCTCACCACCACGTGGGTGTCGCGGTTGCAACCCGTCGGCCCCCAGTAGTTGAAGTGGAAAGTGAACTGCCCGTATCCGCCGCAGCACAGGTTCGGCTTTAGCCTTGTCCGTGTGAGGCTGTTGTGTCCACCTGCCCGGCGGTTTCCGCGCAGCGGGCTCTTGGGAACGTTCAGCGTACGCTCCGGCGAGTGGTAGACGATGCAGACGCCAGGCGGAATGCGCGCCGACACCGCAGCCCGCGTAACCATGACGCCGTGGTCGTTGTGAATCTCGACCCAGTCGTTGTCCACAATTCCAAGCTTCTCGGCATCCTTGTGGTTCATCCAGAACGGCTCACATCCGCGTGACAGCGTCATCATGCGTTCGTTGTCGCCGTACGTGCTGTGGATGTGCCATTTTCCGTGCGGCGTCAGGTAGTTGAGCCACAGGAACTTGTGGTCCTTGTCGGTGTTGACCAGATCGCCGTAGTCTGCCGGTGCGCACTTCGGCTTGTAGGTCGGCAGATGCTCGCCGTACTGAAGATACATGTGGTGATCGAGGTAGTAGTGCTGGCGGCCCGTCAGAGTGCGCCAGGGCACGTTGTTCTCGACGTTGTACGTGAATGGCGAATAGGCGCGACCATCGCTGGGCAGCCCTGACCACATCGCCGAGTTGTGCTGGCGACGGGGCTGCTGCTGAATGTCCATGTATGACATGCTCACGCCGCGATTGCGCTCAGCGAGGTGCTTCAACGGTATCCCCGTTTTCTCTTCCATTTCGAGGTAACCGCGATAGGCCATTTCTCCGTTGGTGACGCTGGCGAAACCCAGCACGACGTTGGCGGCTTCTTCCGCGTCCTCGATGCTCGGGTACTTCTCGCCGTCAACCTTCACAACCCGCTTCTTCGGATGTTTCAGGAATTTCTCGTAAACGTCCGCGCAGTCATAGTGTGTTCCGTGGGCGCCCAGTCCCTTGTCACGCACGAGTGGCCCCAGCGCGATGTACTTCTCGTACAGCTTGCTGTAGTCGCGCTCGATGATGCTCATCTTGGGCATCGTCTTGCCAGGCACGGCCTCGTCCTTGCCGTTCAGCCAATCCGGGATGTCCACCTGCGCAACTTCGTCCGCTGAGTCATGTACCAGCGGCGTGGACATCAAGTCTCGGACCGGCTTGGGGAACACCGACTTGGACAGCGCGCCGGTCTTCTTGGAGATCGCCTTGAAGATGTCCCAGTCGCTCTTGCTTTCCCAGCACGGCGGAACTGCGGCCGACAGCGGGTTCACAAACGCGTGCATGTCTGTTGTGTTGAGGTCGGCCTTTTCATACCAGGTCGCGGTCGGAAGGATAATGTCGGAATACAGCGCGGAAGTGTCAACGCGGAAGTTGATATCGACCACCAGGTCCATCTTGCCCTGGGGGGCGTTTTCGTACCACTTCACTTCCTTGACCGAGTCCTTCGCAACCGCCTCACTGGCGATCTCGTTGTGGTGCGTGCCGAGATAGTGCTTCAAGAAGTACTCATGTCCCTTTGAGCTTGCCATCAGGGCGTTGCCGCGCCAGATGTACCATACCCGCGGCCAGTTCTCCGGCGCGTCCGGATCCTCGACCGAGTAGTGCAGCTTCTTGTCCTTCAGCTGCTTCACCACGTACTGGATAATCTCTTCCTTCGACTTTGCGCCGCCTGCCTCTGCCTCTGCCGCAAGTTCCAGCGAGTTCCGGTTGTACTGCGGAAAGAACGGTTGCCAGCCATTGCGGACGGACTTCACGATCACATCCATCGTGTGCCCTTTGGCCAGGCTGCCTTCCGGCTGTTCCTTGGGCACGGTGTTGTAGTCGGTGAAGTACTTCTCATAGCGCCACTGGTCTGTGTTGACGTAGTGCCAGATCGGCGCCTGCTGCAGGCGGGCACCGGGGTTCCAGTCTCTGGCAAACGCAATCGCGCTCCAGGGTTCGCCCGGCGCCAGCTTCTCCTGCCCAACATAGTGGGCAAGTCCGCCGCCGTTCTTGCCGATGCACGTGCACAGCATCATGCTCACGATTGCAGAGCGATAGATCAGGTTATTGTGGTACCAGTGGTTGATGCCGGCACCGATGATCACCGTGCACTTACCGCCAGTCTTCTCGGCCGTGGTTGCCCACTCGCGCGCGAACTTGATGACGTTCTGGCGCGAGATGCCGGTGAAGATTTCCTGCCACGCGGGAGTGAACTGTGCGTCCTTGTCGTCGTAGTTCGCGGCGTAGCCCTTCTCCAGCCCCGGTCGCGCGACTCCGAACTGGGCGAACAGCAGGTCAAACACCGTGGTCACGGCGACGCGTCCCTCGCTGGTCTCCACATACTTGACCGGTACCTGCCGCGAGACGGTCGTGCCGTTGGGAAAGTCGTCCAACTGGACTTCGACCAGCTCATCCTTGATCTCCAGCATGCTGAGCGCCGGGTCGATGTCAGCACCGTCTACCCCGTCCTTCAGCAGCAGGTTCCACTGGCCCTTCTTCTTCTGCCAGCGCTGTCCGATGAAACCCATCGGCATTCGCGGGCGGCCGGTGGTCTTGTCCCACATCAGGAACTTCCAGTCCCCGTGTTCTTCGTTCTTGTATGGATCGAGGCGGTTGGCGCGCAGGTGCCGGCCGGGACGCAGGACGTCGCCCTGCTTCTCCAGCTTTACGAGCAGCGGATTGTCAGTGAAACGCTTCTGGTAGTCGAGGAAGTCGTCCACCTGCTTGTCGACGTACCACTCCTTCAGAATTACGTGGTTCACCGCCTGCCAGAACGCGCCGTCCTGCCCTTGGTGGACAGGGATCCACTCGTCCGCCAGCTTCGAGACCTGCGCGAAGTCGGGCGTGAAAACAACCAGCTTCGTGCCGTTGTGCTTGGCCTCGGTGACGAAGTGCGCGTCGGGTGTGCGCGTCATGTTGAGGTTCGAACCCATGACCGCGAGCATCTTGGCGTTGTACCAGTCGGCGGACTCGTTCACGTCCGTCTGCTCTCCCCAGATCTCGGGGCTGGCCGGCGGAAGGTCACAGTACCAGTCGTAGAAACTCAGGTTGACGCCGCCAAACAGCTGGAGAAAGCGCGCGCCGGCGGCATAGCTGAGCATGGACATCGCGGGGATCGGGCTGAAACCAACGACACGGTCCGGGCCCCATTTCTTGGCTGTGTACAGATTCGCCCCGGCCATGATCTCGAGAACCGTCTCCCAATTGGTGCGCCGGAAACCTCCCTTTCCACGGGCCTTCTGGTAGGCCGCGCGAGCCTTGTCGTCCTTCTGGATGGATTCCCAGGCTTTGACGGGGTCACTGTGTGTGGCGATTGCAGCTTCCCACGTATCGAGCAGCGAACCCCTGATGTACGGGTACTTCACGCGCATGGGGCTGTAGAGGTACCAGCTGTAAGAAATGCCGCGCTGGCAGCCGCGTGGTTCGTAGGGTGGGATCTCACCCTCGAGCTCAATGTGGTCTGTTGCCTGCATCTCCCACGTTACGACACCCTGCTTCACGTAGATCATCCATGCACAGCTGCCCGTGCAGTTGACGCCGTGAGTTGAGCGCACAATCCGGTCATGGGCCCAGCGGTTGCGGTAGAACTCTTCCCAGTCCCGGGTCTTCGGGTTGACGATGTCTTGGATCCAGCTTGTCATGACACTCCTCCCACGAGGCTTTTTCGGACGTTGCGGAAGCGCTTGCTCCAGATTCGGTCGAAGGCAAAGATCAGCAGAGCCGTACCCAGAAGCGACAGGATCACAAACAGAATCATCATCCCGAGGCTGCCTTCTTCATCTGCTGTGTCGGCGGACACGCTCCCGAGGAACGCGGTAAGTGCGACCACTTCGTTTTCAGCAAGTGGCTTATCGGCGAAGGCATTCTTCATTACCAAGAACTGCGGATTGGACAACGCCGCATACACGCCGGCGTCGCCACCGTTGCGTTCATGCGCCTTGTTCAAGCTCGTGTACTGCCCGCCGACGCTGGAGGCGAGCGACCCGCCGCCGAAGCCTCCGACACCATTGATCGTGTGGCAGGAAACGCAAGGCGGCCCGCCGTTGACCAGCATTTCTTCACCGGTGAAGTACTTCCGCCCAAGCTCGATGGTTGCTTCGTCCTTTGGAATGGCGATGCTCGGCGCCCCGAACTTCTCGCCGGACAGAATGAAGTCGATCAGTTGCTCGATCTCAGCATCCGTCAGCGTTTGCGCCACCATGGCATCGCCGTACTCCTTGCGAAGCGCCACGCTGTAGTCATCATTTTGCGACTTTGGATCGCGAATAAATGCGGCAAGCCGCTTCCGGTCAGGAACGCGGTCCTTAATCCCCATCAGGTCCGGCCCCACCCTGCGACCGAAGCCGATCGAGTGGCAAGCCCCGCAAGTCTTGGTCGTGAACAAGTCACGACCGGCAGCAGCACTCTGCGCGGAGCTCGTCCCCGGCAGCGACGCAAGGATTGCCCCCGCGATCGAAAGCGTGCAGCACACTAGAAGAACGTATCTCAGCTGTTTCACAACCGGTCTCCTCTGGGCGGCCGCCTGTACGGCAGGCGGGTTGAGCCTAATGCGGATGACAGAGTCCTGTTATCTGAATATGGGTTTACCACCCACTCACCCAGCCCGTAAAGCGGATTCCGGTGGCTGAATATCGGACTGCTTGAGCCCAATATTCGCCGGGCTCGAAACTACGCTGATCAGGGGCGGTCGATGCCGAAAAATAAATTGCGGACAAGCGGGTCTTGTATTCGGGTGCCAGGCAGTTCATGCTCTATCCAGTACCCGATGAGGGCTCAACCATGGACACGCAACGCAGAGAAGACGTTGAGCGCATACTCGACCAGATGCGGCCCTGGATCCGCTCTGACGGCGGTGATGTCTCGCTCGTCGACATTTCGGCGCGTGGCGTCGTCACGGTCAGGCTTGAGGGGAACTGCGTCGGCTGCGGCGCACAGCAGATGACTCTTGACGATGGCATCAAGTCCGTGATGGTCTCGCAGCTGGACTGGGTCACGTCCGTCGTTGCACTGGAAGGCGAAGCGCAGAAGGCAACCGTTCGCGGCATCCGGTCGCTGCTTGAGCAGGACATGGCAAGCACAGAAGCACTGCTGGTGGAGTTGGACGACGCACTGCTTTCCATGCAGCCAGCCGACCCGCTGCCTGAGCAGGTGGATCGATGGCTGGAGCACTTCGACACGCGGCTGAGCCTGCTCATGCATCGAGAAGAACAGTGCGTCTTCCCCGTGCTGCGCGACTTCTTGAACACGGCGTCCGGCCCGGTCGGGATGATGGCGCGCGACCACGCGGACCTCAGGCAAAAGAACGAGGCATTGCGCGCCGCTGCCGATAGCTTTGAGTCATGGAGCGATGCAACCCGCACCAGGCTGCGCGATTCGGGTCGCGCGGTCACGCGTCAGTTGTCCGCGCATCTGATAAAAGAGCGCGCATCGGTTTTCGAGTTGCTGGATCGCGAGTTACCCGATGATCTGCGCAAAGAGGTGATACAGGACCTTCAGCGCCATGAAGCAGCTCGCCCGGTACTGGAACCAATCACCAAAGAGGGAGCGAAACCATGACTGTGAACCTTCCCGCTACGCTGTTTGCCCCCGCGCTGTCAAAAGCCGATGGCGATGAGCCCAGCTACCAGTTGATGAAAGCCACGAGCCCCGAGGGAGTCAGCGTTCCAATCGTCTTTACAAAACTCGCGTACCTGCAGCATTTCGCGGAAGCGACGGGACTGACCAAGCACGAGCCGCCGGTGGGCCATGTCGAGATACCGAGCGGCACGCTGTTGCAGCAACTCGCGGAATCCGGCGAGCCCGAAGTCTACGTCGATCCGCTGCAGGAATGTGAGACCAAGCTGTCCTACAACGGCAACGGCGTACTCTCCAAGCAGATTGCCGAAGAGAACGCCATCTTCGAAATCTGCCAGCCGAAGGTCCCGCTGGACGTCAAGTTTGTCGACCTTCTCAGACAAGTCGCAGCGAGCCTGCCGCATATCCAGCGCGTATGGCTGATGGAGTTGACCATCCGCGACGGCGCAGACGAAAGCAAGATACCCATCCCTCGCCCCCTGCTTGTGGTCGAGCAGGACATCGATGAGAAGCACGATGAATACCAGGACACATGGATGGAACTGGGCGACCAGTGGTGCGAGCACTTGCCACGCGGAACTGCCGTCGACATGTTGCCGCACAATGCTCCGCCCGTGCAGGATCACCTCGTGGATGAATGCGTCGTGTACTCCCGCTAGCGTGTTGCCGCATACGGTTGCACCGCCGCTGGCGAACCAGCGGTTTCCGTGGATCCATTCCCCGGAAACCGGATACTCAGCGGCTGAACTCGGTTGTGATCTGTTGAATCTGACGCTCGCCGTTGATGGGGGCCCTGGATGAGTAAGTCAAAGGTCGTTTCGTGGTTCACAGTCCTCGTATTTGCGCTGCCACTTGCGGCCACGCTTTTCTACTTGCCCTTCGCCTTGTCCGACAGCGAGAGTCGAACGACGGTGGATGCTTCCGCGATTACGGTCGTGGATGGAAACACAATTGAATGGGGCGGAGAACTCTGCCGGCTGGTGGGAATTGATGCCCCGGAACCCGCGCGCCCGGGGCTGTGGCACGGCGACCAGGAACCCTGGGCCTCTCGGGCAACCGAACATCTTCGCAAGCACGTCAGTGAAGCCGGCGAACTCGAGGTCTCCGTCGCAAAGGACAGCGACACCTCCGGTCGAAAGCTGATACAACTTTACATTGACGGCGTGCCTGCCGGCGTTCGACTCATTGAAGCCGGTCTTGCCTACGGCAATGTCGATCGGTTGGGCGACAGCGGCTTCGCTGACGATGCCAGGGCGATTCGCCAGGCGTTTCTGATCGCGGGGCGTCCGGAGTTCCAGGACCCCGATGTCTGGCGGAAAACCCACTGGGTCAACCCGAAGGAATGAACTGTCGTCCGCGTCGAGAATGCCGTCTCGGGAGGATCGAGCAGAACGGCCAGCCCGTCGCGACGGGTTCACAACCAACTACAACAGCATGGACCACAGGATCTCCAAGACGCGAAACGACTTCCCGCCCGCGGCGCGCCTGTGCAAGGAACCACATGTCTCAGCGCCCTGCGAGAAGTCCGGAGCGCAGCCATTTGCGGCCAGCAGCAATGGCGGCCTTGGCGAGAGTCACCCATTCCACAGCAAACGGCAAGGAACCAGTTCACGCGCAACCGCCGCAGGGTATACTTTGCCGGGCCCGAGGAACTTGCATGCCCCGATTGTTTGCCTGCCTGGCGCTTGTTCTCCTGGCCGTCGTTGAACCCGCCGTCGCCAAAGAGGACGCCGTCGCACCCGATACCCAGATCGGCGATTGGGTGTTCCATCTGCCCGACGGCATGAAGATCGTTACTGGCCTGGATGGCCGGCCTGCGCTCGCATTCCGGAGCACTCCAGACAACCTCTCCACAACCGTACGTTTCAGCCACTCCGCCGAATTGCACGGCGAAGACTCCGGAAAGGCCTTCAAGGCATGGGCCAAGGAGGGCCGCGACGCCCTCAAGAAAACGTTGAGCATCGAGACCGACGGCGACATTACCGAGACCCGCACAGCACAAGGCTACGAGATGCAGGCCTGGGCCGCGATGTACACCGATCAGCGCCAGGTAAACTGGCTGACGATCCTGACCTGCATGCACAAGGGCAAGCGCGCGGGAGGGATGATGCTGTTCACCAACGACTTCGAGCGGCTGGAGAGTGCCGCCACGGAACTTGACGAACTGATCAACCATGCAACGTTCGCCAGCTGCCGCGCCGAGGGCGAGAAGCCGCCCAGACTGAAAACCCGCATAGACCCACTCTCCACGCCCTCTTTCCTTTGGGACCCACGGCCGGAGTTGCCCAAGGGCGACGCTGGCCTTGACGGCCTTTACGGCGCCAGCGGCCTTGGTGCAGCCGGCGACCCGCGTGAGGGCATAACCACGGCAAAGTTCCGTTGGCGCTACTTCGCGTTCTTTGCCGACGGCAGGGTAATGCGCATGATCCCGCCTGAGGGTCTGATGTGCTTTAGTTTCGATTACTGGCAGCAGCGATACCCCGGCGATTGCGGCAAGTACACGCTGAAGGACGGCACGGTGGAGATGGCATTCGGCGAGTTGAAAGAGACGCTGAAAGTAAAAGGCGACGAGTTGATGGATGGCGACAAACCGTACAGCAAGCTTGCCGGCGAGGCGAAGCTGTCGGGGCGTTTCCTACGCCACGATGCTTCCAACCTCGGCGAGACCTACCGGAAGGGCATCACCTTCAACGCCGACGGCACGTTCGATGACGACGGGTTCAACTCGACCATCAATGTCGGCTGGTGGGTCGGCGGAGACTGCGTGCTGCGCGACTTAAAGGCCGAGCCGGGTACGGGCGCGTGGCGCATCGCGAGCAATACTCTCGAGTTGCTGTATAACGACGGCCGGCGACGACGCTTCGCATTCCATCTTTACACGGACGAGCCAGCCGATAATCCGAAAGCCATTGTCCTCAACGGCAATGTACTCACCCAACAGTGAAGAGGTTCATCTACTCCGGGAGCAGACCCAATCAGCGTGGAAGTTCATGCGTTACGCGGGAACCTGGCGGAGAGCCTGCCGCGAAAGGTCGCAAGCTCTTACCCGAGGAACCTGTAGAAAGGTGTCATTACTTTAGAGCTATATAAGTGTCAGGGTACTATTAGAGCCTCTCTGGGCCGGATTGCCTCTGCCAGACCTGCGGGTGCAGCGCCAGCGGGCTTACCATTCTGGAGGACTTGCAGTTCTCGGCCGCCGGCACCAGCGCGCCGGCCGCCACCACCCAGCGCGCCACGGGTAACGCCGCCGCTGTGTCCGGGTCGAGCATCAGCATCAGCCCGCTTGCCGCTAACGGCTTGCCCGGTGGCAGCCCGGCCGGCAGTTGGCCAATCGTCGAGCTGAACGGCAGCCTGCCCGCTTCGCGGCGAAGTTCCATGCGACATCCGGGCTAGCGGGACCTCTTGGGTTTGGCCGGTAGGGGGCGAATCCGATATTCGCCGGCTTCGTTCAGCTGACCCTCGATCAATCGCAGATAGTTCCCGGTCACCGCTTCATATCCGCGCGGGTTGAGCGAGAATTCCGTGGCGTCGGTGGGAACACCGGTGACGGTCACGTAGCCCTCGGCGTCGGCGCGGCCGCTTATGCCGCGAGTGCTGTTGTTGCCATGTTTGAAGTACAGCGTGGCGCTCGGGCGCTCGGTGACGGCCGTGCCGTCTTCATTCAGCAGCCGGACTCGCACGCTGGTGAAAGGCGCCATCACGATGTCGGGCAGGATGTGTTCGCTGCCGGCCAGCACGGTCAAATTATCGGGCTGGTCGGGCTCCTGGTGCGTCTTGCTGGTGGCAAAGAAGATCCAGTCCCCGGCGATGAGCCCGGGCAGTTTGAACTTGCCGTCGGCATCCGTCTTGGCGGTTTGCGTCGCACTGCCGGAGCGGCCCACCGGTTCGCTGCTTTTTTCGCTGCGGCCCTGGATTCCTCGTACGGTCACGTCTTTCAGCGGGTTGCCCTGGCGGTCCACCACGCGGCCGGTGACGATGCCTGCGCTGAACATCAACAGGTCTACGCCTGTGCGCTGTTCCGCTTCTTTGACTTCCTTCACCAGCACGGTGGTTCCGGGTGCAAACCGCTCGGCCTTGGCGCTCATTGCAACGTTCACCAAGTCAACCTTGGCGGACAGCTTGGCTGTGATTGTGGCAGCGTAGTGGCCCCCGGCGTCAGTGGTTGCCACGACGCCGACATCGGTGGAACGTGCGCTTGAGACCTGGCGACGCGATCTTTCTCCGCTGGCCGGCGGCTTGGCGAATGTGTAGCTGAAACGGGCCGAGACTTGTGCGCCGTCCACGCCGCGGCCGGCGTCGTCGATCACGCGGCCTGAAATCGTGACGGTAAAGGGAAACGTCTCAGCGCCCGGGGTTTCGATTTCGCTGTTCTCGATCTTTTCAAGCAGCTTCGTGAGTTCGGCGACGGCCTTTTCTTTCTCAGTCTGTTCCGGCGGCAATTCCTGATCCGACGCTTTGTTTGCGCTTTCCTTGGCGCCTTCTTTGGCGCTTTCTTCGCCCTTGAGCTGCGCGTGTTCGTCTACCGGGCCAATCGTCTTGTCCGGATCGGCGGGCAGAACGATCGTGGCGACGTCGGTTTTCGTAGCTGGCACATGATGGCGGGGTTCAGCGTCGCCCTCGGGTCCGACGCAGGCGCGGATTGCATTGCCCTGGCTTGCTTGGCTGAAGTACAGGTAGCCGCCCAATACGCAGCCGCCAATCAACAACGAAAGCAATCCAGCCGTCGTAGCACGTGGGAAACGCATGTCAGTGTCTCCGGTTATCACCCCTGATACGTCGTGGCGACGGCCTGGGTTCCTCACGAATCGGACAATCCTCACTGCCGACAGTGGTTGTTTCAAAACTATTTGTGAAGACAAGACTTACAACTTCTTCCTAGCGAAATCCGGGGCTGGTGACCGGGGCTGCCAGAGTCTTGGGCCACTTCAGGGAAACCTGCTTTGCGCCCCGCTGCACCACTACCGCCACTTCCGTTACTTCCGGACGGCTGGCTGCTTCCGTGGCAAGCCGCAACAGCGAGGTTCTGTCCCGGACTTCCTGTTCGTTGTACGTCAGGATCAGGTCACCTGCCTTTGCACCGGCGCGTGACAGTCCGCTGCCGCTTTCCACGTAGTCAATGCGCAACGCATTGGGCGTGTGCAGTGGCAATGCCACCTCGGTCTCTCCGGGGCCGACCCGCACCTGCACCATGCGGGAAGCATGCGAGTTCGTTGAGGATGCAATGAAGTAGGCGCCCTCTTTGAGTGTGACAACAGGCTGGCGATTGCCGGCGCTGAACCACTCCTCTTGGGGCTCGTCCGCGTCTTCGGGATAGATCCACACATGAATCCAGTCCCCGTGCGCCTGGTCTTCCAGCGTACACTTGATGCGGATTCTGCTTGATTCCCTAACGGTGAAGTCGCGCTGGTTCGCGCCATCGGCGATCATCAGCGTGTCGCTGGCAATCGTTTCTTCTCCCCAGGCGCGACTGATGTCTACGGTCCAGTTGCCGGGCATCAGCCCGCTGATCGTGTACTCACCCTTGCTGTCGGTGTTCGTGGTTTGTTCGCGCTGGCCAACATCGGCGCCATCCGGGCGAAATGTCAGCAGAATGTCCGGCACACCGACAGAGGCGCCATCGACGACACGACCAGTAAGTGTTCCGCCACGGAGCAGCGTAACCTGCAACTCCTGCGAACCTGATCTTGGGTCCACGTCAAACCACTGCACGGCGTAGCCGGGCGCTGAGACGTGTAGTTGCAGAGGGCTGGCCGGCATGCCGAGAAACAAGTACTCGCCGGCGATCTCGGTAGAAAGTGCAGTCGTTTGAATCCAGTCGCCGGATTGGTCGCGCAGAGATGCAGATGTGCCGCCGACAGGTCGTTTCTCGGCATCCAGCACCCTGACCCTCAGTGTCGGCCCCGGGTCCAGCACCAGCTCCAGCTTGAAGTCCTGTTGCAGGTCAATCTCAGAGGAGGCTGTTGTCGTACCCCCGCGCAGCGTTGCAGTCACCGTGTATTTGCATGGCGGCAGTGATGTGAACTGAAAGCGGCCGAGGGCATCACTTTGACGCTCGTTTTCGCCTTCCACCAGTGTGGCGTCCAGCTCAGGGCTGGGCGTGATTGCCACGATCGCCGATTGAACGGGCTGACCATCCGGCGAAACGACCGTGCCCTGCAACTGCGGCGCGCGATCCAGCACGATCTTCAGGTCGCGGCGATTCCGGCAGCTGCGGTCCATCGGGCTGGACGGTACGAAACCCGCACACTCAAGCCGCACAAACTTCAAGCGTTCGCTTGTCCAGCGAATGACAAAGCGGCCGCTGGGTTGCCGGCCGCGTTCAGGATTGAATCTGGTTCCCCAACTGTAGCTATACCGGGTGACCAGAGGGTTGCCCTCGGCGTCATGAACGGTGCCCGAGGTGATGTCGGACAGCACGAACTGAAGCACAACGCGCTGGCCAGCGACGACGCCGTTGCGTTCGGCATTGCCCCATGTGTCGTCCAGCGCGCTCACGTCGTAAAGGTCGTGCGGTGCGACGCCCTCGATCTTGAACATCCCGTCTTTGCCTGAGACTGCCTGGCGGGTTGCCAGGCGCAATTCGTTCGCGGCACGCCGAAGATCTTCAGCCGAGGCGTTGCGCCCGGACGAATACACCACTTTCTGCCCGCCACCCTGCGCGCTGATTCGCAGTGCCGTCAGGGGCACTCCCTCCATCGGGTTGCCGGTGGGGTCGAGCACTGTGCCCTCGATGACCCCGTCGCCATGGGGCTGGGGCGGCGCCTCGGGAGCAGGCGATTCATCCGGGCCGGGCTGGCTTGTGTCGCCGGCAGGTGTCTTTGCCTTCGGCTTGTCGGGCTTCTGGCCATCCATCGGGTCATCGTCGGGCGTGTCGTGTTCGGTGTCGGATGTACCGGCACGCGCGCGTTGGTCGTGGCCCGGATGCACCGGGGCGGGCTCAGTGACGGGCGCCGGGGTTACGCTGCCGCCAAACAGAAAGCCGTACACGCCAAACGCGACAGCCACAACGGTGACCGCCAGCAGCACCACGTTGACTCTGGAACCATTCATTAGCCCGCTCCGGATCGAGCACGGCATTGTATGGCTGAGCGCGGTGGAGAGTCAGCAACTACCGCCGATGATTTCTCGTTTCCGGAATGCGAATGCAGGGGGTTGCCGCACCGCACAGGAACCCGAACTTTCAGCGGGCCGCGCAAAGCCGCCAACGGGTACGAGACATTGCTGAAACCGCAGGCGGAAGTGCAAGTGCGGACCCGGGCCCCGGCTAGGCCGCCTTGATTACCGGTATGCCGGCGGCGTTTGTTACTTCGGCCAGTTTCATTACTTCGGCCAGGTAGGCGTCGTGCATGTAAGTGTGGGTCAGGCGCTTCCTGCCGAACCAGCGCCAGAACGCCAGCTTGCGCAGGCCTTTGCGCACCAGCGCGCCGGTGATCAGACCGAACGTCTGTACCCGGCCGTATTCTGCCAGCGGTTTGCTGGTCATGCCCATGCGCCGCAACCGCAGGTCGGTCGTCGCGATGATGGTCTTCAGATACTCGGGGATCATGCGCATGACCGGGTGGCCCTGGTCTACCCGCTTGCCGATCCACTTCTCGAAACGCTTGATCACCCACAGGCTCAGCAGGTGCAGCCCCAGCAGGCGCTTGCGCAGTCTTGGGCTTCTTGCCAGCGCCTTCATCGTCTGCTGCTCGCCGAATTCGACGTGGCCCTCTTCCTGGCGGGCGGCTGCATCCATGCGCTTAGCGAGCTTTTCGTCGTCAATGCACGCGATGATGGCGTAGAAAATCATCAGCACAAAGCCCTCGCCCTGGGCCATCTCAAGGGCGCAGTGTTCTTCCCAGTCGGCGCTTTCGCGGCTGAGCATGCGCACCACCGGGTGCACCTTTACCGGGCGCGCACCAAGCCACTTGAAAAACTCCATGAACACATCGACGTGCTGCAGCTCTTCGATGCACTGGCGTGCGAGGAACTTTGCGCTCTCGACATCCGGCGCGTGCAGAATCCAGTGGCCGACCTGGATGCCGGTGACTTCGCCGTAGAGAAACTGGCTTGCGATCCATGCCAGCAGGTCGCGGTCTTTCACGCGGTCGAACTTCGCTCCGCGAAAGTCAAAGGCCATTTCGTCCCGTGTCAGCAGCATCGTTGTCTCCGGCCCGCATTTAACCGCACTGGCGCCAAAGCGCCAGCGGTGCACCGGGTTTTGCGGCTACTCAACGGCCCACGAAACAACCAGCCAGCAATCGTTGCGGGGGTACAGTTCGAACTCGGTGAATGCAGCCGGCCACAACACGGTGTCGCCGGGCGTCAGGATCGTCGGCTGCAGGTTGTCGCGCGCGCGGCCTGTGACCTCGCATTCGCCCTGCAGGCAGGTATGCAGGGTAAATCCGGGCCAGGCTTTGGCGTGCGGGGCCGCGCTGGTTACGCGCAAAGACCGCACGCCGAAGGGGCTGCTCGGCGCAAGCAACACATTGTCACCGTGCGTCGGCAGAATCTGCGGCAGCGGCAGATCAAGACGCGCAGCCTTGATGCCTTGCTGCACGTGCATCTCGCGCTTTTCCGAAGTTCCGGGGCGCGGGAAATCCCACAGGCGATAGGTGATCGGGCAGTTCTGCTGAATCTCCAGCAGCGCCACGTCGGCGCCGATCGCGTGAACCATGCCGGCCGGGTTGTACAGAAAGTCGCCGGGCTTGACCGCACGCGCATTCAGCAGCGCCGGCGGGTCTCCGTCGGCCAGAGCATTGCCGAACTGCGCCGGCGTCACCCCAGGCTTCAGGCCCTGCCAGATTACTGCCCCCGGGGCGGCATCCAGTACCAGCCAGCACTCACTCTTGCCGCGCCTTGTCAGGCGCGCGGCCTCGCGGGGTGTGTGGCTGGCGTGCTCGCGGACATCCTGCGGGTGGTCCTGTATGCTCAGTGGCTGCGCAGTGTCCAGAAACTTCACGCACAGTGGAAAATCATCGGGCGAGTCAGTCGCGAGTTCGCCCAGCAACATCGAGCGGCGCGTGCGCATCAGGTCGTGCAGCGTCTGCCCGCGCCATTGGCCATTGGCGACAACACTGCTCTGGCCGGGGAAGTCGCACACCTCAATCCATTCGCCCGTACCCTCTGGCACTTCGGCCGCTTGCGCGGGAAACAACTTGCGCAGGCGGGCGCCGGCCCAGGGTTTGGCTGCGTCGATGCGATGAAAGCGCAATGGGTACATGGCCGGATTGTACTTTGGCGGATCGTTCGCGACCGCCCCCCGCTGGCAGCGACCCCTATGCTGGTTAAGGTAAGGCCATGCAACCGCCCGCCAAACAGGTCTCCGAGGTCGCGCTTGAGGCCAAGCAACCGACGCGCGGCAACAACCTCGTGCTCGTGTTCATTCTGGCGTGCCTTGTGGTGGCGGTCTGCGGTCTGGTCTGGATGTTTGTACTGCCGGGACAGGACGCCAAACCCGGGCGCGAGTTCGCGCATGAGTTTCCGGCCGACCCGTGGCAGAACCCGCCGACCGACCGTAATGCAGCAGTCGCGCACCTGCAAACGCTGGCCGATGCCATGCTGGCCTATCGCGAGGGACCGATGGGCGGCGGCGTGCGATGGCCCGCCACGCTCGACGAACTCAAGTACGCGGGGTTGCTGCCCGAGGACTTCGCGCTGGCTGGCTTGCTGTCGGGGCAGTCCCTTGCATACCAGCCGATGATGCCGATGGGCCATGACCCCGAGCGATGGGTGATGGTACACGATGTCGAAATCGGTTGGGTCCGAAGCCGGGTAAGTCGCCGTGCGTTCAAGGGGATGGTCTGCGCGGCAGTGATCCTGGGCGACGGCAGCGTGCGGATTATTGAGGGCGAAGACACAAATCTGTATGGCGGAATGAACCAGACTTCGGAGGCACTTCGGTGAAGGTCCGCGTAAACGGTACCGAGCGCGAAGTTGACGCGGGCACCACGGTCGCCGCGCTGGTGACGCAGTTACAACTGCGCACCGAGCGCATTGCCACTGAACGCAACCTCAAGGTGCTGCCACGGTCCCGCTATGCCGAGACGGTGCTTGAAGAAGGCGACAGGCTGGAAATTGTCACCTTTGTGGGCGGCGGATAGGGATCGGGAAACGGAATGACGGCAACAGCATCTGAGCTCGACACTCCTCTGTACGTTGGCAAGTACACATTTGCCAGCCGACTGTTCGTCGGAACTGGCAAGTACGCGAACTTTCAGCTTATGCGTGAATGCCTTGATGCCAGCGGCACCGAGTGCGTCACCGTGGCGGTGCGGCGCGTGAAGCTGGATGGCACGCCAGCGGAAAACCTGCTCAGTTTTGTTGACGAAGCGCGCTACCGCATTTTGCCGAACACAGCGGGCTGCTTCAGCGCCGAAGACGCAATTCGCACGGCGCACCTCTCGCGCGAAGCCCTGGGCACTGAGCTGGTAAAGCTGGAAGTACTGGCCGATCCCAGGACCCTGCTGCCCGAGCCCGTAGGCACGCTGGAAGCCTGTCGCGAGCTTGTGAAAGAGGGCTTCACCGTGCTGGTGTACACCAGCGACGACCCGGTGATGGCGCGGCGCCTTGCCGACCTGGGCGTGGCAAGCGTAATGCCCGCAGGCAGCCCGATTGGCAGCGGGCAGGGCGTGCTGAACCCGAACAACATTCGCATTATCCTTGAGATGGTGCGGCCTCAGTTCAAGATCCCGGTCATCGTGGATGCGGGCGTGGGCACGGCAAGCGACGTAACCATCGCCATGGAACTTGGCGCCGACGGCGTGCTGCTCAACACCGGCATCGCCCACGCGCAAGACCCGCTGCGCATGGCGGTTGCCATGAAGCTCGCCTGCGAAAGCGGCAGGCTGGCGCACCTTGCCGGGCGCATACCCAGAAAGCTCTACGCCAACGCCAGCAGCCCCATGGAAGGCCGCATCGAAAGCGCCAAAGTCATTCCCGGCGAATGAGCTCAGACCGGCAGCTCGTCGCGCCAGTCAGGAACAGGGATGCCATCTGTGCCCTCAAGCATGGCGCGGTGCAGAGCGGTGTCAGCCGTCAGCGCGGCGTGCGCTTGCGGGTCGCACTCGCGCATGTGGTCAAGCAGCGCGAGGCGAAGTTGAGGTGTCAGTTTGCCGGGCTGGAAACCCCTGAACAGCAGGGGCTTGCGCCCCTGTTGCGCGGCGCGTTCGAGTTCATGGGCAATCTCTTCGCATGCCGCCAGCGTGTTCTGCGCGGAAACGTCTGAGCCAAGGCCCATGCGCTCGGCTTCGGACCGGAGTTGCTGGAGTTGTGCAAACGCATGCTGCGCCGTGCCGTTGCTTTGCAGCCCCGCCTGAAAGAGTATGGCCGCGCAGCCACCGAACCAGACAGAAGGCGGCGCATCGTGTGCCTCCAGAAGTGGCTTCGCGCGCGCGAATAACTCCGCGTCACCGACGCACAGGGCGTACTTCGCCTGCTTACCTGCCAGCATCAGCCTGGCCACCTGGTCGGATACGGACGACGCAAGCGTAGCGGCGTGCTCAAGGGTTGCCCGGCACCTGCCGAGTCGGCCGGTCTCGGCATAGCGACCTGCCAGATTTGCGAGCGTAATCAGCTCGAAGCGCCGATTCCCTGTTTCTTTGCATCGAGCCGCGGTCGAGACCATCAGCTTTTCCGCATCTTCGTGGCGCCCGCAGTTGTCGTAGAGCGCCGCAAGATTTGCCATGTTCGTTGTCTCTGCGGATGTGTCGCCTGCTGCGCGCGCAAGGCGCACCGCCGCCTCCAGCGTGCCCAGCGCTTCGTCATGTTGCCCCAGCTTGTGCAGGACAAGCGCGCGATTGCCTTCATACAGGGAAAGCTGCCGTAGCAGTCCATGTTCACGACAGGGAACAATGGCTTCGTCAAAAGCCCGCAAAGCGTCTGCCAGCTTTCCCTGATCGAGATACAGATTGCCAAGGAAGTTCTTCACACCGGCAAAGTTGCCGACGTGGCCGACCTTCCGGAACTCCGCCGCCGCAGCAATGAATTCGGCCTCGGCGACCGAAAGCTGCCCCCTGAGGCGGGCGCACAGCGCCAGGTTGGCGCGGCTGGAAGCCTGCCCGCGGACGTTGCCCTGCCGCACGCTAACGTCCAGGAATTGCCGAAAACACTCTTCGGCCTCGTCATTCAGGGACTCACGCGCGTTCAACGTGCCCAGCGCGAAGAGCACCTTGGCGCGCTGAACATCGTCCGCCGCTGCGTCGGCCAGTTCAAGCGCAGTACCGAGCGATTGCCGCGCGGCATCCAGTTGCCCCTGCAAGGTTTCGAGGTCCGCCAGTTGGGTCAACACTTCGCTCATCAGCCGTTTGTCGTTGCAAAGGTTTGCCCGTTGCTCTGCTTGTGCGGCGGCGGCTACTGCGGCATCGGGGCGGCCCGCCTGGCTGTGACAGGCACTGAGCAACAGCAGCACGCGCGTTTCAAGTTGCGCATCCGTTGTCGCGCTGGCGAGCAGTTCTCCAAGCAGCAAAAGCGCGTCATCGACCCTTCCCAGGCCTGTGAGGGACTGGGCGGCGTCCAGCCGCGCCTGCGCACGCATGGCACTCGGTGCGACTTCACAGGCTGCCAGCCTGTTCAACAACTTTAGCGCAGCGACGGCGTTTCCGCGCTTCCCCTCAGTGCTTGCGCCTACGCGCAGCAACCGCACTTCTGCCTGCAGCACGTCCGGATGTGTGGTCGCTTGTTGGGCGTGGTCAGCCAGGTCGGACGCGTATGGCGCCAACGTGTCGTCGCTTTTGCCCCAGAACTCCATGCCAAGGCACACCACCAGCGCATGCAGCTCAGCGCGGGCACCGGGCAGTTGCAGCTCATAGGCGGCGCTGCGCACCAGCGCATGCCGGAACAAGTATGCCGTCTCGGCGCTGACTGACCCCATTCCGGGATTCTAGCGTTGCTCACGCTGTCTGGACTACCTGCAACCGCCGGCCTGAGCCCGTGGCGCGGCTGCACCCGCAGGTTTGCGCCGCTACTGGAAGTACTTATCGAACTCATCCAGCAGATGAGCCACTTCTTTGCGCGCGTCTGGAGAACGCGCTGCGTCAGTATCGGCGGCCAAACGATCAATTGCTGGCGCAAGCAGGTTCAGCCATACGTGCAACTGGTCATGCTCCGTGCCGGTCATGGTGCAACCACGGATGAGTTCCTCTTGCTGCGTTTGCAGCTTCTTGCCCAGGGCCTCGTTGCCTGATGTGCTGTCAGCAAGCTCGCTGCGCATGGCTTTGACGGCGGCACGGGTGTGGTCGTCCGCCTGCCACTTCGCACCCTGGTTCAGGCGCAAACTCATGCCCTCGGCATGGTCGTGGGCGGGCGCGTTTTCGCTGTGCGCATTGCCTGCGTCGGTGCAGCCGGCGGTCAGCAAGACCGCTGCCAGCATGGTCGGTACGACAGCCTGGAACAGTTTCATGGGGCGCTCCCGTCATAAAAAGATATGCCTGTCGTCTTACGAACAAGCGGGAGCTGCGTGGTATTCCACAGCCCCGGAGGCGACGGGGCGCGCGAAAAATCCGGCAGGCGGTGTGCTTGGTCAGTTCGGCATGCAGCACCCAGGCGTCTCGGGTTTCGGCGTCTATCTGGTTGTTCGCTGACGTGACGCTCCCGACCTCAGGCACTGCAATCGTGGCGACAAGGGTCAGTCCACAGATTCAGCCCGTTGGGTTCCGGCAGTTTTGTGGTATTTCCGATAGTGGTTTCTTGTTCTTGTGGCCCGTCTTATGCCTGACTTTGCTGCGTACTGCGCTGACCTTGTCAACCGCGTCAATGCCGCCGGCTGGGTTGTCGTGGCCCACAAGACCATTCCTTACGGCGTTCAGTACGAGCTGGCAGATCGCAGCGGCCGCAAAGCCATGCTCAACGCCTACTCCGGCAGGAAGGGCCTGAGCCACGTGCCCGGGGGCAGGGACGCCGCAGCGCTGGCCACGGACCTCGGGATGGAAGCGCCGGCGTCGGCAGCATTGGCGGCGCCTACCTCGGGCGACCCTTTCAAGCTTGGCACGCCGCGCATCGGCGGCGACGAGTCGGGCAAAGGCGACTTCTTCGGACCGCTGGTGGTGGCGGCCTTTTATCTGGACGCGGAAATAGAGGAAAAGCTGGCTGGGTCCGGCGTCACGGACAGCAAGAGTCTCACAGACAGCAAGATCCAGAAACTGGCGGGCCTTCTGGACAAAACCGGGCGGGGCGCGGTGCGTGCGCTGATGCCCCGCGAATACAACCCGGCGTATCAGCAAACCGGAAACCTGAACGTGCTGCTGGCGCAGATGCACGGCAAGTGCGTGAACGCCATCATGAAGGCACATGGCGCTCCGCGTGCCGTGCTGATTGACCAGTTTGCCCGCGACGGTTCTGTTCTGGCCGCTGCCGTCGCCGCACCATCGGGTGTGAAGCTGGTCACGCGCACGAAAGCAGAGAGCGATTTGGCTGTGGCAGCCGCGAGCGTGCTGGCGCGCGCTGGGTTCGTTCAGGGCCTGAAAGACCTCAGGCACGAGTTCGGAACAGAGTTTCCGCCGGGGGCAGGGTCACCAGTGATTCAGGCCGGGCGTGCCTTCGTGCGGATGTTCGGCAAGGCGCAGCTTGCGAACGTTGCCAAACTTCATTTCAAGACTACGGAACAACTCTAGCATGTTTGCCCCGGGCTGGTCTGCCGCAACTGGCGAGAGTCGGATGTCTGCGGTCGGGCCTATGGTCCGGCAGCTGAATTCCAGCCCCCAATTGACACACCCCCTTCGTCCGCTACCATCCCTGCCTTGTTGACAGGAGCCATAAGTTGAAGCGGGTTCTCATCCTGGGCGGTTTCCTGACTGTGGGCGTGTTGGCGGTGATTGCGCTGGCCCAGCCGGTTGCGGACGACTTCTACAAGCCCAAACTACAGTTGGACAAAGACGTCACGGCCAGTGCCGGCGAAGTAGCCATTGAGCCCAAGTTCAAGGGCATTGCCGGCGACAAGTTCGGCTATGAAGTCGATTTCAAGGCCGTTCGCCGCGGTACAACCAGCGAAGACGGCGCGCCATCAGATGCCTTTCGTCGCAGCGAGCATTGGGCAACGGCTGTAGACTTCAAGCTTGACGAAGACGTGCTCGACGGCAGCACTGACCTGCGCCTTGCAGTCCGCTATGCGCGCATGAACTTCCTGATAGACAACGGCGACGCCCGCTACAGCGGCTACATCGGCCCCGACATGGGCCCGATCAAGCCGACGTTCCATGAAGTCATGCCCGACGGTTCACGCACGGAAGTGAACAACATTCCCGGCTGGGACGGCATCAATGCCCGCACGATTAACACGAACCGGCAGACGCAGGCCAATGAACCGGCGGCGGTTGCCTGGTTCAGCATCAATGACCAGTCGCGGCTGCATGACGAGGTCTACTTTGCCGACTTCAATGCGGCCGACCAGCGCAACTACCCGGGTCGGTTTCAGGACCCGGTGCAGCTTTCGCTGGGCCTGTTTCCGGAGTTCCCGGCGGGTGCAAAACTGAAAATCGGCGAGACGGTCAACCTGCGTCGGCGCATGCCGGTGGGGGCAGTGCCGGGCGCGACCACGAACTATGAGGTCAGCTACAAGCTGGAGAAGCTCTACGGCACCGTTGCCGAGCCCACGGCCGCCCGCTTCAGTTTCACCGCGGTGCCGGTGACGCGTGAACACACGGCGCAAGTGGGCGGATTGACCGTGACGTTCAGCGCGCCGGACTTCGAGGGCGGCACGCTGTTGCTGGACCTTGCCAAGGGCGTGCCAGCGCATGTGCATTGGAGCTATACGCTCAAGGGAAGCATCGCCGGTGAAGGCAAATTCACAGCGACGTTTGAGAACGTAGTTGATTTCACGGCGTCGTTGCGCGCAGACCGCGCAAAGACGCCCGAATAAGTTTGCGGCGGGCGTATGCCTGCCACAAGAAACTGATACCGGGCCACGAGCCCGGGAGCACGTTGGCTCGGAGGCGACGGTTCGTCGCCAAAGGCCGGAGGATCCCAGCTCAGGCGGGGCATCGCCTCGCGGACGGGACCATGGCTTTCAGCCGTTACCGGATGCGCTTTGAAAAGCGCGGGGCGCTGAGGTTCATCTCGCATCATGACTTGATGCGGGTGTTTGAGCTGGCGCTGCGCAGATCCGGGCTGGATGTCGCTTACACACAGGGCTTCAATCCCCACCCCAAGGTCTCGTTTGCGCTTGCGTTGCCGCTGGGGGTCGAGAGCCTCGACGAAATAGTCGACATCGACCTGCAGCACGACCTCGAATCACCGGCGCCGGAATTCGTAGTAGACCAGCTTGCAAGGCAGATGCCCGTGGGGCTGACGCTGAAGCAGGCGGAACTGGCAACCGGCAGGCCGCGCGTCATCGCGGCGGATTACGAGTGCGAACTGCCATCTGAACTGGATACGCAGGAACTGCAGACGCGGCTGGAAGTGTTCCTGGCACAAGCCGGGCACGCGTTCTCCCGCTCGCGCGGCGAGAAGAAGCCCGCGCGCAATTTCGATGCCCGCGAGTTCACACTTACGGCAAGCATCGAGGCCCGGGTGCTGAAAATGCGCCTCAAGGCCGGGCAGGATGGCGGCATGAAACCATCTGACCTGCTGCAGATTCTTGGGCTTGATCCGAACCGGTTGCTGGTCACCAAGACCCGCACGATCCTTGCCGACGCGCAAACCGAAAGCGGAAGCACTGGAAGAACATGACACGTAAGATCTTCATGAATGTCGCAGAAGGCGACGAATGCCGCATCGCGGTAATGGAAAACGGGAAGCTCTTCGAGTACTTCGTGGACCGCCCAAGCCAGCTCAAGCACGTCGGCAACATCTACAAGGGTATCGTCAACAACATTGAGCCCGGCATCCAGGCCAGCTTTGTTGACGTGGGCCTTGAGAGAAACGGCTTCCTGCATATCAGCGACATCAACTACGCCTACGAGAACTCGCCGAACGTAAAGGACCTGTTCAGCCGCACCTTGCGCGTGAAAGAGCACGTGCCCGAAGACGCAATTCTCAACAGCGCACGTGAGCGCGAAGTGGAAGAGGTCGCCGACTTTGTTTCCACGCAGCAAGCGCCCAACGGCAAGGCACCCGAGGAAGCTCCGTTTCTTGAGTCGCTGGATTCGGGACAGGCCGGGCACCGCGTTTCGGAGTCGCCCCTGAACGTAGCAATGCCCGAGCACGAAGCGCCGGGCAAACCCCGGCCCGCGAGCGACGACTCCGGCCGGTTCCAGGCCGTGCCCGCGCCGGAAGCGGCAACGTTGCAGCCCGCGGCATCCAACGCTGCAGCGCCGACGTCGCCTGTCGCAGGACAGCGCAGCGGCCGTCGTCGTCGCGGTCGCCGCGGCCGAGGCCGTGGTGACCGTCGCAATGAAGGGCGCGCAGAAGGCCGAGACGGCACAACGCCCACGCCCGGCACTAACCATGCAACGCCGGTTCCGGGCCAAGCGGCTGCCTCGACCCCAACGCCAGTGCCGGCAACGCCGGAGCGCGCGGAGCCGGCAGCCGCTGAGAAACCCAAGCCGGATTCGGCGCAAACCGCACAAGTGCCGCAAGCGGCACCTGAAGCCAAGCCCAGATCCAAGCGCCAGCGGCGTCGCCGCACACCCAAGAAGCGGGGCGGACACCTGCCCAAGCGCGTTCTCGATGGGTCGGCGCCGCCACCACCACCGTCCAACGGCAGTCCAGACGCCAGCGGCACCCGCGACATCGATGGCAAGCCGACAGACGGCGGCAGCGGCGGCATGCCCGGACCGCAGTTTCGCTATCACCGGGGCCCACCGAAGATCCAGAACGTTCTCAAACGCAACCAGGAAGTCGTGGTCCAGGTGACCAAGGCCAGCCAGGGCGGCAAGGGCCCGGGACTCAGCACGTTTATCAGCCTGCCCGGGCGCTACATGGTGCTGACGCCCAGCAGCGATCGCGGCGGCGTCAGTCGCAAGATCGAAGATGGCGGCGCGCGCAACGAGCTGCGCAAGATGCTGGACAAGCTGCCCGTGCCTGAGGGCATGGGCGTGATCATCCGGACCGCGGCCATTGACCGCAGCTACGACGACCTGCTGCGCGACCTGAACTACCTGCTGAAGGTCTGGAGCGTAATTGTCGAGCGCATCCACGAAGCTGAAGCTCCGGCCCTGCTGTATACCGACAGCGACCCGGCGATTCGCGCCGTGCGCGATTACTTCACCGCTGAAACGGAAGAGATCGTCATCGACAACCGCGAAGTGTTTGATCGCGTGGTGGCGTTCTTTGACCAGCTCATGCCCAGCTTTCGCGACCGCGTGAAGCTGTATGAAGACGACATCCCGCTGTTCTTCGCCACCGGCCTGGATAGCCAGATTGAGCACATCTTCGACAAGAAGGTGACGCTCAAGTCCGGCGGCTACCTGTTCATTGAACAGACCGAGGCGCTGATCAGTATTGACGTGAACAGCGGCAAGTTCACCGGCGGCGGCGACGCGGAAAAGACTGCTTACCTGACGAACATGGAGGCGATTCCGGAGATCTGCCGGCAGCTGCGGCTTCGCGACCTTGGCGGCATCGTCTGTAACGACTTCATCGACATGATGAGCGCCAAGCACCGCAGTGACGTGGAGAACCTGTTGAAGCGCGAGTTGCGCAAAGACCGCGCCCGCACCAAGGTCGCGCGCTTTTCACCGTTCGGCGTCATAGAAGTGACGCGCCAGCGCGTGCGCCCGAGCATCAAGTCTTACACATTCGTGAGTTGCCCGACCTGCGGCGGTTTCGGCATGGTGCGCAGCGCCGAAACTTCGTGCCTGTCGCTGATCCGACGCATTAAGCTGGCGCTGGTTGAAGAGCGCGTGAAAGAGCTGGCGGTGCAGGTGCATCCCCACGTGCTCAGCCACCTTCACAGCGAGTTCCGCGAAGACATCGACGAGTTGGAAGAGACCTACGACAAACGCATTGTTTTCGAGTACTCACGCGACCTTGACCTTGGCCAATCACGCTTTTTCTACATCGGTGACCGCGGCGTGCGCGTGCTGTACGACATGGACCAGCGCATCAACACGTTCGTGAAGGGCGATGCCTACAAGTCGCGAACCAACGTGGCGGTGCCTGAAGTTGCCAGCGGGTCAGCCAGCCCCCAGGCAGCGCAGTTGCTGGCAGATGCAGACTCGCGGCGCCGAAAGCGCCGTCGCGGCGGAAAAAAGCAGCGCGAACGCGACCAGGAACGTCTGGCCCGTGACCAGCGCATCAAGGCCGATGCCGGCAAAGCCGTCACATTCGGCGACAAACTGCCCGATACCCTGAATATCGAAGTCATCCGCGAGTCCTCCCCGGCCGCCGCCGCCGAAGCCAAACCCGGCGAATCAGGCGAAAGCCGGCCAGGCGAAAAGCGTGGACCCAGGGGCAGGAGAGAGGGGCGCGGGCGCGCGGAAAAAGTACAATCTGGCGCTATCAGCCAGCTGATGCAGAACACGGCAACGGGGTCGGAACCCAAAGACCCGCCCGCGCCGGAAACAACACCAGCCGCCGGAACGGCCGACGGCAACGAATCAACTGAAGCACAGGGGGAAGGCGATATGGCAAAGAAGAAGCCAGCAAAGAAGAAGCCAGCAAAGAAGGCCGCAAAGAAGCCGGCAAAGAAGGCAGCCAAGAAGAAGCCCGCAAAAAAGGCCGCAAAGAAGCCTGCCAAGAAGGCTGCGAAGAAGAAGCCCGCCAAGAAGAAGGCGGCATCGAAAGGCTCACGCGAAGAGGAATAGCCTTTCGTTGCAAGACCGGCGACCATAAGCCCCGGGGTTGCTTGCCTGGGGCTTACGTCCACGCGGCGGCCAAGCGCTCGCCGGCACCCACGACCTGGGCCAGCGGCAGTGCTGTGAAACCGATCGTGAGCACATTCGGCGCCCTCGCCGGCTCGAAGTGGCATGCGCTCTGGTCATACACCCTTACGCCTGCCTTGTGGGCCTTCTGCCGCGCCTGCTCGCGTGTGAACTTCGGCGGTACGTTCAGCACCAGTTTCATTCCGCCCGGCGGAAGCGTTACCGGTGCGACCCCCGGCAATCTGGCATTCAGAACTTCGACAAGCGCCTTGCGCTTGTCGGCATACAGCGCACGCATGCGCCGCAGGTGACGTTCAAAGTCGCCGTCGGCGATGAACTGCGCCAGCGCGGCGCTTTCCAGCATCGGGGGCATGAAGTCAACGTGCCAGCGCAGGCCGACCATCGCCTCAATCAGCCAGTCCGGCGCGACCACGAATCCGACCCGCAGGCTCGGGTACATCACCTTGCTGAAGCTGCCCACGTAAATCACCACGCCCGACTGGTCAATGCCTGCCAGCGCCCGCAGCGGGCGGCCCTCGTACCGGAACTCACTGTCGTAGTCGTCCTCGACAATCATGAATCCGTGCCGAGCCGCCAACTCAAGCATTTCCATGCGCCGACCCGCAGAAAGCGACGCGCCCGTCGGGTACGGGTGGCTTGGCGTCAGGTGCAACAGCTTGGGCCGCATGCCCTTTTCAAGCATGCGTGCCACTGCAGCCGGCTGTGCGCCCTCTGCATCGACAGGCACGGCCCGCAAGTCGGCGCGCGCTGCCCGGAAAATACTGGCGGCACCAAGATAGCCCGGGTCTTCCATCAACACCTGGTCGCCCGCGCCCACCAGCAGCGATGTCGCCAGCCATAACCCCTGCTGGCTGCCGGACGTGATCAGCACATTGCGGTGGGTGCAGTCAATGCCACGCGCGCGGCCCAGGTATGCGGCGATGGCTTCGCGAAGTTCCTGAAGCCCGTATGCGCTGCCGTAGTTCATGCGGTAGCGCCGTGTGACCAGCAGTTGGTTGCCCACGACCCGCCGCCATTTCCGCAGCGGAAAGGCATCAATGTCCGGCGCACCCAGTCGCAGGTCCAGATAACCGGGCGCAGGCGGTTGCGGGTTCTCGGGCGCCAGCACGCGCTGATAAAACGGCGGCGGCACCGGCGAGTTGGCAAGGGCCACTCGGCGCAATGGCTGTTGCTGCTTGTGCGCGGCACGCAGGCTGAAGTTGGCGTGCGGCAACTCGTCGGCGACGAATGTGCCGCTGCCATGCTTTCCAGCCAGGAATCCCTCGGCAATCAGCTGATCGTAGGCCTGGGCAACGGTGTTGCGGTTTACTTTCAGTTCACGCGCAAGGCTGCGCGTGCTGGGCACACGCTCGCCGCGTCGAAGCCGTCCCGCCAGCACGTTCGAGCGAATGCTGTCGGCAATACGCTGGTACAGTGGCGTACCGTCGCGCGCGTTGTCAATGTCGACCAGAAGGTCTGGCATAAGAGGCCCGGTATGTTGGGTATCGATTGAACAAATAGCGGGGCCACTTTCCTGCTGATTTTCTGATTGTCGGCACAGTCACACTTCTTTAGGCGTTCCGACTGCCTAAACCCGCAATCGCCACGAATCAAAGTTACAATCAGGAATGAAGCGCAACCCGAAACGAGGCTCCTATGGGCAAACCTGAAAAGAAAAAGGGCAAGGGCGGCACCATCCTGCTGGTGCTGCTGCTGCTGGTCGTGGGCGTGGTCGCTGCCGGCTACTTCAAGCCGGATTTGCCGGTCATCGGCCCTCTGGTGGCCGGCTTCTTCAAGAAGGGCGCCGAGGGCGTTGACCAGAGCGGCGTATACAAGGTCAAAGTCATGAAGGTGGCGCTTGACCCGCAGGAGTTCAAAGACGGCGAGAAGATTGACCTGCAGGTCTACGTCAAGCGCGTCGATGCTGAAGGCAAAGAACACAAGGTCTGGGACAGCGAACAGTGGGGCGAACGCATCGGCACAGTCGGCCAGGTTGAGCTGACCGCGCAGTGGTCCGACCGTCCATTTGAATGCACCTGGCAGCCCGGCGACAAACTCGTTGTCGAAGTCTGGGACCGTCGCGGCGGCGACACCAAGGTCGCCGAGTGGACCAGCGACCCCGAAGGCAAAGAGTTTCCGCTCAAGGGAGTGCGCACGGTAAGCCCCTTCAAGGGCGGCAAGACGGTTGAGTCGCGCAAGGGTGCCACCAACCAGGTCGTGTTCGAGGCCGAGCGCATCGGCGATTACCCGGCTGCGCAGTAATCTTGGGCCAGGGCTTAACTGACGGGGGTTGCCCGCCCCTTGCACCTGTCGTTGCTAATGGATTATTGGTCATTCGCTGTTCGTACCGGAACGACTGATGAGGGTAGGCCCACACACGCTTGACGGTCGAAACCTCTTCCTGATCGCAGGCCCCTGCGTGCTTGAAAACGCCGACGTACCCCGCGTGATCGCGCAGCGCGTCAAAGCCGCCTGCGCGGAATTGAGCATCCCGTACATCTTCAAGGCCAGCTTCGACAAAGCCAACCGCACCAGCGGCAAGTCGTTCCGCGGCCCCGGCATTGACGAAGGCTTGCGTCAGCTTGAAGCAATCGGCAAAGAGTTCGGCGTGCCTGTGCTGGCCGACGTGCACCTGCCCGACCACTGCGAGCCTGCGGCACAGGCAATTGACGTGCTGCAGATTCCGGCGTTTCTGTGCCGCCAGACCGATCTGCTCGAGGCGGCGGCCAACGCGGCCGTGAAATACGGCAAGACTGTCAACGTAAAGAAGGGGCAGTTTCTCGCGCCCTGGGACATGGCCCAGGTTGTGTCCAAGATGAACGCCTTTGGCGCAGACGGCCGCGTCATGCTGACCGAGCGCGGGGCCAGCTTCGGCTATAACAACCTTGTGTCAGACATGCGCAGCATCCCGATCATGCAGCGCACCGGTTGTCCGGTGGTGTTTGACGCGACCCACAGTGTGCAGCTTCCCGGCGGCGCGGGCGACAAGAGCGGAGGCCAGCGCGAGTTTGCGCCTGTGCTCGCGCGGGCGGCGGTCGCGGCGGGCGCCGACGGCATCTTTGCAGAGACTCACCCCGAGCCCGACAAGGCGCTTTCAGACGGCCCCAATATGATTCCGCTCAGTGAACTGCCGGGCGTGCTGAAAACGCTGCAATCGATCTTCCACACCGTGCGCGTAGCCTGACAGATTCTTTTCCTTTCCAACGCCGCGCGTGTTAGCCTGTTTGCAGGAGCACACCATGCGCCGCTCGCGGGTTTATCTGGGTCTCAGCATCATCTCGCTGGCAGTGGCTGCGCTGCTAAGCCACGTCGCGGATGGGGCGCATTGCCGGTTCGAGTCGTCGGATTGCTTCGCGGACGGCGACCAGGCCCCGGCCGATACTGCCTCTGGCGCCCGCGAAGATCTCTATGACCACGCCATTTCCGGGCGCTTCGACCAGGCAATTCAGATTGCCCAGCGCCTGACCGCCCGCGATGCCAACGATTCGTGGGTAGCGCTGTACCATGCCTACGCGCTGCGCGGCGACGACCGCATCGAGGAGTCTGCGGACCGCTATACGCACGCCCTGCAACTTGCCGAACAGCAGGAGAATGCAAGGGTTGCCATTGATGCCTTGACCGGCCGCGCTGCATGCCGGATTGCAAGCGACGACGTGTCGGGGGCCGATCGCGACCTTACGCGGGCGCTTGAAATCGCCACTCGCGCAGAGAACACGCGCCGCACCGACTCCAGTGCTTATCAACTGGCGTGCATTCATGCCCAGCGCGCGGTTGTGTACACCCGCATCCGCAGTGCAGGCACATCCGAATTTGAAAAGCAGCGTGCCGTGCGCTGGCTCAAGCTGGCCAGAGCCCGCGGCTACGACAACATGCAGCACATGCGGCATGACCTGGACCTTGGGCCACTGGCGGGCTATTCGCCCTACGAGTCTCTCTTCGACTAGCGCATGTGCGCCATGTTGCTACTGCGCCTTTCGCGATTTCACGGCCGTGGTTAGCGTAATGGCATGACCGACGCGGACACGCTGATTGCGGCACTCTATGACTCGTACCAACGCTGCGTGGACCTGGTCAGCGACCTCACGCCTGCGCAGCTCATGGGCCCGTACCTGCCCGTTGTGAACCCCCTGCGCTGGGAAATCGGGCACGCCAGCTACTTCTATTCGCGTTGGGTGCTGCGTGATCGCCGTGGTTTGCCGCCCACCCGCCCCGACGAAGACGCGCTGTTTGACTCGATCAGCATCGCCCACACGACGCGCTGGAACCTGCCGTTGCCCGGCTTTGACGAGACCCTGGCCTACTGCAAATCCATTCACGACCGCGTTGCCGACGGCCTCTTGCCGGCAGACTTCTACCTCACGCGCTACGCCATCTTTCACGAAGACATGCACGGCGAGGCCTTCACCTACACGCGCCAGACACTCGGCTACCCTCAACCCAGGCTTGCGTACCTGCCGGCGCCCGATGCCGGCTCACTCGAGGGCGACGCTGAAGTCCCCGGTGGCACGTTTCACCTCGGCGCAGCAAGAAATGCCGTGTTCGCCTTCGACAATGAAAAGTGGGCCCATCCGGTGACGGTCAAACCGTTCAGGATCGCCAAGGCAGCCGTAAGCCAATCGCAGTTTGCCGCGTTCGTTGATGACGCCGGCTATGACAAGCCTGAGCATTGGGGCGAACGGGGCTGGGCGTGGCGCATCGCCCATGGGCGCGCGCATCCCGTGTACTGGCGCAAGCAGGGCGGGCAGTGGCAGCGCCGCCAGTTCGACACCTGGGTGCCCCTTGAGCCGCACCGCGCCGTGATTCACGTCAGCTGGTACGAAGCGCAGGCCTACTGCCGTTGGGCGGGCCGCCGCCTGCCGACCGAAGCCGAGTGGGAGTGCGCCGCAAGCTGTGAGCCCGACGGCAAGGGCGGGCTAGGCCCCCGCAAACGGCTTTACCCATGGGGCGATGAGGCGCCAGGGCCGCAGCACGGCAACCTCGACACCCGCGTGCCGGGCACAGTAGACGTCGGCGCGCACGCGGCAGGCGACAGCGCGTTCGGCGTGCGCCAGATGCTTGGCAACGTCTGGGAGTGGACGGACCCCGAGTTCAAGGGCTATCCCGGCTTCGTCGCTGACATGTACCGCGAATACAGCGAGCCATGGTTCGTGGGGTTCAAGGCGCTGCGTGGCGGCACGTACTGCACACGCTCGCGCCTGATCCGGAACACCTGGCGCAACTTCTACACGCCCCATCGCAACGACGTTCTTGCCGGGTTTCGTACATGCGCCCTCTGAAGATTCAACTGCACACGCCCTTCAACCACACACGCCGCGGCAACGGCATCACCGCCGACCGCTGGGCGGACATTTTCGGACGGCTGGGGCATACGCTCGTGGACCATGGCGCCGACGTGCTTGTCGCGCTGCACGCAAAGCATAGCCACGCCGAAATCCTGAAGTTCAAGGCAGAATGTCCGGGCCGCCCCGTGGTGCTGGCGCTGACAGGCACCGACATCTACCGCGACGTGCAGACTGACGAAGAGGCGCAGCTTTCGGTCAGGCTCGCAGATCGCTTTGTCGTGCTGCAGCCGCACGCGCTGACACAACTGGCACCCGTATACCGCGAGCGCACGCATGTGATTTATCAGTCTGCTGTGGCCCCGGCCAGCCCGCCGCCGCGGCCATCAGATCATTTCCGCGCCTGCGTGATCGGGCATCTGCGCGAAGTGAAAGACCCGTTTCGCACCGCCGAGGCGCTGCACCTGTTGCCTGCGGATTCGCGGGTGCGCGTCGTGCACCTGGGCAGCGCGCTGGACCCCGCAATGCACGCCCGTGCCGAGCAAGAGGCACGCACCAATCCGCGATATGAGTGGCGCGGCGAAGTCAGTCGCGAAGAAACGCTGGCCACGCTTGCGTCATCGCACGTGATGGTGCTGACCAGCATCATGGAAGGCGGCGCAAACGTGCTGACAGAAGCGATTGCATGCGGGACGCCCGCGATCGTCAGCCGCATGGGCGCCTCGCTGGGCATACTCGGCCCGGAGTATCCGGGCTTGTTCGATGTCGGCGACACGCAGGCGCTGGCAGGCCTGCTGCATCGCGCCGAGACCGATGCCGAGTTCTACACCGGACTGCAACAGCGCTGCAAAGCCGGACAGGCGCTGATCGACCCTGCGCGCGAACAGCAGGCATGGGCCGATCTGCTGGCGGCATGGACCTGATACGATGTTGACGGTCATGCGCGAATCCGCAACTATTGCGCGGGTTGCGTTCGTCGCCGCCGACCAGCGGTCGTACAATGGTTGCCCCCGGGGCGTAACCCCTGACCTAAGGAGAGATCATGATTCGGGAGACAGTGCTGGGCGTTCTGGCCGCGGGCGCGATCGCGCTGCCCGCCCAGACATTTGAAGCGCCGGTGCGCATAAAGGCCGGCGACAACTTCGTGGGCTATGAACACAACAGCCGCGAGCGCCTGTACCCCTCGCCGGCATTTCATGACATCGACGGCGACGGCAACCTTGAGATGGTGGTGGGCGACCTGTTTGGCAACCTGACAGTTGTCAGCCGTACCAAGGACGGCTGGAGCGCAGAGAAGCCGCTCAATGGCGCCGATGGCAAGCCGCTGAAGTTCAACAACTGGTGATGCATCGGCATGGGTCCACAGTTCGTGGATTTCAATGCCGACGGGATCATGGACATCTTTACCGCCACCTTTGACGGCAGCCCGTGGGTCAGCTATGGCAGCAAAGAAGGCTTCGCCAAGCCTGCGCACGTGATGGACAATGAGGGCAGCCGCATCTTTCTCTCACAGTACTGGGACTACGACACCAAGAAGTGGACCAACCACGACCGGACCGGCGGCAAGTCCGCCAAGGCACACGCGATTTCTGCCGTGGCGTTTGACTGGGACGCCGACAGCGACCTCGACATCATCATGGGCGACCGCGCCGGCGGCCTCTGGATTTGCATTAACGAAGGCAGCGCCAAAGAGCCGAAGTTCGCGACGGGCAGCACGCAGCTTATGGTCGGCGACAAGCCCCTCTCCGCGAGCGGAAAAATCACCAACCCGCGCGTGGTCGATTGGGACGCAGACGGTTTGATCGACATCGTGGTCGGTACTTTTGAGGGCAAGGTCCTGTGGTTCCGCAACACCGGCGAAAAGGGCAAACCCAAACTGGAAGCAGCCAAAACACTTCTCGACAAGTCCAGCAGTTCCGAGGACCAGCCATGCCCGGACACCGGCTGGTACATCGACGTCCTTGACTACAACGGCGATGGCAAACTGGACATCGTGGTGGGCGCGTACACGCTGTTCAAGATTGAGAAGCCGGCGGACAGCAAGATCAAGCCGTCCTACGGAGGGCGCACACCGTACATCTGGGTGTACAACCAGAAGGCCGACAAGACCGACAGAAAAAAGCCGGACATCGAACGCTAACCAAGGTCTGTATAAAACCCCGCGGGCAATCGCCCGCGGGGTTCGTTTAATGCAACCCCTCTGCGTTCCGGTACAGTACTGACTGAGGACGCAATGCCGTACAAGATGATTACTCACAAGGGCGCCGTGCCGATCAAGGCGTGGATTGAGGGCGTTCACTTTGACGCCAACGCCGAGCAGCAGCTCATCAACACCGCCAAGTTGCCGATTATTCACAAGTGGGTCGCTGCAATGCCTGACGTGCATTGGGGCCTGGGCGCGACCGTCGGTTCCGTTGTGCCGACACTCAAGGCCATCATCCCCGCGGCCGTCGGCGTAGACATCGGCTGCGGCATGTGCGCCGTGAAGACCTCGCTGAAGGCGGAGCAGCTGCCCGACAACCTGTTGCCGATTCGCGGCGCGATCGAGCGCGCCGTGCCGCATGGCCGCACCGACCGTGGCGGCCCGGGCGACCGCGGCGCATGGAACGACCCGCCCGATCACGTGGCAGCGGCATACAGGGCTCTGGAAGCAGGCTACAAGGCAATCACCGACAAGTACCCAAAGCTTGCGCGCAACGCCCACCCCGCAGGCCAGCTTGGCACGCTGGGCACGGGCAATCATTTCATTGAGGTCTGCCTGGACGAGGCAGGTCACGTCTGGTTCATGCTGCACAGCGGCTCGCGCGGCGTGGGCAACCGCATCGGCACATATTTTATCCAGCTTGCCAAGAACGACATGCGCCAGCATATGAAGAACCTGCCTGACGAAAACCTCGCCTATCTCGATGAAGGCACCGAGCACTTCGACGACTATGTAGAAGCCGTGCACTGGGCGCAGGAGTACGCGCACGTCAACCGCGAGTGCATGATGCGCGCGGTGACCAGCGCCGTGGCGATCACGGGGCTGGTGCCCGAGTTCAACGCCGAGCTGATGGCTGTGAACTGCCACCACAATTACGTGCAGCGCGAAACGCACTATGGCCAAGAAGTGTTCGTGACGCGCAAGGGCGCCGTAAGCGCCCGCCAGGGCCAGCTGGGTATCATCCCCGGCAGCATGGGCGCGCGCAGCTACATTGTCTGCGGCAAGGGCTGCGAGGAAAGTTTTCACTCGTGCAGCCACGGTGCGGGCCGCGTCATGAGCCGCAACGAGGCGCGCAAGCGCTTCACGGTCAAGGACCATGAGGCGGCAACGCAGGGCGTGGAGTGCCGCAAGGACAAGGACGTGATCGACGAAACGCCTGCGGCCTATAAGGACATCGACGCAGTGATGGCAGCCCAGGGCGACCTGGTTGAGATCCTGCACACACTGAAGCAGGTCGTGTGCGTGAAGGGTTGACGTGATCGAGATTGACGGCAGCGAGGGCGAAGGCGGCGGGCAGGTGCTTCGCACCTCGCTCGCGCTTTCGGTTATTACGCGCCAGCCGTTCCGCCTGTTCAACATTCGTGCCGGCCGCGAAAAGCCCGGTCTGGGACAGCAGCACCTGGCGTGTGTGCGCGCGGCGCAGCAAGTCAGCAACGCTGCCGTCACCGGCGACGAGATCGGCAGCCGTGACCTGGCATTCGCACCGCAGGGCATCTACCCGGGCAAGCATCGGTTCAGCGTGGGCTCGGCGGGCAGCGCGTCGCTGGTGCTGCAGACCGTGCTGTACCCGCTGCTGCACGCCGCCGGCGAAAGCCACGTCAGCATTGAGGGCGGCACGCACAATGCCTGGGCTCCGCCACTGGATTTTCTGCAGCACGCGTTTCTGCCCCTCGTTGGTCGTGCCGGCATTCAAATGGATCTTTGGGCCGAGCGGTTGGGGTTCTTCCCGGCCGGTGGCGGCGAGATTCACGCGCGTATTCAGCCGTGGGCGGTGCGTGAGAGACTCAAGTTGCACGAGCGCGGCTCGGTGACACTGGCGGCTGTGGCCTACGTGGCGAACCTGCCCGAAAACGTAGGCGAGCGCGAACTCGGCATCATCGGGCGCGCGCTGAATGTAAGCGACCTGCGCCAGGAACGCCCGGGCGGGCTGGGCCCCGGCAACGCAGTGTGCGTGTTCGCGCGCGGCGGGCATGCGACAGAAGTCGTCACCGCCTTCGGAAAGCGCGGCAAAGCCGCAGAAACCGTGGCCAAAGAGGCTGTGCGCGAGATGAAGGCCTACCTGAAGTCAGGGGCGCCGGTGGGTGAGTACCTGGCCGACCAGTTGCTGCTGCCGCTGGCGCTGGGTGCCGGCGGCAGCTTCATAACGCTCAAGCCCACGCTGCACACGACGACGAACATGGCAACGATCGGCCGTTTTGTGGATGTCGAGATCGATGTGGCGGAGCACCAGGGCTTGTGGTGCGTGACAGTGGCGCCGAAAGAAAAATGAAACCCGGGGCAACCCGCGGGCGTTACAGTATTGACGCGTCAATAAAGATATTGACACGTCAATAGGCGCGGGGTAAGCTCGCGATCAAGGAGATAGTCGTGTCGCAGCCAAAAGCCAACCGAGATTTCGCGCCCCGCCTTGAGCGGGCACAGCGCGGTCATGGCCCAGGGGGTCCGACGCTTTGAAGGCGCGTGTGCGCCGCAAGCGGGGACCCGGTGACGGGTCCCCGCTTCGTTGTGTGCGGGTTGGTGTAGCGGACGCATTGCGCTTTGTGAAAGCGAAGGGGCGGTTCGAATCCGCGCCCGCACCCATGTGCCGGTAGCTCAACGGAAGAGCGCCGCGTTGAAGCCGCGGAAATCGTGGTTCAAGTCCATGCCGGCACACCAGCTCTTTGACAACTGCGCCGAGATTCAAGGCCCTCGTGGTTCAGTGGCAGAATTCCTGATTGCCAGTCAGGGGACGGTCGGTTCGATTCCGCCCGGGGGCTCCACGCGTTGCGCCGAAGCCTTGCGCAAGGCGGACGCATCAAACACATGGGCCGGTAGTGTCAACGCGAGCACGCGTGCCTTGCAAGCACGCAGACTGGGTTGAACTCCCAGCCGGTCCACCAGACTTTGGCTCGTCGTCTAATGGAAGGATGCAAGCTTGCGGAGCTTGTGATGCAGGTTCGAATCCTGCCGGGCCAGCCAATCGCATGGGTGACACCGGGTCGCCCGCACAGAGGCATAGCTCAAGGGCAGAGCAGTCGATTGATAATCGGCAGATCGTGGTTCGACTCCACGTGTCTCTACCAGCCTGGCCCCATGGTCCAACGGCTACGATGCCCGATTGTCTATCGGGAGACCGGGGTTCAACTCCCCGTGGGGTCGCCAGGGCGTATCGTCTAACGGCCAGGATCTCTGATTCTCAATCAGAAGGTCGGGGTTCGATTCCCCGTACGCTCACCAGTACTGAAAGCCCGCGGCGGAAGCAGCAGGCCGCCCGCGCGTTGCCGCGCGGGCTTTCGCGGAGTAGTCCAGAGGCCGGACGCTTGCCCCGGGAGCAAGAGACCGTGGGTTCGAATCCCACCTCCGCGACCAGATTTTCCCGGTTCGTCCAATGGCAGGGCCCCTGCCTTACAAGCAGGTGACGAGTGTTCGATTCACTCACCGGGGACCAGGCCGCTGTCGTCTAACGCCAGGATGCGCCCCTCGTAGCGGCGCGATGCCGGTTGAACTCCGGCCTGCGGCTCCAAGGGGGCTGGCGCTGTTTCGGAACGACACAGTGCCTGACCCCCTCCAACAACCAACTTGTCGCGGCGCGCGCCGGTGCGCAGCCGGGATTCATAATCCTGGTCTTGAGGGTTCAACTCCCTCCGCCGCCACCACGCACACCAGAAAGGAGACGCCATGACCCGCATTGAGCTTGAGCGCGTGCTGACCCTCAACCGCGTCTGGCAGCCGCTCACCACACTGGTACTGCGTCGCGCACTGGTGCTGGTGTCGCGCGACCGGGCCCGCATCGTATGCCCCCAGACCTACCAGATGTTCACCTGGGAGCAGTGGCTTGCACAGCGTGCCGTGCCGGCTGACACCCATGTGATTGAGGCCGACTACATCCGGACGGCTGCCCTGCAGGTGCGCATTCCGCAGGTGATTACGCTGGCCCGGTTCGCCGGCTATCCCAACGCCGGCGTGCCGTTCTCGCGCCGCGGCGTGTACGAACGCGACAACGGCCGCTGCCAGTACTGCAACGCGGTCGTGCACAAGCGCGACATGACGCTTGACCACGTAGTGCCGGTGTCGCGCGGCGGCGCAAGCACGTGGGGCAATTGCGTGCTGGCGTGCGCTCGCTGCAATCATCGCAAGGCCGACCGCACGCCGCGCGAGGCCGAGATGACCCTGCTGGCCGTGCCGCAGCAGCCGACGCGCGCGAAACTGCTGCTGCGTGGCGTGACGTCGCAGCCCGCGTGGACGCCGTTCATCGGCAAGGCCGTGGTCGCAGTTGCAACGGAGTAATGCAGGGGTGCCTGGCACCCCTGCCCCCTCGCGGGTCGTCCAACGGATAGGACGCCGGGCTCTGGACCCGGAAATGAGCGTTTGAATCGCTCCCTGCGAACCAGCTTCAGGCCGGGGCCCGGGGCCGGACCGGTTTCCAGAACCAGTCGGGTGAGTTCGACTCTTACACGGCCTGCCGGCTTCCGTTCCGGGTTCTGAGTTCCGAGTACACGGCAGTTCAACGCGGAACTCAGAACCCGGAACGCAAGAGCATCCTTCACCACGGCGGGCACGACCGTAGACTGCCCGCATGAAACGCTGGGTCATCACGCAAATCGGCGCAGAACACAAACTTGAGATCGAAGACGTGCCGACACCGTCGCCAGGCCCCGGCGAAGTGCTGGTGCGCTTGCACGCCTGGTCCCTGAACTACCGCGACCTCATGATCCTGCGCGGCGAGTATGGACAGCCCAGGCACATGCCGCTGGTGCCGCTATCCGACGGCGCCGGCGAAATCGTCGCCGTGGGCAAAGACGTCCTCACGTTCAAAGTCGGGCAGCGCGTGATCGGCACCTTCTTTCAGGGCTGGCTCGACGGCCCCATCCACGCCGGTGCTTACGGCACTGACCTGGGGTTCGGTTTGCCGGGCGTGCTGGCCGAGTACCGCTGCTTTCCTCAGCAGGGCGTGGCGGCGCTTCCCGAGGTTCTTTCTTACCAGCATGCGGCAACATTGCCCGTGGCGGGCCTGACGGCTTACAACGCAGTGCGCGACCTGCCGCAGGGGCGAACGCTGCTCACGCTGGGCACCGGTGGCGTGAGCCTGTTTGCGTTGCAGATTGCGAAGTCGTTCGGCAATCGCGTGATCATTACCAGCAGCAGCGACGACAAACTCTCGCGCGCCAAGGCGCTGGGCGCCGACGACGGCGTCAACTACGTCACGCACGCCGACTGGGACCAGGAGGTCCTGCGCCTGACGCAGGGTCGAGGCGCGGACTGGATTGTCGAAACCGGCGGCGCCAAGACAGTTCAGCGCAGCGTCAATGCGTTGGCCCCGGCTGGGCGCATCAGCCTGGTCGGGCGTCTGACCGGGGTCGCCGACAACGTGAACATCCAGCCGCTGGTCTATAAAGCGGCCGGGCTGCGCGGCATATTTGTCGGCAGCCGCATCGAGCTACTGGAAGCGGCAACCTTCGTGGCAAAGCACGCGCTGCAACCCCAGATCGCCGCGACAGTTGCATTTGCTGATGCGCCGCGGGCATATGACGCCCTGGCGGCGGGCCCATTCGGCAAGGTCGTCATCACGGCAACCTAGGCTTTTACCCGCCCGTTACAAAGAACCGGGCCGCCAGGCCGTACTCTAGTGCAGGCGCATCCGTGCGCCGACGGGAGGCCATGATGCTTCTGCCAGTGCCAGCCGGTTGCGTGATCAGCAAGTTCGACTTTGGCGGCATCGGGGCTGAACCCGGCGCGAGCCTGCTGCCGATTGTCGAGGCGCGTCGCATCTGCAACGAAGTCGTTCGGCGCCACAAAGAACCGGCGCTGATGCAGTTCGCGGGTCTCAACATGGTAAGCACCAGCGTGCTTCCCATGGAGCCGGGCCGCAAACGTGGCTTCAGGAACGAGGACTAGGTGGCAATCCCCTACGCAAGTCGATTTTCAGTAGGGGCGCAGCCGGCTGCGCCCCTACAATGCATGCCCATGACAAATCAACGCAGCATCCTGGTCATTGAAGACGACGCCGCCATCCGGCGCGGCGTGGTTGATTGCCTGAACTTCGACGGCTACAGCGTTTTCGAAGCGGGCGACGGCGAAACCGGCCTGCGCAACGCGTTGCAGGTTGACTGCGACCTGGTGCTGCTGGATCTGGCGCTGCCCAAGATTGCGGGGCTCGAAATCCTGAAAGAAATCCGCCGCGTGCGGCCCACGCTGCCGGTGATCATCATGACCGCCATGGGCGCCGAGAAAGACCGCGTGGCCGGCCTGAGACTTGGCGCCGACGACTATGTTGTCAAGCCGTTCAGCGTGGCTGAGCTCAGCGCCCGCGTTGAGGCCGTGATCCGCCGCAGCCCTGAGCGCCCGGCCGACGTGAGTGCTTATGAGTTTCCTGGCGGCGTGGCTGATCTTGCGCGCTGCGAGATACGCTACGAGGGCGGTGATCGCGTGGACTTGTCCGAGCGCGAACGCGAGTTGCTGCGCTACCTGGTCGTGAACCCTGGCCGCGTCATCACGCGTGACGAGATTCTACAGCGTGTGTGGCGCATCGACCCCCGCGGCCTCAGCACGCGCACGATTGACATGCACGTCGCGCGGCTGCGCGAGAAGCTGCGCGACAGCGGTGACGCGCCGACGATTCTGCTGACCGTTCGGGGCAAGGGCTACATGCTTGCGGGGGCGCCATGAAGGGCGGCGTGGTCTGGGCTGTTTTCGCCTTTGGCGTCGCGGTTGCGGCCGGGGTGATGGTCTGGGCAAGCCTGTTGCTGACCGACCTTGAGAGAAGCCACGCCGAAGCCAACCAGCGCGCGCTTTCGGAGCAGGGCGTGCGCAACGCGCTGTGGCAGCTTGAAAGCGAGCTTACGCCGATCGTCACGGACGAAGCCGCCCGGCCCTACTTTCATTACTCGGCGTTCTACCCGGCCGAAGGCGCCTACACCCGTATGTTCGGCGAGATTCGACCCGACGAGCCGCTGCTGCCATCGCCGCTGCTGCGCCTGGAAAGCGGCGTGGTGCAGGTGCACTTCCAGTATGAACCAGGCGGCGAGCTGACCTCGCCGCAGGCGCCGCAAGGCGAGAAGCAGCGACTGGCCCTGCGCAAGCTGCTTTCGCCTGACGACATTCGGGCCGCGCAGGCAAAGCTGGCGCAGGTGCGCGACCGTGTTACGCGCGAGGCGATGCTGGCACAGCTTCCCGGCCGCAAGTCGGACCCGCGCCAGAACATCGCAGCCGACATGGTCTATGCCGACGACAGATGGGCCGCCCGCAACGGACAGAACCAGGCCGAGTACCAGAAACGTTCCGACGCCAACAAGAAGGCCGCCAGCAAACGCAAGGGCGAAGAACAGAACGATGCCCAGCAGCAGATCGGCTATGGCGGCGACGGCCCGCCGCCTGTGGACATCCAGGAAGGACCGATGTCCGCGCTGTGGATGGGCGAAACGCTGGTGCTCGCGCGGCGCATCAGCCTGGATGGCAGCGAGTATGTGCAGGGATGCGTGCTGGACTGGGACGTGATTCGCGCGACGTTGACCGCCGCCAGCCGCGACTTGATGCCCAACGCGACCTTCCGGCCCGCGCCGCTGGGGGCAACGGGAGTCGAGAGTGCTTCGGTGCAGCGGCTTGCCGCGCTGCCGATCGAGGTGCTGCCGGGCGAAATGCCGAACACGGCGCCACAGGCCGGCATCTCGCCGCTTCGCGTCACACTGTATGTGGCGTGGGGCTGCCTGGTGTTTGTCGCGCTTTCCCTGGCGTTCACGCTGCGGCGCACGCTGGCGCTTTCAGCACGGCGCGAAGAGTTCGTCAGCGCAGTCACCCACGAGCTGCGCACGCCGCTGACCACTTTCCGGATGTACACCGAGATGCTGCAAAGCGGCCGCGTGCCGAATGAAGAGGCCCGCAACGAGTACTACAACACCCTGCACAACGAGGCGCTGCGCCTTGGGCACCTGGTCGAGAACGTGCTGGCGTATGCCAAGCTTGAGCGCGGCCGCAAAGAAGACCGCATCGAGGAAGTCCCGCTGTCACGCCTGATTGAACGCAGCACCGAGCGCATGTCGCAACGCGCGCAACAGGCGGGTATGCAGCTTGATATTGCCGCCTGCCCGCAAGTGGCTGTGCTGGCTGACCCCGGGGCGGTTGAGCAGGTGATGTTCAACCTGGTGGACAACGCGTGCAAGTACGCCACCGGCGGCGAGCGGCGCATCGAGATAACCTGCACCGTCGGCACCAGGGCGCGCATCACGGTCCGCGACCACGGCCCCGGCATCAGCAAGACCGAAGCTGCGAAACTGTTCCAGCCGTTCCGCAAGTCGGCCCAGCAAGCCGCCAACAGCGCCCCCGGCGTGGGTTTGGGGCTTGCGCTGAGCCGCAGGCTGGCAAGAGCGATGGGCGGCGATTTGTCGCTGGATCCAGGCGTACAGGACGGCTGCTGCTTCGTGCTTACACTGCCGCTGGCCTAAGCCGGCGCTTGGCGCCCACCCCATTGACGTCGATTGGTGTTCGTTAGACCATTCGCGCGCCGCGTTGCAGGCGCAAGCCACCTTAGCTCAGTGGTAGAGCAATGCTTTCGTAAAGCATAGGTCGTCGGTTCAAATCCGACAGGTGGCTCCAGCCTTCGTACAGGCTTCGGCTGGCAGGCCAGCCAACCGGCAAGCCAGTCATGCAAACCAAGGGCGTGCCGAATGTGCCGGCGCGCCCTTGGTCATTTGCGTTTTCGCGCGATTCGCTAGATTGCCGCCATGAAGATCGTCAGCATTGGTGGCGGGCCTGCGGGGCTCTACTTCTCGATCCTGATGAAGAAGCAGAACCCCGCCCACGACATTGTCGTGGTCGAGCGCAACCGGCCCTACGACACGTTTGGCTGGGGTGTCGTGTTTTCCGATGAAACACTGGGTGGTTTCGAAACCGCAGACCAGCCAACCTTCGACCGCATCACCAAAGAGTTCGCGTACTGGCCCGACATCGACACGTTCATCCAGGGCCAGTGCGTTCGCAGCACCGGCCACGGCTTTGCCGGCATGAGCCGCAAACGCCTGCTGAACATCTTTCAGGAACGCTGCGAAGAGCTGGGCGTCCAGCTGGTCTTTGACACCGAAGTGAGGTCGCTGGAGCCGTATGCCGACGCCGACCTGGTTCTCGGCGCCGACGGCGTTAACTCGTGGGTGCGCGAGCACCTGAAACAGCACTTCAAGCCGGAAATCGACTGGCGCAGATGCAAGTTCTCGTGGCTTGGCGCGAACTTCCGGCTGCCTGCGTTCACGTTCATCTACGAAGAGAACGAGCACGGATTGTTCACCGTGCATGCCTACCCGTTCGACGCGAACACCAGCACATTCATTGTCGAATGCCGCGAAGAGACCTGGAAGCGCGCCGGCCTTGACCAGGCCGACGAAGCCCAGACCATCGCCTACAGCGAGAAGCTGTTCCGCAAGCATCTGCATGGGCACAAGCTGCTTGGCAACAAGAGCGTGTGGCGTACTTTCCCGACAATTCGCAACGAGTCCTGGGTGCATGAAAATGTGGTGCTGCTTGGCGACGCCGCGCACACCGCGCACTTCAGCATCGGCAGCGGTACAAAACTGGCAATGGAAGACGCCATTGAGCTGGCAAAGACATTCGCCGACCTGCCCGGCAAGCCCGTCAACACAGTGCTGCGCGAGTATCAATCACGCCGCTGGGAAGATTCTGCACGCCTGCAAAAGACAGCGCAGACCAGCCTGGAGTGGTACGAAAACGTCGCCCGCTACTTCAAAACTCAGCCACCAATCCAGTTCACGTTCAATCAACTCACGCGCAGCAAGCGCATCACTTATGACAATCTCAAGTTGCGCGACCCTGAGTTTGTGCAGCGCGCAACGGAGTGGTTTGCCGGGAACAACCCGCACAAAGGCGTGATCGTTCCGGTGCCCGGGTACGCGTGCGGTGTGTCGGGAATCGGGAATCGGGAGTCGGCAACCGCAGCGCCACCCGCCTTTCAGCCGTTTCAGTTGCGCGGCATGACCTTGGCCAACCGCATCGTCGTCAGCCCGATGGCGCAGTACTCGTGCAATGACGACGGCATGCCCAACCGCTGGCACCTTGTGCATCTGGGTTCGCGCGCGATCGGCGGCGCCGGCCTGATTTTCACCGAAGAAACGTACGCCACGCCCGACGCCCGCATTACGAAGGGTTGCACGGGTATTTACGGGCCCGAGCATGTGCGGGCCTGGCGCGAGATCAACGACTTCATTCATGGTTCATCTCAGGCGCGCATCTGCCTGCAGATCGGCCATGCCGGCCGCAAGGGTAGCTGTCGCCTGCCATGGGACGGCGACGACCCCCTGGCACCCGAAGAAGGCGCCTGGCCCGTGCTGGCGCCATCGGCGATTCCGTACGACGAGGGCTGGCCCGTGCCGCGCGAAATCACGCGTGTTGAAATGGACGCCATTCGCGAACAGCACGCCGACGCTGCCGTGCGCGCCCTGCAAGCCGGGTTCGACATGATCGAGATTCACATGGCGCACGGCTATCTGCTCAGCACGTTCATCTCGCCGGTCACGAACCAGCGCACCGACGGCTATGGCGGCAGCCTGGAAGCACGCATGCGCTACCCGCTCGAAGTGTTTGACGCCGTGCGCGCGGCGTGGCCTGTGGACAAGCCGATGAGTGTGCGCATCTCCGCGACTGAATGGCGGCCCGACGGATTGACCGACGCGGACCGCATCGAGATCGGGCACATGTTCAAGGATCACGGGCTTGACCTGCTGGACGTGTCGGCTGGGCAGGTAGTGAACGACCAGGAGCCTGTGTACGGGCGAATGTTCCAGGCGCCGTTCAGCGACCTGATCCGCAACGAAGTCGGCATCGCGACGATGACTGTCGGCAACGTGCAGACGATTGACCAGGCCAACACGCTGCTGCTGAGCGGCCGCGCCGACCTGGTGGCCATGGCAAGGCCGCACCTGGCCGACCCCTACGCCACGCTGCGCGCAGCCGCCGACTACGGCCACGAGCAGCAGTACTGGCCCCCGCAGTACCTGGCAGCCAAACCCAGAAAACGCGGAAAGCCCCGACCGTAAAGTCGGGGCTTTCATGATGGATTGACGCGTCAAGGGTGATCCGCCCCGAGCTCACTGACTCATGCAAACCGTACGCTGTGGATGGGCGGGAAGTTGTGGCCCACGGTTATCCAGCTTTCGCCGCGGTTGTCGCTGACGTACAGGTTGCCGTTGGTGCAGCCGAAGGCTAACCGATCGCCGTTGATGTGAAGGCCGTGGCGGTAGATCGTGTCAAAACACCACTCCTGCGGCAGGCCCTCGCGCAATTGTTCCCACGTCTTGCCGCCGTCCTGGGTGCGCCCCACAAACAGTCCGCCGCCGATGGCCATGCGGCTCTGGTCGCCGCCCTGCGGCACGACCCAGGCAGTTCGCCCGTCGTTTTCATCCACGGCGATGGGCCAGCCGAAGTGAATGCCCTTGTCCTTGTTGTCGACGCACTTCCAGCTTTCTGCGCCGTTGTCGCTGTAGTAGACGCCGCCGTGGTTCTGGTGCCACACATGGCGCGGGTCGCTCTTGCACCAATCCAGGAAGTGCACATCGTGGCCCCAGGTCTGGTCATCCGGGTTGGGCATGCCGATCGCGCCGACGCCCTTGTTGCGCGGCGCCCACGTCTGCCCGTCGTCGCGGGTTTCGACCACGCCGGCGCACGACACGGCAATCATGTAGTGCTTCGGGTCGGCCGGGTTGACGGCGATGCTGTGAATGCCTGCTGCGAATTCGCCTGCACTGGCGCTGGCGGGCGTGCCGAACCAGAGTTGTTTCTTGCCCTTGCCGCTTGTTGCGAACAGGTCGCCGCCGCGCGAGTCATCGTTCCAGAGCGGGCGGTTTAGTTCCCAGCTTTCGCCGTTGTCGTTGCTGACGAACAAGCCGCCGGGAATCGTGCCGCAATAGATGCGGCCGGGCTGGCTGGCGTGGCCGAACTGCAGCACCCACAGCTTCAGCAGGCGTGCGTCGCGGATGGCGGGGCCGTCGGGGCCGGGCTCGGTGAATGGGGCGTCGATGTACCTGGCGCCCTCGGGATACTTGATCTGGCCGGCGTCGGCCCAGCTTTGGCCGCCGTCGGTGCTGCGCGAGAGCTTGCTGCCCCAGTGCCCGTGGTCCAGCGCCGACCAATACGTGCCCGTGCGCGCGTCGAATGCGGCGTAGGCGACGTTGGTGCCCTTGTGGCTGTGGGCAACCTGGTGCCAGCGGCGATCGCGGTTCTCGAGGATGATGGTCCCTTTACGCGTGCCGAGGGTGAGTTGGTCGGACATGGTTTGTTTCCTTGTTCGGTTGAACTGCCTTGCCGTGGATTGGCGAAATCAAAGCCCGGCGGATTCGCGCCTTAGCGCTTTCGCGGCTTTGCCTTTGGTTTCTTTGCTGATTTTTTCGCGGCTCTCTTCACGGGCCTCTTTGCTGCGTTCTTTGCGTTCTTCGGTGCCGCCTTCTTTGCCTTCGGAGTGCTTTTCTTGCTTCCGCCGGCCTTCCGGCCGGGGCTGGGCTTGGCCTTTTTCCGTGCTGCTTTCTTCTTTGTTGCTCTTGCCCGTTGCTTGCGCTCTGGGCTCTTGTTTCCAGACTTCGCAGCCTTGCTGGTGCTTGGCTGCTTGAGGTTGCCGGTGGGGGACTTCTCACTGGCTTCGGTTGTTGCGAACCTTACGGAGTACACGGGCGGCAGCGAGTTGCCTAGCGTGTGCCAGGCTGCGCCACGGCTGTCGCTTACGTAGACGTTGCCGGTGGTGCTGCCGAACGCGAGGCTGTCGCCGGCCTTGTCAAACGCGTGGCGGTAGACCACGTCATGGGCGCGCTGCTGCGGCAGGCCTTCGCGCTGGTGCTGCCAGCTTTGCCCGCCGTCTCTGGTGTGCGCGACGAACAGGGCGCCTTCAATCGTCATGCGAACGGCGTCAGACATGCCGGGCACGAGCCACGCCTGCCTGCCGTCGTTCTCATCGACCGCGACCGGGAAGCCGAAGTGCACGCCGGTGTCGGGCTTGCTGACTTCGCGCCAGGTCTTGCTGCCGTCGCTGCTGTAGAAGACGCCGCAGTGATTCTGCTGCCATACGTGGTCAGGATTGCCGGCACACAGGTTAACGTGGTGCGGGTCATGGCCCCACTCGGCGTCGGGGTTCGGCAGGAACGTCGCCTTCAAACCCTTGTTGCGGCCGACCCATGTCCTGCCGTCGTCGGTGGATTCGAGCACGCCGGCGCAGCTTACGCCGACAAGAATGCGCTTGCTGTTGCGCGGGTCCACGACCACTGAGTGGATGCCCGGGGCCGAGTCGCCGTCTACCGTTGCGCCGCCGCCAAACCAGTGGCTCTGGCCGGGCGTGCCCCGGCTCAGGTCGCCGCCGCGGCTTTCATGGTTCCACAGCGGCATATTGAGCTTCCAGCTGTCGCCGCCATCGTTGCTGACAAACAGGCCTCCGGGAATCGTGCCGGCGTAAATGCGACCGGGCTGATCCGCGCCGCCAAACGCGAGGCACCAGATCTTGCCAAGGGTGGCGTCCTTGATTTTCGGGGCCTTGGGCGCATCGCCCTGGCCCTCGTACCCGTCGATGTAGCGGGCACCGTCGGGGTACTTGATCTGACCTGCGTCCTGCCAGGTTCTGCCGCCATCACGTGAGCGCGAGAGCTTGCATCCCCAGTGGCCGTGGTCGAGCGCCGCCCAGATCGTACCGTCGCGCGCGTCACACGCCGCATAACTGATGGGCGTGCCGGCGTGGGCGACGTTGGTGATCTTCCAGCGTCCGCTGACTCTGTCAACGAAGATGGCGCCTTTGCGAGTACCCAGGATGATGCGGTCGGACATTCGAGTTCTCCGGAAGTCGGGCCTGGAGCGTGGGGCAGAGGCAACTGCTGTCCCCAAGCCCTAACCCCCCGATAGCGCCTGAAGTATGTACACCTTTGAATCGGGCTTCACATGGTCGCTGAGTTTCTTGCGATCACTGACCATGTTTTCCTCTATGAACATGTTCACGTGCGTGCGCAGACTGCCGCGTTCGTCGCAGATGTAGAATGCGAACCCGGGTGCCAGCTTTTCCATTTCCATTACGATGCCGGCTGCAGTCTCGGCCTGGACGATGATTTCTTTCCCCTCAAGGTGAGGAAAAAACGCGAAGAGGTGGCGGGCCAGTTCAACCTTGGGCATCGCGCGGAATATAGAAAGCTGCGCGGCACGCACCAAGGGAACGTTGCAGGTAAAACGAACGCAAGCGCACAAAGTGCCTTGAACGTGCCCGTGGCGACCGAAACCCGAGCTACTGAAACGTCGGCGCATCGTTGCTCCAGGGTGCGACTTCAATGCTGAAGCCTGTGGGGTCGTCGATGGGGCAGCTTGTGACACGGGGCCACTCGCATGCCACGCCGTAACGCACGGTCAGGTGTTCAAGCTCAGCGTGTTTGTACACGCACAGCATCGCTACGCTTGAGCACGCCCCGCAGTTGGACCTGCACGTGCCCTGCTCGATAACTCAGTACCGAAGACACGCCGGTACCGGGCTGCGGTTTCGTCGAAGTTGCGCACGCACTGGTTCAGGTGATCGAGCTGTCTCGCGCCGGACTCCTGCATGCTCCGCATTAGTAAAGAGTTGGCTTTGTATAATATGTCAAGCGTCTGCTTGCGTAATCCCGGATTGCGGCGTCTAATTCAGTTCCATGACCATCGAACTGCCCGCCAAGGCGCGCGAAAAAATCCTATTCTACCTGAAGACCAAGGGGCCCCAGACCGCCGTCCAGGTGGCCAAGCGGCTTGGCGTGACCGCGATGGCGGTGCGCCAGCACCTGTACGCGCTGAAAGAAGCGGGCGACGTGCAGTTCACCGATGAGCGCCGAAAGGTCGGGCGGCCGGCGCGGATCTGGTGCCTGACGCGCGCGACTGCCGGTCACTTCCCGGACAGCCATGGTGAGCTTGCCATTGGCATCCTGAGCGCCGCGCGCCAGGCATTCGGTGCGGATGGCATATCAAGACTGATTGCGCTGCGCATGCAAGGCCAGGCGCAGCGCTACGCGGGCCGCATTGGTCGCAAGCGCGGGCTTGAGGCCAAGGTGGCGGAGTTGGCAAACATCCGCGAAGAAGAAGGCTATATGGCTGAATGGAGTCGCGAGCAGGACGGTTCACTGCTGCTGGTCGAGAACCACTGCCCGATTTGCGCAGCGGCCGAGACCTGCCAGGACCTGTGCACCGGCGAGTTGGGCCTGTTCCGGCAGGTACTGGGCGCCGAAGTTGAGCGCGAAGAACATATTCTCAGCGGCCAGCGCCGCTGCCTGTACCGCATCCAGCCGTGCAAGCGCGCGAGCTAAGCGGTGCCAAGGGCGGGGGCACCGGCAGTCGGGGGCTCGCCGGCAACTGCATGACCGTTAAAGCGCGAGCAGTTGTCAATGCGACGGCTTCGTGTTTCGTGGTTTCCGGCAGTTGCAGCACATCCATATAGCGGTTCCCGGCCTCTCGGCGGCGGGCAGCTTTGCAGTGGCTTGAGAGACGGAACGTTGTGGCTCCCGTTGAAAAGACACGACCGGCCCCTGAGGACCGGTCGTGATTGCGTGCGAGCGGGCTAGTGAATGCCGTACAGATGTACGGTGGCTTTGCCAGTGCGGGCCTTCTTGCTCTTGTACTTGAACGTGACTTTGTCGATGCCGCGGGCACCGCCGCGCAGGTCGATGCGGCGGCTCCAGCTGCCTTCGGCAAATTGTACTCGCGTGTCTACGTCCTGGTGGCCGCCGTTGATGAAGAACACGTCGATGTCCCACATCTCAAGTTCGCTGCCTTCAACCTCAATACGGATGGCGTGAAACGTGCCATCGCGCAGGCTGCACTCGATGGTGTCGTGGTCGCCTTTGAAATCAACGCGGCGCTGGCCCAGGTGCTCGACGCGGTCGTTGTCGCCGTCCTGCGTGTTGACGGGGCGGCTGCCACGGCCGCACGAACTGAGCATGAAAACAGAAACCAGCAACAAGAGCACTACCGATGTGCGAGTCATACAATCTCCGAGAAAGGGACGGCCTGCGAATCTAGCGCCGCCGAAAGTGCCGCACAAGCTGCGACACCAGCATTGGCACCGCAACCTGCACGCGCTATGAGTGTTGCATATTCACGCTCACGCGGGGCCAATTGGAGAGCCACATGAAAACCGGACTTTGGGGTATCCTTGCGCTGCTGGCGCTGGGATTGGCTGCATTTGTACCTGCCGACGCACAACGTCGCGACAAGCCGAACTGGAAGGAGAAGTTCCCCGACTACGAAAAGCTCGGCCAGAAGGTCGTCGATTTTGGCGCCGACATGGACACGATCGACGTGGGCGCCGGCGATGGCCGATTTGTCAGCATCATGATCGGCGTTGACGACGGCAACCTCGAAATGTGGGACATCAAGGTCACCTTCGGCAACGATGAAACATACTCGCCGGAAGTGCGCGCCAACTTCAGTGAAGACGAGCGGTCTCGCCAGATCGACCTACCGGGCGATGCGCGGGTGATCAAGAACGTCACCTTCAAGTACAAGAGCAAACGCAAGGACGGCAAGGCCACGGTCATGTTGTTCGGCAAACCGGCCAAGGGCGACGGGCCCGACAAGCCGGGTGCTGGCGCCCGCCCCGACAGTAAGGATGGCCTGCACTTCCTGGGCGAGCGCAAAGTCGACTATGGCGCGGACAAGGACACGATTGAAGTCGGAGCCAGCGAGGGCCGCTTTGTCGCAATCGTGATCAGCGTGACGGACGGCGAACTGGAAATGTGGAATGTCGTCATCGAGTTTGCCAACGGCGAGAAGGAAAGCCCCGACACGCGCCTGAACTTCGGCGATAAAGAGCGTTCGCGCCAGATTGACCTGCCGGGCAACAAGCGCGTGATCAAGAAAGTCACCTTCGCTTACAAGAGCAAGGTCACTCGCGAAGGCAAGGCCCACGTCAAGCTGTGGGGCAAGCCCGCCGGCGCTGCGGACAGGTACGAGGGCTGGAAGCACCTTGGCACGCGCGTAGTGGACTTTGCCAAGGACACGGATGTGATCATCGTGGGAGAGAGCAAGGGCAAGTTCACGGCGTTCATGGTCGAAGTGGAAGACGGCGACCTTGAGATGCACGACATCACCGTCACCTTCGGCAACAGCAAGCAGCACAGCGTTGATACCCGCATGGACTTCAATGAAAACAGCCGTACCCGCAAGATCGACCTTCCCGGCGAGGCCCGCACGCTTGAGCGCTTGGCGTTCAAGTACAAGAGCGTGAAGGGCGGGCGCGACGGCAAGGCCACCGTCAACGTCTACGGCAAAGAAGCGAAGTAGTACGCGCCGGAGTCATCAAACGGGGGCCAGCTATTGCTGGTCCCCGACTTGTTGTGTGGCAAATCGTCCGTGAGGAGAGCCTTCATGTGGTAGACTCGGGGGTTGAACCAGCGGGCGTTCCATGGGCAAAATCGTTCCTGCACCACCAGTTACGCCGATTCTGGGTGTAATTTTCCGCGACCCGGCGGTGGTCGACGAATGCATGCTCTGGATTGAGCGATTGCTAGGCGACGTTGACTTGGTAAGCCCGGACTTTCCCTTCGACCTGACCGATCACTACGAGCCCGAGATGGGTCCAAACCTGGTGAGGCGCTTCTATAGCTTCGAGTGCGTAACAGACCCGGAAATGCTCGCAGATTGGAAAGTCCAGACCAACCGGCTCGAAGAAGAAGCCGCCGTGCGCTTTGGCGAGTACCGGCCGCTGAACCTTGACCCCGGCTATGTAAATGGCGCCAAACTCGTGCTGGCAAGCGTAAAGGGCTTGGCACACAGGGTTTACATAGGCAGCGGCATTCATGCAGAGGTCACCATGAGCTACCGCGCGGGTGCGTGGCTCAAGCGCGACTACACGTTTCCTGACTTCGCAGCGGGCCGTTACGACGGGTTTTTCAGCAAGGTGCGCGCCCGTCACCTTGAGCTGTCGGGTACTCGCGCGGTCGTCTGATCCCACATTCGAAATTTGCTGGTTTGGCGTTGTCACTTTCGGCCAAGGAAACCGTTTCGTGTTTTGACCACGGCCGGTGGTTGGTTAGCATTTGCGGACCCCCGGGAGAACCATATGCGCGTAGCCGTCCTGCTGTTCGCCGTGCTGTTGTCCTGCGGTTTGCTGGCCCAGACCTCGCATGACTACTCCGTCGATCTTTCCGCGGCAGTGCAGGTCAGCCCGGCACGGATCACGCTGAACTGGACGGCCGGCGGCAGCGGCACTTCGTATTCGGTGTACAAGCGCACGTGGCCCAGCGCGAATTGGGGCTCGCCGGTGGCCAACTTGGGCAACGTGCTTACCTGGGCTGATACGAGTGTCTCCGTCGGCGTGATCTATGAGTATGCAGTCGGGCGCACCGGGGGCGCATACACCTCGTGGGGTTTCATCACTGCAGCCATCGAGGCGCCGTTCAAGGAAAGCAGGGGGCGGCTGATCCTGATTGTCGATGACACGCACACAACGGCCCTTGCCACGGAGTTGACGCGCCTTGAGCAAGACCTTGTCGGCGATGGCTGGCAGGTGTTGCGCCATGACCTCAGCCCGAGCGCAACGGTGGTCAGCGTCAAGGCGCTGATTGTGGCCGACTACAACGCCGCGCCTTCGACAACGAAAGCCGTCTTCCTGTTCGGCAACATTGCGGTGCCGCACTCTGGTGAGATGAACCCTGACGCGCATTCCAATCACGTCGGCGCCTGGCCCGCCGATTCGTTTTATGGCGATGTGAACGGCACCTGGACGGACAGCAGCGTGAACAACACCAGCAGCGCCAACCCGCGCAATCACAACGTTCCCGGCGACGGCAACTATGACCAGAGCATCGTGCCCAGCGCATCCGAGCTGATGGTCGGCCGGGTGGACCTGTCGGAGATGCCTGCGTTCGCAACCAGCGAGCAGGAACTTCTGCGCAACTACCTGAACAAAGACCATGAGTTCCGCACCGCCCAGTGGCGCCCGCAGGACCGGGCACTGGTGGACGACAACTTTTCAGCAGCCAGCTACCCCGAGGCTTTCGCCGCAAGCGGCTGGCGCAGCTTTGCCCCGATGGTCGGGCCGGCCAACGTCACCGCCGCCGACTTCATCACCAGCACCGGCGCCGGCAGCTACCTTTGGGCCTATGGTTGCGGCGGCGGCACCTACACCAGTGCCGGCGGCATCGGCAACACGGCCAACTTCGCCGCGACCGACATCCAGGTGCCATTCACGTGCCTGTTCGGCAGCTACCACGGCGACTGGGATTACAGCAACGCCTTCATGCGCGCACCGCTGGCCAGTGGGCGCGGCTTGACCTGCGCGTGGTCGGGGCGTCCTCACTGGTACTTCCACAGCATGGCCATGGGCGAGCCGATTGGTGAAAGCCTGCTGTACACCCAGAATCGCCCGTCGCTGAATACGTCGTCTAACGGCGGCGTGCATGTCAACCTGATGGGCGATCCCACGCTGCGTCTGCATTACGTGGCCCCGGCGACTGCACCGGCGGCTGTGCAAGCCGGCAGCGTCGTGCAGCTTTCGTGGACCGCGAGTGTCGACAGCGTGACGGGCTATCACGTCTATCGTGCGACAGCGCAAGGCGGCCCTTACACGCGCCTGACCACGGCGGTCGTCGCCGGTACCAGCTACGATGACACCGCGCCCCCGGCGGGATCTGTGTGGTACATGATCCGTGCGCTGGCGTTGCAGCAGACTGCCAGCGGCAGCTACTACAACCTTGCCACGGGCGCGCTGATTGACATCACGGTAACCGGACAGGCCCCGACGATCACCGCTGACCCCACAGACCAGACTGCCGCCAATGGCGCAACTGCAACATTCACGGTCAGCGCGACGGGCAGCGGCCCGTTGAGTTACCAGTGGCAGATGGGCGGGGTGGACATTGGCGGCGCGAACTCAAGCAATTACACGACGCCCACGCTGACGCTTGCCGACGACGGCACCCAGTATCGCTGCGTAGTCAGCAATGCGTTCGGCAGCACAACCAGCGCCGTTGCGACCCTCACGATCGGCAGCTCTGGCGGCGGTGGTGGCGGCGGCGGCAAGGGCAGTGATGGCGGCGGCGGTTGCAGTACGCTGCATGGCGGCACCTGGGCGGCACCGCTGGCGGTGATGCTGTTCGTGCTATGGCGCAGGCGCCGACGCGTCGTCGGGTAAAGCTACCGCTGGCGGCGCCACTCCAGCACTTCGACGATGCGCGGGATTTCGTCGTCCTGGATCTTTGATTTCTTGCGGCCTGCCATGTCCTCCACCATCATTTCAATCTCGTCGCGGCTTGTGCTGGCGTCGATGTGCGCAAACGCGCGGTCAAGCGAGTGGCATTGGCTGCAACGCTCGCGGCCAATCGGATTGAACGTCCTGCGGCGCGATCTGGTCACTGAGCAGGAAATCTCCTGAAAGCTCAGCCGGTATGCCGCTCACGCGCGCGTCCTACAGGGCGTAGCCGCCGCTGGCGATCTCACTGTTGAATTCCAGTACGCCATCCTCTCAAGAAGCAGCTGTCCGAAAGCTGTCCTGATGCTGTACCAGCCGGAACCAAATGGCCGTTCAAACCACAGACACAGTGTGCATCTTGGCTGAGGCCGGAGCACGCCGAGCTATCAGCCGCGCCGAACGCCAATTGAAACGCCAGGACGTTTGCGTTTGTATCGGGATTGCCTGTTCCCAAGTTCCCTGGCTGTACGGCATGGCGTGTGCATCTAAGGTCTTGGGGCCAGTTAAGAGGACGTGGCGATGACCGGATATCATAGCGAACTGCGCAAACGCGTGAGGTACTTGGCGGAGCACTTCGGGCAGGCCGAGCTTGCCCGTCGGACGGGCACGTCGCCCAGCACCCTCAGCCGCTATCTCAGGAGCACTCGCATTCCCGCCGAATTCGTCGCCCGGGCCACGACGGCCCTTGAACTCCGGCCGGACTGGATCCTTTCAGGCAGCGAGCCGCCGTTTGCCAGCAGCGTATCCGAGCAGACCGCCAACATGGCCGACAGCCTGCTGGAGATTGTGCGTGGCATACAGGCGACCTCCCACATGCGCGCCGCCGCAGTGTTCGGCCAGTCCAACCCGCGCATGCTCAACAACCTCAACGAGGCGCTCCGCAATCTGAAGCAGCTGCGTGCTGAGATCCGCGAGAAGTTCGAGCCCAAGTTCCATGCACTTGTAGATGCCGTCAGCAAGGCGCTGCAACGCTTCGATATGGAAGGGGCCGAGCGACTGCTCAGCTCGGCCGAGATGTTTGCCGAACTCTGCCCCGACCAGGACATCATTGGCCTCCTGAATAGCTGCAAGGCCCAGTTTCTTGGGCGCACGGGCCGCTCCGAAGAAGCGCTGCCGGTGCATACGAAGCTGCTTAACTGGGCTTGTGTAGAGTGGGGGCTCGAGGAGACGAATACCTTTACCACGGCGATCAACCATGTCACCCTGCTGATCCGCCTCGAGCGGAGGACGGATGCCCTGCGCCTCTGCCAGGGATTCCGGCACTTCGCAGAGTCACTCGGCGACACCCACCCCGTGCCGGTCTACCTGGGTGCTTTCGCCGCCTACCTGCAAATCAGGACCGGAAATATCCGTGCAGGCTTGGGCCCATTCCTGGCCGCCAACAACCGGCTCAAGGGTACCAACCTCCACGGGCCTTACGGCGCCCTCCATCTGTCTGTTCTCTATCTCTCGGGTGCAGCGAATATCGCCCAGGCTTGGGGGTTGGTGTTGCCGTCCGTAAGCCGATGCTTGCGCGCGCTCACGTTGCCAATGAGTATGGAAGACCGGGCAAACCTGAGCGAGGCACTGAAGCTGGCCGTAGGCCCGGACGAACTCCAGATCTCGCCTCGGGACCCGCTCGCCAAGGCGGCTGCGGCACTAGTCAAACGACTGGAAGGAGGCAGTCCCGCCCACTTCAGGAAGGCCGTTCTGGACGACACCGGGCTCCTGCAACACCTCCAGACAAAGATGTCGCGCTACCACTTCCAGGCCAGTCTCGCCGCCTTCCAGCGGTTGGCCGGCCTGAGGGAAGTCAGCCTGAAGACCACGAAAGAGCTCTCCAAGCGCATGCAACTGGATCGGCCCGGCCAGGTGCCGGACGTCCTCACGGAAGCCCAGCACCTGCGAAACCTGTTGCTTGCGTCGCGCCGGACTAACTCCGCCGAGTGCCGCACGGCCCGTCAGCGCCTGGCAGCACTGCGCGCGCAGGGCTACCGCTGCCTGGACGCCTGGGAGCCGGACGGCCTGGGCTAGCCCTGCCGGGGAAGTGTTTCTCTACTGTGCGGCTCGTGCCCGCCGCAGCCGCAGTGAAATACCTGCGACCAGCGCCATTGCCAGAAGTGCCAGGCCACCCGCGCCAGTGTTTGTTATGCACCCTCCGCCACCACCGGATGATTCACCACTGGTGGCAACGCTGGAGGGACCTCCAACCCGGCCAATTGGTGTTACGGTTGTCGGGAACAGCAGGTTCCAGTCCAGTTCGCTGCCATTGGAGCCTATGTTCGCCTCAACCCGCAGGATTACAGTTCCGCTGCGGGCACCCGTGGTCAGCAAAGCCAGGCCAGAGAAGGGATTGCTCCCCGCGTCGAACAGCAGCACGTCTCCCGCGGGTGTCTCCTCATAGACGCGTAGCCCCGTGATGTCGAATCCGGGATTGAACTCGAACGCAGCAGTGATCGCATGGGCAGCCAAGCCGAAGTCTACGCTGCAGCGCACGACGTCAGTGCCGCCGTTCCAGTAGTCTCCGTAGTAGAACAGGGCCCGTCCGTGGATCTTGCTGAGCGCGCCCGAGCTGTTCGAGACGTTTTGCGTGCCGCCGTCGATCAGGGCCGACTGGGGCACGCTGCTCAAGGAAACCGTCAGGTCATAGTTGCTGGTGCCAAACCCCCACGGCATGACGGTGATGAAGTAGTCCTGGATCCCCGACTGAACGGACGTGGTCAGGCTGTTGTTGTCGGTCCCCGGGCCGCTCAGAAAGAGGCTGGCCGTATTGGTCGCGCCACCAAGCTGTGAGGCCAGGTCGTGGGTGTCGATGTCGATGCCGTTGCTGGAAGTTGTGGTCACGACCAGGTCAAGCGTGAGGGACCGGGCCGTCGTGCCGTGGTCGAGCCGTACCCGATGGACCGGCGTAACGGCGTCTGTAGCGCTGCCCGCAAAGTTAAGCGAGGCCTGTGCAGAAAGGGCTGTACAGCAGGCCAGGGCCAGACAGATCGTGATGAAGCGTAGCGTTGTCATGTTTATCCTCGAGAGTCGATTCGAAAGTTCTTGTCCGCTCCTTCGTAAGCACCGAAGAGGATGCGCACGAACGCGACGGCGACAACGATCGAAATGATCCCGCGTGTCGGGTTTGCAACGGCACGCGGCGGCCGTTGCAGAATCGGCACGAGCCCGGCCGTCGCAGTTTCCTCGACCTCTGCCTGCCCCACGCCTGCCGCGCGGTCAGCGCCGTTCGACGGCGTGTTTCGCCACCGATGCACACAGATTGACTCAGATGGCGGCAAGCCGGGTCCGCGAAGCAGGACACGTCCGCGGCCTGTGCCGAAGGCAATTGTGAATCGCAGATCAGACGGCGCAGCGATGCCCTGGCGTGCGGCCGCAGGCAGGCTTCAACGCTTCGCCGCGCCCGCGCGTGAGCCGCCGGTCGCAAGTCGGCTGGCACAGTTCTGCAGAGAATCCGTGTTCATCTGTGGCCGCTTATCCGCACCGCACGGGGTGGTTGCCCTTCTTGGACCGTTTGCAGTCGTCCGCATTTCCGCATCAAATAGCGACGAACCAATCCTCTGGCGCGTGCGAACGGTGTGAGCGACGAAGGCTCACGGGGCGACTTTGTCAGGCGACGATTCGGACGACGACAACTGACACGCTGCTGCCTTTCCCTTCCGCTGGTCAGGACACTACCCGGGGCGAATTGCTGCATGCCGCTGCTCTAACGCGTCGATAGATGCCGGGGGAGCGATGGCGCGCAAACGCGGCACCGGCAAGCGGAAATTCGAGATTCGCCTTCACGGCCGCGCCGCACACGCGGCTGCTGCGCTATTTGGCGTCTGCCTGCTTGGGGCGCTCGTCGTCGGATGTGTCGTCTACTCGCGCGAACCGCGACCGGAGCCCCTGCCGGAGCGTTTCAAGCCCACGCCACTGGCGGCGCTTGATCGCATTGAGGGCTGGGTTCCGTCCTGGTCCGATGAAAGCAAAGTTGTTACGGAAGCCGCAGCAGCGGGATTCACCGACCTGCTGTTCTTTCACGGCACGGTCGATGAGCAAGGCGTCGTGCGCCTTGAAGACCCCGCAGGCCTGGAAAAGGGCCGCAACACCGCCGTGCTGAAAGCCGTGCGCACCTGGCTTACCGTCACCAACCACGGCAAGTCGCTTGAGGGTGCACTGGGCAGCAGCCGCCTCAAGGCCCATGCCGACAGCCTGATTGCGGCCTTTGAGGCCAGCGCCTGCCAGCACCTTGACCTCGATTACGAATCGCTGACGACAGCACAGGCCAACGCGCTGCCTGAGTTGGCGGAACTGCTGGCACCGCGCCTTGGTTACGGGACGCGGCTTTCATTCACGTTGCAGCCGGTTGACAGCGCATTGCGCCCCGAACAGATCGAGGCGATTGGTCGCCTGCTGCGCGCTGAGCAGGTCTACACCGTGCGTTTCATGATGTATGACTACCACTGGAGCAGCAGCCTGCCCGGTGCGCTTTGCCCGATCGATGCATACACGCGCATGCTTGAGCAATGGTCGCGGCAGGCCCACAAGCTGACGATGTGCCTGCCGCTGTACGGCTATGATTGGCCCCGGCCCGAGGATGCCACGATTCCGAAGGCAAAGTCGGTGACACTCGCCGACTCGCTGCGGCTGGCCCAGCAACCGGGTTTTGAAGCAGCCTGGATGAGTAACGAGGCGGAACTTGCATGCCGTTATCGCGGCCAGTGGGTTGCACTGCCGTCGTTTCGCGCGACAACGGGGCGCGTGGAAGCGGCGCTGGAATACGGCGTGCCGGCGGTCTGTTACTGGCACCTTGGTTGCGGCCGCCTTGGCGATGTCGCGCAGGCAAGCAAGCGCGGCGCCAGCGTGCCGGAAGCTGTCGAGTATCGCGAACTTGCGGGCTGGGACGAGTGGCTGGTTCCGTTCAAGCGCCGCGTATGCACGGTTGTCACGGGCGATGGACGAACGCTGGAGCAATACGCGCAGGCCCACGGCATAAGCCGCAGCGCGATGTTCCGGTTCAACGAGCACATCACGACAGGCACAACTGGCAAGGATATCTACATCCCCAAGTAGGCTGGCGCAGGCCGGCAATTCCCATCATGGCCTGGCGCGCTACCCTGTGGCGATGGACCGCGAGCAGGCACACATCCACCTTGGCCTCTATGTCGGGGCAACGCGCGAGCACATCGAGGAAAAAGTTCGCCGCAAACGTGCCGACTTGCAACGCGATCTGCACGGCGCGCAACTCGATGCCGCGCTGAAGCTGCTTGAGCAAGCCCGGCTGGCTGCTCTTGATGAACCCGCGCAGGTCTCGTCGCCGACGGTGCCCGCGACTGCCCCGCGCCGCCTGTTCAAGGGCTGGTGGATCCTGCTGGTCATCCTTCTGGCACTTGGCGTGTACACGATTGTCACGTTCGCCGCCGGCGACCTGCTCGACAGCCGGATTGCCGAACGTGCCACGGACGAAAAGATCACCACGAGCAAACAAGCGCGCGAAGCCTGGGAAAAGTACCGGCACGAGCGCGCACTGCCGGCAAACGACAGGGCCGACAAGATCTTTGCCGACGCCGAGCAGACCATCAGCAACGGCAACATCGACGATGCCCGAACGCTGTATGAAGCCGCCGAAGGCCTCTACATCGGGTCGTTACGGGCAGAGGGCGACGCGCTGCTGCGGCGCTTCGATGACGAAGTGCGCAAACCCTGGCGCCAGAAAGTTGCACCGTGCTTCCCCTTCGATTCGGAAGCAGAACCGGACGCGCCCGTGGAAGAAGTTGAGCGGATGCTGAACCCGAAGTCGGGCGTGCTCTGGACCATCACAGCCCAAGTCAGGCGCCTGGCAGAAATCGAAGTTGGCGGCCGCATCGTGGTGCCAGTGCCGTCCGAATTCGTACGCATGAAGGACGGTGCCGCGGGGCTGCGCGACGCGCTGTTCGACGACGGTGAAAGCATGAATGTGAAGTTTTCGCTGCGGCTGGTCAGCAACACACGCTATCGCGACCTGGTGCTGGAGCTTGGCGCGCAGGTCGTGCGCAGCGGCGGCGAGACTTTCACGCCGGTGACGTGGCGGCCCTCTTTGCGCGAGCAGGCGCAGATCAGCCTGGTCACGGACGTCCCGGCGCGCGACCCCACAATCCAGTTGAAAGAAAGCGACAGCCCGTGGGGGCTGCTGCGGATCCTGTGGCGGCTTGAACTCGTGCAGTCGCAGAACGGGCTGCTGGTCTGGCACTTTGACAACGAGTCCGTAGTCAAGCGGCGTCCACCGGTCCGCAAACCGAAAGACGGGCCAGAGCCGCTGGTCGTGCAGATACTCGCCGACAAAGACGCCAACCCGTTTGAACCGGCGGCCTTCACGCGCTTTGTCCCGTGACCGGAGCCCTCTGCCAATGGAAGGCCGTCGCAGCGGACGCGGCGCAGGCAGGCCGGAATCATCCAGCAGGCATCAAGCATTGGGCCGAATCGATCGACGGCCTTTGCGGACATGGCCAGAGTTCCCCATTCCACAGCAAATAGCGAGGAAACATAACGGGAGGACAGCGCGCCTGTGGGGCAGCGTGTTTCCGTCAGCGGGTGGGCCAGCGACCGCCTACGCCTGCTGGATGCTGCGCCGTTCCTTGGGTCCGCCACCGGGTAGTCCTCCAGAGGCAAGGCGATTTGTTTGACGGGTCATCTGTCGCCATAATCCGGCGCGATGGATTCTCTCTCTGCTGAGCAGGCATATCTGTTTCGCCATGCTGTGGTGCGCGAGGCGGCGTACCAGTTGCACCTGCCCGCCGAGCGCGCGGTGCTGCACGGATTGGCCCTGGACCTGATGCGTGCGCAACCCTCAACAGCCACGCGGGCCCATGCCCTTGAGCTTGCCCACCATGCCCGCCAGGCCCAGTCGGCCCGGCAGCCGGCTGCCCGCCACGACGCCTTACGCGAACTTGAGCGGCAGTATCTTGCAGACGGCTGCGACTATGCCCGAGCCTGCTTTGACTACCCGGCGGCGACGGAAGCCCTTGAGCGGCGGCGCGAACTCTGCGCCGGCGACCCGGCGGCACTTGCGCTTGTGGAAGACGCGATGGCTGACGTGCTTGAGCGCCAGGGCCGCTGGCCCGAGGCGATGCCGCACTTTGAACGTGTGCTCGAGTTGGGCACGAAGGCCGACTATGAGGGGCGCGCGCTCGTGCACCTGGCATGGTTCGCGATGGAAACCGGCGAAGCCGACCGCGCCGACGAGTTGATCCGGCGCGGCGAAGCAGTTGCCGAGAAAGCCGACAGCGTGCAGCTGCGCATCTCGTTTCTTATGGTGCGGGCACGCCGCATGCGCATGCAGGACAAGCTTGACGAGGCGCTGCAACTCGAGCTGATGGCGCTGCAACTGGCGCATGAGTCGGGCGACTGGGTGCAGGAACTGATCGGCAGCATGAACCTGGCGGCTGCGCTGTTTGATCTTGGCCGCGACGAACAGGCCCTGCACCATGCGCAACGGGCCGACGAACTTGCGCAGGCAAAGCCGCAGGGCCGCTACTATCTGAGCCCGATCACCATGAGCTTTCACACCGCCGCCATGCGCCGGCGCGAGTTTGCGCAGGCGTTGCATGAGGCAGAACGTGCGGCTTCGCTGGCAGAGCGCGTCTTCGCCCGGGGTGATCGGGTGGAGGCGTTGATCGGCTGTGCCAACGCGCTGGTCGGGCTGGGTCAGCACACGCTGGCCGAAATGCGCCTGCTGCATGCCGCAGCGATCTGCCGTGAAATCGGCGTTGCGCCACAAAGCCGGAAGGTCATGCAACTGCTGGCCGAACTGCGGCGGACCCACCCCAAACCCTAGGCGTGGCGCGTGCCGCTGCGGGGCGGGTTGTCGTTGGCGGCGAAGTCTTGACTCCACGTCAGGGCTTTTCCCAAGTAACGTTCTCATTCGGGTTGGACCGCGACAGGTGCGCCACTAACATGGCAGCATCCGGGGATGCCGTCATGGCCGTGGCCAGAAAGAGTCCGCTGCTGTTACTTGCCCTGTGCGCCCTGCTGTTCGTGGGTGTCGGTGGCGGTGTGGCGTGGCCGTGGCTGGACAACTGGTTCAGCGACAGTGACCACAATCGGCTGTCGCGCCAGAGCGTTGACGTTGCGGCCCTGCAAGCCGAGCTTGAGCGCGAAGCCCAGGCCGAGGACATAGAAAGGACCGAGAAGGCCCGCATCGAAGCCGCCGAGCGCAAGCGAGCAGCCGACGCGCGCGTGAGCGCCGAAGCCGAAGCCGCCCGCCGCGCCGCAGAACGCGACGCCGCAGCAGCCGAGAGCGAAGCAGGCGCCAAAGCCGCCGCCGGCACCGCAGAAGGCGACCAGCCCGAAGCAGAAACCGACACCGTCGCAACCGAGGAAATGCCGGTCGCAGTCGAGACGGTCGAGGGCCAGCAGGTAAACCCGAACATTGCGGGGGCACTGGGCGAAGTCAGCGCCAGGCGCATCAACGGATGGGTGATCTGCAAAGCCGAACGCGAAGCAGCCATGTTCATTGAGGTCGAGATCAACGACGCCCGCAGCTACGAAGTTCGAGCCGACAAGCGCGAGGAACACAAGACGCTTGGCGTGATCTGGCGTTTCAGCATCGAGAAACCTGAGGAGCTGCAGGATACGGAGCCACACGTCGTGCGTGCGTTCGTAGTGCGGCGCGATCAGCACGGCCGCACCGAGCTGTCGGGGTCGCCGCGCACGCGCAGCATCGGCAGCTACCCGCGCGGAAAGCTGGAAGAAGCCACGCCCGAGAAGGGCATCAGTGGCTATGCCTGGGACCCTGACGACAGCAAGAAGCCCGTGAAGCTGATTGTTCGAATCGATGGCGACCAGGTGGCTGAGCTACAGGCAAACGCGAAGAACGAGGAACTGCTGAAGCGAAAGATCGCCCCCGTCGATACCTGCGCATTCAAGCTGGCCTGGCCGGCCTCGCTGGACGACGGCCTTGAGCACACCGTGCAGATTTTTGCCGTGGACCTGCAGCACGGCACCGAGCACGAGATCGACGGCAGCCCGCGCGTGGTCAGCAACCGCGGCGGCATCGCGAACCAGCCGCCGGTCGGACGTTTCGAAATCGCAAACAAGGTAGTGCTGGCCGGCTGGAGCTATGACCCCGACGCGGGCCAGGGCAGCAACGACGTGGAAATCTGGATCGACAACGAGCTGTTCATCACCATCGCCGCAAACTGCCGGCACGACAACCTGCGCAACAGCAAGCAGACACCGGACCCGTACCATGGGTTCGTGACGACGACGCCGGGCAGCCTGCTGGACGGCAAGTCGCACACGATTCGCGTGTACGGGCTGAACTCGCCGCATGGCCCCAAGGTTGAGTTGGGTGGCTCGCCGCGTACTTACCGCATGGAAGAAAACAGCGACCCGATGGGGGGGTTCTGGCACGCCGACGAGAAAATGCTGCGCGGCTGGGCCGCCGACCCCGAGCTGGGCACGGTCGCGTGCGATATCGAGGTCTACATCGACGGCAAGCTTTGGCAGAAGTTGAAGGCCGACCGCCGCGAAGAGTGGCTGATCGGCACGGGCTACGCGCCCAACCCGGAACACGGGTTTGCGATCGTGCCGCCGGAATGGGTCAAAGACGGCGAAAACCATGAAGTAAAAATCTACGCGATCAATCACCCGGAGGGCCCGCCGAGGTTGCTGGGCACGCGCACGATCGGCGTAAGCAGCACCTTCCCGGGCTTCTGGGCGGGCGACAAGCTGATCGATACGCGCATTGATCGCGGACTTTACGTATCGAACGTAAGCCCATGGTTCGACGCCTTCCACAAGGGCGTGAAAGCGGGCGATGTATTACTTGAGTACGAAGGTATTGAAGCCGGCCACGCCGAGGAAAAGGACGCCACCGGCAACGTCACCAAGGCCGGCACCATGACGCAGGACTTCAAGGTGTGGCTGAACACGAACAAGAAGGCCGGCGACATCGTGAGGTTCAAGTTCTGGCGCGACGGTGAAACGTACGAAGCTGACGTAAAGATGGGCCAGCTCAACGGGCAGTAAGGCAGAGCCATTGAATCCACTCAAACGCGCCATGCGCAAGATCGGTTTTCTCGCGTCGCCGCCGGAGGCAGAGGCGTTCCCGCCGGGATACGGCGAGGAAGAACGACGCATCTGGCGGCTTGTCTCGCCCTTCACGGCGACTGACAAGAACCGCCTGATTGCTCTGATTGAGTCCGTGCGCTACGCGCAGCGAGCCGGCATTCAGGGATCCATGGTCGAATGCGGTGTGTGGCGCGGCGGCAGCATGATGGCCATCGCCCTGACCCTGCTGGCAGCGGAAGGACCCGGGCGCGAGCTGTACCTGTTCGATACGTTTCGCGGTATGGCCATGCCCGGCGAGCAGGATGTAAACCTGCAGGGAGAAAGCGCGCTGTCACGTTACCAGTCGCTCAAGCGGCCCGATGGCGACGGCGCGGACTGGTGCCGCACGCCGCTGGACGAAGTGAGGCGCAACCTCGAGGGGACCGGGTTTCCGGCCCGGCACATCCACTATGTCGAAGGCCGCGTCGAAGACACCGTTCCGGGGGCAGCACCGGAATCAATCGCAGTGCTTCGCCTCGACACCGACTTCTACGAAAGCACGCTGCACGAAATGCGCCACCTGTATCCCCGGCTGTCGCCCGGCGGCGTGCTGATTGTGGACGACTATCACTGGTGGCGTGGCGCCCGCCAGGCTGTCGACGAGTACCTGCTCGAACAGGGCATCAACCTTTACCTCTGTCCCATCGATGGAGGCGGAGTTGCCGCCGTCAAGCCGCCCTAGTGCCCCCAATCGCGGTAAGCAGCGCCTTCCGGGCTTCTGGACGGGCGACAAGCTGATCGACACACGAATGGATCGCGGTCTTTGTTGAATCGGGCAGATGGCTGACCGTTTAGACCGGGAGCATGCCTGACACTTTTCCCGGTGTCTTGACCCCTTCGCGCAGACCCGGTGGGAGTTCGCATGAAAAGCAGCAGCCAGCCTTCGGTACCCCTGCTCTTCTCTTTGCGTGGCCGGTTGTTGTTCCTGACCTGTCTGGCGACGCTGCCGGCCGTTCTTTTTACGTTCTTTGCAGCGCAACAAGAGCGCACGGCGGTGCTGGCACGCACCGAGCGCGATGCCCTGCATCTGGCGGAGCTGGCGAGTCGTGAGCACGCGCACCAGATTCACGGGGCACGTGAGCTGCTGGCCTGGCTGGGCGCCAAGCTGGCTCGGGAAGGGCGTGAATCCGCGATCATCGCCGACCCCGGTTTTCTGCAGGCGCAACTGGCGGGCCACCCGCAGCTCGCCAACATCGGTGTCCTGTCGCCTGAGGGGCAGGTGCTGGCCAGCGCGTATCCGTTATCGAGTGATCAGAGCTGGAGCGACAACCCGGCATACCTCGCCGCGCTGAAGTCAGATGACGTCGTCGCCGGCACCTACATCATCTCGCCGATCTTCGAGCGTCCAACGCTCAATCACGCATACGCGGTTAGAGATGAAAAAGGCGAGGTGACTGCCGTTCTGTTTAATGGGCTGGATCTTGACTGGTTGTCGGGGCTGACCAGACACGGCCTGCATTCAGAGGAGTTCTCGCTGCTGATTACGGACCATACGGGCCAGGTGCTGGCGCATGACGACTCGGCAACTTCGATGGCCTCGACCGATGCCAACCAGCGCCTTGCCGAAGTTGCCGAGCTCGCTCAGACTCGGCATGGGCGCATGCTGGATATCCGCAGTGACGGCGTGCACCGCTACTTCGTGGCCACGCCGCTCGATGAGGCGCCTGGCCTGTTCGTGGCCGTCGGGTTGCCCTACGATCGCGTTGTGGACGACGCCAACTCGGCGTTCTACCGGGCGCTTGCCGGGCTTTCGTTCCTGACCCTGTTCACCATCGCCGCTGTGTTTGTCGCCGCAGAGTTCGGCATATTGCGTGGTTTGCGGTCACTGGCCCTTGTGGCTCGTCGCTTCGGCGACGGCGATCTCGCAGCCCGGGTTCAAGCCTCACGCGGGCACAACGAGCTTGCCTCGTTGGCCAGCGCGTTCAATACGATGGCAGACAGCCTCGCTGCCCGGCACCAGGACGCAATTGACGGGCAGGCCCGCCTGCGGGCACTGGCCAATCGGCTCCAGACCGCCTACGAGGCCGAGGCAGAACGGATATCGCGTGAGCTGCATGATGAAATCGGCCAGGTGCTTACCTCGCTGAAAATCGACCTGTCGCGGCTGCCACAGTGCTGTGCGCCGGAGGAAACAGACGGGGCGTGCGCGAAAGCGCTGCAGGAAAACGTGGCGATGATGAGCGAGCGGATCAGCGCAGCCGTGGACTTCGTTCGCCGGATTTCGACCGAACTCCGCCCGGGGGTGCTGGACAAGCTGGGGCTGGCGGCGGCGATCGAGTGGCAGGCCCGGGAAATCGAGTCACGCACAGAGCTCACCGTGCAGGTCGACATAGACCTGCCCGACTTGCGCTTGGAAGATGTTGTATCGTTGACGCTTTTCCGCATCGTGCAGGAGTCCCTTACGAACGTTGTGCGCCACGCGCAGGCACAGGCGGTTGAGATTCGCATCGTGGCATCGGGGCCGGAGCTTGTGCTTACAATCCACGACGACGGCAAGGGAATCTCGGCAGAGTCCGCCGCCAGCGACACGTCGCTGGGGCTTGTCGGCATGCGTGAGCGCGTGAAGCTGATCAACGGGCGCTTCTCGATTCAAGGAGGGCGCGGCAAAGGTACAATGGTCCGCGTGGTCGTGCCCGGAGGGACTCCGCCTGAGGAAATTGATGCACATCCTGCTGGCTGATGACCACGCCATGGTGCGCTCGGGGCTACGGCGTATCGTTACCGAGGCGTACCCCGAGACGGTGGTTGTCGAAGTTGGTTCAGCCAAAGAGCTGCGCGAAGAAGTGCGCAAGCAGAACTGGTCGATACTGGTTCTCGACATCGCCCTGGGCGAGAAAAACAGTCTCGACCTCGTGCCGGAACTGATAGACCTCCAGCCAGGCCTGCCAATCATCGTGCTGAGTATGTATGGCGAGAGGCAGTTCGTGGTAAGGGCCCTGCGCGCCGGCGTGTCGGCGTATCTGACAAAGGACCAGGCGCCCGCCGAGTTGCTGAGGGCAATCAGCAGCGTCCTGGCAGGAAAGCGCTACCTGGGGCAGGCCCTCGCGGCGGAACTCGCCGAGCATGTGGCCCTGGTCGGTCTGAGCACCGAGGCGCTCCATGAGCAGCTTTCGCCCCGTGAGTATGAAGTATTGCTGTTGCTGGCTGCCGCGCACTCTGTGTCCGAGATCGCCGCGCAGATAGGCCTAAGTGTAAAGACAGTCAGTACTTACCGTACACGGATCCTTGAAAAGATGGGCATGACGTCGAACGCCCAGCTGATGCGTTACGCCTTGCAGCACGCACTCGTCCACTAAATGTGACGTAGGACAAAGTCCGATAGCGTGCCGTCAATCTTCCTACAGAATATGCCACGCGTCACTGATACCGCAGTCTGCGTGCTGTCCATAGCCTCAGGGCATGAGCATCGCAGGACAGACTGACGGAATCCAGAAAGCCGCCAAACGCGACGTGCCGCTCGCGTCTGCACATCTGCGGGCGCGACTTGAGGTGATGCACCCGGCGTACTTTGCGCTGGCCATGGCCACCGGGATCGTCGCCATCGCCTGCCATCTGCTCGGGCTGCCCGAGTTCGCGACGGCGCTGGCCTGGCTGAACCTGGCCTTCTATCCAACCCTTTGGATCCTGTTTCTCGTACGTGCGGTGATGTTCCCCTCGCAGGTCCTGTCGGATCTTGGCGATCACGCCCGCGCGCCCGGCTACTTCACAATGGTTGCGGCCACCGGAGTTGTCGGCGCGCAATCCGTTCTGATTCATGATTCGGTACTGGCGGGGCAGATTCTGTGGTGGGTGTGTGTCGCACTGTGGGCCGCTACCACCTACGCGGTGTTTGCACTGCTGACGGTGCGCGACGAGAAGCCGAGCCTGGCGCAGGGGATCAACGGCGGCTGGCTGGTTGCCGTCGTGGCGACGCAGGCAGTCTGTGTGCTTGGCTGTGTGCTTGACGGGGCAGTCTTTGGCGACAGGGACGCCGCCCTGTTTGTGCTGATGTGCTTCTGGCTCGGTGGCGGGATGCTCTACCTCTGGATCATCGGCCTGATCTTCTATCGCTACATGTTCTTCCGCTTTCCGCCCGACGACCTGATGCCCCCGTATTGGATCAACATGGGGGCGGCGGCGATCTCGACGCTGGCGGGCGCGTTGCTTGCGGGTGTAATCGAAAGCTCGCCGAATCTTGCCCCGATGCGCCCGTTCGTCCTTGGGCTTACGGTGATGTTCTGGGCCACGGCAACGTGGTGGATACCCATGTTGCTGGTTCTCGGAATCTGGCGCCACCGGGTTCGCGCCGTGCGACTGACTTATGACCCCCTCTATTGGGGGCTTGTCTTCCCGGTCGGGATGTACGCGGTCTGCACTTTTCGTCTCGCTGGTGCCCTTGAGATGCCTTTCCTGGTCTCGGTTTCAAGGGTGTTCGTGATCGCGGCGGCGGTGGTGTGGCTGCTGGCGTTCCTGGGACTGGCAAGGCGAATGCTGTATGCGGTGCTTCTCGCGTTGCGTGGAGTGAGCACCTTTAAGGCTGAACGAGCGAACAGCCCGTCGGCCGTGTGTGTGAGTAAGTCCGGAGGGATTACGCCATGACCACTAACGCCTCTGCAAGACCGCTAGACATCGTGCTGCCGCTGGCAGCGGAATCCGAAGCCGCGCCGCCTGCGGTGACCACGAAATCAGGCATGTACGCTGCCGCAGAGCGCCGGATGCGCCGTGGCAAGCAACTCGTGATGGGCGGGTTCGTCATCACGATTGTGGGTATTATCGGCTATTGCCTGACGTGTTTCGGTGCCGGCGTGAACCAGGACGTCGGATCAACGCTGATGGACAGCCCAAGCCTGCTGATCCTGCCGGCCCTTTCCCTCATGGGGCTGGGCACGCTTTGCTGGCTGGTTGGATCGTTCATGTACCTGAGCGGCGGCATGGACAGCGACCCAAAGAGCCCCGATCTCTACTTCTAGAGCTGACCAGGGGTCGGGCTTGCTCGGATGCTACCCACCGGGCATGTGGGTGACAGGTAGGGTAATCGGCGAGGCCGATTCCCTGGCTGGCGCCCCCGCCAGTTGAGAGCAGTACCAGCACTGCGACGTTTGCGTGTTTCCGCGTCAAGTGCTTCCGGTTCACCATGGCTGCATCGCTCTATGTATGGGCCGGTCATCGGACTGGAAAGCACACGGCACCACAAGAATTGGGCTCCTCGCTGTTTGCCGTGGAATGGGTGATTCTCGCCAGGTCCGCAAAGGCCGCCATTACTGCAAACGGCTACGCACCGAATGCGGCGCAATGCGCGACGACGGACCTCGCGCGAGAAGTCGTTTCGTGTTTTGGTGTTTTTGTGGTCCATGCTGTTGCAGTTGTTTGTGAACCCGACGCGACGGTCGGCACGCGGATGTGAACGAGCGGCGGGCGTCCAAGCCATCACGCGAACAAACCGCGGGTGGTGCCGGGGCGGTGGAAGGCTTCTGTGCTCCATTCAAAGCGGTCGGTGTTCAGGCCGTGCTTCTTGATCGCCACGTGAAACAGCTCAAGCATGTGCTCGGCGCGTTTGCCTGTGCCCGTCATGCGCGTCTTGATGCGCCCGTCGTTCAACTCGCCGCCCCGCGTCTCACGGATTCGCTTCAGCACCTTGGCCTTGCGCCCCGGAAAGTGCGCGCCCAGCCACGCCTCGAACATCGGCGCCACCGGGTGCGGCAACCGCACCGGCAGAAAGTGCACGTGCCTCGCACCCGCCTCGGCGGCCAGCTTCACCAGGCCCGGTATGTCCTCGTCGGTCAAGCCGGGAATGATCGGCCCCAGCATCACGCTGGTGTGCACGCCCGCGTCGGAAAGCGTTCTCACCGCCGCAAAGCGTCTGTCAATGGTGCTGGTGCGCGGCTCAAGGACGCGGCGAATCTCCTCATGCAGCGTGGTGACTGATAACGCGACACCGGCGGCGCCGTGTTCTGCCAGTTGCGCAAGCAGGTCAATGTCGCGCGTAACCAGCGCGTTCTTGGTGATGATGCCGACGGGGTTGCGGAATTCAGCCAGCACTTCAAGCAAGCCGCGCGTAACCCGCAGCTTGGCCTCAATCGGCTGGTACGCGTCGGTCACGCCGCTGATCGAGATGACCTGCGGTTCCCACGAAGGCTTCATCATTTCGCGGCGCAGCAGTTCGGCTGCGTTGCGCTTGACGTGAATCCTTGTCTCGAAGTCGAGGCCCGCCGAGTAGCCCAGGTACTCGTGAAACAGCCGCGCATAGCAGTAAATGCAGCCGTGCTCACAGCCCCGATAGGGGTTGATGGCTGCGTTGAAGTAAAGGTCGGGCGAATCATTCCATGCGATGATCGACTTTGTGTCGTCCCAGAAGAATTCAGTTTTCGGCAGGGGCGCGTCAGGGTCAAAGGTGTCGGGGTCGGGTTCAACGTGGATGCGTTCAAAGCGGTTGGGTGGATTCAGCCCGGTGCCGCGTCCGTGGATATGTGTCGGCAGGTCCATCTTCGCAGTGTAGCAGAGCTCGCGACAACGGCTTCACTGCGTGCGGCGCAGGGTCTTGAAGCTGATTCCCAGCATGCCGCACAGGGCGCCGCACAGGCCGCCCCAGAAGAAAAGCTCGCGCGGCTCTAGCCATTGCAGCGCAAGGCCGGTGGCCAGCGCGCTGAACGCGGTGAAGCCCTGCACGGTAATGGCGACAAGCGCAAAGATGCGCCCAAGGCGCTCGCGCGGGTAGTGCCGCTGGATCAGCGTGGCGCGCCCGACCGTGATCAGCGGGATGCTCAGGCCGTGCACGAAGATCGCGACAAGAAAGGCTTCAAACGTCTGCAGCCACAGAAAGGGTATGTAGGTAACGCCATCCAGAAACATCCCCCAGATCACAAGGCGCCCGGTGCGCAGCTTGCGGCCAAAGCGTGCGATCAGCAGTGTGCCGACCAGCCAGCCCGCGCCCAGGCACGCCTCGAACACGCCATAGGCCCAGATTTCCAGGCCGAGCGTGCCCTTGATCAGGAACATCGCGCCGACAATGGCCGGGCCCATGATGAAGAAATTGTCAACGGCGGTCAGGAAAAGCAGCGAGCGCAGGCGCGCGTCGCGCCAGGCCGATGCCAGACTTTCGCGCAGCTCGGACAACGAACTCGGCCGCACACCCGCCTGCGCCAAGGTCTTGGGCGGAGTACGAATCAGCAGGATGCACGCAAAGCTGACCAGAAAGCTGCCCGCGTCGGCAACCAGCAGCCACGCAATGCCTTCGGCGCCCGCGCGCTCGCCGGCAATCGCCGGCGCCAGCAGTATGCCCACCAGCCCGGCGCCAAGGATGACGGCCAGTTGCTGGCTGGTCTGGAACATGCTGTTCACGCGCAACAGGTTTGCGCCCTCGGCCAGGTCCGGGATCAGCGCGTCGCGGGCAGGGTTGAACAGCGTTGCGAACCCGTAGCTGGCAAAGGCGACCACCGGCAGCAGCCACCAGTCCAGCCAGCCGACGAAGTGCAGCAGCGGAATCGCGCCGACAATCAGCGCGCGGGCGATATCAGAAAGCAGCATGGCCCCGCGCCGCGAGAAGCGGTCTACCAGCACGCCGGCATAGGCGCCGAAGAGCAGAAAGGGAAGCGCATCCATCATGCGCGTGAGCCCTACCTGCGTCTCGGAGTGCGGCCCCAGCAGGTAGATGACAAAGAAACCGACAGAAACCGAAAACACCGAGTCACCAGTGCCTGAAACAAACTGCCCCACCCAAAGCAGAAACAGGTTGCGCGTGCGCCGCCCCGAGACGACGGGCGCGGCAGTTGGAGTAACAGGGACGTCCATTGGCGCAAAGTCTAGGAAGGGGTGACACCCCGGGCCACCGGGCTTGCGCACCATGCGTTGACCTTGCCGCCCGTGCGACATTCGCTAGCCTTGCGCGCCATGGCCGGAAACATGGAACAGGCCCGATTGGCGTTTGTCGGCATGGTGGATGACCTCTACCAGCGCGGCGCCACGGGCCGCACCGTCATCGCCCTTGAGCTGGCGCAGGAACTGCTGGCCGCAGCATTTGAATCAGCGTCAGCGGGGCAGGACGAAGCCGAGATCACCAACGTACGGCTGGACCTGTTTGAAGACGCGGGGTTGTTCTCGTGCAGCATCAAGGTCAAGGGCAAGGCCTGGCCGCCGCGCCCGCCGGTTGACACGCGGGTTGAGCTGGGCGTGCGCGACGTGACGCACAGCGAAGCCGGCGAGTCCGGCAGCGTCATGTTCCGCGTCGAGAAGCCGCTGCATTTCTCCAGCACGTTCGCCGATATGCTGATCGCGCTGCTGGGAAAAATCGTGCGCAAGCTGCCCGTGAGCATCGACGCGCTGCGCCACAAGGACGCGCTGGTCACGATAGACTTTGCGCAGTTCGTGAAGGCCTTCCGGCCTGAGCTTGGCGCGCATGCGCGGCAGGTGCGCCTGTACGCGCTGAAAGTCGCCACGGGCAAGGCCAAGGTCGAAATCGGTTTTCTCAAGTAACTGCGGCCATGGAATACGTGCTCATAGCGGTGCAGCTTGCCTTTGGTGTCCTGGGCCTTCACTTCGGGGCGAACTGGCTGGTATCCGGCTCAAGCAAGCTGGCCCTGACGTTCGGCATCAAGCCGCTGATCATCGGCCTGACCGTGGTCGCAATGGGCACCAGCGCGCCGGAGTTGACAGTAAGCCTCGGGGGTGCGTTCCAGGGCAATACTGACCTTGCCGTGGGCAACGTGGTCGGCAGCAACATCGCGAACATCGGCTTGATCCTTGGCTTGTCCGCCGCCGTCCGGCCGATGAAGATCAAGATGGAGCCGCTCAAGCGCGACCTGCCGTTCATGCTGTTTGCCGCGCTGCTGCTGGCGGGACTGCCGTTCATCGGCGGACCTGTCGAAACCGAAAACGGCACCGCCTTCATGATGGACCGCTGGAAGGGCGGCGTGCTGCTGGGGGCGATGGCAGTGTTCATGTGGCTGGCCTTCCGTGGCGCCCGCGGCGGCGGCGACGTCAAAGAGAAACCAAAGGGCCGCAGCATGTTTGTGGTGTTGACGCTGATCGGCCTGGGCGTGCTGTTGATCGGCGGCAAGCTGTTCGTGGATGGCGCCGTGAGTTCGGCGCAATTGCTTGGCGTACCGGAACTCGTGATCGGGTTGACCGTCGTGGCAGTCGGCACCAGCCTGCCGGAGCTTGCGACCGGGCTGATCGCCACGATCAAGGGCGAAAGCGATATCAGCCTGGGCAACGTCGTGGGCAGCAACATTTTCAACATATGCCTGGTACTAGGCATGGTGGCAGTGATTCACCCGCTGGCGATTGACGTGCGGGTCATGCAGCTCGACATGATCGTGATGCTGTTTTTCAGCGTGTGGGTCACGAGCATGGCCTGGCGGGGCAAAGACCTGTCGCGCCTTGAGGGCATCTCGCTGCTGGGGGCCTATGTGCTGTACGTGGTAAACCTTTTCTTCGGATGGGTGTGAGTTTTGACGTAACACAACCTGTCCACGCCCCGTAGACTCTGAAACGGATCGCTGTTGGAGGTTGCCATGCGCTCATCGGGCTTGATATTCGGGCTGTTGCTTATGGTTCTTGCCTGCGGTTTGTCCTTCGGCGCAGGGTACTTCATCGCCAGGCAGGACGTGCCCCCGCCGGTCCCGCAGATCGAAACCGCCGAGCTCACGCCGCACGAACCACAGCCAGGGCGCGACAAGGTCGTACTGCCGCTCGTTAACCAGCCCGCGGCAAACCAGCCTGAGGGCACCGGCAACCTAAAGCCTGCCACCGGCCCCGCCACGGACAAACCCGCAGGCCAACCCAGCGACAAGCCCGATCAACCACCCGTAGAAGCAGGCACCACACCTGCCGGCACCACCACCCCGGCAGGCGACGCCAAAGCCGCCGCAGAAGCTGCCGAAGCCATCAAGGCGCTGGAAAGGAAGCTGAAAGAGCTTGAGGGCCGCGACCTCTTCGACCCCGAAGCCATGCTGAACGGCCCCAAGGTCGACTTCACAGCTACCATTACCGGCACAGTCACCGACACCGCCGGGCAGAACATCGCGGGCGCCGGCATATACGGCGACTTCAGCGAGAACTACGGCGGCGGCGGTAGCGTGATGCGCGTTTCTATCGGGGGCGAAGGCCAGGACTCGGGCCAGTTGCTGACCACCACAGATTCCGGCGGGTCGTTCCGCATCGACATCAATCGCAAGGTCAACGAAAAGGCAGGTTTGCACGTTGACCTGGTCGCGAAGTCGCAGGGCTACGCCGACAGCAAGACCATCGGCGTGTCGCTCAAGAACGGCGACACCAAGGAAGGTATCAAGCTGGCGCTGCGCCAAGCCGGCAGCGTGGCTGGGCGTGTCGTGGACCAATCCGGCAGCGGCGTCAGCGGCTTGCAGGTCAGCCTGAGCGGCGGCACGCAACTGGGCGACTTGGGCCTTGAGATCGAGATGGGGGGTGCAGGCAGCAAGCTGTCCGCCACCACCGACGGCGCAGGTGAATACCGCATCGAGAACGTGCCCGAGGGCGACTACCGCCTCAAGCTGCGCGGCGCGGGCTATCGCGAAGTCAGCGGCCCCGCCCAGATCAAGGTAAAGCCCGGCAGCGAAACCCGCGCACCCGCCGACTTTGTGGTCACCATCACTTGCAGCGTGCGGCTGGTGGTACTGGACGCGTCCGGTCAGCCGCTTCGCGCGTGGCTCACGCTCAACTTCAAGGATGCCGAGGGCAAGAGCGTCAAGAAGCTCAACGGCATGACCGACGCCGAGGGCAACTTCAGCGCCAACGAGCCGCCCGTCGGCAACTTCAGCGTCGAGGTGACGGCTTGGGGCTTCACACCCCAAAGCTTGCCCGCCAATGTCATGGAAGGCCTGGTCTGCGACCTCGGGCGCCTGGCGCTGCAACCGTCTGAGGCAAAGCCGGGGTCCGGCGAGACAGACGAGTAGGAGATTTTCCCGGATTCAAGGGAACCCTGTTCCCGGCTGTGTCATCCTATGGGCAATCGCTACCGGAGGATGCCATGGCTGTTTCGCGTCTTGTGTTGCCCGTACTGGCCCTGACCGCGTTGCTTGCATCGGCCGTGGTGGCCACAGCCCAGGATCGCGCCGGCGCAGACGACAAAGAGCGCAAGAAAGATGAAGCGCGCCGCGAAACCGCAGAAGAAACAAGCCCGGCACGTAAATCCGCCGCGCCCGTCACGTTGAAGGTCTACGAATGGGGCGTGGCTACCGAGAACTGGGACGGCAGCCCGGAGCCGCCGGAAGATGTGCCGGTGTTTTATTGGCAGGCCGACCAGATCCTGATTGAGCCCGCGCCCGCCAAACCGCAGACACCGCCGCAGGACAAGCCCGACCGGCCAATCACAAAACGCAAGCCCGTGCTGTACTTTGAGTGCACGCAGGACCTGACGTTTGACCTCGATATCAAGTTCACATGTGGCGTACCGACCTGGCACTACCCCAAGGCCAATCGCCGCACCGACGCATCCACACTGCAATGGGACAACATCAAGCTCACGAGCGACCTGGCATCCCGCGACAAGTCGCTGCCGCCGCCGAAACTTCGCGAAGTCGCTGACCGGCACTGGGCCAATTACAGCCGCGAAGGCTCCACCAGCTATCTGGAAGTGAACGGCGAAGCCGAGCGTTTTCTGTTCTATGAAGGCAGCGCTTCGTACCTGCCTGAATCGGACCTTTTCGTGAAAGACGGCAAGCTCGTGGTGCGCAACTTCACCGCCGAGCCGTTTCTGGACCTGCGAGTATGCGTGAAGCTTGAGGGCAGAGTTGTGCGCCTTCAGGCCGACAGCGTTCCTGCGGCATCAGGCGATACCCCCGGCGAAGTGATACTGGACCCCGCGTCAAGCCTGGACACCTTCGGACGCGCGGGCACGCTGACCACTGAAACCGGCAAGGCGGGACTCACCGAGGCACAGGCCAAGGTGTTTGAACGCTGCTGGAATACCGAGTTGCTGACGCACGAGGGCACACTTTCATGGCGCCGCACGGGCAAGGCGCTGGATGAACTGATGCAGCTTAAGCTCACGTTGCCGGCTGGCATTGCCAGTGAAATCCGCCGTGTAGGCTACGTGCAGGTACGCGGTATCGACCTGGCCGCAATTGCAGACTACGACGCGCTCGTTGCCAGCTATCTGGGCGGCGCCGACGAAGCGCTGAAGAAGCTCAAGGGCACAGCAGGCGCGGGTGCACTGCGCCGCGCCATGCTCGACGCGGAACGGCCGCTCAAAGACCGCATCTCGCTGGCCAAAGCGTTGAGTCTGATGAAGTAGGACACGAAGTTTTCAAGCAGAGATCGTCTGTCGTTCCCGGCGGAAATCTGAAAAATCTTTCTGTGTGTAAGTGGCTTTGGTGGCTGTAGTTCCTGCCGCCGGCCTTCTGCTGCCTGCCTGCTGATTCGCAAAAACTGTGTCCG
>JAMQHL010000007.1 GCA_025993795.1 Planctomycetota bacterium
TCATGGGCAACCTCACGGGTCAACATATTGCTAACCCATGAACGAACGGAGTTCGTTCAGGTTGCCCACCTTTTCCCATGCAATATCCGGGCTAGCGCGTGCGGCTTAGAAGTAGAACCGCAGGCCCGCTCTCAGAAGCATGATGTGCGCGCCGACGGTTGCGTGCTCGTGAGTACCATGTAGCCAACCGACGTCATTGCGGTTGACCGCCAGATACACCGTAAACCCCGCTTCGAAGAACCCCCGAAACGTATCTTTCCCGAACTCAACGCCCAGACAGGATTCGTGCCCAACACTCCAGGTGGCCTTCCCGTCGTAAGGGGCATTGTGATAGGCCCATGTGGGGCCCGCGTGCACGTAGGCTGCGCCTCGCGTCCATGTGTACAGCCGATAGATCACCTGCAGCGAGACTTCCCAGCCGTAGGCCTCGGGTCCGGGTGAGCCACCCAGAGCGGGCGGGGCTGTATCGAACGAAAATCCCCAGAGCGCTGACAGGTTTGCCATCAATCCAAAGCGCGGCGAAAAGTAGCCGCAGGTTTCCAGGCCGATTGCCCAAAGCATCGCGCCGGGCTCAACGCCGAAACGCGTGAAGAAGAAAGGTGAGGTATACAGCCCGAAACCGAACCGGCCCACGTTGCCGGTCTTTTCATTGTCAGGCTTCGGGTCCGGCTCCGCGTCAACAGCAAACAACGAAGCGCGGGCCTGTTTGTGCGGAAGGTCGAATGACGCCGCTCGAAGCTCGTTGCATGCGCACAAAGCAAAAAACAACATGAGGAACGCACCGAGCCGCTGCATGTGGCCATTGTGCCGTCCACGCTCAGTGCATGGGCAGTGAAAATCGAGAATTGCTGACCCCAACGCAGTGTGTACTTCATTACAGGGTCTAACCCGCCGAGAGAATTCATGCGCCTATTGCTGCTCGCGCTGCTTTTCGCAACTCCATTGTCGGCTCTGACGTACAGTGTCGGTCCCGGCCAGACGTACACGAGCATTGGCGCCGTGCCCTGGGAAAGCATCGGTGCCGGCGACGTTGTCGAGATTCACTGGCGCGCCACACCCTATGCTGAAAAGTGGGTGATCTGCAAACAGGGCACCCAGGCCAACCCCATCATCGTGCGCGGCATACCAAACGGCACCACAGGCGCGTTGCCTGTCATCACGGGCCAGAACGCCACCACGCGCACGCAACTGAGTTACTGGAACGAGAACCGAAGCCTGATCAAGATCGGCGGCGCCAGCACGCCCGCCGACACCACGCCCCAGTACATCACGATCGAGAACCTGGAGTTGCGCGGCGCATATGCCGGCTACACCTACACCAACACAGCCGGCACGCCAGGCCAGGCGTACATCGGCAACGCCAGCGCCATCTACATTGAAAAGGGCAAGCACATCACGATTCGCGGCTGCACCGTCACGGACTGCGGCAACGGCATATTCGTGGCGCCGGGCGGCGGGACGGCCAACCCGTCGTCGATGTCGGAGTACATCACGATCAGCGGCAACTACATTCACGGCAATGGCAACAGCGGCTCGATCTACGAGCACAATACCTACTGCGAAGCCAACTTCATCACCTATGAGTTCAACCGCTACGGCGCACTGCGCAGCGGGGCCGGCGGCAACAACCTGAAAGACCGCAGCGCCAACTGTGTCGTGCGCTACAACTGGATCTTCAGCGGCAACCGCCAGCTCGACCTGACCGAAGCCGACGGCAGCGGCATCAACACGCTGCCGGGATACGACGCGACCTATGTGTATGGCAACGTGCTCTACGAAGACCAGTCGGGCAACAGCCAGATCATTCACTACGGAGGCGACAACGGCACAAGCAGCACCTACCGCAAGGGCACTCTTTACCTCTACAACAACACGATCTATTCAACGCGCAGCGCCAACACGACGCTCGTGCGGCTTTCGACCAACGCCGAAACCTGCGACTGCCGCAACAACATCATCTTTGTGACTGCAAGCGCCAGCAACCTTGGCCTGATCGACGACACCGGCGTGCTCAATTACCGCAACTGTTTCTTCAAGGGTACGCCGACGCCAAGCCACAGCGGCGCCGGTATGGCCGGCACCGTGAACAACCAGGGTGGCAACGTGACAGGCGCTGACCCCGGCTGGACGAATGTCGGCTCGCAGGACTTCACACTGACCGCGACGGCGGCCTGCCGCGACACGGGCACATCGCTGCACGCCAGTGTGCTGCCGACGCACAACGTGTCGCTGGAGTACGTACCCCACCAGCAGCAGCAGGCGCGGGCGAGCGACGCGACGTTTGACATTGGTGGGTTCGAGTTCGGCAGTGGCGGCGCGCCCGTGCCGCCGACGGCACCGACCACGCTGGTTGCCACGGCGACGGGTGCCCTTGGCGCCGACCTTAGCTGGACCGATACCAGCAGCAGCGAGACCGGCTTTCGTATCGAGCGCAGACAGGGTGCGGGGTCCTACGCCGCAGCCGGCACAGTGGCGGCCAACGTGACTGTGTTCAGCGATAGCGGGCTGACCAACGGCCTCAGCTATACGTACCGTGTATTCGCGTTCAACGGCGGCGGTGACAGCACAGCGAGCAACGAAGACACAATTGTCGCCGGCAGCACGCCCGCAGCGCCGGCGGCCCCGACCGGCGCGACTGCCGTGGCGCAGGCGGGGCTCGTGATTCGTGTAAGCTGGACTGACGCCAGCAGCAACGAGGACGGCTTTTATCTCGAGCGCAGCGACGCGGGCGGGGCGTTCAACCAGATCCAGACCCTGGGTGCCGGAGTAACGTCGTTCGACGACAGTGGTCTGACCGAGGGCACGTTGTATGCCTACCGCGTACGCGCATACAACACCACCGGCACCAGCGCTTACTCGAACACGGCCTCGGCGTCGGCTTCACAGGGCAGCAGCGGTGGCGGTGGCAGCGGCAAGTCAGGCGGCGGTGGTGGATGTTCGGCAGTCGGTAGCGCAGGCGTCTGGATGCTCGCGCTGCCGCTGCTGTTCCGGCGCAAACGACGCTGAACCACAAGCCGTCTCACCAAGTCGCCGTCAGTCGTCTGAGTGACGCCCGACCTTGACCTCGATTTCGCGCTGCTTGCCGTTGCTGTCGGCAACCGTGTACTTCACCTTGTCGCCGGGTTCGTACCGCATGCGAAACCAGGCGCAGAACTCGCGTCCGGCTATGTTCGGGCTTTCGCCATCGACCGCAATCACGTAGTCGCCCGCTTTCAGGCCTGCCTTGCCGGCATTGCCGACAGGGCCCTTCGGAAAGTACGGCTTCACGCACATTACGTCTTTCGCGACGCCGGCCTTCTGTCGGTCGCTGTCGTTGCAGGCCAGCGGCCACGGGAAGCCGTGGTGGGCGCCAATGTCCGCCTCTGCCACACTCTTGCGCCAGCCGGGGTTGTACTTGCGCCACTCGCCGACTAGGGCGAGTTCTACCGATTGAACGCCATCTTTGTTGCTGAACCACAACGTCAGTTCCGCGTCGCCGAAAGGCAGGCGGTGGAGCACGCCGCGCAGGTCTGTCGTGCTGAAAACAAGCCGGTCGCCCGCGGCCTGCAGCATGTCACCGGCCTTGATGCCGGCTTTGGCGGCGGCGCTGTCGGGCAACACTTTCTTCACGAGCAGACTGCTGTCCAGTTCAAGCTCAAGACCGATGTTTTCAGGATAGGGCCAGACGTAGAAGTCTTTCTGTTTGTCGAAGTCTTTCTTGTCGAAGCGCGGCTGGCGCACGACTTCGGCGCATTCGTGGCAATGCAGGCACTCGGTCTTGTCTTTGGCGATCTTGTCGGCGCGTTCGGCATGCCTGGCCCACGACTTCCAGCCCTTGTGTTTGAGGGGGGTGTCGGGTTTGCCTTTGAGTTCGGGGGCGGGCCCGTCGATGGCCCATTCCGAGCGCTTGGGGTGGTAGTGGTGCGACAGCACGCCATCCATGGCGGCCATGAGTCCTTTTTCGCTCATGCGGGCCTTGTCGCCGGTGATATCGATGCCGCCATAGACGCTGTAGATGCGGCCGTCGGGGTCAAAGAAGTAGCCCCACCACGAGCAATCGAGGTCCTGGTACTCTTCAAACCGGAAGAGCCGCGCGTCCATGTCGCGCATCGACACAATGCGTACGCAAATGAAGTTCGAGAGCTTGGCCTGCATTTCGGTTGATGGCTTCATCAGCGCGTTGTCCCACCACGAGCACTGCTTGCAGGGCAGGCAGCGGATCGTGACGAACAGTGGCCGCTTCTCCTTCGCCGCCAGCTTCAGGGCATCTTCCATCTCGATGTTCTCAAGCCACTCGTGTTTGCGCGGGTCGGGCAGGTCTGCGTTGCCGGCGGCCCGATCTTCGAGAACCCTGGCGATGCTCGGTGCGGGGTCCTGCGCGCCCGTTGGCGCGGGAAGCAAGGTGGAGACGGCGGCACAGACAACGCAGGCCACACTCAGCAGAATCAGTCTCATGGCACATCCTCCGTTCCAGCACAGTCGAACAACGACCCGGCCTCTTCAATTCGGGCTATCGCTAGATTGCCTTTGCAGCGGGCCAACGATTCAACAAATTCCAGATTCTTGCGCAAAGTCGCAACCCGCGTTGAGATGCTCCGACTCGGGGGATTCCGCCATGGCGCACACACCGCTGTTCTCGCAATTGCGCCGCTTGATGCGTACGGCCCATGTTTCGCAGGCAACGGGCGTATCTGCCTCTGAGTTGCTTCAAATCTCACGCTCACGCCGCTGCATCGGCGAGCTTGGCTACGGCACGAACGCCAAGGTTATCGCCGGCGTGAAGTCGCGGCCCTGGCGGGTTGGCAACGCTTCGGGCAACGTGTTCAGCGGCCGTTCGTTATGTTTCGCTGTAAGGCTCGAATCCTGCCTTCCACCTTGAAGTGGGGCGCAGATTGGCCTCAAGGGAATCGGAATGAGGACATCGCTGATTGCCATTCTTGCCTGCATGCTGTCTGTGGGCATGGTTGCTCCGGCCGCGGGGCAGGCGGCGTACGATTTGGAGTCTCAGCGCGCCAGGTTGTGGGACTTCTTTGCCGACAAGCACACCGAAGCAGGCGACGAATACAAGAAGATGCAGTTGTTTGAGGATGCGCGCCAGCAGTATCTGCGCGCGATTGAGCTCGTGCCCGACCACGGCAAGGCGCGGCGTGGGCTCGGCATGCGGAAGAAGGGCAACGAATGGGTCGACGACGAGCCCTTACCGGAAAAGTCCCCGCTGAAGCCCGCAGACAAGATCGAAGCACGCAAGAAGCCCGACGAACTCAAAGCCAGGAACTTCGAGAAGTGCGCCGACCGCGCCCGCAAGCAGGTGCAGGCGGCTACGTCTGCGGGCGACACTCGCGCGGCGCGGATACTGGCCAGCGATGTGCTGACCTATGCACCCGATGATGCGGCGGCCCGCAAACTGCGCGGCCACGAAAAACTGGGCGAGGACTGGATGCCGGGCTTCGCGAAACAGTGGCGCGAAAACGGCATGGCCCACGTCGCCAAGGGCTCCTTCGGCGAAGAAGTCAGCGACGAAGACGAGCAGGCCAAAGAGATCAGCGTCAGATTCACGCGCCGTGCCGGCAAGTGGTTGATGGCCCGCACCACCTACGACGACACACGAGCCAAGTTCATGCACCGCAACGCCGAAGCGGCCATCACCCGCGCCATGGAGCTGCTGGGAGTTGATGCGCCATTCGGCGTGCACCGCTACACGATCACGCACTTCCAGAGTGCCGCCGAATACGACGCGATGCTTGAAAAGGTGCTGAAGCTGAGCGGCGATGAGCTCGTGTTTGCCAAGAAGCTCGCCGGCCACGGGCAAAGCAAGCCCTGGGGCTTCTTGTGCCGCAGCAGCACCGATGCCGCCGCGGACGACATGATCGCCAACACCATCGCCATCAATGTCATGAACACCAACCGCCGCAATGGGCGCCTGACGCAGCCCTGGGTGGAAACCGGGTTCAGTTACCTGATCACGTCGCAGACACTGGGCACATGTATCACCACGCGCTACTCCCTGATCAAGCAGGGCGCCACCGCCAGCAGCCACACCACCATGCCGGAACTCAACAAGAAGTCCGGCACGCCCGAGCACTTGCGCGAAGCCATTCTGCGTGAAGTAACGTTCAAGCGCGACCTGCCCCTCAGCCGCATTGTGAACTTCGAAACCAATGACATGACCATGGAAGCCGCCGCCAAGTCATTCAGCCTGCTGGAGTTCTGGTTCTCGAACTATCCCGACGCCACGCGCAAGTACCTCGCCAGCCCAGGCGAAGAGAAGGAAGCGAGACTCACCAACATCGAAACCCACTTCGGCAAGAAAGTCGATGCAATCGAAGCCGAATGGCGTGAGTGGGTACTCGCCAACTATTGAAGATTCCTCGCTTGGGAATGCCGATCAGGTGATTGGCGCTCCCGGCGGAATTCTGAAAAAACTTTCTGCGTGTAAGTGGCTTTGGTGGCTGTAGTTCCTGCCGCCTGCCTTCCGCTGCCTGCCGCCTTTCTTCCAA
>JAMQHL010000008.1 GCA_025993795.1 Planctomycetota bacterium
GCGGCTTTGTGTGATGCGGGCTTCCAGCCCGCACGTGTGGCAGGCATCCGGCCTGCACGGTTGGCGTTTGGCCGGTTGACACGGCAAAGGCGTTCACTACGGAGAAACAGAGTCACAGAGGAAACCAAGTCCCTGAGTTGACCAGAAAAGCAGTTCTCCGTGGCTCTGTTCCTCTGTGGTGAAATGCATTTGGTTGCGGTCGCAGATTTCGGACAAGGGGGCGCGGCGCTTCAGGCAAGCGCAACCGGCAATCAAAGGCCCTTGAACACATGATGGTAGTCACTCAATGAAAAACGAGGGCGCGATAGCCGCGGGCGGCGTACTCAGCCAGCAGGGCATTGGCATGCGCCAGCATCGCCTTGTTCTTCTCGTCGCCGGCAAACAGCGCCACGACATTGCGGGCATGCAGCGCGCGCACTTCAAGCCTGGGCAGCACACCCGGCTCAAGGCCGAGCAGCAGCTCGTGCGCGGCGGCGGTGTGGCGCTGCGCCTGCTTGCGCTGGCCGCCGACGCGGAACAACTGGGCAACGCAGCATTCCTGGCCAAAGCGCGACAGCGGGTCGCTCGGTTGCTTCGTGTTCTCGACATGGACGAGCAGGCGCTGCGCCGGGTTCGGGCCGCCGTCGGCCAGTGCCTCCGCCAGGCAACGGGCATGAACGACAGTGAAATGTTCGCGTGCCACATGGCCGTCGCTGTGTTTCAGGACCAGCGCCAGCGACTCTGCGTTCTCCAACATCACCGACAACGCGACCAGGCGCGACCATTTGGCTTCGCTGTCTCCGCCAAAGGCCATCGCCTGCTGCATGCTCATCGAACCCTCAAGCAGTTGCCCGCGGGCGAGCGTCTGCTCGATGTTCAGTCGATAGCGCTGCTCTGCGTGCGGCAGCACACGGCGCGCGGTATCAAGGGCGCGGGCCAGGTCGCCCAGTTCAATGTCAAGCGAGGCGCCCACGGCTTCAAGCTGAACCTGCCGGCCGCCGGACAGCTCAATGCCGGCGCGGGCCACGCGGCGGGCTTCTTCAAAGCGGCCGTTGGTTTCAAGGATTGCTACATAGTTGTGGGCCTCGGGCTGGGTCCACTCATCAAGCGCGCCCCGGTTCAGCAACAGGGAAAGAAAGCTGCGGCGCTGGTGTGCCAGTGCCTCTGCCGGGTTGCCGCCGGCATGGTGAAAGTGCGACAGCGCGCCCTCAAGTTGCGCCCTCAGAAACAGGTCGTCGGTGAGGCGGCTGACCTGCTGGGCGGCGGCCAGCAGGGTCTCGGCACGGTTGAGGTCGCGCTTAAGCAGGGCGGCGCGGATTTCGTCAATCAGCTTCAGAAAGATCGGGCGGCTGTGCTCGTTCAGCTTGGCGCGCAGGCCCTCATATTGGCCGAGGGCATCATTGAGGTCGCGCAGGACGCCCAAGTGGTGTTTGCCGGTGAGCGAGCCCAGGCGCATGCGGTTTACCGAAGCCATCGCGCCGACAAGGGCCAGCAGGTCGCCGGCCATCTCGCGCGTGCCCGAAGAGATATCCGAGAGGTAGGGCGTGCCCTCGCCGGTGAGCAGCCACGCGGGGTTGATGCCCAGCGTCTCGACCAGCGCCGAACCGAACTCAAGGGGCATGCGCGTGCCCGCGGAATAGCGGCTGACGTTGTTGGGCGAGAAATCGGTGCGGCGGGCGATCTCGGCCTGGGTGTGGGTCTCGATCAGGCTGGTGAGCCTTTCCTGAAGTCCTGAGGCGCGTTCGGCGTTGCGGTCAAGGGCGGTGTTCATCGCGGTCTCCGTGGCGGATTTGTGGTGCACACCGACTTGTATACCAAATTAGGTATACAGTTTGCCAGATACTTTTCTTTGTTGATGTCATTTTGGGTAGGCTTGGGCGCATTGATCTGTCACTTACAGGAGCCTTCGATGACTACCCGATTCCTGCTGACAACTGCTTTCCTACTGTTTGCGGCCGCTGCGGCCGCGCAACCGACTGTCAGTTCGCTGTCGCCGACGCGCCACAACCCCAATGCCGCGCCGGGTGCAAACGTGACGGCTGGTTTCAGCGGCAACATGGCAACACCAGCCGCCGGGGCGTTTCGCGTGCGCAGCGCGACGCGCGGCACGCTGCCCGGCACCTACTCGGGCGGCGGAACCTCGCAGCTCAGCTTTGACCCGACATCCAACCTGCTGCCCGGCGAAGAGATTGAAGTCAGCCTGACCACGGCCCTGACCAGCACCCAGAGTGTTCCGCTGGCCTCGGCCCATGTATGGCGCTTTCGGGCGGCGACTGCGCAGAAGACGGCGCGCTTTGACCGGCGCGGCTGGAACACCGGCCTGTTCAATGCCTGGGACGCGGAGTTCGGCGACCTGGACAACGACGGCGACCTTGACCTTGTGTGCGTGGCCAACGGCCAAAGCTACTTCTACCTGAACGACGGCAGCGGCAACTTCACGTCAAGCCCGCTGGGAACTCCTGACGGCAGCCAGGCGTGCGAGCTGGCCGACATCGACAACGACGGCGACCTCGACATCATCGTCGCCAACGCGCGCTGGAACACGACATCGGGGCAGTACCCCGGCCAGTCGCTGATCTATCTCAATAACGGAAGCGCGGGTTTCAGCAGCACGATCAACCTGGGGCTGACCGGGCAGTTCGCGCTCGACATTGCCGTCGGCGACCTTGATGGCGACGGCGACACCGACATCGTGATTGCCAAGGGCGGCGTGCAGGTCGAGCCCAACGACATCTACATCAACAACGGCGGCGGCAACTTTTCCCGCAAGGCCGTGCTGGTCGTTGCCGGATACACAGCCGAGTTCGGGGATAACACATGGGCCGTGCGCCTTGCCGATGCCGACAATGACGGTGACCTGGACCTGTTCACCGGCAACTTTGATTTCAACCCGACGCAGTCCTACCTCTTCCTGAACAACGGCAGCGGCGACTTTGACTATCTCTCGAACAGTGTACCCGTCGGCAGCCCCGGCATCGCGCTGGGCATGGAAGTTGCCGACTTCAATGGCGACGGCCGCGTTGACGTGGCCTTCGGGCACCTGGGGCAGCCGGCTATGGGGACCTCTGACCGGGTCAGCGTGTACTACAACAGCGGCGGCACGACCTATTCGTCGCCACAGGTAATGAACGCCAGCGGTTTTCCCTACGGCGTTGAAGCTGCTGACGTCGATGGCGACGGCGACCTTGACCTGGCCATCGGCCTGGAGGGCGGCCAGTGCTATGTGCTGGTGAACTCGGGCACGAATTTCAGCAGCACGCTCGCCCTGGGCAACGGCTCAACCCAGGCACACAACCTGGCGTTCGGGGACGTGGACGGCGACGGCGACCTTGATTGCGCCGGCCCCGACCGCGTCTACTACAACGGCAGCAACCCGCCGCTGTTCAACGTGTGGACGGCAGCGGGCACCGTCACCAACGGCGCAACCGTCAACGTAAGCTACGGGCAGTCGCTTTCGTCGTTGGGTTTGAACATCCTTGTCAGCGATTCCGATGGCGACAACATTGTGGTCACCGGCACGGTCAGCAACGTGACCACCCAGGGCATTCTGAACAGCGAGTTCAGCAAGGCCAACGCGCCGGCGCCCTCGATGCTGAACCCGACCACCGGCACGTTCAACCAGGGCAGCGCAACTCACACAGTCTCGTTGACCTCTCAGGACAACACCGAGACCACGCTGTTCAGCTTCCAGATCGTGGTAGGTCCGGCTCCGAACACGGCGCCGACACTGGCTGTTTCAAGCAGCAGCGGAAACATCCTGAACAACGCAACGCTGAATGTTGCGCATGGAACAAGCATGGCTTCGCTGGGCTTGCAGATCAGCGTCAATGACGCCGACGCGCACAACGTCAGTGTCGTGGGCAGCGTCAGCAACAGCACCGGCACCGGTATCCTGAACAGCGAGTTCAGCAGCGCCAGCGCGCCCGTTGCCTACATGCTGTCACCCAGCAGCGGCACGTTCAGCCAGGGCTCGGCACTGCACGTTGTGAACCTGCAGGCCAGCGACGGCAACGGCGGCAACACCGCCTTCAGCTTCAGCATCCAGGTTGGCGCCGCGCCGATGCCCGCAATCGAGCTGCATGAAGGCACAGCTGCAGGCAACATGATCGCCCACGGGTCAGCCGCTACCGGCGGCCGCGACTTCGGCAGCCGCGATGTTGCACAGGGACCGACTGCTGCCCTGACCGTGGTCATCGTCAATGCGGGCAATGGCGCGTTGGCCATCAGCGGCATTGCACTCACCGGCGCCCAGGCCGGCGAGTTCGTGCTAAACACCGCAGGAACTGCCGCAAGCGTGTCGCCGGGCAACAGCACGACATTCAGCATCGCGTTTGACCCATCAAGCCCCGGCGTCAAGACCGCGGGCGTCACGCTGACCCACAACGACAGCGGTGCCGCAAACCCCTACACGTTCTCGATCGCGGGCGTTGGCACCAGTGTCGCGACTGCGCCCTTGATGGTGGTTCGCCAGGGAAGCACCGCGGGCCCGGTGATCGGCAACGGCAGTTCGCTTGACCTTGGCACCTATGACGTCGGGTTCGCTTCCGTGCCGGTTACGATCGTGGTGCAGAATGCGGGCAACGCAGACCTGCTGCTTGGCGTGCCCGGGCTCAGCGGCAATGCCCCCGGCCAGTTCACCGCTGACAGCACAGGCATACTGGCGGTGGTTCCGGCGGGCCAGAGCACCAGCTTCACGGTCCAGTACATAACCGGCACGCTTGGCACCCACGATGCCGTGTTGGCGTTTACGCACAATGACGCCAGCACCTCCACCCCGTTCAGCCTCGACCTGAACGCCACCACAAACGGGACCTCGGGTCAGGGCGGCTCGAAAGCCAGCGGCGGCGGCGGCGGTTGTGCCACTGCCCCGGCCAGCGGCGCGTGGCTGCTGTGCCTGCTGCCGGCCGTGGCATTGCTGCGCAGGCGCAAGCGCGCGGCGTAAGTGTGCAACAAGACAATCCCGCGGTCGGAATCATCGCCGACCGCGGGATCTTCGTTCTTATGCGCCGAGCGCCTAGGCGGAAGGAGCCCCCGTCTGCAGGGTGCCGACGAGGTCGCTGATGCGCTGGATGCCGGCGTCGAGCAGGCGCTGCTTCAGGCCGTTGTGGATGGTCTGGCCGGCGTCGGGCTCCACGAACAGGATCGTGCCCAGTTGCACCGCGCTGGCGCCCGCGACCATGAATTCCAGCACGTCGTCGGCATTGGAGATCCCGCCGATGGCAATCACCGGGATCTTCACCGCGCGCGCGGCTTGCCACACGCAGCGCAGCGCCACGGGCTTGATCGCAGGCCCGCTGAGCCCGCCGGTCACATTGGCCACCAGCGGCGTGCGCTTGCGCCAGTCCACGGCCATGCCGACCAGCGTGTTGATCGCGCACAAAATGTCGGCGCCGCCCGCCTCGGCGGCGCGGGCGATCTTGGCGATGTCGGTAACGTTGGGCGAGAGCTTTGCGATGATCGGCAGCCGGGTCTTCGCGCGGCAGGCCTTGACCAGTTGCTCGCACTGGCCGGCGTCGGTCGCGAACTGCATGCCGCCGGCGACGTTGGGGCAGCTCAGGTTCAGCTCAAGCGCCGCCACGCCTTCTTCGTTGTCAAAGCGCTCGGTCAGCCAGACATACTCATCAAAATCGTGGCCGACGATATTGACGATGGCTTTGGGGCCGAAGCTGCGCATTTTGGGCAGCGTGTTCTTCACGAAGGCGTCAAAGCCCTCGTTTTGCAGGCCAATGGCGTTGATCATGCCCGCCGCGGTTTCCGCGGTTCTAGGGTAGGGGTTGCCCAGGCGCGGGTTGCGGCTGATGCTCTTGCCTACCAGCGCGCCATAAACGGAAAGGTCGTGGTAGCGGTCGAGCTCTTTGCCATATCCGCTGCACCCGCTGGCGGTCATCAGCGGCGACGAAAGCTCCAGCGGCCCGAGCTTGACAGAAAGATCAAGCGGCATTGGGTGCCTCCGCCTTGGGCTCAGGCTTGGTTTCGGGTTTGGCTTCTGTCGGCGTATCGGTCGGCTGCTTGGCGCGTTTGGGGTCTTTGCGGAAACTGATGGCCAGCAGCATGCCGACGCCGAGCATGATCCAGGCGTCAGCCACGTTCCAGATCGGCCAGCGGCGCGGGATCTCGAAGAACAGGATCTTCGTGCCGTGGCCCGGCAAGTCAAAGTCAAAGTAGACGAAGTCGCGCACATGGCCCAGCAACAGCCGGTCGTAAAGGTTGCCGATGGCGCCCGCCGTGACCAGCGCCAAGGCAACCAGAAAGAAGCGGCGCGAAGGCCCTGACTTGTACATGTACACAAGCAGCGCGCTGAGAACGACGCCGGCGATCAACGCCAGCAAGCCGGGATTGCCGTGCAATATGCTGAACGCGGCGCCCTCATTTTCGGCCCATTTCCAGCTGATCCAGCGGCCGATCACGGGCGTTACTTCGGGGTCTGTCGGGCGCACGACGCTGTCGGCCCAGGCCTTGGACGCTATGTCGGCGACCAGGCCCGCCAACAGCACGATCCAGAACAGGCCTTTGCGGGTAAACGCGCGCTGCAAGGGTGTCAGTGTGGGCTCGGCCATGGCGCGAATGTACGGCCACGCCCGCGAGGCGGCAAGGCGTGGGCGGATGGCGCGGCCGAAGTATGCTGGCGCCATGGCTTCGTTGTACCTCCACATTCCGTTTTGCCTGCGCAAGTGCGAGTACTGTGACTTCGTAAGCGGCGTCGCAGGACAAGCCGAAATCGACCGTTACTTACGCGCGCTGGACCACGAGCTGGAACTGCGCTTTCCCGGCGGATTGGCGCCCGACACCATCTTCATCGGCGGTGGAACGCCAACGCGCCTCAGCGCCGCACAGTGGATTGAACTGGGGGGGATTCTGCGGCGGCGACTTGACCTGTCGCGCTGCACCGAGTTCACGAGCGAGATCAACCCCGGCACGCTGACACCCGAGAAGGCTGCTGCCCTGCGCGCGGCGGGCGTGGATCGCACCAGCTTCGGCGTGCAGAGCTTCCACACCCGCTTTCTGCAGGGCCTGGGGCGCGCCTATGAAGCCGGCACGGCCACCTCAGCGGTACGGATGGCCCGCGAGGCGGGCATTGCCCGCGTGAGCATGGACCTGATGTTCGCGCTGCCGGGCCAGACGCTGGCGGAATTGCGTGAAGATGTTGCTGCGGCGCTGGCGCACGATACCGAACACCTGAGCCTGTACGCCCTGACCTATGAGGACGACACGCCCTTGACGCGTCAATTGAAGTCAGGCGCCGTCACACCCTGCCCCGAAGAGCTTGAGCGCGAAATGTTCAAGGCGGTCGGAGACATGCTTGCCGCCGCAGGTTTGCCGCGTTACGAGGTCAGCAACTTCGCGCGCCCCGGCGCACAGTGTCGCCACAACCTGGTATATTGGACGCTGGGTGAGTGGCATGGCGTCGGTGCCGCCGCCCACGGGCTGATCGGTGGGCAGGTCCACCGCAACCCGCCGGACTGGAAGGTCTACTGCGACGCGATCGAGGCTGGCCGCCCAGCGTTGCAGCGCGACGCAGCGATGCCGAACATTGAGCGCGCCGAGACACTGCTGCTGATGGGCCTGAGACTGACGCAGGGCGTTGAGCTGCGACGCTTTCGCAACCTCGCGGGCGAGAGTTTTCACACACTGTGCGCGGCACCCGCTGCAAGGCTTGTCGCGCAGGGCCTGCTTGAATTGAATGAGACCCACGTGCGCTGCACGAATGAGGGGTTGTTCGTGCTGGATGAGATCATTGTGCAACTCGCGGCAGGCATGAAGGCAACGCCGGGAACAGCGAATGACCACTAATCAGTTACCAATTGCCAATGGACGGCCACGCTGGCGACGCATTGGCTATTGGCTGCTGTTTGTTGGTCACTTGCTGTTTCTCTACGGGTGCGCCACCGCGCCGCGCGCCGTTGAGCCGCTGCCGGGCAATGGTCGTGAGCTCACGGGGCTTGAGAAAGCAAAGCTTGCGGTGGTGGCGCTGGTGGTTGAGCAAGGAACCAGCGGCGACAGTTACGGCGCGGGCGTTGTGTTCGACACGCAGGGGCACATTCTGACCGTGCACCATGTGATCGAAGGTGCGACGCGCATTCTTGTGCTGCTGTCGGGCGGGTACACCGTGCGTGCCGACGTTGTCGCAATTGACCCGGTGTTTGATTTCGCCATTCTGCGCGCAGAGATGTTCCTGCCTGAGCGCATGCGCCCTGCCGATCTGGCCAAAGAGCTGCCCCGCCCCGGCGACACAGTCTGGAACCTTGGCAACCCCTTCGGTACCTCGCGCTTCGGCGGCGAGCCCAGCGTGGGTCGCGGCGTGATCAGCGCCCTGCACCGCAGCTACCTGAATGAAGAAACCGGCAGGCTTTACCTCGATGGCATCCAGCACGACGCGCCCACCAACCCCGGCAACAGCGGTGGCGGCATCTTCAACGAGCGCGGCGAACTGCTGGGCCTGAACGCGCTGATCACCACCATGCGCGAGACCCCGGGCGACTCGGGCGTCGCGTTTGCGCTGCCCGCGCCGGTGATTCGCAAAGTTGCAGAGCGCCTGCTGCGCGGCGACGTCGTGACACACGGTTGGCTGGGCGCCGAGCGTTACAAGCAAGCCGCCGAGGTTTTCCCGCAGGGCCATGGTCGCCTGCGTGCGGTGTTCGGCCCGCTGGCGCAGGGTGGGCCCGCCAGCGCGGCGGGTTTCATGCCCGGCGATGTGATTATCAAGGTCGGCGGCAATGAGGTTTTCGGCCTGCACGAAATTCTGAGCATGGAGGATTCGCTGATTCCCGGGCAGCCGGTCAAGCTGACCATCAACCGTGCGGGCCGGGAGTTTGACCTCGACCTTGTCGTGGGTTCGCGCCCCTGGCCCTGGGGATAAGCTGTCGCGGCGCGCTAACCCAGTGGTTTCATCGGGTCGGCTTTGATCTCGTGGCGTGACTGCTTCTTGGTGAAGCCCTTCAGGTTCACTTCGGTCTTGCCCTCTTTCAGGCCCGTTGCTGCCGCTGTCGCGCCGCTTACCACCACACAGCCGGGGTTGCCCGTGGCCTGCAACCGGGCCGCCAGATTCACGCTTGCCCCGATGCACAGGTATTCCAGCTTGTGCTGGGTGCCGAGCAAACCGACCAGCACGTCGCCGCTTGCCACGCCGGCGCGAATGCGCATGCCCCATTCTTCGCCGAACCCGCGCGTGCGGATCAGGTTCACGCGCTCAATGCGCGCCACCAGCGCCCGCGAAAAATCCAGCGCCCGCTGCTCGTGGCCCGCGCCGCTGCACATGGCAACCAGCCCGTCGCCGTGGTGCTGAAGCGGCTGTACGGAAAAGCGACTGAACAGCGGCACAGCCAGTTCGTAAACGCTGCCGACGGTGTCGAGGATTTCCTCGGGTGGCAGTGAGTTAAACCGGTCGGTAAAGCTGACCAGGTCGCAGAAAATGCTGGTGATGTTTTCCTTGCGCGGCGCAAACTCTTTGTCGCTGCTGTCGCCCAGAAAGCGCTCCAGGATGCGCTTTTGAAACTCGTCGGGTGCGGCTTCGCGATACACGCGGTCTACGCGCGCCACCATCAGCGGGTTGTTCAGTTCCATCGCCACGTGCAGCGCCAGATCAAGCTGCTCAAGGCAGCGCTTCACGTCAGACTTGGCAAGTTGCTCGGCGACATGCAGGCGCGTCAGAACCTCGGCCTCAAGCGGCACGCCGGCATCGTTGAACAGCTTCTCCATGTCGCCAAGCCAGTTGGCACTGGTGCGCATCGCAGTGCTCGCGCTTGGGTCACCGCCGGCGATGCGCCTGCGCCAGTATTCGAGCAATGCTTTGTCCTGCGGCTCTTTCAACGTCTCGGCGGCAAGGCCCAGCCAGCGGCCGGCGTTACGGGCGTGCACGCGGGCCAGAATCAGCGCGCAGAACCCCGCAAGGTAATGCTTGCTGTCGCCAAGCTCGTGCAGCTCGGCTTCCAGCTGCTCGGCTTCAACTTCTGCGCCCTTGAGCTGGACCAGCTCAAGCAGCCCCTGCACCAGATAGCTGCGAATGCGAATGCGGGTCAGCAGCGGCAGGCTCGGCAGGGCCAGCGTGCGCCGGGCAAACTCGACGGCGCCTGCGCTGTTGCCCAGGTTGAACTCGAGCTGCACCAGGTTGCCCAGTGTGATGGCCTGCCCGACCACGTCGTCGCGCGCGGCCTTGAGGGCGGCAACGCGAACGAAGGTGCGGCGCGCCTCGCGCCATGCCGATTGCCACATCAGCGCCTGGCCCAGCGAATCCAGAATCCAGTCGCGCGAGGGCGAGTCGTCAATCATGGATAGCGCCATGTACAGCGCGGCTTCGCCTTCGAGGTGTTTGCGCGCCCGAATGCGGATGACGCCCAGTGTGTGCAGCGCGCGCGCGGCCGTGGCGGTGTCGGTATCCAGCAGGCGCGAAGCCAGCATTTCGCAGCGGTCTTCGAGGGCGCCAAGGTCCAGCATGCCGCCGCGCCGCAGCTCTAGGCGCGTGGCGATCAGTTCGCGGACAGAGCCCCATGGCGCTTCGAGGGTTGCGGGCAAGCCCGCAAGAAGCTGTCCGGCGCGATCAACATCGAACGAATCCAGGGCCAACTGCGCGCGGGCCAGAAGCAAAGCCGGGCCGTCACCAAACCGACCATCGTTGGATTCACAAGACGACCACCACTCGGCTATGTTTCCAGCCATTCGCGAAGATTAGCACCGCACGGGCTGGAATGGCACTGTCTCGCCGCGTGGGCCAACATTTAGGTGGAGCGAGCGGCGAACAGCAATGGTTAGCGCATCCGTACTCTCGTGCCCATCAAGATCATCTTGTCGGCAACGTAATGTCAGTGGTCTTTCCGTCCTCGACCTGAACGATAGCTTGCCATTCTTCTCCTTCGATCACATGTGGCACGCCGCTCCGGTTTTGAAAACACACGACGAAATAGCGACCGGCCGGAAGTTCTACCGTTTGGGATTCACCTGTAAGTCGCACGCGCCGGCCCAGTCCTGTTACGGCCTGCACGGACCCGTCCGGCATCTCAACGAAACGTGAGGTGACGACCGCGAACACTTCTCCTTCACGGCGCGTTCCCAAGGTCAGCCGAAGCGCACCATGTACCGGCCCACGGAGGGAGCCGATAACCACTTTGTGGGGCACCGCCCCGGCCAAGTCAGTTCGAATCTCTCCACTTCTGGTTACACCGTCGTCCCCGATGATCGTCCAAGCCTGCAACTCCAGCGCGCTTCGAGGCACGTTCATGGTCTTTGGCTTGTCAGCATCAACGCGTTGTCCCGAGAACATCTGTCTCAGTTCGATGGATGGAACGTTGCCCACCGCCCACGCGTCTTGGGGGCTGAGCTGCGCTGGCAACACTATTCCGCCTGCCGGACAAGAAACGGACACGGGCACGAAGTTGTCGTCCACAACGACATAAGGTGAGTTCACCGGATCATATTCAACCGCCGAAGCACAGACATGGCTGCCGAGAGAAACGAGGATCAGGTAGTTGCCGGGGGTCCGAACTCTGGTCGCGACGCAACCAGTGCCCATGGCAACGTTCAGTCCGATATCGCAGTTTCCTTCTTCAGACTGTGAAAGCACAATGTATCCGGCTGACTTTCGCGTTGCGTGTTTCAGTAACGGCGGCGCCACGAAAAGCGTTAGGGGGAAGGGCGCGACGTCAGGTATTGTCAGCACAAGCTCAAGCATCGTACCGTCGGATGCAGCCAGCGGTATCTCCAGATAATCATTCTGAAACTCCAAGGCATGCCGGAAGCGGCTGTCACAGCGAACGCGGATGACCGCACCCGGAATGAACGGGATACCCTGCACCGCGGCCCTTCCATCTTGATCGCACGTCACTGCGTGTGACCAAGCCGCTGACGTTCCACTCCCCACTCCAACCACCAACTCAAGGTTCAAGCCGTAGGCCATAGCTGGACTGCCACTCTCCCTTCTAGCGTGGATACTGATGCCAGGGTGGCTTGTAGTTGCTGTCATCGTGACGGACCCGCTATTCACATCCTCTTGGGTTAACACACCGACGGCCAGCGGCTTTCCATTGGGCCTGCCAAGCAGGAATATGTCCTTCTCTCCCTTATCACGCAGTCCCGATATGCGCACACTCAACTCACACACAACGCCGCCGGTTACCGCGGAACTTCGGTCATCCACATATTCGTTGACCAACGTCTGCGGTGTGTAGTGCGGAGCGGCAACCTCTCTTGCCGAAAAGTAAAGTCGGATCTTCGAGGGTTCCGCGTGTTCGTCTCGCATCCGACGTAGGGCAGGCGACCTACCTTCCATCGCTGACACAACGGCCTGCTTCCAGTCCCCCGGCTGAAGCTCCGAAACAAGAATCCTCAATGAAACGTAGCGGGAAAGCACGAGCTTGACCGTATCGCCCTCGACGGGCGGTCGCTTGCGGTGAGAATACTCCGTAACCGCCCAGTCCTCGAACCCTCCCTCTTTCACCAGCTCAAGAGCAACACCGGGAAGCCATGCGCTGGTGGTGGTGGGAAGTCCGTCGATCTCGATGGCTGTAGTCAGCAAGGCCTGGATCGAGTGATCCGCCATGGCCGGCCGAAATTTCAGGGGCAGCGGCACTCCGCCCAAGTTGGTTTCACTTCCGTACAACTCTACTGCCTCAATCGCCACAGGCACGAGCAGGGCGCACAGCAGCTCTTCAGGTACAACCGTGGTTTCGGCGACACTAAAGTCGCAGGTGAAGAGCCGCACACGGCTTGGGGGAGAAAGCCGGTATTCGCCCGGTTCCAAGGATGGAAGTTCGAGCACGTTATCTTTAATTGTCGCACGGCCGCGGACGCTTCCCGCATCCGAGCGGCTTCGTACTTCAATCGACAGCGCCTCTTGGGGCCAGTCGGTGAGCCACTTGAGTCGCACCGAGCGACCCTTGGTTGCGGGTTGCACTTCAGGCTCTCCGCTGGTGCCAGGCAGGTCGTGCTCAGCCAGACGTCGCGACTGATTGGCGATTGGAAAACCACCGCTGGACAGAATAACACCGCTTCCGTCGTTACCGGGAGAACTTGATGCAATGTGCTTAGTGTACTCCACAACAACAGTGACGAGCAGGGCGAGCGTCAGCGCCGTCACGAGGCTCGCAATAACACCACGAGTTCTTGGCGATTCTTCGTTACTCTTTGCGGTTGCCATAAGCCCTCACGACACTGCGCCGAAACCACACTCCTGTCTCGTCCGCGACGATTACGGCGTCGACGGGTCGGCGGGATCGTTCTCGGCATGCCTTGTGCAGGGGCAATTGGTAAGGGTGCTGTCGCAGTTACGCATGACATCCACCTGCCAAACAAACATTATGGAACCGTACTCTGAAAGGCAGGTGATCTGCGACTTGTATTGTGGATTGGACTCCCCACTCTGATATGCCTTGTCGGTGACCTTCAACTCGACGTGAGTCGTCACATCAATCCCGTGATTCAGTTCCGTGAAAGGACAGAACAGGTCAAAATCCAGCATGGTCGAGTACGCGGATTCGACCCGCATCTCAAAATCCATGTCTGTTCCGTTCGTGTCGTAGCTTTCAAACACACCATCGGGGCTACCATTCTGGAACCAGAACACGCCGTCGTAAGGAACGGATGTGTTGCCCGATCCCAGGTGTTCGGGATTGATCAACACTTCATCCTCCCAATTCCCGGTCGAGAAGCTCCAATCTCTCTGCCGGTAGGTCACACTTGCCTCTGTGGGCTCCTCCTCATCCGCTCCCACAATAGCGATTCCAAGAAAACGGTACTGATCTTCGCCTTCATCGTATTCCAGCTGGACTGCGAGTACGTGATGTTCGCCGGACACGAGATTGGCATAAATGCTGACGGTTTTGTCGAGGTCGTTTCCGGTATGATCTTAGCGTCAGTCGTTATGTGGTGATGGGGATCTTCAGAGTTTCAATTTAAATATACCTGTTGCCATGTGCGTTGTATGAGAGTCATCTTCGCGACTGCATAGGGGCAATCCGAGCACTGTAACGTGGATTCCGTCGAGCGTGAGCGTTGCCCTTCCCAGCGGAAACCAAGTGACCCAGGCTCCGCATCGTAAACGGGATCCTCGCCGTCATATCCCTCATAGACTCTTCCGTGTTGCGGATTGAGTGCCATCTCGATCGCCGAGTTCAGGTCAACCGTTCCAGCAGGGTCGAAGTCACCTACGATAACGCTAACGGCACCCTCGTTGTCCGGCAACGTTGCCTCGTAATCACCCGGCAACTCGGAAAGGTTGTTCTGAACGTCGAAAAGCACACTTCCCATCGGGTAATTGGCGCAATCCGCAATGCTTTTGTTCAGTGGCTTCCAACCCCGCGTTGCAGAAAGTACTACTTGCAGCACAATGATCAACGCACACGAAATCGCGATTGTTCTTAGTATGGGCATAGCTCGCTCCTAGATTGTGAATCAGTTAGTAGGTTCGACACGGAGCAGTGCAACGTGACAAGACAGAACAGACGCTGCGTTTTTGGTATAGTCCTCATGCGCACACTTGTCGCGTCGCTGATGATCGTTCACGGAAGTGACAAGGCGATCAACTTCCATGTGTACGTCCGCGATTTCCCCCAAGTCTTGGGGATACCAGGCACATTGGGACTTGCGATTACGACGATTGCACAACTCCCGCTGATGATTCCCGTAGCCTTTGGGTACTACTCCAGACTTTGCGCGCTTCCGGCCTTCGCTGTACTCTTCTCCGCATTTGTGTTTCATCATTCGCTGCGGTTGCACGGAAACAGCGAGTTGGCCCTACTCTACTCCATCTGCCTGGGCGTGCTCATCCTTTCGCCCGGGCCCGACCTCTTGACCATGTTGAGGCATTGCCGCGTCATCAAGAGCCAAACCACTATGAATGCTACGAGCGGCGAAAGGCAAGCCCAAGGGAAAACGCGCACTGATCGCACAAACGACTGACAGGGGTGGCTTCTGTGGCGGAAGCACCGCTGCGCAGCCGGAACCAAGTTTATTCGAGCAATTGCAACGGATTGGACCGTCACTTGGAGCTGTCGCCAAGTTGGGTAGCGGCCGGGACACTTGTCTATGGTTGGTGTTGCCGGTGCTCCGATCGCATCGCGATCACTGCAGGGCCCGGCGCTCTACTTGGCGGCTTCCAGTTTCTGCTTCAGGATCGCTTCGCTGCCGCCTCTTACTACGTTGCCTTCGGGGTCGATCAGTACTGTGGTTGGGTAGGCTTGCACGCCATAGTTGGTGGTGCTGGTCTTGGTGTTGTCGAGCACCACGGTGAACGGCAGGTTCTGGCCCCACTTCTTGATGATCCCCTTTTCCTCGAGCAGCTTGTCGAGCTTCTCGAACGTGTCGGCGCGCTGGTCAGGGTTGTGAATCGCGATGATCGCGAACTTGTCCTGCTGCTCTTTGTGCTCCTCCCAGAACTTCATCAGGGCCGGCAAACTGCGGCCAGTGCAGGGGCCTCACCAGAAACCCCAGAACTCGATCAGCACCCAGCGCCCCTTGAACGTGTCCAGCGTGACCGGTTCCGGCTCGCCCTTGCGCGTGGCGATTTTGCGGACGATATCCGAGGGCAGGTTGCGCACGAAGTCAACGTTGATTGCCGGGGCCTTCTTCCCGTAGTGCTTGGCCAGCGCCGTCACTTTCAGCGGCACGTCCAGCGTGACAGCCGAACCCGCCAAGGTGCTGATTGCCGGCCGCGCATACTGAAATGCTTCGCCGGCGCTGATCAATGTGCTGTACTCGCCCACCGGCAACAGCAGGTCAAACACCACCCTTGGCGCTGCCTCTTTCGCGTCGGGGCCCTCGGTCGGCTTGGCGGCCTCCGCGGTCAACCGCGTGCTGCAAAGCCACACCGGCGGGGCTTTCCAGTAGACGTTGACATATCCGCCGGCTTCGGGCTCAAAGCCTTCTTCGCCCTTGAGCGTGCCCTTGACCGCGACCAGCGGTTGCAGCGTAAGCTTCAGGTCTTTGAGAGCGTCGGCTTTCAGTATGGTGACGGCGCCGAGTTTGCCTTCTGTGTCGCCGGCCTGGATGCGATAGCTGCGCTGCGGCTGATCGGGAAAGGTGCGAACGGTGAGTGTGAACTTGCCCTCGGCGTCAGACTTCGCGCCGCCATTTGCGCTCCACTTTCCGTCGTAATTCCACATGTCGGCAACGGAGACTTCGGCGAGCGGTTTGCCGTCGGCGTCGAGCGTGATGCCGCTGACTTCGATGTTCTCATACTTCACTGCCGGACGTTCCTGCGCCTGCGCGGGCAGGAACAACAGGGTCAGCACGGCTAGCGTAAGTACGGTTCGCATGAGTCACCTGGATGTGGTTTGTGCGAGTGATTCCATGAACGACTGCGCCTGTGTCGCCACGTTTTCGCCCGACACGGCGCGGTCAATGAGTTGCACGACCTTTGCGAAATCCTGCTCGTTGGCGCCCAGCGTGGTCAGCAGCGGGCTACCGACGCGGATGCCGCTGGTCTGCGTGACGGGCAGCGGGTCATACGGGATAAAGTTCTTGTTGACGTAAATCTTCTGCTCACCCAGCAGGTTCTCGATCTCGATGCCGTTCTTGCCGGTGCCGGTGATGTCCACCATCACCATGTGATTGTCGGTGCCACCGGTGAGCACGCGGTAGCGCTTGGGGTTGATCTCGGTGAATGCCTTTGCCATGGCCTTAGCGTTGGCGACCACCTGCCGCTGGTACTGCTTGAAATCAGGCCTGAGCGCCTCTTCCAGCATGGCGGCCTTGGCTGCAATCACGTGGACAAGCGGCCCACCCTGCCCGCCGGGAAACACGGCGCGGTCAATCTTGGAAGCAAACTTGCTGCTGCACACGATCATGCCGCCGCGCGGCCCGCGAATCGTCTTGTGGGTCGACATGGTGACGACGTCGGCGACGTCCACGGGGCTCTGGTGTTCGCCGGCGGCTACGAGGCCCGAGATATGCGCGATGTCGGCCATAAACAACGCGCCGTGTTCACGGGCGATGGCGGACAAGCGTGAGAAATCAATGGCGCGCGGGTAGCTGCTGGCGCCGGTCACGACCAGCTTGACGTCGGGGTTTTCTTTCAGCAGGCGGGTGTATTCGACTTCGTCAATCAAGCCGGTTTCGCGGCTGACACCGTAATGCACGAACTTGTAAAACTTGCCGCTAGCGTTGAAAGCCGCGCCGTGGCTCAGGTGCCCACCGTGCTCGAGTTTGAAAGCCAGCACCTTGTCGCCGGGCTTGATCAGCGCCATGTAGGCGGCGAGGTTGCTTTGCGTGCCGCTGTGCGGCTGCACGTTGGCGTGCTGCGCTTTGAACAGTTCGCGCGCGAGATCAATGGCGCGCTGCTCAACCAGGTCTGTGAACTCGCAGCCGCCGTACCAGCGCTTGCCGGGATAGCCTTCGGCGTACTTGTTGGTGAACACCGTGCCCATGGCATTCAGGATCGCTTCGCTGACGAAATTCTCGCTGGCGATCAGGTTGATGCTGTGGGTCTGGCGCTGACGCTCAAGGGCGATCAGTTCCTGAATGGTGTGCATGGCAGATCCTTCGGAACTGCGGGGTTGGCGACCGGGCGTCAAGCCTCGGCCCTCAACCTCGCTTTACTCAAGTGCCGCAAACAACCGCTGTAGGTCGGCGCTGGTGTTATACCAGTGCGGCGCGATTCGCAATATTCCCTGCCTTGCCGACACCGCGACCTTTGCAGCCGTCAGCCGGTCGGCAGGGTCTTCAGATGCGAGCTTGCCCTCTCGCCGGATGCTCACGATCTGGCTGCGCGCCTGTGCCGGCCAGTCGTCGCCGAAAGTCGTCAATCCGGCTGCCCGCGCGCGCTTGCGCGTTTCGTCGGCCAGCGCTGCTGTCGCCGCATAAATAGCAGCCGGGCCGGCTTCACGTTGCAGCCTGAGTGCGGCTTGCAGCGCATACACCTGGGGCATAGCCGGCGCGCCCAGCATGTAGCGGCGCGCGCCGTCGGCGTGGGGCTGCTCGACGGCGTTGAAGTCAAACGGGCGGGGCACGCTGTAGGTGCCGCGGCTGTGGGGCGCGACCTGCGCAATCACGTCGGCCCGAATGTACAGCGCGCCGATGGAATCCAGGCCGTTGAGATACTTGCGGGCGGCAAACGTCATGGCGTCGGCACCGATGGCGTGCGCGTCCACGGGGGTGGCGCCGATGGCCTGCACGGCATCAATGACGCAGAACACACCGCGTGCGCGGCAAGCGTTTGCCAGTTCTGCGACGTCAAGCTTGTAGCCAGAGCGAAAATCAACCCAGCTGGCGGCCACAAGCCTTGTGCGAGGCGTGATGGCGTCAACGACCGACTGCACGCCGCGCCCGCCGTCCTCGGGTTCGGGCAGGGTTGTGACCAGTACGCCCCGCCGCGCAAGGTCAAGCACGGGGCGCACGACGCCGGGGTAGTCGCGCAGAAAGACGATGGCGTGGTCGCCCGGCTGCCAGTCAATGCCGAGAGTAACGCGGGTGAGCGCGTCGGTTGCATTGGCGAGAAGCTGCACCTCGTCGCGGGCCGCGCCAATGAACGCGGCAAGTTCAGTGTGGGTGTCATCCCAGGTGCGTTCCCAATCGGCCCATGCCGTGACGCCCCGGGTGCAAAGGCTGTCAACGTAGCCTTTGGCGGCAGCAGCGGCGGGCAGGCTGATCGGCCCGCGATAGGCGTTGTTGAGGTACGCCCAGTCGGCTGTGACGGGAAACAGGTCTCGTGCCGTGGCTATGTCCAGCATGGGCGCATCCTAGCAAAGCGCGGGATTGGCCGGACGCTCAGTGCCCGGTGCGACGCAGGTTGCCGCGGAACGTCGGCCACCCGGTGCCCTTGCCCTTGAGCCTGACCGCCATCGCAATGCCGTGGTTGCGCTTGAACTCGTCGGTGCTGGTGCCCTGGCCAATCACGAAGAACACGTCAAGGGTGCCGTCGCCGTCGAAGTCCGCGATCACGGGTGCGCAGCTGATTTCTTCGTACGTTGAGCCCTTGCGGGGTGCGTCGTAGGTGAAGGTCACATCTCCGCTCTTGCCGTCGCGAGCAATCACGCTGCAGCCCGCGAAGTACAGCACATCAAGGTCGCCGTCGCCGTCGGCATCGACGGGCGCGCATCCGCGGTCGAGGCTTGCGGCAAGCGGCGATGACCACACCTCGCTGCCGTCTTCGGCGTTGAGCATGTGCAGCTTGTTGCTGCCCAGCGCAAGCTCGTCGCGGCCGTCGCCGTCAAAGTCGGCAATCGTGATCGGCGCGAACAGGTACCCGCCAACCTGCTTGTGCCAGCGCTGCTTGCCGCGGGCATCCAGCGCGTAGACGTCGCCCTCGCAGGTAGCGGCGTACACGGTCAGGCTGTCGCCCGTGCGGCTGACCGCCACACCGTGGTACATGCCCATGGACTTGTCGTTGCCCCGGGTCTCGAACTCCCAGAGCAACGCGCCATCTTTGCCATTGAGGGCGTGGATTTTGCGGTCTCCGCGCCAGGTTGTGATGATCGCGTCGAGCACGCCGTCGGCGTTGAGGTCTGCAAGTACCGGCTCACTTTGCACGCAGCCCTTGAAGCGGCGCTCCCAGACTTTCGCGCGCGTCTTGCCGTTGAAGCAGGTGATTGCGCCGTCACCGTCGCGCTGCCACATGCTGCCGGCCAGTACCTCTACGACGCCGTCGCCATCAAGGTCAGCCACCGCAGGAGGCGAATCGGTGCCGCTGGGCAACTGGAACACGCCCTTGAGTTTGCCGTCGGCCCCAAGGCAGTACAGCTTGCCGTAACCGGAATCGCCGGAAAGCACTTCCAGCTTGCCGTCGCCATCCAGGTCAGCAACGGCCACGCTTGCATCCAGCGGGCCGCCATCCGATTTGTGTTTCCAGCGTACAGCGCCGGTGGCTGCATCGACGCAGTACAGGTGCTCTTCGCCGTAATAAGTGCCGAAGATGATCTCGGGTTTGCCGTCGCCATCGAGGTCGGCGAAGTGGGCGGAGCCCTTCTGGTCGCTCTTGAGTTCAAACTGCCACAGCACCGGACCGGCCGGGGCGGCGCCAAGCTTCTTTTCCAGCGCCTCGACACGCCGCTTCAAGTCAGCGTTCTCTTTCTCCAGCTCTGCAACCCGTTTCTCCAGCTTGCTCAGGCGGTCTTCGGGCTTGTCCTGGGCAATTGCCAGCCCGCCCAAAATCAGCAGCCATGAGAATGCAATCAGTACGCGCATAGTCACCTCGGCAGACAGCTTAGCAGAACAGGCGTAACGTGCCGACAGTGTTACCTAACGGGACGCAGCACCGATGTCAGCAAACAGAAGCCGCCGCAGTGTCGCGGCGGCTTTGTTGTGCTTGCTGAATCATCGCTTACTGCTTGCGGCGCCGGCGCCAGGCAAGCAGGCCGAACAGGCCGAAGATTGCCGGTGCCATTGGTGCCGCAGCGACTGTGCAACCGCCACCGCCGCCGCCACCGCCGCCGCCGCCGCCACCACCACCACCGCCCGCAAGGACGTTGATCGTGAAGGTTGCGTCAGTGAAAGCGCCAAGCGTGTCCGTGACTCGAATCGTGACTACGTTGTTACCCAGGGTTGCTGCGGCGCCTGCTGACAGGTTGGCCGTGACGCTGCCCGCAGCGCTGACGGAAAAGCCGCTAACAGTGATGCCGACCGGCAATGGCGTAACTGCAGTGACGACCAATGCTGTCGCAGCATCCTCGGCGTCGCCTACGGTTGCGATTGCGGTGTTCACGGGTGCTGCCGACATGACGACGTCGTGGGTACCGCCGGCGGTGATGGTCGGCGCGGTGTTGGTGACTCCGGTGCCGCTTACAGTGAATGTGTAGGGGTCCTCGTTGAAGTCCATGCCGTCGAGGGGCGCGCTGCCGGAGTCAATGGTTACGGTGAAGCCGAAAGCGACCGTGCCCGAAGGTGTGACGAGAATGTTAAAGGTGGTCGAGCCCGTGGTCGCAGCGACCGTCGCGGACGGCTGGATGCTGACGGTTGCGGTGCAGTTCGACGTTCCCGAGGTCACGACCGGTGTCGCGCCGGGCAGGTCAAGGATGTCGAGGCCGGTGTTGCGGATGGTGTAGGTGAAGGTCTGGCCGCCGGTGGCAACGTTGCCGACGGCGTCGTTGCCGCCGCTGGCGATGCTTGTGGCGGAGGGGCGCTGCACGTCCATCTCAGGGCCGTTGCCCACGATGTCGAGGATGAGGTGTGTGTTCGGAAAGGCCCCGCCGGTTGCAGCCGCGATTGTCGTTGGTGTGGTAATGCCACACGCTGTGGAAGAAATGTAAGAAGGGCTTGTCTCGCCTGCGGTGTTGCTGCCCGGAAAGAAGCCCGCGCCGGCAGCCTGGCCGTCCAGCACGGCAAACTGAACAATAATCGTTGAGCCTGCGGCAAAACTCTGCGGTGTCGTAAGCGGAAACACTTGGATGCTGTTGTTGTATGCGCCAGCGGACGGCTCAACTACCGCCTGATCCGTACCCACCTGTGTCATGACGCCACCCGGAAACGATGCGCCGGTATTGGAGAACAGGCGCAACACAAAGTTGTTTGGCGCACCACTCGTTGCTTCGATTCCGACGCGGATGGCCTCAACCCGGAACGCGCCCGCCGGCTGATACACACGCCAGTACTGGTTGTCCGAAATCAAGCCGCCTGCATTGCACGAAACACCGTTGTTTGCGGTGATCGTGGTGAAGTCGTTGCTGTTGCTGAGGTGCGTCTGTGCCGCAACACTTGTTGCCAGCACAGCCGCAGCCATGGCCAGCAGCCCTGCATACATGCCCTTAATGCTCATTCTTGTCTCCCTTGGGAACTGTCAGGGCGCGCCCCCGGCGTGCCACTGATCTTGCCAACCCTGATACTGCCGGCGCGCAATGCACCCACACGTCGCGCTGTGATTCGCATACTGCGCAGGCCCAGCACCACCAGCGCTGCCAGCAGCGCGGCGGCTGAAATGCTGCCTGTTGCCGGGCTTGTACTGCAACTCTCTTTCTTCTCGCACCCGCCTTTGTCGGATGGCGGTGACAGCCAGTCTTCCACCATTGCGTTGGTTACCGCACTGGAAGGCCCTGACCAAAGCAAGCGGCCCTGCCTGTCGATTGCAAAGACCGTCGAATACGCGGGCACTGTGTATCCGGAATCATCTGCCACCCGTGCAATCCCATACGTCGCGCCGAAGTTGGTGATGAAGTCCTGGATCTCGGTATCGTTCTGTGCATGGTTTGCGGAGACGATCTCCAGCCCTTGTGCTTCGTACAGCGTCTTGAGTTCATTGAAGCGCGGCACGGCGCTGATGCAGTGCCCTCACGTCGTGCCAAACCAGTCCAGCAACACCACGCTGCCGCGATAGTCCGTCAACTCGTCAAAGCCGCCGGGCGTGTTCCACGAGTTCAAGAACGCCTTGTTGGCGACAACATCGCCAACCGCTTGTGCGTGCAGTGCGAGCGTCGAACACGCCAGCATCACGAAAACAGCAAGTAACTGCGACAAACGCATATCACCCCAAATTGGAGTGACTCAGTCTATAAGCCATTCTGTCTTAATACCACGGAATAGTGCGCTGCCAAGTGAGCTAAGGTGCCCAACCCGCTGGCCGCCAATACTGTGCGAGCAGACGCTCGGCTGGAAGGACGAGCGCCCGGGTTCATTTCACGGGCCTGCTCATCGAGTAGATCTGCAAGCAACCCGCCATCTGCCCTGAACTCCGGTGGCGACAACCCCTGCTTGCTGGCTAAAACGGTGCGATGAAACCGCTGGTTGTCATCAACGTTGTCGGCTTGACGCCCGCCCTTGCCGCCAAGGCACCCGCCATCTCGCAACTGGCGCGCAAGCCGCTGGCGGGTGTGTTTCCGGCCGTCACAATGACAGCCCAAGCCAGCATGCTTACGGGTTTGCAGCCGGCTGAACATGGTGTGGTCGGCAACACATGGTTCTGGCGCGAATTAGGCGAAGTACGCAACTGGGTGCAGAGCAACCGGCTGCTGCCCGAACCGGTGTACCGCACGGCCCGCCGACTGGCGGGTGACGAATTCACGAGCGCCAAGTTGTTCTGGTGGTTCAACCAGGGCAGCGGGTGCGACTGGTCGGTCACGCCCAAACCGCACTATGGCAGCGACGGCAGCAAAGAGTTCGACATCCAGACCGACCCGCCGGAACTGGCAACCGAGCTAAAGCGCACGCTTGGCAGCTTTCCGTTCCAGGCGTTTTGGGGACCGCGGGCCGGCTTGCCCAGCAGCGACTGGATTGCGCGCGCCACGGCGCAGGTGATTCGCGACAAGCAGCCGACGCTGACGCTGTGCTATCTGCCGCATCTCGATTACGACATGCAGCGCTTTGGTGACCAAGCCGACACCGCACGCCTTGTGGTTGAAGTTGATGCCTGCGCGAAACTGGTCATGGACGCAGCGTCGGCGATTGGCGCTGGTGTGCTGGTCGTCAGCGAGTACGGCATCAAACCGGTGACTCGCGCGGTCACGCCCAACCGGGCATTGCGCCAAGCCGGCTTGCTGCGCGTGCGACGCGGGCCGTTTGGCGAGATGCTGGATGTGCATGACAGCCGCGCGTTTGCCGTGTGTGACCACCAGGCAGCGCACGTCTATCTGCGCGAGGCAGCCGATGAAACCGACGCCCGCCGCGTACTGGAAGCGCTGCCCGGCGTAGCGAATGTGCTGGACCGCGCTGGTCAGGTGAAGCTGCACATCGGCCACTCCAATGCCGGTGAGCTGGTGCTGCTGAGCGCGCCTGACGCATGGTTTGCCTACCCGTACTGGCTTGACGATGATAGCGCGCCTGACTTTGCGCGCAGCGTCGATATCCACCGTAAGCCCGGCTATGACCCGTGCGAGCTGTTCATGGCGGGCAGCAACGCAGGCGCGGGCGCTACCCTGCTGCGCAAGAAACTTGGGCTGCGCTATCGCTTTCGCACCTGCCCGCTGGACCCGTCGCTTCCCAAGGGCAGCCACGGGTTGCCCGCACGTGACGCAGCCGACGGTCCGCTGATCGCATGCAGCGACGCGGGCGCGCTGCCGGACGCGCCGGCCATGACTGATGTGAAGGCAATCGTGTTGGCCCTGCTGGGCCTTGGATAGCGAACAAAGAACCCCGCCCTTGCGGGCGGGGTTGGTGTTGTGGTTCGTGCCTACTTTACTTTGCCGGCGTCTTTGCGGTCTTCGGTGCGCTTCTGGGTTTCGCGGTTGAACTTTTCCCAGAAGCCCTTGTACTTGCTGGGCTCGCGGCTGTCTTCGCTGCTTGCGCCGCCCTTCATGTCTTTTTCTTTCAGGTTGGTCTGGAAGCCGTCGCCCTTGCCGCGGGCGAACTCGTCGGTTTGGTCGTCGGGATTGAGCTGGCCGTCGCCGGGCTGGTACTGGCCCTCGGCGTTTGAGTTGGGCTGCTTGCCGCCCTGTTCCTGCTCTTTGCCCTGGCGCGGGTCGTCCGTCTTCTGGCCCTTGTTGTCGGGCTTGCCCTGACCCTGGCCTTGCCCGGACTGCTTGAGCTGGTGGGCGATCTTGATGCTTTCATCGACACTCTGGCGCGCCGACTCGGCGGATTCACGCTGCTTCTTGAGTGTGTCCTCAAGCTTCTTCTCGGCTTCGTGCTGGTGCCGGGTAACGCTTTCCATCGTGCTTTCGCTCTCGGCGAGTTTCTTCAGCAGCTCCGGGTTCTGGCGCAGCAACTCTTCGAGGCCCTTGCTGTCTTCTGACAGCTTGCGGATTTCCTCTTCGCTTTTACCGCTGGCCTTGGCCAGCTCTGCGGGGTTTTCTGCAATCTGCTTGCGCAGGCCCTCGGGCAGCTCATCGAGCTTGCCTTCGCGCATGGCCCTCTTGATCTTCTCAATGCGCTCTGCCACGACGTCGGCTTTCGGTGCATCAAGCGAGGCCCGGGCCAGTTCCTTCTCAAGGCCTTCCATCTCTTCGCTGGCCTTCTTCATCAGCTTGTGCAGCTCAGCCATCATTTCCTGCGGCGTCTTCTGGGGCGCCGGCTCTCCGCCTTCCTGGGCGAACACCGGTGCACCAATCAAGCCACAGAGGGCGAATGCGAGAATGAGTTTCTTCATGGCTGCTTCCTTCGTTAGGCGGCATAGCCGCTTGCTCTATTGTATGAAACGCTGATCACCGTCTGCCAGTTCCTTATTCCTGGGGTGCCCCGGGAATCTGCTTGCGCAGGTCGTCCCAGATCTTCTTCAGTTCAGCCTGTTCTGCGGCGTAGCGCTCGTACAGGCGGCGGTAGTAGTCCGGCAGCTCGTCACGGTCATAGTCGTTGGCCATGTCGGCGAGCTTGCGGATCTTATCACCCAGTGCCTTCTGTTCTTCGTACACCAGTTCCATTTCTGCCAGCTTGCTGACCAGCGGGTCGGGTTGTGGCTGGCCCTGCTGCTGCTGTTGCTGCTGCTGTTGCTGCTGACGCTGCTCTGACAGGCGTTTGCGTTCGCCTTCTACGGCTTTGAGCATGCGGTCAAGCTTCTCGATTACTTCCTGCTGGTTCAGCTGTGTGCCTTCGCCCACGTCCTGGGCCTCGATCTGGCTCATGATTTCGTGCAGCAGCTTCTGGATCAGCTCCATGTTCTTGGTGAATCCGCCGTAGTTGCCTGACTTCAAGGCATCGACAGTTTCGTCGCAGATCTTCTTGACCTCTTCCTGCTTGCTGTACAGGCCCGCGCGCTGGGTTTTCAGCGCCCGGTTCCAGCCGCCGCGCTGGCGCACTTCCAGGTCAAGTTTGACGGTGACGTCGTTGGCCTCCAGCTGCTGCTTCTTCATCAGCTTGAGCGACTCCTCGACCTGCACCAGCATCTGCTCCTGCTGCGACTGCACGTACTGGTTCAGTTCTTCCTTGAGGGCGTCTTCGGCCTCCTGCAACTGCTCTTCGGCCTGTTTCTGGTCTTGCTCGGCTTCGCTGCTCTTCTGGCGATCGAGGTTCTCGCGCGCCTTCTTCATGGCCTTCTGGGCTTCCTGCGTGGCCTTTTGGGCGCGCTGGTTTTCCTGGTTCTTTGGGTCGCGGTTAAACTCGTCGAGCTGTTGTTCAAGTTTCTTCTGGCGCTCTTCAAGTTCTTCGAACTTTATGCGGTCCTTTTCTTCGACTGCTTCGTTCTGGGCTTCCTGAAGCTTCTCGATGGCTTTGCCCAGGTTCTCGGATGCCTTCTGCTGCTCTTCTTTGCCTGACTCAAGCTTCCCCTGCTTGAGGTCTTCCGAGGCCTTTTTCATCTCCTCTTCGGCTTGCTTCAGGTTGTCGCGTGCCTCCTTTTCGCTGGCCGTGGGCTCTTTGCCGTCGGGGCGCTTTTCAAGGTCGCTGCCGGCCTGCTTGGCTTGCTCGGCGAGCTCCTGCTGGCTTTCGGAAAGCTTGCCTGCAGCTTCAGACTGCTTCTGCTCAACCTGGGATTGTTCTTCATGGAGCTTTTCAATGGCTTTGTTCAGGGCTTCCTGCGCCTTGGCCTGGGCCTCCTGAGCCTTTTGCATCTGTTCGTTGCGTTGCTGCTGGCCCTGTTCGCCCTGCTTGCCCTGTTCACCCTGCTTGCCCTGTTCGCCCTGCTTGCCGCTCTGGCTGGCTTCGGCAGCCTTCTTCAGTGCGTCGGCAGCTTCGCGCATTGCGTCTGCTGCTTTCTGTGATGCATCAGAAGCTTCGCGGCTGTTCTCGCTGCCCTGGCCGTTCTTGGCCGAGTTTTCGAGCGCCTTGGCGGCTTCTTCGGCGCGCCGCGCCATATCCTGCTGCTGTTCGCTGCTGCCTTCGAGGGCGCGGGCGCCGCGCTGGGCGTCCATGCTCTTCTGCATGCCTTCTCGCGCGTTGCGAATCTGGTCAATCGCGTCCGTCTCGGCTTGCACGCCCTTTTCGGCGTCGCCGCTTTCCATGGCCTTTTGCGCGCCGCGGGCCTTCTCGGCGGCGTTGCGCAGGCCCTGTTTGGCCTGGCTGGAACCTTCTTTGGCGTCTGCGGCTTCCTCAAGCATGCGTGCAAGGTCTTCGGCGTCGCGGGCAGCCTGACGGGCCTGATCGCCGGGGGCGCGCTCGGCTTCGCGTTGCATGGCGCGCGCGGCCTGGGCGGCGTTTCTCATGCTTTCCGAAGACGCCTGGCCGTTGTTGGCCTTCATCTCGTTCTGCAGATGCTCAAGAGCCTGGTCCATTTTCTGGGCGGTGCCGCGCAACATGCGGTCGTCAGCCTTCTTCAGCGGCTCTGCCGACTCGCGGGCACGCTGCAATGCGCCCTCAATGCCTTCCTTGTCGAATTCGGGCTCGGGCAGTTTCTCAACCTGCTCTGCCAACTTGTCGAGCTTCTTGCCAAGCTCTGCCTGTTTTTCGGCCGCAGACTTGAAATCAGGCTTGCCCTGGGCGTCGGCACCCTCACTCTTCTTCAGGTGCTCGCCGGCTTTGCCCAAGGCCTCCAGCGCCTTCTGCATCTCGGTTTCGGCGTTGTCGGCCTCAGCGTTTTCGAGTTTGCTGGCGGCCTCATCCATGGCGCGCTGGGCGTTCTGGATTTCCTTCTCGGCAAGGTCGGCTTCGCTGGCCTTGTTGGCGTTGGGGTCGCCCTTTTGTTCTTTCTGCCTGGCGATCTGGTTTGCCAGTGCCTTGAGTTCGCGGTTGATGCTTTCGGCGCTCTGCTTGGCGTTTTCCTGCCCTGACTTGGCGCGCTTGAGGTCGGAGTTTTCCGATGCGCTGGGCTTGAGTGCTTCCTGCGCCTGCCCCAACGCCTTGTTGGCTTCTTCCTGGGCTTTCTGTGCTGCATCCGGGTCGCCGCTGTCCAGCGCATCCTTGGCTTCCTGGCTCTTCTTGCTTGCGCTCTCAAGTGCCTGCTGCGCTTTGCGCGCCTCAATGGATTGGGGCAGCGCATCGGCCTGCTTCTTGGCTTCCTGAATGGCGGCGTCAGCTTCTTTCTGCTGTTCTTTCAGCTGGTCCATCACCTCTTTGGGCAACTGGGTGTTCGCGCCCTGGCGCTGGGCGTTTTCGGTGCGCGTCTTGCGGTAGGCGTCAAGCTGCTCTTCGGCTGCCTTGTTGACCGCGTCAAGCGCCTTCTGCACCGGGGCCTCGCCGGCCTTTTCGGTGTTCTTTTTTACGTCGGTCTGGTCTTTGGCCAGGCGCTCAAGGTCTTTGCTGATGCGGTCAAGGGCCTTCAGATTTTCGTCGGCCTGCTTGGCCTGCTGCGCCTCTTTCTCGAGCTGCTCAAGCTCGCGCAGGGCCTCTTCCATCTTCTTGACCTGCTCCGAGTCGCGCTCTTTTTCGTCGGCGCGGCGGCGCTCAAGGTCTTCGGCGGCGCGCTTCTGGTCTTCTTTCAGGCGCTCAAGCTCAGCCAGATTGCGCTCGATTTCTTCGCGGCGAGCCTCCAGGTTCTCGGTCTCGGACTTCAGCTTGTCCTGCTGCTGCTTGAGTTCGCGAACCCGGTTCTCCATTTCGTTCAACGAGCGCGCCTGGTCGTTGTCGCGCAACTCGCTGGTGTCGCTGCGGATGTTCTCCTGGTCCTGGCGCATCTGCTCAATGGCTTTGAGCTGTTCTTCGGTGCGCTTGACCTTTTCGTCTTCGCCGATCTTGGGGCCGTTCTCAAGCAGGTCGATGATCTCGGCCAGCGCCTTTTCGATGTCGCGTCCCTTCGACGCCGCCGTGCGCACCTGGCCGCCGCGGATGTCTTCTTCGGTGCTGCCCATCGACTCTTCGATGCGCAATTCATTCAAACGCTTCAGTGCCGCCGTGATCTGCGGGATGCGCCGACGTTCGGCGGGGTCCTCACTTTGCTCAAGCTCAAGTTGCAGATCCTCAAGGCGCGTCTTCAGGCTTTCAAGTTCCTTGCGCGCGGCCTTTTGCTTCTCGGCCAACCGGTCCAGCCGGTCTTCCTTGGGTGCCGCGGCTGGGTCGCCGGTCTTGCCGGCGTCCTGGGCGGAAAGCGGTGCGCGCACAAACAAGCCGACAACGCCCATGGCACAGGAAAGCAGAAGGGCGCGGCCGAGAAAGATCAGAGTGTGTTTAGGCATGAATGGTCCCCGCAGATCCGTCAGTCACTAAGGGTATTACGCCAAGACGGTCACTTCGGTTCATAAGGAAGAGGCAGAATTCGCAACGATTTGCCGTGTCGCCGTAAGTGCCTTGTCAGCAACGAGTTGAGAAACGCAGGGCCGGACAACGGCGTCCGGCCCTGTGTACGTGACAAGAGGGTTGCGCTGGGGGTCAGTCACCCTCGCGGGCTTCGTCGGTCACCCCTTCGTTGGTGTCTTTCTGGTTCTTCAGCAGGTTCCGGAAGCCCTGCAGGATATCGTCGTAGCCTTCCCACTTCTTCACCTGCTCCTGCACGGCGCGCAGGACTGAGACGGTCAGTTCCTGCTGCTTGGTCAACTCGCTGAGCAGTTCGCGGCGCTCGTTGGGCTTGATGCCCACCTCAAGCACGTTCTCGTAAATGCCGCGCCCGCGCTCGAGACATCCTGGTGTGTAGACGCGATTCTCCTGGATCAGCTTGCCGAAGCTGTCGGCACTGAAGCCCGGCTCGGGCAAGGCCCGCAGCAAGCTGCGGCGCAGGTTGCCGATGACGTCACGCGCAAGCGTGCGGATGGTGTCGTCCTCGGCTTCTTCCAGCCGCACCAGCGGGTTATTGATTGCCTGTTGCAAGTCGCGGTCGGCTGACGCGACAGCCAGCAGCAGGCGCACGGTCTGGATGCGCGACTCTTGCGGGCGCGCGAGATCTTCGCGTTCGAGGCGGTTGAACTGGTACACCTGCGCGAACACGCCAAAGCGCGACAGCACAACTTCGGCGTCGCGCAGCAACTGGTTCTGGCGCCGGTAGGCATCGTTCAGGTCCTTGCGCAGGGCCTCGCCCTTTTCGTTGCGGAAGTCCAGCAGGCCCGGTTGACCAAGCGCGTCAAGGCTGATCTGGAGCAGTTCGGCCTGGTTCGTGAGCATGGCGTTGATGGTGGTCTTGATCTGGCGGATCTGGCTGCTGACCTTGGCCCGCAGTTCGTCGACGTCCGTCAGTTCGTACGTCATGGTGGTGTTGTGCTTGCTGCCCTGGAACATCGGTGGAGAGCCGTCTTCCGGCTTCACCTGGTTGAGGTCAAACGCCTGGATGTACAGTTCAACGCTGGCGCGGACTCCCGCCGGCGGCGTTGTGCCGGCAAGCAGCTTGGAAAACTCAAGCTCAAAACCGCCCTTCACTTCGCGTTCGGGCTTGGAGCCGAGATGCTTGAAGCGCTCGGCGAAGGGCTTGTATTCGGCGAATTCGTTGTCGATGGAATAGCGCCAGAACATGCGCGCGCCGCCAACGCCGTAGTCGTCCCGCAAGTCAAACTCAAGGGGGATAACCGCATCCTCGGTGACATAGACGAACTGGTTGCTGACCAGCGGGTCACCGCTGAACAGCACCCGAACGGCAGGCGCCGTGTCTTCCTTGACCTGCATCAGGTCACCGATGCGCTGCCCGTTCTCGATGCCCTGCCGGTCAACCAGCTTCAGGCGCCAGCGGTTCATGCCAAGCTGCAACCCGGGTATTCGTATGCTGTAGGCGTTTTCTCCGGCGGCTTGGTCGGTGTCGAGCAGGTAGCGCTGGCTGCTGCCGACGTTGAAATCGACAATCAGTGCACTTGCCTCAGGCCCTTCCAGCTGCAAGGGTTTGCTGGTTGTGAACTTCACGCGCACGTGGGTGCCTGCCACGGCGTCGATGGCGGGCTCGTTGGTCGTGCGCTCAGGCAGCACCAGATACTCGGGATATGTGTAGCTGATCTCGATGCTGCTGGTGATTTCGGGCGGCGGGATCACGCGCACCGTGTAAGGGCCTGCCGTGGCGTCTCCGGCCCGGATGGTAATCTGCTCAACGGGATTGATGATACTGAGTTTGTTGTACGAAAAGAAAATCTGCTCGCCATCGCCGCCGACGGTGGCTGCACGCTCCATCGGCCTGCTGACGGGGCTGCCGACCTGCACATAGCGCCCTGACTCGGGGTCGCGCTGGAAAGAGACAATCCTGATTTCGGCTTCGACTGGGTCTTCGCCGCTGGGGCGTGCGATGATGCGCAGGTCGCTGCCGGCGGCAACTTCATAGATGCCGTTGGCACGCAATTCCGGGATAGAGGCCTCGGGGTTGAAGGTGAAGTTGATGTTCAGCTCTTCGGTCGTCGGGTACTGCGGCAACTGGTCGCGTGCCAGGATCATCACTTCGAGCTGGGTGTTGGTCGGCCATTCCGGCCCGCCGCCCAGTGCGCGGCGCACCCAGGTGCTCATGTCGCCGCGAGCCAGCACCGCGTGGCCGAACACGATGGCCATGGCCAGCACGCTGCCCGTGACCATGTACAAGAGGCGGCGCGAACGCACGGCCTCGTTGAACTGCAACTTGCCCGCAATGTCAAAAGATTCGCTGACAACGGCGCGGATCATGTCGCCGCTGGCCGCATCTTTGTACTTCTCCTGGCTTTTCAGCAACTGCAGCGAAGTGATCAGGCGATCATTCAGCAGCGGGTACTCACGCTCGACCAGCAGCGCAAGATCCTCATCGCTGAGAGTGCGCGACAACGGGTACACCAGGTTGCGGATCGCAATCAAGGCCAGAATCAGCAGCGACATGACCAGAAACCCCACGCGCATGCCGCCGGGCAGTTTCAGCACAAGATCGGTGTAGTAAAGCCATAGCGTCAAGCCCGCGGCCCAGATCAGCAGCTTGGCAAGTCCCCACGACAGGAACATCAGGCGAATGTGCCCGCGCAGCTGGCCCAGTTTCTTTTCGATCAGGGAAAGGCTCATCGGGACCTCAGGTCTAGTTTCAGGTTCTCGCTCTGGATGCGCACACGGGCTTCGCCCTGCGCGCCGTAAAGGTCGCCGCGGTACTCAAGGCGCAGCCAGTGCTCGACACGGGGCGTGACCACCAGCAACGGGCTGACGTCAAACCGGAAGCGATAGGTCGCACCCGGCTCAAGCCAGGTCTCGCCGGTGTGGTCGTTGCCCGGGTCGGGTTCAGGCGTCGGCGGCCACGGCGGCAGGCTCACGTTCTCGGGGGTAGTGTCGGGTTGGTACTCTGATGCGTGCGATACGTGCAGCAGGTAGATCGGCTCCGGGAACGCGCGTTCGCCGTCGATTGCGCGACGCACCTTGAACGGCGTATAGCCGGCGTTGACCATCGTAACCTCGATCAGGAACTCACTGCCGGCGGCGCGGCCCAGCAGCAGCTTGAGCACCGGCCGGGCAGGGTCAGGCAGCTTGCCGCGCTCGACGCTGGTGCAGTAGCCGGCGGTCACCGGGATGCTGCGCTCGGAATCAAGGCCGTACACACGCACACTGCCGCGTCCGACGCTGATCTGGGTCTCTGAGCCGTCGCGCGTGATGCTGATCGTCAGGCTGCCTTGGTCCACCTGGACCGTGCAGTGGGGCGTCTTGACCTCGAATGATCCTTCCCCCACCCCGCCGGGCTGTATGTCAAGGCGGCGCAGCTCGCCGCGCGTGAACTCAACCCGCCGCGACTGGGTGAACTTGAAACCGCTGTTCGGCTGGGCCTCAAGCGTGCTGAACGTGTTGTTCACGCCCGTGGGCAGCCACACAAACGCATCGTAGGCGCCGGTGTCGTATTCCTTGTTCAGCAGCAGCTCGGTACGCTCGACTTCGCTGCGCCTCTCGCCGACGGTCAGCGTCGGGCTGGTGTACACGATCTGGCCGATCACTTCGGGTGTGGCAAGGCCGTCGCCCTCGCGCGAGAAGACGATCAGCAACACCACCGCAACCACTCCGACCAACATGGCGATCACGAAGCTGCGCCGCAGCATCGCGTGCACACCGGGGATGGCGCCGTCAAACGCGCCATCTTTCTTCAGGCGGCTGCATAGACGCTCAAAGCTTCCGCGGCGCGGCGCCACGCCGCGTACCTGTTGGTGCAGCCGCATATGGCTGCGGATTTCTTCAAGTTCTTCTTTCAACGCAGGGTCGGCTTCGGCGCGCCTGTCGATTGCCACCTGTGAGTCGGCGTCGAGCTCGCCGAGCACGTAGCTGACCAGTTGCAGGCCGGGAACCGTCTGCGTGACCTTTTCGTCGTCAAGCATGGGGTGCCCCCTGTGCCTTTCCGACAAAGCGCTTCAAGCGGTCGCGCAGTTTGCGCTCTGCGTAGTACACGCGCGACTTTACCGTGCCCAGCGGGATCTCCAGTGCTTCCGCAATCTCGCTGTAGGTCATGCCCTGGTAGAAGCTCATGACCAGCACCAGCCTGTGCATCGGGTCAAGGTCCAGCAGGCCGGTACGCACACTGTCTTCGATTTCGCGCTTTTCGGCGCGCACGTCGGGGCCTTCGTCTCGCGAAACAGCCAGCGCGTCAATCGTCTGCATCGGCTTGATCGCGGCATAACGGCCACTGGTGGTGGCGCGCGGGTCGTTCTCAGACAGTGCGTCAACGCGGCCTGAATCGAGCAGGCTGTCGCTTTCAACGTCCACGGCGCGGCGCACGGACTTGCGGCGTGCCTCGAGGTCAATCCAGCAGTTGCGTCCGATGCGGTAGATCCAGCTTGAAACCTTCAGGTCGTCGCGGAACGTCATGGCCCCGCGCCAGGTGCGGATGAACGTTTCCTGCAGCAGGTCCTCGGCCCGGCCGTCATCCCAGCACAGCCGATAGAACAGCGCGTAAAGCCGCCGGTAATACTTGTAAAACAGCTGCTCAAACGCCTCCATGTTGCCGCGCTTTACCGCGGCCATGAGCTTGTTGTCCTGGTTGTCGGAGGCTGTGGACATCTGGCTCCGTTCAAACGTCACAACTAATACGCGCCCAGGGCGTTCCCGGTTCGCGCAATTCTGCAAACCGTTCCAATGTAGGGGCTTGCAGGCTGCCCCACAAGGCGTGTGCTCGCCCGGCTCGGCTGCGTGGCGCGACACTGGCGTCATCCTTGACCCGCGCCGCGCCCTTGGGTTTGATGTTGCGCATGTCACGTTGGTTCACGGTACTTGCGTTGCTGACCGCCGTTGCGGCTTTGCCGCTGCTGGTGATTTCAGTGCGTGGCGAGCGCCACCTGCCCAGTCCCGTATGGGTCAAGGCCGCCAAGGCGCAATCCGGCGACTGGAAGTGGAGCGGCGCCAGCACCGGCACGGTCAAAGGCAAAGTCAGTTTCAGCGCCAAGCGCCCCAACCAGCCGATGGTGGTGTATCTGGTCCGGGTGGATGACACCGGCACGGTGACCACGCAGGGCCAGCATGCCGTGCCCGCAGAACTCAAGGTCAGCCAGAAGGGCGCCAAGTTCGACCCCGGCTTCGCGGTGCTGACGCGCGGGCAGGACGTGACGTTCGAGAACGACGAAGAAAAAGAGATCAGCCACAATGTCTACTTCCTGGGCGACATTGAGCTGGACCTGGGCATTTTCGAGCAGGGCACCGCCGCCAGCCACACCTTTGAAGATTTTGGCGAAGTAAGCGTGCACTGCAGCATACACAAGCGCATGGATGCGAAGTTCTTCGTTGCTCCCAACCCGGCGTATGCGCTGATTGAGGGCGATACCGAGACGTTCGAGATCAAGGGCGTGCCCGTCGGCAGGTACAAGCTGCTGAGTTGGCAGAAACAGAAGCGTTTCAAGGACGTTGACATGGCCGTCGAGATCAAGGACGGCGCGACCGTTGACCTGAACGTGGAGATGACGCGTTGAAGCAGGATGGCCGCAAACCTCGAATCCGCGCAGCTCTTGGCGCAGTTGCAGTCACTCGCGCGGGTTGGCGGACTCTTGCCATTGTTGCGCCGGTATTGCTGCTGTGCGCCTGCGCCGGCGCGCCCAGTTACCCCGACCCGCAGCCGGGCAGCGGCCAGATCCTCGTGAACCTGAACGGTCGGGCCCGCGACGGCGTAAAGGGCCCCGCCCGTGAGGACGAACACGGCGAATACAGCATCACCCGCACCAGCGTTGAGCAGGGCCGAGACTTCGAGCGCGTGAACTACAAGGCGATCTCAGATGTAGTCGTAATTCTGCCTGAGGCTGCGATGCCCACGCGCGGACCAGCATCCGGCGTTGAGCTTGTGGCCGACGACACAGGGTTTTCACGCAGCCAGCTGGTGATGTCGCCCGGGACTGACCTGACGATCCGGAATCGCCGCGAAGCGACCCTGACCATACTCGGGTTCTCAGGCGCAGACTTCTTTGAGCTGGCGATCAAGCCGGGTGAGGCCGCATTAACACGCGTCACAGCAGCAGGAACCTACGAGATCTCGTGCGACGAAGATGAGTCGCTGACGGCCACGCTGTTTGTCACCAGGGGCACGTACTGGACAGGGACGTCAGACGACGGTGCGTTCTTTGATGCGCTGCCAACGGGCGAGTACACAGTCGAAGTCTACGCACCGCGCTTGCCATCCTGGACGCGCAAGGTGGCGGTTACGGCGGGCAAACGCGAAGTGCTGAACGCAGGCCTCACGGTCAACGACTTGCCCAAGGCAAAGCGCTAGCCCGGCGCGGAATCACTCTCGACACGATTCGAATCGCAGGCGACACTCTGGCCCATGTCGCTGCGCTACAAAGCGTTGATCGCCGTGGTTCTGCTGGTCGCCGTCCTGACCGGCGCACTGGTTGTCACCAGCGGACAGCGCTTTGAAGAAGACGCCCGCGCCCGCATCACCAGCGACCTGCGCAAAGATGCCGGCTTCCTGAACACACAGGTCAGGGCGGCCAGCCGCATTTCGCGCACCGCCCTAGAAGGCTCGGCTGAATCCAGCGAGCTGGTGCAGCTCCTGACCAACCCGGACTTCGCGACACTTGGCGACAACCTGCTGACGTTTGCCAGCGAGTGGCGCGAGGACTCGGAATCGGACGTCGCCCTGGCGGTGCTTGACGCGTTCGTTGCCAAAGACAAGGGCGCCAAGGTGATCGCCCCGGCTGGCAAGGACTTGAGTATCGTCGCGGTCTCTGCAGATGACCGGTTCAGTGGTGCCGACGTGCTGCTTGCAGACCCTGAGTTGATTGCGTTCGTCGACCGGTTCTACCACGAGTATCTCGACTTGAAGGAAAGCAGGGTGCGGCACAACTCGCAGGCGGCGGTTCTGCCGGTTGCCGGTGCCGTGTACCTGGTCGTGCAGACTTATCTGTTCGACAGCATCCAGGACCCCTCGGTCGTGGGCATCGGCGTAGCCCTCACCGAGATCAGCAGCAGGTGGATCCGCAACAACTTGCCCAGTGCCGGGCAGGAAGATGCCAACCCGGTACACAAGCTCGTGTTCTCCGGCAACGTGCTGACCGCAACCACGCTGGGCGAAATCAGCAGCGTATCGTCGCAGGCCGTCTTTAGGCGCGCGCTATCTATAGAAAGCACCACGGCGGGCGCGCAGTTTGAAGTGGAAATCGAGGGCGAGACCCTGATGGGACTCACCCTGTCAAGCGACCTGGCGCCGCCGGGCCTCGAGAACCGCCCCGGCTTCATCACGGTCAAGAGCCTGGATAAGGAGTTCGAGTCGTTCGCCCTAGTCAGGCGCGGTCTGTTTGTTTTCGCCGCAGTGCTGGGATTGATCGCTGCCGCCGTCGCCTACTTCGGCGCGTACACTGTAATCCGCCGCCTGCGCCGCATTGAAGAAGCGACGATGCGCGTGCGTGAAGGCCACTTTGAAACGCAGGTACGGGTGCGCGGCCGCGACGAGTTATCCAAGCTGGGCAAGGCCTTCAACGACATGACTACCGGCCTGAAGGCATTGGGCCTGTACACCCACGAGACACTGGCCAGGAGTGTGCTGGACAAACCTGAATTGCTGGGCCAGGCCAGCACGCGCGAAGAAGGCAGCATCTTCTTTTCCGATATCAAGGGTTTCACCACGATCGCGGAAGGCATGGGCGCCGAAGCGGTCACTGCGCAATTGAATGAGTATTTCGGCGAACTGGGAAAATCACTGCGTGACGAGCACGGCTACGTCGACAAGTTCATTGGCGACGCGATCATGGCGTTCTGGGGTCCGCCGTTTGTCAAGTCGGGCGACTTTGCCATTCGCGCGTGCAGGGCCGCCCTTGCCTGCCTCGCCGCCTGCGCCGAATTGCGGGTCAAGTGGGCCCGCGACGGCAAGCCGCTGTTTTTTCAGCGAATCGGCATTGCCACGGGCGAGGTTGTCGTCGGGAACATCGGCACCGAGACCAAGAAGAACTTCACCGTCATCGGTGACAACGTAAACCTGGCGTCTCGACTCGAGGGCGCCAACAAGCTGTATGGCACCGAGATTCTTGTCGACCAGCGCACCGCCGAGCTGGCCAAGGGAAAGGTGCTGTTCCGTGAAATCGACCGTATCATTGTCGTTGGCAAGCACGAGCCCGTTCGCATCCATGAGCCGATCGCGCTGCTGGAGACGGGCACGCAGGCGTTCCGCGGCCAGCTTGTGTTGTATGAAAAGGCGCTGCATCGTTACCGCGGCCGCGAGTTCGTGGCCGCTGTTGAAACGCTCAACGAGTTGCTGGCACAGCAGCCTGCTGACGGCGCCGCCAGGTGGCTGCTGGGCCGATGCCAGGAGCTGATCGCCCACCCGCCCGGTGATGACTGGCAGGGTGTGACCAACGCAACGTCCAAGTGAACGAACCTTTTCGGGAACTATTTTTTGCCCGCGCGCGTCATGTTAACGACGGGAGAAGCAAGCCCGGTGCGGATGCGAGCCATGCCCCTTACGCTTGAACAACAATTGATTCTGCACGCCTGGGTGGATGGCGAGTGCTCAAGTGCCGAAGCCTCCCTTGCCACGGAGCTGCTGGAGTCGCCTCAAACAGCTCCTCAAGCGCGCGCTTACTTGCGCGACGTGCGCCGCCTGCGACAGATTGTTGCCGGCTGCTGCGCGCAGAGCGCCCCCCATGGCCTGCACACCCGCATACTTGCCTCAATCAACGCCGAACCCCGAGGCCGTGTTTACCGTCCGCGCTTTGGTGCGCTGCTTGCGGCGGCAGCCGCAGCGCTGCTGATCGGCGTGGGCGTCGCTTTCAGCGCCGGCGTGTTTACCAGCGAGGCTCCGGCTGGTTCCCAGCTTGCTGCTGAACTTGCACAGCCCCGCACGCATCACGAGATCGGGGGGCAGCAACCGGCGCCTGACCGGAAGCTCGAGCCGCTGATTCTCTCGCAGCTGCCACGCGAAACTGCCGGTAGTCCGGGTGATCCAGCCCAATCTGAAGCGTCCAGCGCCGCGCGAACGTTCGTGCGACTTGACCGCGGTGCGGGGGACGCGCCCTGCGAAGTCCTGGTCGATTTCGCGCGCAGCGGCGGCAGTACCGTGAGCCAGGTCTACTCGGACCTGATGATGCTGGCGGCGCTTCATGGGGAAGCCGAGCTGGTTGAGTCGCGGCCTGACCCTGACTTTCCCGGTCACGACTTCGGCGCGTACGAATGCGTCAGCCTTACCGTGAGCGAACGACGATTGCCCGAGTTGCTGTACTCGGTCAATGCAATGACGACCAGCCAGAACTATGGCCTGCTATGGATCCCGGCTGACTTGCGCCAGACAGCCGACGCAGTTGCAGCACGCGCCGAAGTTCTGTGCCAGACCAAGACCGGAAAGCCAACGCTGCGCACCTGGATGCCCCTGGCAATGCAGGAAGCAGCGGGCCGTGGCGAGGACGCGCCCACAATCAATGACGCCAATGAGAGGGGGACATGGGCCGGGAATGGCTATGCGGCTCTTCCGGGGTCAGATCGTAAGATGTTGATATATATCAAGTTACGCTGAGCTCCCTGGTGACTGGCAACACCAGCAGTCAAAGCGGGAACCAGATTCGCTGCGGCCGCATCCAATGGTCAGGAAGCGCGGGTGAAACAAACCGCGACAGGAGTATGGTGAACAGATGCAGCCCTTGAACGAACAACATCGCGAGCTTCTGAGCGCATGGCTTGACGGCGAACTGACCGCCGCCGAGTTGGCTGCCATCAAGGACCTGCTGCAGCGCGACGACGCCAAGGCCTACATTGCAGAGCTTGAACAGACGCGCATGCTGGTGACCCGCCACGCAATGGTGAAGGCGCCAGCCGACCTGGCAACACGCGTGCTTGCCCGTATCGGCGAAGGCTCCGGCGGGGCCGGGCGTGTGGCCGCGATTCATCAACTACCGACAGCCACTTGGCGCACACCCTTGTATGCGATTGCAGCCGCGCTGTTGGTTGCATTGGGCATCATGTTTGGCCCGGCACTTGTCAGTCCCAAACCAGAAGCGCCACGCGACGTGGCGCGCGAAGTGATTGACCAGAACAGCCAGCGTGGCTCTGCTGGCGCGACGGCGGACAAGCCGGCAGGTACTGAGTCTGATTTTGAGGGCACAGACGCCGAAGAAATGCTGCGCCGCGCAACCGACGACTTGAGGTTGAAGCGGGACGGCACGAACGGCGACAATTGGGGCAAAGAAGACGAAGTGAGCAACGACCCCGCCGAAGTGGCCAAGACGTCACGCGGCGCCAGGCCAGCCACCGGCGCGCCGGCTAATTCGACGGCGCCTTCGGCGCCGGCGGACAACGAGCTTCGCGAAAATGCAAAGACGGGCAAGAATGGCAGCGACAGAAAGGTCGGCGGAACAGCAGAGGGGCAAGAGACTGAGCGTGATGAAGACCAGTACGACGGCGCAAACGCCGGCCACGACGAGCCGGCGCCGAAAACCAAAGGCGACGGCAAGAAGCTTGAAGGCCGGGCTGAGGGCGCAGAGAGCAAAGACGCCAGCAAAGGCGCCAAAGACGAGAAGCACGACGACTCGGCCTCCAGCGACGCCGACACCGGCGAGAAGCTCGGGAGAGCCCGCCGCGTTGCCGACAAGGGCGGCGAGGACACCGGTGGTGGTTCCGGCGGCAGCGCCGGCAAGGTCGCAGGCGGAGCTGGCGACAGGGGCCAGCCGCAGGCCGAAGGGGCAACCGAAAAGCGAGCCGACGAGCAAGGGGCAACGCCGAAGCCGGCACCGCAACCAGGCGAGGATGCGGCGGCTGATGCTGGCGCACAAATCGTGGTGCTGAAAGCAGAAGAGGCACTGGCCGCCCAGAATGACGTACTCTGGATCGCAAGCCTGTACGGCGCCGCGACCCTGAAAGATGAAGGCGCGGGCACCGAAAGCGTCAGCGTAGACCTGCCGGAGGACCAGCTGGACGCGCTGCTTAAGGCAATTCGCCGGCTTGCCGGTGACCAGGACTACGCCACGCTTGAAGCGCCGGGCGTCGAAGGCGAGGAGCCGGCTGCCAATGACGGCAGGATTTCAGGGTACTTGCCGGGCAAAGAGCCGGAGCGGAACCACCAGGCCCAGCAGCGCACGGTGCGTCTGATCGTGAAGTTCAAGTAAGCGCGCATCGCCCTGCTTTTCCATTGCAGGTTCGAGTAACCACAGCCTTCCCCGCAGGCAGTCCGCGCGGCACACTTGCGCCGTGGACCCCGTTGACCCTCGGAAGTTTGACTGGCCGATCCCGGAGCCTGACAGCGCTGAAGAGATGGCGCTTTCAGCCGACGAATCATTGCAGAAGGCCGCAGAAGGCCTGAGTGTTGATTTGAACCGCCTGCCCGCGCCGCTGTCGCAAGGTTTTGCTGAGCTGCTGGCCGAGTGCTTTGACGACTCGCCCTCTCCCAGTGAATCCGTGTATGCGATTGAGCGCATGTTCGCGGCCGCACCGGCTGCGGTGGCCGATTTCGTAAGCGGCGCGTTGCTGTCGCCTCGCGCCTTTCGCCGCTTGTTCACGTTGCTTGGGCACTCCCGCGTGCTGGGGCGCTTTCTGCTGATGCATGGCTGGCGGGAGTTTCTGCAGCTCAGTGACGCGCAGCTTGCGGTGCCGATCACGAAAGCCGAAGTCATGGCGGCCACACGCGCCCGCATCGCCGGGGGCGAAGATGTTCGTTCCGCATTGCGCATTGCCCACTACATGTCCGCGCTGCGCGTCCTGTACCGCGAAGCCGTCCTGCAACGCCCGATTGAAGAAACCGGCGCCGAGATCAGCGCGATGGCCGATGCTGCTCTCGAGGTGGCGCTGGAGCATTCACGGCGCGAACTGTCAGAACAGCGGGGGCTGATGGCCGCCGCTGACTTCCGGTTCTGCGTGGTCGCAATGGGCAAGCTGGGCGCAAACGAACTGAACTATTCGTCCGACATCGACCTGATGTTCCTGTACGACGGCGACGGTCCTGAGCGCATGGGCGCGCAAGCCTATGCCGTGCGCCTGGCAGAGGCGCTGATCCCGCTGCTGGATGACGCCACCGAGCACGGCCGCGTGTTTCGCGTGGACACCAGGCTGCGACCCGAGGGCAAACGCGGCCGGCTGGCCCGCAGCCTGCAGGGTACGCTGGATTACTACTTCAGCTTCGGCACGACGCTTGAGCGCCAGGCGCTGATCAAGGCCCGGGCCGCAGCGGGCGACGTGGCGCTGGGCCAGGAGATGGTGGAAAAGCTGCAGCCATGGATCTTCCGGAAGTACCTGACCGTCGAAGAGATCAACCAGATCCAGGCCCTGAAACGCAGCATCGAGCAGCGTACCGGCGACCGGGCCGAGCAGTTCACAGACGTGAAGACCGGGTTTGGCGGCATCCGCGACATTGAGTTCGTCACGCAGTTCCTGCAACTGCTGAACGGCGGGCGCATTGAGGGCGTGCGACGCGCGGCAACGCTGCCTGCCCTCGACGCGCTGGCGCGCCAGGGCGTGCTGAACCCGCACGAGGCGCTGGAACTGGCAGACGCCTATCGCTTTCTGCGCGCCGTTGAGCACCGCCTGCAACTGTGGGAAGGCGCGCAGACGCACACCCTGCCTGCGCACGGCAACGCGCTGGTACGCATCGGCCGCGCGCTGGGCCTGCGCGGCCCGCGACCGATGGACCCGGCCCGGCGCCTCGTGCATGCGTTGCAGAAACACACGTTGCGCTCGCGCGGGCTGATGGTGCGCCTGTTTGCGGGGCTGTTTGACTCGCACCGTTCGCCGGCAGAAAGCGAGCTGGTGCTGGACCGCGAAATGGGCGATGAGCAGGCGGCGGCCATACTGAAGCCGTATGGGTTCATCGACCCGGCAGGCGCATTCCGCGCAATTCGAGAGCTTGCGGAAGAGACGCAGGAAAATCGCCTGTACGGGCCGCGTGCGCGGAAGTACCTGGCCAGCATGATGCCGGCGCTGTTGGATTTCTGCGGCAAGTCGCCCCAGCCCGACTTCACACTGCTGAACTTTGAGCGCATCTGCGCCAACCTCGGCGCCAAGACCGTGTTGTTTGAACTGGTTGCAGAAGACCCGCGGGCCCTGGCCATCTTTGGCAGCATTGCCGCGCAGTCGCAGTGGCTTACCGACATTCTGGCGCGGCGCCCCGGGCTGGTCGATGAGTTTATTGACGGCCTGCAGACCTTTACCGCGCTCGACAAGCAGCGGCTGCGCGACGACCTGCACAGCCGCGTTGCCTTTGCCCAGGACGCTACCGATGCCCTGTTCTGGCAGCGTGACGTTGAGCTGCTGCGCATCGGCCTGTTTGACGTCAACGGCCGCACGCCGCTGCCGGAGACACTGCGCGAACTGGCGGCCCTGGCGGATGTATTGCTTGAGTTCGCGCTGGGCAACGCGCTTGCGAGCGAACTCGGCCGAGAACCAGGGCTGGATGAAGTGAGTGCCCGCGACCACTTTGTCGTCATTGCGATGGGCAAGCTGGGCGCCGGGGCCATGAACTATGCCAGTGACCTTGACCTGGTGTTCGCCTACGACCCCGCCGCATTCCCCGACGCCGGCGCCGCGCAGTCCTTTTACGTGCGGCTTGCTCGGCGCCTGCGTGACCTGCTTTCCCAGAGCGGCGAACGCGGCAAGCTGTATGACGTGGACCTGAGGCTGCGGCCGCGCGGCAAGAGCAGCCCGCTTGCCGTGACGCTGGACGAGCTCGAGAAGTATCTGCGACACGATGCCGGATACTGGGAACGCATCGCGACCACGCGGGCACGTGTTCTTGACACGTCAACTTCTGCGGGCAAGCGCGCCAATGCAATTCTGGACGCCTTCGTGTTTGGCGCGCCCGGCGACGTGCAGGCGACGCTGGACATGCGGGCCCGGCTGGAATCCCAGGCACCAACCGGCGGCCTCAAGCGCGGGCGCGGCGGCACGCTCGACATCGAGTTTCTGCTTGCGCATCTGCAGATTGTGCACGGCCTGCGTGAGCCGGGCCTGTGGGAGGCACTTGAGCAGCTTGCGGCGCGCGGCGTCATGGATGTCGCAGACGAAGATGCGATCGCGGGCACCTACGCATTTCAGCGCCAGGTCGTCAACCGGCTGCAGATTCTTGACGGCGTGTCCCGGCACGACCTGCCGCAGGGAGACGCGCTTGAAGTTTTCGCGCGGCGCATGGGCTATCAGGCAGGCATGGCATCGGGCGCGGCCCGGCAGTTGAGCGAAGAGATGGAGTGGCACCGCGCCAACGCCCGCAGGATGTTTGAGAAGTACGTGCGCTGAACGCGCTATGGAATCTGCAGCGATTCACCCTCACGCAGCGATGCAGGCTGGCCTTTGGCATCCAGCAGCGTGACCTGCACAACTTCGTGGCGACCTGTGGGAAGCCTGAAGTCCAACTCAATTGGACGCCCCGCAAGGTCGGTAAGCGCCGTGCCATCGACCGTTGTCAGCGCCTCGTGCTGGGTTTCCAGCGCTTCGCTGCTGGTCAGCGATATCCGCACCAGCGTCGGGCCAAGCCGGAAGTCGGCGACGCCATCAAGCTCGTCCACCCAGGCCAGGTCACCGATCTTCTCGCCTTCCTTGTGCACAAAGCGTGCAGAGACTCTCTTGCCGCCCTTGTACAGGACAACCTCAAATAGCGCGCGGTCCAACGAGCCGCCCAGCAGGGTAACCCGCGCGCTGCCACCCACCGTGACCTCAATGCTCTGCGAGATCTCTGACTTCTCGCCCCCGCGCTGGGTTCGAATTGCGTACACATAGGTCTTGCCGGCGGTCACGTCCTTGTCCACCCACGCCAGAGTCGACGCGTCAAGGTCAGCCGCAATGCTGAACGTGCTGCCTTCCTTTGTTGAGCGCAGCACATGAATCCGGTGCGGGCGCGGCGTCGCCGGCAACGAAAACGCCAGGCTTACGCTGTCGCCCGTGGCCAGCGCGATCGGCGCTGCGGGCTTTGGCGGCGCAACCTGACCGGATGTCACACCTCCGGCAAGGAAAACCACGGCCCAGATCAAGACTGCAAGCATCACGAAACAACGCGTCATGCGCATGATTGTGGCTTGTCGGCGCACCTTCGGGAATGCCTAATTCCTGCCTTCACCGCCATCACGGAGACGGCCCATGGCTCTGGCGCACCTCATTACACCCGAAATTGCCGAGATGCTGCGCTCGGGCGACTTCACGGGCTTCCGGGCGTTGTCGGAAGAATTCCATGCAGCCGACATGGCCGAGATTCTTGAGTCCGTGCCCAACGACAAACTGCTGGTCGCCTTTCTGGCACTTGCCCACGACCGCCAGTCTGAAGTGTTCGAGTACTTGAACCCCGAGAGCCAGGTTCGCCTTCTGAACGAGTTTCGTCCTGAGGTGCTCTCTCGCCTGCTGCATGACCTTTCCGACGATTCGCGCACCGAACTGTTCAAGGAGTTGCCCGGCCCTGTCACTCGACGGCTGCTGGAAGTGCTTGCCCCCGACGTCCGCAAACAGGCGCTTGCCCTGCTTGGGTATGACGACCACAGCACCGGGCGACTGATGACGCCCGAGTTTCTGCATATCAACAGCGACGCCACCGCGGCGGATGTGCTGACCAAAGTGCGCCGCTTTGCGGATGAAGTGGAAACTGTGTACGTCATCTACGTCATCGACGTCGCACAGCGCCTGATCGGTACCGTGAGCCTGCGCGACGTCGTGATCTCGGCACCAGACCGAAAAGTCAGCGAGTTCATGACCCAGAACATGGTGTTTGCCAAAGCCAGCGACGACCGCGAACAGGCGCTGGCCCTGCTGCGCGAGTATGACCTGCTGGCGTTGCCTGTCGTGGACTCCAAGGGCCGACTCGTCGGCATTGTCACGTTTGACGACCTCAGCGACGTCGCCGAGGAAGAAGCCACCGAAGACATTCTCAAAATGCACGGCGTCGCAACGAAGCTGGATGACTACTTCGATGCCGCGGTCCTGAAAAAGTACCGCAGCCGGGTGATCTGGCTTCTCGCGCTTGTGCTGGTGGGTGCCGCGAGTGTGCTGATCCAGCAGGAGTACAACCCGATTCTCTCGCAACTGCCGCTGCTGGCGGCTTACATCACGCTGCTGGCTGCAAGTTCAGGCAACGTAGGCACGCAAAGCGCAGGCATCCTGATTCGCGCTGTCAGCACGCCCGAGTTTGACCGCAAACGCCTGCTCAGAATTTTCAGCCTCGAGGTGCTTGTCGGTCTGGGCCTGGCCCTGACCATGGCTGCGGCGGCATGCGGGCTGGTGCTTGCGCGTGGCGCCGAGCTGCAATCGCTGGGTGGCCATGAGGTGCACGAAGTCGCGATCATCCTCGGGCTGGCGATGTTTGCCGCCATTGTCACCAGCAATACCCTTGGTGCCGCGATTCCGCTGATCATGAAGGCCCTGAGGGTTGACCCTGCCGTCGCCGCCGGACCGTTCATTACCACGGCAGCTGACATTGTGACGGTGCTGATTTATTTCAACATAGCGGCTGCCATGATCGCGTGAATCTGGCCCCCGTGGGCTGTCCGGATGCAGCGCCGGCTCGGGATGTTCTTCTGCCTGGCGTTGGCTCTTTGGCGCGCACGGTCTTGCGGCGCTATAACGCCGCCATGGACAGTTCGCTCAACTTGAAGTCCGCATGGCAAGACGCCAAAAACTGGCGCGTGCCGCTGATCGTGCTGGCGTTCACCGCCGTCGCACTGACGCTGGTTGAGTACCTGTTTCTCTCGGGCAGCTTTGTGCAGTTCTTTCCCGCCTTGACCCAGCAGTATGCGCCGGGCGTCTGGTACGGCGCGTGGTCAGCCGCGCCAGCGGGCACGCAGGCGCCATGGTGGGGCGTGCTGGCACCGTGGGCATGGTGGGTCGCCGGCACGGTCACGTTGTGGGTGATCGCGCCGTGGGCTCTGGCGGCGCTTCTGGGCTTTGACGCGCGCAAGCTCGGCCTGGGCGGTTGTGGCCTGTTTGGCAAACTGTGGATTTATGGCCTGCTGCTGGCAATCGTGATGGTCGGTGTCTGGTGGGCCAGCACGCGCGACAGCTTCACCCACGTCTACCCGTTCGTGAAGCCGCGCTATTGCCAGGAATGGACCTGGGCCTTGCTGCTGACGTGGTGGGGGATGTACGGCGTACAGTTCTTTGCCGTCGAGTTTTTCTTTCGCGGCTTCCTGCTGTTCACGCTGGAAGAGAAGTTCGGCGTGGGCGCGATTGCGGTAATGATCGTGCCGTATTGCATGATTCACTATCACAAGCCGATGCCTGAGGCGCTGGGCGCCATTGTGGCCGGGCTGGTACTGGGGTGGATGGCCCTGAAGACCCGCAGCATATGGGGCGGCGTGCTGGTGCACGTATGCGTCGCAATCAGTATGGATGCACTCAGCCTGTGGCAACAGGACGCTCTGCCCGCGAGTTTCGGACCATGAGTGTTGCCCCGAAACGATCATGGGTTTCGCGCAACGTAATCGTGCTCGGCACGGTCAGCCTGCTGACCGACTCTGCCAGCGAAATGATGGTCCCGCTGCTTCCGGCTTTCATCATGGCCATGGGTGCCGGTGCCATGGCACTGGGCTGGATTGAGGGAATCGCCGACGCGATCTCTTCTGTGCTGAAGCTCTTTGCCGGGCGCTGGGCCGACCGCATCGGCCGCCATAAGCCGTTCGTGGTCGTCGGCTACAGCCTGGCCTCGATCGCGCGGCCGTTCATGGCGCTGGCGACTGCCCCGTGGCATGTGTTGATGGTTCGTGGCACTGACCGTGTGGGCAAAGGCCTGCGTACAAGCCCGCGCGACGCGTTGATTGCGATGTCAGTTGAGCCGTCCCAGCGCGGCGCCGCCTTTGGCCTGCACCGCGCGATGGACCACGCCGGCGCGGTGATCGGGCCGCTGGCGGCGGCGGCGTTCCTGTACTGGATTTCAAGCGACATCCCCACGCTGTTTCTGCTGACTGCAATCCCGGGTGTGCTGGTGATTGCCGTCGCGCTGTTCGGCGTGCAGGAAGTGCCGCGCCTGGAAGCCAAGCCTGAGGCAGCGCCCAAACCGCGTGCGCTGGCGCGCTTTCTGGTCCCGCTGGGATTGTTCACGCTGGGGAAATCGTCCGAGGTATTTCTGCTGCTCAAGGCTAGCGCGGGCTTCGACCAGCTTGCCATGTTTCCGCTGCTGTGGGTCGGCCTGAGCCTGGTGAAAATGCTCTCGTCAGTGCCGGGCGGGAAGATCAGCGACCGCCTGGGCCGCCGCAGGACGATTGCCGCCGGCTGGTTGCTGTTTGCTGCCGTCTACGCGGCGCTGGCGATTGTCGAGAACCAGTATGCCGTTTGCGCGCTGATCGGTGCATACGGCCTGTACTGCGGCTTGACCGAAGGGGCCGAGAAGGCCCTGGTGTCTGAGCTGGCGCCGGCAAACAAGCAGGGCGCGGCGTTTGGCTGGTACCACGTGACCCTGGGGCTGCTGGCGCTTGCCGCCAGCGGGATGTTCGGCGCGTTGTACGAGCTGGTCAGCAGCCGGGCAGCGTTCTTGACCAGCGCGACGCTTGCGGTGGCGTCAACCATCGCATTGTGGGCGCTATCACGGACAAGGGCCGCGTAGTTACTTCCAGGGCATCGGGTCAAGGCCTCGGTCGGGCGCGTAGGTCTTGTGGCAGTCCACGCACTGGTTGCGCAGCGTCAGGTAGTGTGTCTCGACGCCCGACGGGTTGCGCGCGCGCGCCAGGTCCGCGATCTTGTTCGCCTGCGCCTCAATGCTGCGCCAGCGCCGTGTCTGGTCATCGGCAAACTCATGAATGACGCGCGTGCCCTTCAGCACCGCGTCTTTGTCCAGGCGCCGCACGCCGCGCCCTGCCGTGGCCCATGCCGCCCGCATCTCGTACATTTTCATGACCCACTGCGGCGCGCTGTTCAGCTTCATGCCGCCCCACGGTTCGTCTTCAAATACGGTGTCGTTGTCGTACCAGCCCTTGAGCGTCTCGGGCAGCACGCCGTGCGTCTGCAGCGACCAGTGCTCAAAGTGGCACGCCTCGCAGGCCATGTTTGTTTCGTTGACCTTTGCCCGGGCATCACGCCAGTCGGCGTTGTTGGCGGACGTGGCAGCTTGCCGGTTTACGTCGCGCACTTTCTCCCAGCGCTCGGCAAAGCTGCGCGCCTTCTGGGCCACGTCGCCTGCAGCAAGCTCAAGGTAGAACATGTCGGCAATCTCGGGGTACATCGAGTTTGCGACAATCAGCCCGCAGTCGTACCACATCTGGCGCATCTTCTGGCGCATCACGGACTGCTGCACCCATTCTTCCCATGGCTTGTCCAGTCTCGCGGGCGCTTCCTCGGGGGGCTTGGGCAGCGGCTCGGACTGCACCGGCGCCGCGCCAATGGCCGCGGCCTCAGGCGCAGGCGGATCGGCAGCCTTGACGCACCCCACCACGCATGCCGCACAGGCAATCAGGGAAAGCACCGCAAGCATCGGAGCAGTTTGTTTCATGTCGAACTATGTGTATCCCGCAGGCGCAACTGCTTACGCGCCGTCCTGGCGCACGCCCTTGCGGAAGTCGGTCACGCCATGCGTCACATCAGGGCCGCAGCCGCCCGGGCTCAGCGGATAGCTGCCGTTGGCGTCTTTGCCGCTGCGTGACAGGTTCAGGCTGCCCATGAACTCGTCGTTGTTCTTGACCAGCCGCGCCATGTCAAAGATGAAGTCGCCGCGCTTTACGCCCACCTGGTTGTAGGTGGTGGTCATGGCAATCGCGTCTTTGGGGCAGGCCTCGACGCACATGCCGCAGTAGATGCACTTGAGCATGTCGATTTCAAACGACAGCGGCTTCTTGAAGCGCTGGGCGCCGAAGTCTTCGATGGTGGCCTGTTCGCCTTCAATGATGATGCACTCGGCGGGGCAAGCTGTGCTGCACATGTAGCAGGCGACGCACTTGATGTTGCCGCCGTCGTCAACCTTCAGGTAATGCTCGCCGCGGTAACCTACGGCTGGGATGTGGCGCTGCTCGGGTGTGCTGGCGGCACCGACATAGTCGATTGTGGTGCTGGGCCGGAAGATCATCTTGAAGGTGTTGACCATGCCCTTGAAGATCTCGACCAGGTAGATGCGCTCCCAGAAGTTGAGCTTGCGCTCATTGGCGCGGCGGTCCTGGGCGGTTTCGCCGGTCAGAATGGTGCGCACGTCGGTTGCATGGTCGTGGGCCAAGGCAGTTCTCCCGGGCGGGAATATAGCATCGGCAACCCCGCTGTCATGGGGCATACAACGTGCCGGGCACTGGCCCAGGCAAAGAAGGGGTTCCTCGCTATTTGCTGCGTGCTGCAACTGCCGGTCATTCGCAGAGGCCACCTTTAGCGATTTTGGTTCCTCGCTGTTTCCTATGGAAACGGCTGAATCAGGATAACATGCGGGCATGGATACCAACCAGCTCTTCTCGATCGGCCTGGGGCTTGAAGC
>JAMQHL010000009.1 GCA_025993795.1 Planctomycetota bacterium
TCAAGGCGCAGGGGGCAATGGGTGCTCCCGACAGGCGGCCGAAAAGAAATGATACTATCAAGACCTGAAGTCAGCACCGCGTGAAGGGTACAGGGGGCAAGTGAAATCCTGCAAATAGTCGCAGTTTCCACGCAATGTTGCAATCGGTGCATTCAAACCGGGGTTGGCGCGCCGTTTCGGGGCAGGCGTCGTCGCTAGGCATGGGCGTCGAGGGACTTGCGGATCGTCTGTGCCAGCTCGGCGCGCAGCCATCTTGGCTCAAGCAACTCGGCGTGTTCGCCAAAGCCCATCACGTAGCCGATGGCCCAGAAGTGGTTGAACAGCGGCGTTTCCAGCACGGCACGGCCGTCTTTCAACATCTTGACCTTGGCGCCGGGTGAGGCCTTCCATTCGTCGGCAATTTCCTGCGCGGCATGCTCGCTGAAGCGGATGACCAGCTTGTCTTTGGGCTTGCCCTCGAACAATGACTCCATGCGGCCGGTCTTGCGGCGCGGCGGCGGCTTGCGCGTGCTCTTGGCCCCGGTTGCCCGAATCGAGCGTATGCGGTCAAGCCGGAAGTGCCGTGTCGCGTTGGCCAGTTCGCAGAACGCGAACAGGTAAAAGTGCGCGCCGATCTCCACAAGCTCGAAGGGGTGTACGCGGCGGCGACCGAGGGCAGCGCGGTGCGACGAGTAGTATTCGAGCTCCACGACCTGGCGCGCCTCACACGCCTGAGTCAACTCGCCGAGCATGCGCCGCATGCGGTCGGTGCGCGGTGGTGTCACAAATCCCGGCGCCCTTTCGCGCAGCAACTCGCGCGCGCGGCCGTGCAGCGCCTCGCCCAGCGCCTGTGCCAGCGCGCGCACCTGGCCCGCGCTCTCAGAATCCGCGCCCGGCGCAAAGTGCTCCAGCGCGTACTTCAGCGCGACGGCTTCCTGCGCTGCGAAGCTCAGTGGCCGCGAGAAGTGGTCGCTCAGCAGCAAGTGCACTTCCTGTTGCTGGCCGATCAGCCGCACATTGATGTAGCTGCCTGGGTCATAGGGCGGCAGCCCGACCAGCAGCACCCGGTCAAGGTCTTTCAGCAGCTGTTTGGCGCTGCGGTTCGTCGCAGCGGCGGCTTGGCGTAGCGGGATGCCCGGGTTGGCAGACAGAAACGTCACCAGGTTGACCATGTCGGCAAGGCGGCTCATGGCTTGCCCCCTTGCAGCACTTTCAGCGCGGCCTTCAGGCGCTTGACCACGAGTTCGCGCAGTTCCGCAGGCTGCTGTACCTGCCAGTGGCCGGGGAACTCGCCCAGGTAGTTCATGAGCTCAACGGGCCAGGCAAACGGCAGGTGCAGTACCACCGAGCCGTCTTTGCCGTGGGTGAAGTGGTAGCTGCCCTCGAACTCGTTCAGCACTGCAAAGGCGACTTCGGCGTCGAATCGGATTTTCACGTCGCGAAACGCGCCCTCGCCGCTGCCGAATGCCTGCGACGAAAAACTGCGTTCCGGTTCAAAACCTGCAGGAATGTCGTACTCGGGTGCTCCGGCCCTGGGCGAATGCAACTTGACGCGGCCGCGCACCCGCGAGACGCGAAACGTTCGCTCGGCGCCGCGGTCAACATCAAGGCCCAGCAGGTACCAGCCGCCGCGCCTTGATACCAGCGCATAGGGCGCGACCACCCGCCGGCTCGTGGCTTGGCGTGAGCGGTACTCAAATGAAACCCGCCGTCGATGCAGCAAGGCGTTTACAATTGCCTCAAGGGGCGCGCCCTCGCCCGGTTTGCGCAGCAGCGACCGCTTGATTGTCGCCGGCGGCAGGTCTACCGGCATGGCGCCGCGCCCGGCACCGGCCTGCAGTTTCATCAGCGCCGTGGACAGGTGGCGGCCCAATGAGCCTTCTTCTTCAACGTAGGCCATGCCGATGCGAAACAGCAGCACCCGCTGCTCGCCGCTCAGTGCCAGGCTTGGCAGCAGCGCACTGCCGCGATGAATGGCCCAGCGCGTGCGCTGGCGGTCTTCCAGAATGCGCTCAACCACCAGCCCGATTTCGGCGATGTCGTGCAGGTCGCGCTCAAGGCGGCGCTGCCGTGAGCGCTCTGCCGCAGCATCGTCGTAGCCGTTGATGCGCGTGACGTCGGCCCAAACGAGACCCTCTCGCGCTTTCAGCAGCGCGCTGATCAGGTTTAGCTGGCGCTCGGTCTTGTCGATGCCGCCGGGCATCTTTCCCCCCGCGCAAGAGTTTACATTCCTGTGCGACAATACCTGAGACCTGCTAGCGGGGTTGGACCGGCAGGTCCGGCTGAGACGCGTGTCGCGCTGAAAGCCTGATCTCGGATTCGACCTTTTCGGCGTCGCGCCGGGCACGGCGCGCCCCCTGCACCTTCACCACAATCAGGAAAATCACGATCGCGACAGCCGCGGCACCGAACAGGCCTCCGCCCGCGACCTTTGAAGCGCTGTCAAGCCAGCCCTGGCCGTACACTGCCGCCAGTCCCCCAAGCGCAAACCATACCGGGATGCTGATGAAGCAACCCAGGAAATCGAAAAGCAGAAACTTGTGCAGCGGCATGCGCATAGTGCCAGCCGAAAAGAAGGTCACGAAGCGTACACCCGCAAGCTGACGGCCCAGGAACACGGTCCAGTTGCCATAGTTGTCAAACCAGCCCTGCACGCGACGCATGCGCTTTTCATTCAACAGGCGGCGCATGAACTTGAAGCGGTCGCGAATGCCAAAACCCCAGCGACGCCCCATGGCCCAAGCGAACGAATCACCAATCAGGTTCGACACGGTGCAACCAAAGAAAGCCAGCACGTAGTACCACCAGACAAAGCTGTCGCCGCCCTGCTTGTAAGCGCTGAATCCCGCCAGCGTCAGCCAGATATCCTCAGGCGTCGGCAAGCCGATGCCCGTCAACACCAGCACGCCGAAAATCAGCGGCCAGATGACGGTTGCGTGTTCCTGGTTCCAAGCCGGGTTGAACAGCGTCGCAAACAGAAGTTCGAGCCAGCCGGCTTCGCGGGCGATTTCGGTCAGGGCCTCGACAGGAACTACGGCGGTGAGCAGAAACAAGGGCGGAGTTCCGGTTAGTCGTGTTCTTCAGGAGGCAGGTCTGCGCACAACACCCCGACTGCGGCAATCCAGCTGCCCCCGCGGTAATCGCTGGCTGTCTGGGGCAGGTTCAAACGCACGCCCACAGTCGGCGCGGCATCCAGCTTGATCACCTGGTGGTCGATGCTGTCCCAGGTGCGCCCCAGGGCGCGAACCCTGTCGCCCGACTCCGACGCCTGCAGCACGCTCAGCTCAGCCGTGCCCGGGTCGGCGTACTCGACTTTGCCGTCGCTTTCAACGGTCAGGGCGACGGGGTAGCTGGAACCCACTACCAGCAGACCGTCGGCCAGTACCGGGTCGGCGTAACATTTTGCGTTGTAGCTGGTTCCGTCAAGTTCAAGGCTCAATCGCCCGGCGTTGACGCCGCGGGGCACGTACTTGAGAATCTTCACGATGTGGACCATCGGCGGCCAAGTCTGCCAATCAGGGGCGCCAAGTAAAGGATGAGCGCTCAAGACGTGCTGCCAATGCCCGCGAAACTCTTTCCCAATCCATCCGCCGGATGCGTACAATAGACAGCCCGATTTCGATACGGAGCCTGACCATGAAGCTTGCGATTCCGTTGATTCTGTTACTGCTGGCGTCGCCAGCGTTCGCTCAGTCGGACAAGGCATGGTTGGGACTGAAGGCCGAAGTGGTCGAGCAAGCCGATGCCACGAAGCTCGGCATTCCCGGCGGGTTGAAAGTCACACGCGTCGATAAGGGCTCGCCTGCGGCGACCGCAGGCGTTGAGGTGGGGGATATCATCCTGTCAGCCGGCGAGAGCACGGTCACAACGATTGAAGAAATGCAGCAGGCTCTGGCAGGCAAGCGCGCCGGCGACTTTCTGAGCCTTGGTGTGCGCCGCAGCAACGGCCGCAACGAACCGCTGCTGGTGACGCTGGGCAGCGAAGCCGACAAGGACCAGCAATTCAAAGACGATGCTAGAGTCAAAGAACTGCGTGATCGCCTGCGCGACCTTGATGCCGAAAGGCGCCGCGTGCAGGAAGATCTGGACGAGCGCCTGAAAACACTGCGCGGCGGCAAAGCCAACCCGGAAACTGAGCCTGCCCCGGAGCAGCCAAAGCCTGCGCAACCCAAGCCCGAGGTTCGCAACCCGGAGCGGGTAGAAGTAAAGGTGACTCTGGGTGCCAGCTTCAAGAACCTCGAAGCCGACGACGCCAAGAAACTGGGTGTCGAAGGCGGCGTTGTCGTCACCGGCACGTCCAGCGGCGGCCCGGCACAGGAAGCGGGCCTGAAAGAGGGCGACATCGTGACGCACATCGACGGCGAAAGCGTCACCGGCACCGGCGACCTGCGTACGATTCTGGCGCGCCACAAGCAGGGCGACGCGCTTGAGCTTACGCTGAATCGCGGCGGCAAGTCGGTCAAGCTCACGGTCATGCTGCGCGCGAAGTAAAGTCAGGCGGGCTGACTTGATCTGCCGAAATCCGCAATCCCGGATGATTCTCAGGCGTTAAATGAGCATGGCCAAGGGCTCGGCACGAAAGGCAGCACGTTCTCAGCGGCGCGGTTTCGCGCTGATGGTTGTGTTGATCCTGGTCATCATGCTCGCGGTGCTGGTGTACGGCCTGCAAAGCGACGTGCAGCGCGAAGCCGCTGTGTCGGGCAACGTGCGTGACGATTTGCGTGCCGCCTATCTGGCCCAGATGGCGCTGATTCGCGGCCAGGTGATCCTGCGCCTGGACAAGGCATCGGATTACGACAGCCTGAACGAAGAATGGTCCAAGCCCCTGAGCTGGGACGGAGAAACCTGGGGTGACGACGGCAGCAGCGGGGGCGAACGCCCCAAAGACCCCCTGGTCCTGATCAGCGATGAAGACCGCAAATTCAACCTGCTGATGCTCGTGCGAGGCACGGAGGCCCAGCAGAAGGAAGCCGCGGAAGTTCTGAAGCGCCTGATCGAAATCTGTCGCCGCACCGATGAACGCATGGGGGGCACCAGCGAGCGCCTGGGCGAAAGGATTCTTGAGGGCTCGCCGCGCAACACGCGCAACCTCGGCGAAGACAGCGACGTCAACACCGCGACGCTCGTGAACAACCTGGTGAAGTACCTTCAGGAGCGCCTGACCGAAGAATCGGACGAACTGGAGTTTACAGCCACCGCAGACGGCGACGTGCGCAGCATGAAAAAGCAGACGCCCTACGAAATGCTTACGCTGGGCGAACTGCTGCAGGTAGAAGGCTGGACCGAAAAACTGCTGTACGGGCCGGTGCGCAAGGCCGATGCGCCGATTGAGAAGGGCAGCAGCAGTGAGCCCGACGAGTACAGACCCTGGAATGAACTTACCGACGAAGAACGCTTTCAGCAGACCCGCAATGCCATCGAGTCCGCCGACACGCGCTCACGCGACCCCAACCACCTCGGCATCATTCACTTCCTGACGCTGTACACGAGCGGTCGCATCAATATCAACACGGCTTCGCGCGAGTTGTTGCTGGCGCTGGACCCCGACCTGACCTGGGACGTTGTGGACCAGATAATTACGGCCCGCGAGCAGGACCGGCAGGATGTGGCCGAAGCCGACGAGACGGGCGAGATTCCGACGAACACGCCGGCGGCCGAAGGTGAAGAAGAAGAGGAAGAGGACCAGGCGTCGTTCCGCGCGCAGGACATCGCGACCTATGCGGCATTCGTGAAGCGCGCAAGCGGCGAACAGACAGAAGAAGGCGCAGCCGCCCCCGAGATCAAGGATTTCAACGAAGAGATCTTCAACCGTTTCAAACCGTGGCTGACGGTTCGCAGCACCGTCTATTCCGTAGAAGCATCAGCCACGGCCGGCAAAGTCACGCACAGCATTCGCGCCGTGTATCGCCGTACCGGCAGCAACCAGGCCGCGGCACCAGCGGCGCCGACGCCCGGCCAACCCGCTGCCCCGACTCCGGCTGCGCCGGCAGAAGGCGAAACGGCGGGGGATGGCTTCCCACCCGAGCCCAAGATCAAGCTGACTCTGCTGTTCCGCGATGTCGCAGTCCGCTAGCCCGGATATTGCATGGGAAAAGGTGGGCAACCTGAACGAACTCCGTTCGTTCATGGGTTAGCAATATGTTGACCCGTGAGGTTGCCCATGA
>JAMQHL010000023.1 GCA_025993795.1 Planctomycetota bacterium
GCCCGCCAGTGCGCCCCAAGCCGGAATCACACGCAAATCACGCCAACAAACCCCAACCCCGATTATCCACAACCCCCGATGCAACATCCGGGCTAGGTGACCGCGCGTGCCACCCGTCTAAGTGCGTACGGCCTTTGCCCTGGCGCTGGCTGACTTGGGGCCGGGCAACAGGTTCTTCATGGCCAGCAGCTTGCCGTAGCAGAGCAGGCGATCACCGGTGACGATGCGGCGCGTCTTGCGCGGGTTCGGGATCGTCTGGCTGGCGCGGATCATGCTGAGCACCAGAATGTCTCTTTCGCGCAGGCCGCTGTCCTTGATCATCTTGCCGACCAGCTCGCTTCCCGGGCCGATCGGGATTTCGGCAACGCCGTACCCCTGGCTCAGGCTCAGGCGTTCGCGCAGGTCAACGTCAGGAAACAGCACTTCGTCTTCAATCTGCCGGATGATCGCGTCGGCAACGTCTACGCTGGTGGCGCCTTCGATGCCCTCAAGCCCGGGGCTGCTGTTCACTTCCATGATCTGCGGCCCGTCGTTACTTTCCAGCATGTCCACGCCCGCGACCCGCAATCCCATGATGGTCGCCGCGTGCACCGCCGTGCGCTCATACTCAGGGGCCAGTTCAATCGCTGCCGCCTTGGCGCCGCGGTGAACGTTGCTGCGAAACTCTTCGCCCTGTGCGCTGCGTCGCATGGCCGCGACCACGCGACCGCCGACGACAAAGGCGCGCACGTCGCGGCCCTTGCTTTCGGCAACGAAGTTCTGGATCAGCACGTTCTGCCTGGTGCTTTGCAGCGTCTCAATGATGGCCTCAGCGATCTTGTTGTCTTCGGCCAGGATTACGCCAATGCCCTGGGTGCCCTCAAGCAGCTTGATAATCACGGGCGCGCCACCGACGCGTTCAATCGCCGGCATCACGCTGCTGCGCTGGCGCACGAATGCTGTTTTGGGGATGCCGATATTGTGGCGGCTCAGGATCTGGAAAGCGCGCAGTTTGTCGCGGCTGGTGGCAATTGCGCTGCTTGTATTGAGGCAAAACACGCCCATCTGCTCAAACTGGCGCACAACTGCTGTGCCGAAGAACGTGATGCTGGCGCCGATGCGCGGGATCACGGCATCGAACTTGGGCAGCTTCTTCTCACGGTAATACAAATGGGGGTTGCGGCTTTCGACGTCGATCGAGAACTTGAGCGGGTCCAGTATGCGTACCTTGTGGCCGCGTGCTTCGGCGGCTTCGCGAAGCCGGCGCGTGCTGAAAAGCCGCGGGCCCTGCGACAGAATGGCGATCTTCACGAACGTGTCCTTGGTCAGGCAAAGGTCGCCGGCAGTGTATCGCTCCGGGCAGGTTTCCACAAACGAGCGGCGCATTTGCCGGTCACGGCCTAGCGCAGGAACTTGTACCCGCTGCCGCGCATGGTGAGGATGTGATTGGGGTCGTTGATGTCGTCTTCGATTTTCTGGCGCAGCTTGTTGATGAAGTTATCTACCGTGCGGTCAGTGCCGTAGTAGTCAAACCCCCAGACCTTGGCGAGAATTTCCTGGCGCGAGAGCACCTTGCCCTCGTTTTCGAGGAACAGCTTGAGCATCAGGAATTCCTTCTGGCTGAGCTCAATCTGCTGGTTGTTGCGGCGCAGCACCTGGCCCTTGGTGTCGAGGTTGTGCTCGCCGAAGGTGTAGTCGGCTTCGCTGGTTTCGAAGCGCTTGCTGCGGCGCATCGCGGCGTTTACGCGGGCGACGACCTCGGCCACGGAAAAGGGTTTCGTGACATAGTCGTCGGCGCCGAGTTCAAGGCCCATGATCTTGTCGATCTCCTGGGTCTTTGCAGTCAGCATGATAATCGGCATGGTCAGGCCCTGCTTGCGCAACTGGCGGCAGATATCAAAGCCGCTGAGTTTGGGCAGCATGACGTCAAGCAGAATGATGTCCGGCCGGCGCTCAAGGGCCAGTTTCAGGCCCTGGTCGCCATCGCTGGCGGTGATGACAGAGTAGCCTTCGACTTGAAGGTTGAGTTCCAAGCCGCGCTGGATTGACGGATCGTCCTCAACGACGAGGATTGTTTCCATGGAACTTCCCTTGCTTGACGGGTCTAGTGCACGGCCTAGTATATGCGGCCCGCTCAGGGGGGCAAGCAAGCGCATGGGACGCAAGGACTTGCGCCGCAGCAACCGCTGAGCGTTCAAGCAGGCAGGGGGGCGCTTAGCTCAGTTGGTTAGAGCACTGTCTTCACACGGCAGGGGTCACAGGTTCGAGTCCTGTAGCGCCCACCATCACCTCACCACGGTCGTGCGAGCTGAGAAGTTCGCGCGACCGCTTCGCTTACGCCCGGCGTCGCCCGCCTGCGTGCGGGCTTTGGCCGGGCTGCTTCGCGTTCAAAACAGTCCACCGGACTGTTTTGAGGTTCGAGTCCTGTAGCGCCCACCATGCAAACAGCCCGCAGACGCGGGCTGTTTGCATGTCCGCCGAAGCCTCGGCCAAGGCGGACTGGTTTGATTTTCTTCAGCCGCCGTCTTTTTCGCCGGACCACTTCTTCACTGCTTCGGCGTATTCCTTGGCGTGCTTGGTTATCAGTTCGTTCACGTCTTTCCTGAACAGGCGGTCTTTTGCCTTCATCTTTGCGACGGCGTCATGGAACTCGGTGCGGTCTTTGTACTTGGTGTTCTTGGCTTCCTTGACCGCAGTCTCCCACACGTCTTCGGCTTTGTATTCCTCGTTCGCCTTGGTCTTGGCCAGGATGATCTCGTAGTACTTGGCATAGACCAGCTTGACGTCGGCGAACAGCTTCTGGCCTTCCTCCGACATCTTGGGCTCTTCGTCCTTCTTTTCTTCCTTCTTCTCGTCTTCTTTGGGCGGCTGTGGCGGCGGTACCTCTTGCGCAAACGCCGGTGCGCCCAGTGCCAGTGCGATCAGGAATGTCATCAGCCAGCGCATGTTCGTCTCCTTGCCTATCTAACGTCAGTATCCCCCGGCAAGTTCCTGATTCCAACTGCAAGAAAGCTGGCACAAACGGCTAATTCGCCCCGATACTCATGGTCATGAGGAATTCCGCGTTGCTTTGGGTCTTCTTGAGGCGCTCTTTCAGCAATTCCATCGCTTCAATCGGGTTCATGTCGTTCAAGATGCGGCGCAGGACCCACATGCGTTTCTGCTCGTCCGGGTCCAGCAACAGCTCTTCCTTACGCGTACCGGAGCGCGTGACGTCAATCGCCGGATACACACGCCGGTCGGCAAGTCGCCGGTCCAGGTGCAACTCGGCGTTGCCGGTGCCCTTGAACTCTTCGAAAATCACTTCGTCCATGCGACTGCCGGTGTCAATCAGCGCCGTGCTGATAATCGTCAGCGAACCACCCTCTTCGATGTTACGCGCGGCGCCAAAAAACCGCTTGGGCCGCTGCAGCGCGCTGGCATCAACGCCGCCGGTCAGAATCTTGCCGCTGTGCGGCTGCTCGGCGTTATAGGCGCGGCCAAGCCTGGTGATTGAATCGAGCAGAATGACCACGTCGACCTTGTGCTCGACCAGCCGCTTGGCTTTGCCCAGCACCATCTCGGTGACCTGCACGTGGCGCGAAGTGGCTTCGTCGAAGGTTGACGCAATGACTTCGGCGTCAACGGTGCGCTCCATGTCGGTGACTTCTTCGGGGCGCTCATCGATCAGCAGCACGATGACATAGATGTTGGGGTGGTTGGCGCGGATGGCGTTGGCGATCTTTTGCAGGATGACAGTCTTGCCGGTGCGGGGCGGGGCGACAATCAGGCAGCGCTGTCCCATGCCGATCGGTGTGACAAGGTCAATCACGCGCAGGTTCAGGTCGTTCTTGGTCTCAAGGAAAATGCGCTTGTCGGGGTAAAGCGGCGTCAGTTCGTCAAAGGGCACGACTTCGGCCAGCTTGTTCGGGTCTTCATTATTGACGTGCTCAACCTTCAGCAGGGCGAAGTAGCGTTCGTTGTCTTTGGGCGGTCGAATCTGCCCGGCCACGATGTGGCCTGATTTCAGGCCGAAACGCCGGATCTGACTGGGCGAGACGTAAATGTCGTCTGGGCTGGGCAGGTAGTTGTAATCAGGGCTGCGCAGAAAGCCGAAGCCCTCGTTCAAGACTTCCATGACGCCTTCGCCGTAAATCATGGCGCCGCGCCTGACGCGATCTTTCAGCAGCTGGAAGATCAGGTCCTGTTTCTTGAGGCCGCTGGTGTCCTGGATGCCCACGGCGCGCACGTCTTTCTGCAACTGCTCCATCTTCATCTTCTGGAGCTCGTTGAGGTTGATCGTGACTTGCGGGCCGCGAGGTTCGTTGGTTGCCGGGGCCGGAGTTGCGGTGTCTGTGCCAGCGGCGGCCGCGCGTTCCGTCTCTTCGGGCGTCTCGGCGGGCATGTCGGGTATGTCTTCGTTTGGCGCCTGACCGTTACCGTGCCTTGGTGCAGGCTCGGCCTTGTTGCCGACGCTGTCATCGTTGGGTTCAGGGCTGCGGCGCTGGTGATCTTCTTCTTCGCGCTCGCGGCGGGCTTCCATGCGGGCCATTTCGTGCTGGCGCGCCATTTCTTCGCTCAGGACATCCGTGCCGTCCTTGCGCCTTGGCCCGCGCCGAACGCTGTTGCTGTTGTTGCGGTGTCCGCCACGTGAGCGACCGCGCCTCTTGGGTGCTGACTTGCCTTCAGGGTTCATATTTGCCTCATGCCGGGTTCAGCGGGGAGCCGAACTGCGGCGTCTGCCTGCGACAGCCGCGGGGAGCGGCTTGGAACCACAGGACTTGCACCGGGGAATGGTTTAGGGGGCCCCCGGCGGCCCGTCCACGTCGTCTGCAACGTAATTGTGCCAGATTTCCAGTACCTGGCGATCAAGGTCAACAAGGCTGCCGCTGTTGTCGATGACGACGTCGGCCTGCCTGCGCTTTTCTTCAAGTTTCATCTGGCGGGCCTGGCGGCGCTCAAGCTCGCCCTGGGCCCAGCCTCTTTGTGCAGCGCGCTGTTTGCGAGATGCCTCGTCGGCATCGACAAATAGCAGCAGAGTGTACTTCCCCCCGTAAGCGCCCGATTCAAGCAGCAGGCTGATGTCCAGAATGATGGCCTTGATGCCAGGGTCGCTGAGTCCCGCTTCGATCTTTGCGTTGGTACGCTGACGGATTGGCGGGTGGGTGATGGCGTTCAGTGTAGCAAGTTTCTCGCCGTCACCGAATACTATGGCACCAAGTTTTTTCCGGTCAACCTCACCGTCGCTCGAAATTACGCCTTTCCCGAAGGCAGCGATGATTTCGGCCCGTACCGCCGGATCGCGCAGGACGGCATGACCCTCATCATCAGCGTTCACGACCAGCGCCCCGCGGCGGGCAAAGGCCGCGGCCACTGCCGACTTGCCGCTGGCAACGCCGCCAATCAGGGCGATCACCGGCTTCACGGTGCGCTCCGCACCGCGTTGCATGAACAATGCGCAAAGAACAACGGGCAAAGGGGCCGCCCCACCACTGCGCCATGATTCATTGCCAATGTTTCATGGTTCATTTTCCTTCTCTTCCCATCGTGCCGACGTTCCAGCCGACCAGCGGTGCAAGTTGCTCGCGGTCGCCGATCGGCGCCGCGTGGGCGCCCTGCAGCAGGTCAAGCGCCGCCTGTTTTGCTTTGCGGCGGGCGTCTGCGTCTCGCAGCCCCGTCGTAATGACTTCCAGGCTTAGCAGTTCATCGCCGACCACCAGCACACCCATGATCATGTGTTCAGCACTGCTGTTTGAGTAGTCCCACAGCACCATCGGAAAGTTCCAGCCGGGGTCATAGCCCGCTGAAAAACTGGCCTGCGGATCGCCCATGCGGCGACTGAAGACCGGGTCGGTCCGCACGCGCACACGAATGTCGCCGGGTGCACTGGTTTGCTCAAGTTGCCGCAGCAGCATCCATGGCGCGGCGCCTTCGCCGTCGATGCGGATTGTGGAATCCCCGCCGATCTTGCGCACAAGCTGTCCTTCATTTACGGGCAGCGAAAGCGACCCCTTGGGAAAGTGCAACCCGCCCCCTAGCAGCACGGGCAACGAGCTGGAACACCTGTGTTTCGGAAGGCCCTCGATGGAAAGTTCACGCTCGATGCTTACGCCTGCCAGGATCAAGGCCACGCCCTGCCGGTGCGCGTCTGTAAGGGTTTCATCGTGCAGCCAGGCTTCCGCAACCAGCACGATAGAGGTCGTGCGGCCCGGCAGGACGAGCTTGCTGTAATATGCTATCGGCTTGCCGCCGGAGGTAACGGTGGCTACCCCGCCGGATTCGGCGGTGTACTTAGCGCCGGACACACTGTCGGCACGCTTGCGCGCAAGCACTTCGGCGAGCTCAACGCCGGCGGCTTTGCCCGGCGCGATGGCAACGGTAAAGCCAGTGGCGCCCGGCAGGTCAATGGCGACGAGTTGTGTCTTGTACCAGTCAACGGCCCACATTTTTGCGCCCTGCGGCAGGTTGAAGTCAAGCAGCAGGCGGTCATCGGCCGGAGATGCCGGCGCCAGGCGCGTGCGGCGCTTCTGGTCGCGGTCTAGGCCATCAAACAGCTCGGGGTAATCGCGCTCGGCGTTGGCAACGAAGCTGAGCCAGTTGACACCGACCTGCAGGTCAAGGAGGTTGCTTTGGGATTCCTTGACCGGGATCTCGTCGCCGCCATCGTCCTCAACAGTGACCGGCGCGGGCTTGCTGCACGCCGCCAGTACCAGGACGACCCCGATGACGAGAAGCTGTGTCACCCCCACGGAGCTCAGAAAAAAGAGGCGCGGAGAACCGGGGCTTCCGCCCCGGGCTGATTTCTGACGCCACCTTCGGGGGTTGGGATGCGTGATTGAGCCGCAACCTGCTTCCTGCGTCCTGCCTCCTGCCTTCTGATCGCAGTTCATTTTGCCTCCAGCCAGTTGGTGCCGGCCCCAGCATCTACATCCAGCGGTACTTTCAATTTCATGGCGGCGCCCATGATGCGTTTTGCGAATTCGGCGCAGGCTTTGGCTTCTTTCTCGGGCGCCTCGAATACCAGTTCGTCGTGGACCTGCAGCAGCATTCTATACGGCAGCTTCTTCTTTTCGATTTCTTTGTGGGCGTCGAGCATTGCCTGTTTGATCAAGTCTGCCGCCGTTCCCTGCAACACTGTATTGAACGCCTGGCGTTCCGCTTGCTTCCTGACCATTGCGTTCTTGCTGCCTATTTCCGGCAAAAAGCGTTTTCGGCCGGCCAAAGTCGTCACGTATCCGACCTTGCGGCACTCTTCCAGCACCTGGTCGGTCAACCTGGCGACGTTCGGGTGCGCTGCGAAGTAGTTGTCGATGAACTCTTTGGCTTCACCGCGGCTGATGCTCAACCCCTGCGACAGCCCGAATGCGCTTTGGCCGTACAGCACACCATAGTTTACGGTCTTGGCAACGTTGCGCTGCTCGCCTGTTACCTTGTCGGCCTTGACGCCGAAGATACCGGCAGCCGTTGCCTTGTGAATGTCAACGCCCGCCTTGAAGGCCTCGATCATGGGCTTTTCGTCGGCGATGTGGGCGAGAATTCGCAGTTCAATCTGGCTGTAATCCGCGCTGACGAGCACGTTGCCCTTGTCGGCAATGAAGGCGCGCCGGATCTTCTTGCCGGTGTCAGTGCGCACCGGAATGTTCTGGAGATTCGGGTCTTTGCTGCTCAGACGGCCCGTGGCGACGGTCTGCCGATAGGTGGTGTGAACGCGGTCGTGTGCGTCGGCCAGGTCAGGCAGTTGATCGACGTAGGTTGATTTCAGCTTGGTCAGATGGCGCCACTCAAGCACCTTGGCCGGCAGCTCGTGCATCGGCGCCAACGCTTCCAGGGCCGACTGGTCAGTGCTGCGGCTGGTGCCCTTGGCGGTCTTTCCCTGCTCGGGCAGCTTGAGTTCGTCGTACAGGACTTCACCAAGCTGCTTTGGCGAGCCCAGCGTGAACGCGCGGCCAGCCAGCTTGAAGCAGGTCTTCTCAAGCGTGCCGATGTCTTTGTCGAAGTCAGCGGAAAGTGCGGCCAGGTAAGGCTTGTCAATCTTGATGCCGCGGTGTTCCATGCGACCCAGCACTTCGACCAGCGGAAACTCAAGGTCTTTGGCCAGCTTGTCAAGCTCAAGCGATGTCACCATTGGCGACAGCACATCGTTTACGCGCAGCGCGTAATCGGCGAACTGGCAGGCGTACTGCATCACCCGTTCAGGTTCTGCCTCGGTCAGTTTCTTGCGGGCTTTCCTGTCACCGAACAGCTTGTCCCAGTCCACGGTGTCCATGCCCAGATACTCGCGGCTCAGGCTGGCCAGCTTGGCGTCTTCGCGCGACGAATCGACTAGAAATGCCAGTAGTTTGGTGTCGCTTTCAATGCCGCACAGGTCACCGCCCACAAGCAGCAGGGCGCGCAGGTCGGCTTTGAGATCATGGCCGATCTTGGGCAGCTTTGCGTCGGCAAGGCGCGCGGCAATCGCGTCACCCAGTTTGCCGTCAGAGGGCAGGTACCATGCCTTGCCGGGTGCGATGCACACCGCAATGCCCGCAAGCTCGCCGTATGCCTCGGCGGCACAGTGAATGCTCCAGCGCTTGGCCTTTGCAGTGGCCTTCGTGAACGCTTCGAGGTCAGCTTTGTCGTTGACCAGCGTGTATTCGACGTCTGCGTTCACTAGGGCCTTGGGCACCTCGGGCCTGGTGATTGGGTCGTCAAACAGGCTCGACTGTGCGCCCGTGGACTTGCCCGCTTTTCCCTTGGCAGCCCCGCCCTTCCGGGCTGGGCTTTCGGTTTCGCCCTCCAGGTCGCGTGTCGCGACGGTACTGGCCATTTCGTCCCAGCCGAAATCTGTCATTACAGACTTGAAGTTCAGGTCCTGCAGGATCGGCAGCAGCACTTCCTTCACCGGTTCTTTGAGGCTGGCCTTGTCGGGCTCAAGCTTGACGCCCGGCACGTTTGTCATGATGTGTACGAGCTTCCTGCTCAGTTCCGCTTCCGGTCTGAACGCGATCAGATTCTCGCGGCGTTTGGGCTGCTTGATTTCTTCGGCGTGCTTGAGCACCTCGACCAGCGTTCCGTACTGCTTGATCAGCTCGGCGGCGGTCTTGATGCCGACGCCTTTGACCCCGGGGATGTTGTCCGTGCTGTCGCCGGCGAGGGCCTGAACGTCGATAAACTGCTGCGGGTCAACGCCAAGCTCTTCCTGCAATTGCTCCAGGCCGTATTCAGTGCCATCTTCGGCGTTCAGCAGCTTGATGTGGGGCTCAAGCAGTTGCTTTAAGTCCTTGTCCTTGCTGACGATGCGCACTTCCATGTCGTGCGGCACGGCTTGCTTGGCGAGCGTTCCGATGACGTCGTCGGCTTCAAACCCGTCTTTGATCATCAGGTGGACGTTCATGGCCTTGACCATGTCGATGATGATAGGCATCTGCTCACGCAGGTCTTCGGGCATTTCGCCGCGGTTGGCCTTGTACGCGGGGAAGATGTCGTTGCGGAAGGTCTTGCCCTTGGGGTCCATCACGCAGACCAGAAAGTCGGGCTTGTGCCGCTTGATCAGCGTCTGGAGCATGCGTGTAAACAGGTACACGGCGCCAATCGGCTTGCCGCGCACTGTGCGTGAGCGCGCAGCCGGACTGTAGTAAGCCCGGAAAATCTGCGAGTGGCCGTCAATGATGTAGAGAGACTTTGGCACGGTAGGACCTTCGCTGGGGCGTATGCCCCTTCTGTAGCAGCGCAGCCACGGCGTTTGAACAGGCGATCGGCCCGAAAGTGACGTTGTTTCCGTGACAAAGGGGTGTCAAGGTTTTTGTAGCCGGATTATTGCCGTGGGGTGGTCCGGTCCGTATCCTTGCCACCCGTCCCCCCGATTTGAAACGTAACAGGCGGCCGCGCTTGCGGCTTTTTCGTAAACGTTTCGCGGAGTATTCCATGAGAATGTCACGACGCGGGATGGTCGACCTGATCGTCATGATCGTGATGATCGTGTTCCTGCTTGGCATGGGCACGCTTGCATTCATCACCTACGACAAGGCCCAGAAAGAGCGGACGTACGTGGCGGCCCTGCGCGAGATTCCGGCGCGGCAGAAGTCAGAGCTGGACGCCGTTCGCGCCCGCTATGCCGAGCTGTGCACGCACATCGGGTTCAAGGGTGAAGCGGCCTACAGCTCGCCCCGGCAGATCGAGGCGATGCTCAAAGAGGGGTCGCGCCTGATTGCCGACTACTACAACGTACCGGTGCGCGCCGACGGCAGCCCTGACCTTTCCGGCACCGAGCGCGGCGAGGCCACAGTGCTGGAGCGCGCCGAAGACGGCTCATGGAAAGAGCGCAAGGTACCCGCCAGCCAGGTGCGCGGCACAACGCGCAACAGCAAGCGTCTGTATGAAGAAGCCGAAGCCCGCAGCATCCAGGGCACGGTCGGCAAGCAGGACGACCTGATCCACCAACTAGTGACCAGCTACATCCCCAAGGTCAAAGACCAGCGCGTACACCAGCGCAACCTGCGCGACACCAAGTCGGCTGAACGCAACGCCGACTCCGCCGAGCAGTACAGCCAGGCCAAGAGGGCCACGGACGCCGCTGACGAAGTCGTCAAAGGGCAGCACGAGCAGCTTGTGGACCGCGAGAACGAACTTGCGCGGGCGCTGGTCGATGAGAATGACGCGTTGAAGAGCCTGGACTCAGAAACCGTGCGGGAAACGCGCGAGCGCGCGTTTGCAATGTCGCGTGAAGCGGCCAAGGCTCGCCATGATGCGGTTGACACCCAGGAAGCATACCGCGTGCAGGCGGACAAGCGCCGCAAAGACGACAGCCGCGACCCCGACGGGTTCGTGTTCCTGGTAGATGAGATCTCGGGTTGGGTCTGGATCAACGTAGGTCAGCGCTCGGGCGTGCAGCTTGAGCAGACGTTCCAGGTCCTGCGTCCGGACAGCAGCCGCAACAGCGAACTCCAGATCGGCGAGATTCGGGTCAAGGAACTGCTGCGCGGCAACATCGCGCGCTGCCGCGTGGACGCGCTGGACGACCAGAACCTGTATCCCAAGGCCGGCGACCTGATCAAGAACCCGAGCTTCTCATCGCGGCAGTACCAGAAATGGGCGTTGGTGGGCACATTCGGCCGTGGCTACACGCAGTTCACGCGCCAGGAACTCACCGACATTCTGCGTCGCGTGGGCTTTCAGGTGGTGGACAAGATCGACGCAACGGTAGATGCGGTGATCATCGGCGGCGACTGGCGCTCAGACACAGAGTGGATGCAGGCCAAGGAATTGCGCCTGAACATTGAAACGTACCCCGAAGAAGAAGTCCTTCATTTCCTGGGCCTGCGCGGCCCGGACCGGAAATGACCGCAGAACGCGAAGCAAAGCGATCAAGGTGAACCGGGAAACCCGGAAGCAGCAAGTCCGGCAATAGAAGGAAGAGAACAATGGCAAGGCAGAGTGTGGCAAGCTGGTACTGGAACATCACGGCGATTCTCTCGCCGTTTGTGCTGCTCGTGACGCTGATGTGGATGTTCTACACGCAGCAGATCCAGTCCTACCAGTCCGATGCCCAGAACATTCTTGAGCAGGTCAAGAAAAATCACAAACAGCTTGAGCCGTTGGTGGCCGAGATGAACGACACCGCAGGCTTTGTCGGCTTCGACGCCGGCGACCCCATGGCCAACAAGACCAAGGTGGACACCATGGTGCCCAAGGCCGACCGCAGCGTCGGCGGCGAAGAGCGCACCAAACCGCGCGACAAGCAAAGCATCGTGCTTCAGCGCTACCTCGATGCCGAGAATTTGTTCTACGGCGGCGGCGGCGGCGATAGCGAAGGCATGGTGTACGAGTACGCGGCTGCCCGGAAATGGATTCAGGATTACGAGCTGAAGCTGCGCCAGTACATCGCCTACAAGTCCACCCAGTACTACACCGTGCAGACCATCGACGTCGGCGGCGCAACGATCGCCGTTGCCGGCGGTGACCTTAAGCGCCCCGGCACCACCGATACTGCTTCGGGCATCTACAAGCCCGAAGACGCCAGTGTCATGGCAGCGTGGGAGCGCGCGCGTGTCCCGGGCTACCTGCCCGCCGACAAGGTGATGCAACCGCCGACGCGCATCACGCTTGAGCTGGTGTTCCGACGCCAGCACCAGTTGCTGCGCGACCTGATGGCGGCCAACCAGCACCAGTACAACCTGCTGTACGCTGAAGTCAGTGGTTTCACCGAAGTCACGATGCCGGACGGCTCCGTGATCGTGGTCGGCCTGGGCTTTGAAGGCGAAGAGCAACGCCAGAGGCGCGTGCGCACGCTGGTCGATGGCCTGAAGGTGAACGTGAACAGCCGCAAGGAATTGAGCGCGGAGCGCCTGCGCGATGTGCACGACGCGACGGAAACTGCCATCACCGAAACCACCGGCCGCAAGACGCGCCTTGACTTCATGGTGGTTGCGGCGGTTTCGCGTATCGAGGGGTTGCAGGCAGAGTTTGAAACTGAAAAGACGCTGCACGAAGGCGACGGCCAGAAGTTTGCCGACATGGTTCGCAACCTGCCGCGCATCAAGACGCCCATCAAGCTGGAAAAGGGCGATCCGGACGGCGAGGTCTCGTACAGCGACTACGGCCGCGGCGTATGCCACATCGACCTCGGCAGCTCCGACGGCGTGAAGGCCGGCCAGCGCTTCGAAATCTGGAGAATCCATGGTCGTGACCGCGACGAACTGATCGGCGTCGTTGAAATCGTGCGCGCGCTGTCGGCACACTACAGCCTGTGCACCGTGCTCAGTCTCGTAAACGTCAAAGAGCCCGTCCGCAAGGGTGACAAGCTGATCAGCCACCTCTGGCACGCCGGCCGCTTCCTTACAGTGGCCATGCACGGTGAGTTCGAGCCGCCCAACCAGTCCTACACCAAAGAACGCCTGGCAGAGCTTCTCAAGCAGATGGGCTGCCGCGTTGCCGACAAGGTACAGCCGGGCGTTGACCTGGTGATCCTGGGCAGCAACCTGTTCGGTGACGAGTGGTATCGCGATGCGCGCAACGACCTGCGCTTCAGCACGCTGAAGGAAGACGCAATCCGGCTGTATGTAGACCCGCGCTAACATGCCGGATCACACGCATAACCCCCGCGGCAACGCGGGGGCTTTTGTTTCCGCGCGCTTGTCTTAGTGTCGCTCATACACTAAACTGGCAGCGTGCCCTTCCGCTATGAACATCCCCGCCCGGCCCTGACCGTTGATTGCGTCGTGTTCGGCCTGGATGACGCGGACCTGAAAGTGCTGCTGATCCAGCGGGGCGCGGCGCCGTTCAAGGGCAACTGGGCGCTGCCCGGCGGCTTTGTCCGCGTGGACGAAACCCTTGAAGAAGCCGCCCGCCGCGAGCTTGAAGAAGAAACCGGCCTGCGCAATGTGTTTCTTGAGCAGCTGTACACTTTCGGCGGCATCCAGCGCGACCCGCGCGAACGTGTTATCAGCGTCGCGTGGTATGCGCTGGTCAACCTGCGCGACCACAAGGTGCAAGCCGCCACCGATGCCGGCGAAGCAGCATGGTTCAGCCTGGATGATTTGCCGACGCTGGCGTTTGATCACGCCGAAATCCTGGAAACTGCGCAACAGCGGTTGCGCGGCAAGGTGCGCTACGTGCCGATCGGATTTGAACTGCTGCCACGTTTGTTCACGCTGACGCAGATGCAGCGCATGTATGAAAAGATCCTGGACCGTGCCCTGGACAAGCGCAACTTTCGCAAGAAGGTTCTCGGCATGGGTGTGCTGGAAGAAACTGACCAGGTGCAGCAGGACGTGGCCCACCGCGCGGCGCGCCTGTATCGCTTCCATGAAGCGGCATACAAGCGCATGGTCAAGCATGGCATCCATTTCGAAATCTGAATCTATTGACCCGTCAATAGCTGCCCCGTTGTCGTTTTGCGGCAGCCTGTCTATCATGGCTCGTGGTGATCCAGACGGTCGCCCGACATAGCCTTGCGCGAAGTCGGGAGGAAAGTCCGGGCTCCATAGAGCAGGAGGGTTGCTAACGGCAACCGGGTGCGGGCCAAACCCGCATCCAGGGAAAGTGGCACAGAAAACAAACCGCCCGGCTTGCCTGCCTGGCCGCGACGAGGGCCCGAAACTCGCGCGGCTGGACGGGGTCTGAAAAGATCCGGGTAAGGGTGAAAAGGTGCGGTAAAAGCGCACCGCGACGCTGGCGACAGTGTCGGCAGGCCAAACCCCCTCCGGAGCAAGGCCAAATAGGGACCAAGAGGCTGCTCGCCTCAATGCGAATGTGTCGCGGGAGGTCCGGGTAGGCTGCTGGAGGCTTGCGGCAACGCAGGCCCTAGACGAATGACCGTCACCCGCGGGCAAGCCTCGCGAGCTGACAAAACCCGGCTTACAGGATCAGCAAGACGGGGGGCCCGGGCGCCCCCCGCCCTCATTCGCTGAGTTCTTTGCGGATGACAAGGCGCAGGCCCGACCAGGTCGAGTCGATTGCGCAAACCTTGTTGTCAACGAGGCCGGTGGGCAGCGCAACGTCGCGCACGACCTGCTCGGTCATATCGGTGGCGACCTTGCTGGCCTTCTTGGGCCAGCAGATCCAGAGCCCGCAGGTGGGGCCCATCTGTTTGCGCAAGCCGGCAAGCTCGCGCTCAAGGGCGGCGCGTTCGCGTGTAAAGTAGAGAATGACGTCGTAGCTGCCGGTGCCCTTGCGCGGCGGGAACTTCACGGAAGGCATGTCTCCCAAAGCCGCCGACACCCCGCGCGGCTCGCTGCAAAGCAGCACAGAGTCGCCATCCTTGATGCCAAGCTTCGAGGGTAAGGTGGTGCCGGAGTATCCTGCCATGATCGATTCCAGGGAACTCGCGCCACCATACACGCAAGCGCAAGTCCGTGATACGGCAAGCAATCAAACCATGAAAACACGAGCGCAAGGGCTGTGCGCGCTGCAAGCCCGCAACACGCACAGCAGCGTTGTAGTGCTGGTGCGCAGCAGCCATGCGCGGCCTGCCCGTCGTGGCCTCAAGCAGAGGCGCTCCGCGCCTGACAGCAAGGCGAGCGTCGCGCCGGTCCGAAGGGCCGATTCAACCAGCCCGGGCCGAAGGCACGGGAACCAAAAATGTGATCGCTATCCGCTGCCGCTGGATTGGCTTGGCTCTGGGATCCATCCGCCGAAGCCGCCTGCTGCGTTCTTTCTCAGGCCCATCGCCACCAGGAACCTGTACCACCCCAGCTTGAACTGCGACGGCTTGGGCACGTTGACCTCGACCGGCAGCAGGCCGTCGCCCGGCAGCTCTCGATAAATCTTGACGCCCGCGTCCTGCCAGCGCCGCAGCACGTGCATCAGGTCGCGCCGGATGTTGGCGTCGCGCGTCAGCAGCAGCAGCCGCTTGATGCCGCGCGCGACCATGTAGTTGCCCGACGGGAAATCCTGCGGGAACACCATCCAGCGGTTGTCGTAGGTGCGGGGCCTGCGTGTGTAGCCATGGCCCTCGCGCTGGGTGTCCAGCACAAACACCGGCGGCGCGTCGTCGGGGATCGCGGCGGCGTTCACAATCGGGGCGCCGGCACGAAGCTCGCCTAGGATTGTACCCATGCCCACGGCTTCATTGCTGCCGGTGGTCGTGTTGATCAGCGGCACGGGGCGAAAACCCTGCTGGGCAAGGCTGACGGCCATCGCCACCGCTTCAGCGCCCGGAAGCTCCAGAATCACGGCCATGTCGCTTTCGGGCTTGATGGTTGACGGGTTCAGAGCCTGCCCGGCATAGCGGCCGAATGCAGAGTGGATGTCTTTGGCGATGAACGGTGCCGGCTTGGCCCACTGCGACCAGTCGCATGCGGGCGGCGCCCAAGCCTCGAACAGTTCCCGCGACATTCAGTCCTCCAGCAGGACGGCGACATCCCGCGAGTTGCCGTCTACCAATGCACGCGATGCCGCGCGACCGTACGCGCCGCATGCCTTGCCATCGACGGTGAAAACGCCGATGCAGGGATAGATGCTGCCGCCGCCTGCGGGCAACGCAAGAGCCTCGAAGCGCCGTTGCGCGATCCAGCACTTGGGCCGGCGGCGCGCCCAGCGCTCGATCTTGCGCAGTTCCTTCTCGGCGGTGACGCCCTTGATGCCGACCTCTTCGCCCACGCGCCCCAATGCCGCCTTCAGCACCCAGGTGTCGTCCGGCACCACGCCCTGGGCAGCGCGCGTTTCGGGCAGTGCCGACCTCCACGTGTCATAGCTGCCGCCAAGGCGGTCCCAGACCAGCGGCAGGCGCTTGCTCTGCGCCGCGAGCGTCGTGGCCGGGTTACACTGCGGCGTCTTGCTGTCTCGAAAGTAGTGCTGCCAGCCGCTGCGCCAGCCGAGGTTCGGAAGCCACTCGCCGGGGAAGAACCGATAGATCGCGCCAAGGGCCACACCGCATGCCGAGGCGAACCCGTCTTTCCACGCCACTTCGTCGGGCCCCAGCAACAGGGCATCAACGCCTCGGTCACGAAGCGCACGCTGCAAGAAATGCATGACCTGCCGGTCGTCCAGGTACCCCGTGGCATGCACAAGCCCCACCGGCCCCGACTTGCCCAGCGCGTCAACCAGCGCAGCCGTGGGGTCCCCTGCGGGGCGCAAACCCGGAAAGCGGGCCGCCATCATCGACGTGAACCCGCTGGCTTCAATGAAGCCGCCGGGCACGTCGCAGTTGACCTCGCTGACCTGCCAGCCCTGCGCCGTGGGGTGGAAGTCAAAGCGCATCACGCGGGCAATGGCAGGCGGCGCGCCACGGCTGGCGGCTTCTCGAATCGCATTGCGGCACTGGCGGGGCAGCGCTAGTTCGCGCAACAGCCCGGGCCGGTGGGGGAGTTCGAGCTCGGCTGCAAGCGTCTCGGCGGCAAGGCGCTCTGCCGTCTGGGCAAGCACGGCCCACTCGCCGGCTTTCATCACCAGGGGCCAGGGCGCGAGTGTGGAGGTGTCGCCGAACTGCGGGTCCAGCTTGAAGCACTCGAACACAGTGTCGAGCCACACCTGCCGAAACACTGCGGCAGGCAGCGTGTCGCCGACGGCAAGGCTGGTCGTAAGCCCGGCTACCACGGTTTCAGCAGCCACACATAGAAGAAGCCGCCCAGGGCAAACGCGATGCCGGGCAACGCGCCAAAGATCGTGGCATTGCGCGACTCGGCGCCGGGCTTGGCGCGCAACGCCAGCTCGACCACGGCGGCGCCCAGCACCAGCGGCAGGGCCGGCACGACCACCGACACGAAGTCAGTCACCGCGTTGGCCGCGCTGGTCCAGTCGCCGGCCGCCCCGCGACCGGCCACAATGCCCATTCCCAACATCAATCCGCCGAAGCGCATGCCCGCCGACACGTCGCGCTCAACGGTAATCAGTTCGCTGATGTGGAATGCCAGCTCAAGCCCGAACCATACCAGCCACAGAAAACCGCACGAAAGCATCGAACAGAAGACCACAACCCACCAGCCCGGCCCGTTGCCGACGTTGCTGCCCGCGTACGCCAGCGTGAAGCCGCCAACGACGCCTACCCACGCATAGGCTGCGGCGGGGTTGTGGCGTTCGCATACGTCCTCGCGGTGCGAAATTCCCATCAGCGGCGCGATCACTACGCCGGTCAACGCGGCCACGAACGCGCCCATCAGCCAGTACTGCACCAGGTATTGCGGCGCGTCGCGCACATCGCCCGACGACCAAAGCTTCAAGATCACGAACAGCAGAATGGCAACTGCTACGCCGCCGGCCATGGAGGCCTGTTTGAGCTTGCCGTTGCGATAGAAACTGTCCGCCAGCGCGGCGCTGCCCGCAAACCACAGGCCCCACATGATCAACGCCGCAAAACCGCTGACCACGGTAACCATGATCTCGTCGTCGCCCATGGCCGCGATTCTACACAGCCGAGCAACCCCTTTCACCCGTCCCCTGTCCCACTAGACTGGGGGCCCTGCGATACCCCGCGCGAGCGCCATGGACGTCGGCCTGTTCCTGCACAACGGAAGCTGCAACCCGGCTTTCCTGAAGCTGGACCTCTACTGCAAGGGTCTGCGCATCGACGCGTCGTGCGAACTTGGCGACGACGCCCGCGAGATCATTCGTAACCGCGCCGGCCTGGGCAGCGGCCTGGAAGTTGTGATCGGCCGCGATATGTACACCAACGTGCCGGTCGTGGAGTGGTGGGTGCGCAACTCCCCCTACTGGCTGGTCAAGAACGGGCCCGGCTACGAAATCTGGCGCGAGAAGAAGGCCTTTCGCTACGAAGCCTACGACGAGCTGCCCACGGTCGGCCGCGGACCGTGGGTTGAAACCCTTGACCGCCGGCAAGCGCAGCTTGTTGACCACGTGCGCATTCCGCCTGAGCCCGCGTGGTACAAGCAGCGCACCAGCAGCGGCAAGCTGATGCAGCGCATCGGGTGTCTGCAGGGCACGTACCTGGGCGTGTACTGGGGCCCGCGCTGCCAGAACTGGGGCCCGAACGGCGAGAACGAGTACTGCAAGTTCTGCACCGAGGGCCAGAACCTGGGCTCGCAGGAAGAAGCTATTAAAAGCGTCGCCGACGTGGTCGAGACTGCGATTGCCGCGCGCCGCGAAAGCAGGATCACGTTCGTGCACGTGAACACGGGGTTTCTGGACAGCAACGATTACTGGGGACTGTTCGAGCCGCTGTACCGTGAGCTGAAGGCAAAGACCAACCTGCTGCTTGGGTTGCAGGCGCCGCCGGATGCTGACTTCGAGAACTACCGCAAGTTCAAGGCGCTCGGCGTGAACAACGTAAGCCTGTGCTTTGAGGTATTGGATGAAGAACTGTTCAAGGAGATCGGCCCCGGAAAGGCGCGGCGCGGCGGCTTGAAGCGCTACCTGGACGCGATTGAATTCTGCGCCAACGATGTGGGGTTCGACACCGTCAACGGTGAGATCATTGCCGGATTAGAGCCCGTGGAGTCAAGCATCGCCGCCATTGACTGGATCGTTGACCACGGCGCAATCCCCACGGTGTGCGTGTTCCGGCCCGTGCTTGGCGCCGCCTACGGCAAGCGCAAGCCGCCACGCGTAGAAGACATGCTGCCGGTGTTTCAGCATTTCTATCGGCGCTGCATGGAAAAGGGCCTGCCCATCGGCATCGCGCCCAACGTGAAGGTAAGCTTGATCATGCTGCCGGAAGAATGTCGCGGGCTCTTGCCCAACCCCGACGCCTATCCGATCAGGCGAGCAGCCCTATGGTTCGCAGCCAAAGCCTTCAAGGCAGTATTCAACGCCAGGGTGAGAGTGTAGTACCCGCCCGGTGACTTCCTGGGTTCTTTCCTCGATGATAAAGGTCGAGTTTGTCGCATCGTCGCGTATAGTAAAACTGCAAGTGGGCCGACCATGCTGATCGCACACAAAGTCAAACTGTTCCCGAGCTCAGAACAAGCCGAGAAATTCCGTCGGTGCGAGTCCATTGCCAAGGCTACGTACAACCAAGCACTTCGAATGTGGCAGGCGGACTACCAAGGGTACCTGCGCGAGATCTGTGCCCTGTGCGCTTCCTATAGAGTCAACGCGCTGGTTGCCGCACCTCGCTGCGTGTGGCCGCGTTACAGAAAGCGGGCCGAGCTGGTCAAGGATCTGCTTGAGGCCGGAGCGGACCAAGAAAAGATCCCCAAACCTTCGGGCATCGACAGGATCTCGAAGCTCTACGCGAATCGCCCCGAACATTGGACGGACTGTGGGTATTGGCCCGGCGCCGGAAAAATTGCTGATCTGAAGGACGCGGCAGACCATTTCTTCAAGGATGGCTTCGGCTATCCACGGCCGATCAAGGATGACGACATCTGCGGCTTTGTCGTTTTGTCAGGCAATGAAAAGTGCGGCGGCAAACTGAACCAGCAGGGCAAACGCACCGGACCCTTTGCCAGGCATGTGGATCGGCCCGTCTGGCAGCGCCCGCTGGAGTTTCATGTGCCGGCTATCGGCAACGTCCGCATGGCCGAACCCCTGCGCTTTCCACGGTTTGAGGGACAAAAGAAAACGTCGCCCCGCGGCAAGAAAAAGGGGCAAGAGATTGAGACGTTCCCCGTCGCGTCGGTGACGATTTCGCGGAACAAAGCCGGTGATTGGTTTGCCAGCATCTTGTGTTCTGCGCCGGACATCCAACCCGAGCCCCCGAGATGCGACTGCAAAGTGGGAGTGGACCTCGGCGTCAAAACCTTTGCCAAATTGTCGGACGAGATAGCGGGGCAGCCGGACCGCTTTCCGGCGCGCAAGGCCCTGAAGATCGCCGAAGGTCGCCTGCGCCGGCTGCAGCGCAAGATGTCGCGCCAGCAGGAGCAAGCCCGCAAGTGCGCCAAGAAGCTGAAAGACTGCAAGAACTACCAGAAGACCAGGCGATTGTACGCCAAGGCCTGGAGTCGGGTAACAGCACAGCGTGAGACTTACTCGCATCAGGTAACGACGGCGCTGGTGAAGGATTATCCGGTGATCGGCATCGAGGACTTGCGCGTCCGGGGCATGATGGCCAAGGGCAAGCCGGGCAACAAACGCCGTAAGGCACGACTAAACCGTGCCATAGGTGACGCAGCTTTGGGGCGCTTTCGCACCCAGCTTGAGTACAAGGCAAAGTGGCACAATCGCAAAGTGCATTATTGTGGACAGTTTGAACCTACAACCCAGATTTGCAGTAGGTGCCGTGCCGCAAATCCGGCATTGAGGGGCCCAATGGGGCTGAGGATCCGCGAATGGACCTGCGCCAACTGTAATGCGACACACGATCGCGACTTGAACGCGGCAACGAATATTCGAGAAATGTCAGCACCGTCCGACGACCCGTCTGTTGCGGGCAAGGACGTAAAAGGCAGCAAGTCTGGTGCCGTGAAGCCGCGCAAGCGGCGGTCAGGATCACGGAAGTCGGGAGGTGAAACTCCTTTCGATCCGGGAGCGGTAGGCGCGGAGCAATCCGCTGCCAGTGCGCCCAGCGGCCAGAAACCGTCCGAAAACGTGAAAAAAAACGCGCCGGATGGAACGAGAGATCGCCATGATGATGCAGATTTTCTGCCTCAAGTGGGATTCAACTCTCGGTTGGACGGAGACTAGCGACGAAAGGGGTGAAACTCAGCGCTAGTTCCCGGCCAACAACAGGCCGTCACCGCGCGGACGTGCGCTGTACCGTGGTGAAACTCAGCGCTAGTTCCCGGCCAACAACAGGAGTCCGGCGCATCGGTGCGCAGCCGCGCCGGGTGAAACTCAGCGCTAGTTCCCGGCCAACAACAGGGAGCGATTGTAGGCATGCCGCGCTTATACAGGTGAAACTCAGCGCTAGTTCCCGGCCAACAACAGGTGGTAATCTGGCGAACCAGCGCGAACGTTCGGTGAAACTCAGCGCTAGTTCCCGGCCAACAACAGGACTTGTACTACTATACCACAGTCCGCTTATGGTGAAACTCAGCGCTAGTTCCCGGCCAACAACAGGGAAGCAGGGTGCGCCGCAGCGCACGGCACCGGTGAAACTCAGCGCTAGTTCCCGGCCAACAACAGGAACTTGCTATACGGGTCCATCCATCCACTTGGTGAAACTCAGCGCTAGTTCCCGGCCAACAACAGGTTGACACCGAACATCCCCGGCTTGGCAATGGTGAAACTCAGCGCTAGTTCCCGGCCAACAACAGGGGCTGACGCGTTGGTCGCTGAGGTGGTAGCGGTGAAACTCAGCGCTAGTTCCCGGCCAACAACAGGTCGTCAGGATGGATCAATTCGCCGGTGGAGGGTGAAACTCAGCGCTAGTTCCCGGCCAACAACAGGTCAACGCGTGAAGCGTGAAGCTAAGCGGACAGGTGAAACTCAGCGCTAGTTCCCGGCCAACAACAGGAATGCGGCCTTCTCCTCCTTATTCATCTTCGGTGAAACTCAGCGCTAGTTCCCGGCCAACAACAGGCCGCTACGCTTACGTCGCTCACCGTGCAGAGGTGAAACTCAGCGCTAGTTCCCGGCCAACAACAGGGCCGCGCCGAAACGGACGAGCGCGGCTCTGGGTGAAACTCAGCGCTAGTTCCCGGCCAACAACAGGATAGTGGGGGAAACTTCTAAGGTGACGGCGGGTGAAACTCAGCGCTAGTTCCCGGCCAACAACAGGTGAACTGTGCATCGCTATCGCCGACGCAGCGGTGAAACTCAGCGCTAGTTCCCGGCCAACAACAGGACGAATCCCGAGGGAACGACGCCGACGGGGGGTGAAACTCAGCGCTAGTTCCCGGCCAACAACAGGTCTACCCATTCCGCCCCGTCAAAATGCTCCGGTGAAACTCAGCGCTAGTTCCCGGCGGTAGGGCGTTGAATTTGAGGTTCGCTGTAAATTGTGACTTCGTTTGCGCGGGGCGGCTTCGTGGGGTATGCTTATCTTGGGTGAGACGGGCGAGCCTGTTTGACCCCCTTTCCCCGGACGGGAAATCGGTAGAGAGAGAGCGGACCCTCTGGGTCCGTTCTTTTTGTCTGGCCAACTAGGAAGCGGCGCGCCCAGCGCAATGCAAGATGAGCCCGGATCAGCATTCTGAAAAATCTTTCTGCGTGTAAGTGGCTTTGGTGGCTGTAGTTCCTGCCGCCGGCCTTCTGCTGCCTGCCTGCTGATTCGCAAAAACTGTGTCCGTGGATTCCTGGGGGTGAA
>JAMQHL010000024.1 GCA_025993795.1 Planctomycetota bacterium
GGTGATGTCCTGGACCACATAGTTGAATGTATGCCCCGGTTGCGCGGGCGTAGAGCCATTGAGCTTGGCGATGATGAAATACGTTCGCGTGGTACTGACCGGGAAGGATTGCGGCGTGCCCCACGTGAACGTGAGGTCACCGTTGTCAGATGGGAATGCGGTAGCGCTGGAGCCGACCTGGGTGTCAGCCGTGTTGCTGAACGTGCCGCTGCCGTCAGCATCGAACCAGAGTTCCACGCCGGAGTAGGCGTTGGAGTCGTTGCCGGTGCCGGAAGAGCGCACAGTCACCGCGTCAAGTGAAGCCCCAGTCTGCGAGTTGGAAGCGACAGTGAAGCGCTGCGCCAGAATGCCATTACCGCCCGAGCCAGTGTCGTTCGCATAAACGTTCTGAGCAGCGCCGGCGGAGGTAGCCACAGTAAGCGACGGACCAACCTGGAACACGAGTTGAATACGCCAGTTACCATGGGCGCTGGAGCCGGTGCCAGTTGATGTGGAGTTGCCGGGCGAGTGATACGCCCTCCAGCGGTTGCCAATCGTCGTGCCGCTGCTGGCCATCTGCCAACCGGAGCCTGTAATGCTGCTGTATGACCAGTCAAGAATCATGTTGTCCGTGGCATTGTATGTAAAACTCGTTGTCAGCGGAAATCTGGCGTACGTAACGCCGTTGAAGACGCCCGAGTTTGGGCTGAAGTTTGACGGGCCAATGCATGAATTCAGCGTGCCGGTAATATTGTTCGCGAAAGTCCCCGTGAGTGCGGCAATCCCGACGGTTGTGTGTGCTACCCGAAGCTGAAAAGAATTGAACGTCGGCATCGACGTTGGAGGCGACGCCATACCGACCCGGACCTCAATCAACTGAGACCCACTGGGAACGCCCATTTCGGCGGCGGAATAAGCAACCTGGTATCGACCCGAGCCGAAATTGAATGGGTAAGAGTTGCTCGTATTGAGTTCACCGACCTCGTAAACTGTCTGGGCCGCGACCGATACGCCAAACAATACCGCAATGCCGACCAAGGCCACAATTACGCTGAATCGTTGCATGTGAGTTCCCGTTAACTCTGCTCATTTTGGCCCGGGCAGTCCCCACAGACCGCCGAACTTCGAACCGGTCCAACTGTTGACGAAGTTGGCCAACTGGATGCGCCGGGAAGTGGCTGCGCACCGCAAGTCGGGGTGTAACTCGCCAAAGTGGTTAGTGCAGGCCACACCAAGCGTACGGCATGACAAGTGGAATCCCCGCATCCTAACCGTGCAGGCGGGGCACAACCCGTGCCTGAGGATCATCAGTAACCGCGGGCGAGACGTCCTGGCGACGGTCGTTTACGAGCACGCGGACCCCGCCGACTTCCAAGTCCTTCTCAGCGAGGACTTTCGGCGTATAAGGGGCGCCTCGCGGAGGCTCCATGAACAAGGAACACATTCACCTTACGCTTGGCAGCGTCAAAGATGCCCAAGCCGACGCCATTGTCAGTGAGATCAACAATGACCTCATCTTCGCAGAAGAGGCCCATTGCAGCCTCGGCCCTGAGGTAGACACCGAGATCATTCGCCAGTGCCTCGCCATCGGCAAGCTGGACCTTGGCGATGCCGTGGTCACTGACGCCGGCGACTTGGACGCCCGCTGGGTGATCCACGCCGCCAGCATGAACTACGACCAGGTCAGCACAGAGGAGAGCATCGTCAGCAGCCTGCGCGCCGCACTCAAGCGCGCAGCCGAGATCGGCGCCCGCACGATCGCCGTGCCCCCGATCGGGATGGCGACCAGCCAGATCCCGATCAAGCGCGTGGCTGAACTGCTGCTCAGCGAGGTCCTGCGCCACGACACCCGCGAAAGTACGGTCGAAGAAGTAAGCTTCTTCCTGCCCGATCGCACGATGATGCGAGTCTTCGACGAGTGCTTGAAACAGGTCTGAGTGCCGCAGAGTCATGTATCGCGTGTGCCGAGTCCCGGGTCAAAGTCCGGACAACGCGTTGACAAGCCGATGCGGCGTCGGATTCTCTCGTTCCTTGACAGCGGGTTCAGGTACTTGACGCCGGGTTCAGGACAACAGACTCAGGACGACGAATGACCATCCTCAACTCCATCCTTGACTGTATCGGCGACACGCCGATGGTTCGGCTTTCACGTTTCAGTGACGGATTGCCGTTCACGCTGGTCGGCAAGCTTGATCATCTGAACCCCGGCGGCTCAGTCAAAGACCGCATCGGCATTGCCATGATCCGCGATGCCGAAGCCAAGGGGCTGTTGCAGGCCGGCGGCACGATCACCGAGGGCACCGCCGGTAACACCGGCCTGGGCCTGGCCATCGCCGCCAACAACCTTGGGTACAAGTGCGTGTTCTGCCTGCCCGACAAGATGTCGAAAGAAAAGATCGACCTGCTGCGCGCATACGGCGCAAAAGTCATCGTCACACCCACCGCCGTTGACAAGTCAAGCCCGCTGCATTACGCCAACGTTGCCAAGCGCATCGCTAAAGAGACGCCGGGTGGCTGGTTTGCCGGCCAGTTTGAAAACCAGTCCAACCCACTGGTGCATTACCAGTCCACGGCCAGGGAAATCTGGGAACAGACCGACGGCAAGCTGACGCATTTCTTTGCAGGTGCCGGCACGGGCGGCACGATCAATGGCGTCGGCAAGTTCCTGAAAGAACACAACCCTGCGGTCAAGGTTGTGCTGTGCGACCCCGACGGCAGCCTTTACGGCCCCTGGTTCAAGGACCACAAGGCGCAGCCGACGCAGAGCCAATACACGGTTGAGGGCATCGGCCTGGACTACATACCCGGCACGATGAACTTTGACCACATCGACGACGTCGTCACCGTCAGCGACCGTGAGGCGTATCTGGCTGCACGCAAGTTGGTGCGACTGGAAGGCATTTTCACGGGCGGCAGCACAGGCAACAACATAGCGGGCGCGGTGAAGTGGCTGAAAGCCAGCGGCGCGGGCAAAGATGCGCTGCCGGTTGCATTTCTGTGCGACGTTGGTGATCGCTATCTTTCCAAAATGTACAGCGATGACTGGATGCGCGAGAACGGATTTCTCGAGCGCAGCGACGTCACCGCCGGGGAAATCCTGTTGCGCCAGCGCAGCCGCAAGCTGGTGACTGCTGAGCCCAGCCAGTCACTGGCCGAGGTGATGGTGCAGGTCAAGACGCTCGACCTGTCACAGATCCCGGTGCTGGAAAACGGCCAGCCTGTCGGGGCGCTTTACGACGGGCAGCTGCTCAAGCTGCTGCTTGAGGGCCGCAAACTTGACCAGATCAAGGTGCGCGAGGTGATGGGCAAGCCGCTGCCGGTGGTCGATGAAGAAGTCACCGTGGGCGAATTGCTCAAGAGTGTAGAGCGCGAGCCCGGCGCGGCGCTGATCCGGCGGGAGTCAGGCGAATGGGGCATCCTGACCAAGGCCGACCTGGTAGCAGTTCTGTAAACCCGGCTAATATCTTCAATTGACACAGGGCACGCGGGAATAGTCGCGCGCGAGTTGATGTTCGGTCTCACACTGACTTTTTCCGAGTACTGGAGACGAACATGAAGATTGCGATTACGACTCCGACTGGCCATATCGGCGGCGGCTTGACGAAACACCTGCTTGAGAAGGGCGGACACGAGCTGACACTGATCTGCCGCGACCCGGCCAAGCTGGCTGACTTGGCCAAGCGCGGTGCAAAGGTCGTAAAGGCGGACCTTGAGAACCGAGAAGAAGTCATCAAGGCCACTGTCGGCGCCGATGCGGTGTTCCTTCTGTGCCCGCCGAAGTTCGATGCCCCAGACCTGCGCGCCTACCAGAACAAGGTCGGCGACAACTTCGCGGAAGCCGTCCGCACGAACAAGCTGAAGCGAGTGGTGTTTCTTTCAAGCTTCGGCGCCCAGCACAAGTCGGGCACCGGGCCGATCGCCGGCCTGCACGATATTGAACAGAAGTTGAACGCCGCGGCCAAAGAAGTCGGGGGCAACGCGCTGCACCTGCGGCCGGCGTCGTTTATGGAAAACTGGTTCATGAACGTCGACAGCATCAAGGCACAGGGCGCCGTGTACGCGCCGATCCCAGCCGACGCCCCCATGCCCCAGATCGCGACGCAGGACATATCCAAGGTTGCCGCAGAAGCCATCACTGACACGACGTGGAGCGGAATCCAGGTTCGCGAGCTGCTGGGTCCGCGCGATTACACGTTCAAGGACAGCGTCAAAATCATCGGCGATGCGATCGGCAAACCCGTGAACTTTGTGCAGGTGCCGGGCGACGCGGCGGTGCAGTCCATGACCGGCATGGGACTCAGCAAGAATGTCGCGAGCAGCTATGTCGAGATGTACGACGGCGTGGCCAAGGGAATCGTCAAGGCGGAGCACCCGCGCAAAGCCGAAAACACGACACCGACTACGTTTGAGCAGTTCGCCAAGTCAGCACTGGTACCTGCCATCAAGGCCTAGCAGGCGCGCACCGACCCGCCCCGGGAAACCGGGGCGGGTTTTTCGTTGGCGTGGCTGGGCGCGGTAGCCAAGATGGGCAGCCGGTAAAGGACTAACCCGTGCTTGTCCCAAAGCTGATTCTTCTTGGAATGGGCGCAGTGTTGCTGCTTGTCGGCGGCGTCCTTGCTGTTGAAGCTGTTTCCGAACCCGCGCCTGTACGCATGAAGTATGCGCAGTACCGCGATTCCAACGTCGAGTCACGGTGGCTTGAGCTGACGGACTGCACTATCAGCTATTACTACGGCATGCGCATTGATGACGTCGAGAAGTCGCGCTACGGCGGCAAGGAAACCATCAAGCGCAAGTACTACTACGCGGCGTTGCTTGCGGGGCCCGAAGATGAACGGTCTGTGAAGGCCTTCATCGAGGTTGAAGATGCGTCGCAACAGAGCCTGATGGAGCAGTGCTGGGACGCCGAAGAGCGTGAAGACTACGACTTCTTCGACACCAACGACTCGCGCATCTTTCTGCACAACCAGACCGTGCGCGGCATGGCAACCCGCTGGGACCTCGGCGCCGGAGAAACCAAGAGGCTGCTGCGTGACAACCTGGACGTCACGCCGGATGTCGTCGTGATCAAGCAGGGTGCTGAACCAAGCCGCACTGCCGGCTGGGTGCTGCTGTTGCTGGGGACGTTGTCAGCCGCTGGTGGCGCGCTTTGGCTGGTGTTCGGCCGCAGAACGCAACCACCGTTGGTGTATCAGCCGGCATACGCGACATATCCGCCGCCAGGCCGCGGCGTGCCGGGCGTGCCGCAGTATCCCGGCAACGCCCCGTATCCCGGCAACCAACCTTTTGCCAGCCAGCCTCGGCCGCAGAACCAGGCGCCGCCGCCGCCGCCGTGGGAAGCCCCCTGAACCGCCAGTAGGCAGAGCAGGCGATTCAACGAAAATGTGCATTTCGAGGCTTCGCATGTGCACACCGCGCTACATTCCCTTTGTCACTTGGAAGACCGCGGCGTAGACTGACGTTCTAACAGTCCGGTTAGAACCCGGTTGCGGAGGTGACGTTCCATGCTGCCCGATGACCCCAACCTCGACAAGTCCACCCGCCGGCTTCCGACCACGCCCGGCCATCAAACGGCCATGCTGCTGCGCGAGAAGTACGTGCGCCGCCGCACCGCCATCCAGCGCTTCACCGAACGGCTGCAGCGGGGCGACCCCGCAGACCACGCCGAAATCCAGACATTGCGTGACGTAGGCGTCAGCGAAGATGAGATCAAGGTGCTGGTGGCGCAGTATTCCGCCTGAGGCAGGGCCTGAATGTGTAAGGAAGTTCCTGCGCGAAGAACGAAAAGTCCATAAATGCGTCAATGTGAGTCTGCATAAAGCCTTTACTGAAAAGACTTACACGACTCAGCACAATTCACTCAATTTTTCATTTTGTAAGGAAACTATGACGTGGGATCCTACGTTAATATTGCAGAACCCCATTACGGAGGGCGAGTCATGCCCGACATGGATGTAGACAAGGTAACCCGCCGCTATGTCGGCTTGAACCCGAAGGAAACAGCGCTGCGACTGCGCGAAAGCTACACGCGCAAGCGCGACGCGATCCAGAAGTTCACTGACCGGGTGCAGAAGTCCGGCGGGTTTGTGGACGATGCTGAAATCGAAACGCTGCGCGCGGTCGGCGTCAGTGAAGACGAGATCAAGGCGCTTGTGGAAGCCTACGGGATGTAACCGACTTTCCACAGCGTTGCGCATTGCGCCGGTCACGCTAGGATTGCCTTCCCGGGCGGACGCCTCCATGTGAGGCGTCCTTCATTTTGAAGCCTGGGGTACCTATGACCAAGCATGTAACCAAGCATGTCTTCATCACCGGCGGAGTTGTCAGCTCGCTGGGCAAGGGTTTGACCACCGCCTGTGTCGGCGCGCTGCTTGAAACTCGCGGCTTGCGCGTGCGCATCCAGAAGTTCGATCCCTACATCAACGTTGACGCCGGCACGATGAACCCGTTTCAGCACGGCGAGGTCTACGTCACCGTGGACGGCGGCGAGACTGACCTGGACCTTGGCCATTACGAGCGCTACACGTCTGTGCCGCTAAGCCGCCACAGCAACATCACCAGCGGCCGCATCTACCAGACTGTGATCAACAAAGAGCGCCAGGGCGCGTACCTGGGCGGGTGTGTGCAGGTGGTCCCGCACATCACCAATGAAATCAAGCGCAACATCCGCCAGTGGGACGGGCCGGACACGGACATCGTGCTCTCTGAGCTGGGCGGCACCGCCGGCGATATTGAGGGCGCCGCGTTCCTTGAGGCCTTTCGACAGTTTGCCTATGAACACGGTCGCGATAACACCGTGTTCGTCCACCTGACGCTGGTTCCGTACCTGCGCGCGTCGGGCGAGCTCAAGACCAAGCCAACCCAGCAAAGCGTCGGCATCCTGCGCCAGATTGGTATCCAGCCTGACATGCTGATCTGCCGCACCGAGAAGGCCATCACGCAGGAAATGCGCGACAAGATTGCGATGTTCTGCAACGTCGAAAAGAAGCATGTGTTTGAAGAGCGCGACGTCGAGAACACGATTTACGAGCTGCCGCTGGTGCTGAACCGCGAAGGTTTCGACGACGCATTGATCCGCCGCCTGGGCCTGCCCGAGGGCCAGGCCAATCTTGACGCCTGGCAGCAGGTCGTTCACACGGTAATGCACCCCACCGCGACGGTGGACATCGCCGTGGTCGGCAAGTACGTCGAGCTCAAGGATGCTTACAAAAGCGTCTACGAAAGCATCGACCATGCGGGCATCGCCAACAAGGTTGAAGTCAAGATGCACCGCATCAACGCCGAAGAACTGACCGACGAAAACGTCGGCAAGCGCCTGCGAAGCATGGCCGGTATTCTGGTGCCCGGCGGGTTCGGCGAACGCGGCATCGAGGGCAAGATCAGCGCCGTGCGCTTCGCGCGCGAGAACAAGGTGCCGTACTACGGCCTGTGCCTGGGCATGCAGATCGCCGTCATCGAGTTCGCGCGCAATGTCGCCGGCTTGGGCGACGCCAACAGCACCGAGTTCAGCAAGGAAACCACGAACCCTGTGATCACCCTGCTCAAGGACCAGGTCAGTATCAGAGACATGGGCGGCACCATGCGCCTGGGTGCCCAGCCGTGCAGGCTGGCAGAGGGCACAGTCGCCCGCGCAGCCTATGGCGTCGAGACAGTGCAGGAACGCCACCGCCACCGCTATGAATTCAACAACGAGTATCGGGGCCGATTGACCGAAAAGGGGTTGGTCATCAGCGGCGTAAACCCGGAGCTTGACCTGGTGGAGATCGTGGAGCTGAAGGATCACCCTTTCTTTGTCGGCGTGCAGTTCCACCCCGAGTTCCAGAGCAAACCGCTGAAACCCCACGCCCTGTTCGCAGCCTTCGTAAAAGCCGCCAGTGAACGCCACAAGGCGCTATAGCGCGGATTGCCGTCGGCGAAACCAGGCGAGAAGCTCGGACGGGGCTGGATAAGCCCATTCATGCGTGTTAGCCTCAATTCTTGAAACTCTGTTCAGTGAGGCGACTTATGCCGCTCTATACCGTTACGGCGCGTGACGCCAATGGGCGTACTGTCAGCCAGGTCAAGGACGCCCCCAGCGTTGGCGACCTTGTGCAGGAAATGCGCAAAGCCGGGCTAACCGTCATCGGCGTGAAGTCTGAAGGCGGCGGCGGCGGCAGCGCCGTGGCCGCGACCCAGAACGCACCCACGGAAGCGCAGGCCCGCGCCAAGTCCCAGGGCGGTATCTTCCAGAAGAAGGTCAAGGTCGGCGACATGGCGGCGTTCTGCCGCCAGATGAGCACGATGTTGCGCGCCGGCTTGAGCTTGCTGGATTCGCTTGAAACCATCGCCGCAGAGACCGAGACGCCGGTGTTCAAGGCAGCGCTTGAGGGCGTGATGCTGGACATCGAGGCCGGTTCAAAACTGTCCGACGCCATGAAGAAACACGGGCACATCTTCAGCCCGTTGATGTGCAGCATGATCGAAGCCGGCGAAGTGTCAGGCTCGCTGGATACGATCCTTGAGCAGCTTGGCGTGTTCTTCAAGCGCCGCCACAAGCTGCAGCAGCAGATCAAGTCGGCGACGGCTTATCCGAAGTTTGTGGCCGGCTTCTTTGTCTTGATCGTGACCGGCATCTTCATGTTCCTGGTGCCGCAGTTCAAAGAACTGTTTGAGCAGTACGGCGGCGAATTGCCGTTTCTAACCAGCGTGCTGATCATCATAAGCGACGCGATCGTGAAGTGGTGGTTCATTACGCTGCCGCTGCTTGCGGGCGCCGTTGCGGCATTCATCTTCTGGCGGCGAACGCCGGCGGGTGCCGAAAGCTGGGACCGCATGATCCTGAAGGCCCCGCTGTTCGGGCCCCTGACGCTGAAGTCGGGCGTTTCGCGCTTCACGATGACGCTTTCGACGCTGGTGCGTAACGGCATCACACTTGACCAGTCTCTCGAAATCACCAGCAAGACACTGGGCAACTACGTCCTTGAACAGGCCATTCTTGACGCGCGCCAGAAACTGATCCAGGGGTACAGCCTGTACCAGGCTTTGACCGACGGCGGCGTGTTCCCCAGCCTCATGACCAAGATGGTGAAAGTTGGTGAGGACTCGGGTGCTCTGCCGGACATGCTTGCAGACGTAACCGAGTACTATGAAGAAGAAGTCACGTCAGCGGTGCAGGGTATCACGTCGCTGATTGAGCCCGCATTGATCATCTGCCTGGGCGGCGTGGTGCTGGTTGTGATCCTGGGCATCTACCTGCCGATCTTCAACCTGTCGCGCACGGCGGCCAAGGGCTCGGCTGGCAAGTAGGCACAGCGATTTCTCGAAATGGGCCGGGACTCTTCCGGCCCGTTGTCATTTGTGTGGCTGCGACAGCCCCCTGCGCACAACCAGTGGGCGAGTGGTGGATTGGGCAGGCACTGACCGCCCATGTTTCGGTGTGGCAGGAAGAATACCACTATATATAGTGGTATGGTTTCCACACAAAATAGCTATTCGTTGGCCGACTGACACCTGGCAGACGGTAAGTTGGGGAAAGCTGTGGGTTGTGTGGACTACTGCTCACATACCTAACTTAGTGTTCACCTGATTCTGACACCCTTTATTTTGTGTTTTCACGTTGACCATACCCCAGCGGCAGATATACTCCCACCCACGCTCTGAAGTTTACGGGGCATTAATTCAAATTAGTCAAAGATACTAGGGGTAGCGTCCGATCTCATCCTAACAGGGTAGCGTGACGCTTCGCCCTATTTCAATTCCGCAGCGCGGAAAGGTCTCTTTTCGCGCCTGTGTCGGGAAGGAAGGCAAAATGAACAAGAAAACCGGAAAAGCCGCGACCAAGACCCGGCGTTCCACCAAGTCGTCCATTCGTGCCCGCAAAGAAGAAGCGGGCACACAGGCGGAGAACATGGCAAGCACCAGCAAGCTGTGCCCGACAGGCGTGGCGATACCCCGCCGCTTCACAAGCGCGGGCGAAGACGTTCTGGCCAAGGTGAAGTACGCGCGTCGCGCCACCAAGATCACCAACCCCGACGGTAGCGTCGTGTTTCAGATGGACGGCGCCGAGATCCCTGCGGACTGGAGCCAGCTCGCCACCGACATCATGATCAGCAAGTACTTTCGCAAGGCGCAGGTGCCGCAGTTCGCCGAGGGCGCAGACCCCGTCCACAGCGAGCCCCTTCGCGACGACGACGGCAACATCATTCTCGGGCCCGAACGCTCGGCCCGGCAGGTCGTCAACCGCCTGGCCGGCTGCTGGCGCCACTGGGGCGAGAAGTACGGCTACTTCCGCAGCCCCGAAGACGCGCAAGCCTACTACGACGAGATGGCGTTCATGCTGATTCACCAGTACGCCGCGCCCAACAGCCCGCAGTGGTTCAACACCGGCCTTGCATGGGCCTACGACCTGACCGGCCCAAGCCAGGGCCACTTCTATGTTGACCCCGACACCGGCACCTTGACGCGCAGCACCGACGCCTACACCCACCCGCAGCCCCACGCCTGCTTCATCCAGGCCGTACGCGACGACCTGGTCGGCGACGGCGGCATCATGGACCTGTGGACGCGTGAGGCCCGGCTGTTCAAGTACGGCAGCGGCACCGGCACCAACTTCAGCAAGCTGCGCGGTGATGGCGAACCGCTTTCGGGCGGCGGTCAATCCAGCGGCTTGATGAGCTTCCTGCGCGTGGGTGACCGCGCGGCGGGCGCCATCAAGAGCGGCGGCACCACGCGCCGCGCCGCCAAAATGGTCTGCCTTGACCTTGACCACCCCGACATCGAGAACTTCATCAACTGGAAAGTCACCGAAGAGCGCAAGGCCAAGATCCTGATTGAGTCCGGCTTTGCAGCCGACTTCAACGGCGAGGCGTACACGACAGTATCGGGCCAGAACAGCAACAACAGCGTGCGCGTGCCCAGCGAGTTCGTTGACGCCGTGCGCGCCGACGGCGACTGGCACCTGCGCTGGCGCACCGACCGCAACCACATCAGCAAGACGCTCAAGGCCCGCGACCTGTGGGACCAGATTGCAGGCGCCGCCTGGAACTGCGCCGACCCCGGCGTACAGTACGACACCATCATCAACGACTGGCACACCTGCCCGCAGGACGGCCGAATCAACGCCAGCAACCCGTGCAGCGAGTACATGTTCCTTGACGACACGGCGTGCAACCTGGCTTCGCTGAACCTGCTAAAGTTCTTCGACGCCGAAAAGGGCGAGTACGACGTCGAGGCGATCAAGCATGCTTGCCGGCTGTGGACGATCACGCTTGAAATCAGCGTGCTGATGGCCCAGTTCCCCAGCCCTGAAATCGCCGCGAAGTCCTACGACTACCGCACGCTCGGTCTGGGCTACGCGAACCTCGGCACGTGCCTGATGCTCAGCGGCATCCCCTACGACAGCAAGCGCGCGATTGCTGTTTGCGGCGCGATGTCGGCGATCATGACCGGCGAAAGCTATGCCGCCTCGGCCGAGATGGCGGCTGGCCACGGGCCGTTCCCTCGCTATGCAGCCAACAGCAAAGACATGCTGCGCGTGATTCGCAACCATCGCCGCGCGGCCTACAACGCGCCCGCCGGCGACTACGAGGCGCTGCGCGTCAAGCCTGTCGGCATCAGCCCCGAGGTCTGCCCCGAGTACCTGCTTGATGCTGCACGCGAAGTGTGGGACCGCGCCCTGGACCTGGGCAAGAAGCACGGCTATCGCAACGCCCAGACCACGGTGATCGCGCCGACTGGCACGATCGGCCTGCTCATGGATTGCGACACCACCGGCATCGAGCCCGACTTCGCGCTCGTCAAATTCAAAAAGCTCGCCGGCGGCGGCTACTTCAAAATCATCAACCAGAGCGTGGAGCCGGCGTTGCGCCACCTTGGCTATTCGGCACGAGACCGCAAAGCCATCATCGACTACGTTGTCGGCACCCTGACGCTCAAGGGCGCGCCGATCATCAACGACGAGTCACTGCGTGCCAAGGGCCTGAACGAAGCCGACCTCAGCCGCATCGAGCACAGCCTGCAAGGTGCGCTGGAACTCAGCTTCGCGATCAACCCATGGACTCTCGGCGAAGACACCATGCTGCGCCTGGGCATCAAGAAAGAAGAGTTCACGGCAGCCGGGTTCAACCTGCTGAAGCGACTGGGCTTTGACGAGCAGTCGATTGAAGAAGCGGGCGACCACGTGTGCGGCCGCCAGACCGTGGAGGGCGCGCCCTACCTCAAGCCCGAGCACCTGCCCGTGTTTGATTGCGCCAATCGGTGCGGAAAGCACGGCGAGCGCTTTATCCATCACATGGGCCATGTGCGCATGATGGCGGCGGCCCAGCCGTTTATCTCAGGGGCGATCAGCAAGACCATCAACATGCCCAACGAAGTGACGATCGAAGACATCAAGGACTCGTACCTGCAAGCCCACGACCTGGGCCTGAAGGCGGTGGCGATCTACCGTGACGGCAGCAAGCACAGCCAGGTGCTGACCACCACAACCAAGAAAAAGGCGGCGGAAACCGAGCAGGAGTTGCCCGCAGAGACTGCGGTTCCGGCCCCGGTGCAGGTGGTTGCGGCAAGCCCGGCACGTGGCGCACACCGGCGCCCGCTGCCCACGCAGCGTCGCGGGTTCACGTATGAGCTCAAGATTGCCGGCCAGAAGATGTACCTGCGCACGGGAGAGTACATTGATGGTGAACTGGGCGAGATCTTCCTGGACATGAGCAAGGAAGGCGCCACCCTGCGCAGCATTCTCAACTGCTTCGCGATTGCCATCAGCAAGGGCCTGCAGTACGGCGTGCCGCTGAAAGAGTTCGTGGACACGTTTACGTTCACGCGCTTTGAGCCGCAGGGCATGGTCGAGGGCCACAAGCACATCCGCATCGCGACCAGCGTCATTGACCTGGTCTTCCGCACACTGGGGCACCAGTACCTCGGCCGCACCGACTTCCTGCATATCAAACCGGAAGAGGTAAAGGGCCCGGCCCTGCTAAGCCAACAAGGCGACACCAAAGACCTCGGCGAGGCTGGAGAACAAGAGCCCGGAGCGCAAGCGACGGGTAAACCGGCGGGTCAGTTAGCAACACCGGCGGCTTCAAATCCCGTACCTGCTTTCGAACGCGAGTCGTCCGCGCCTGCCAAGCCCGCCAAGCAACAAAACGCACTCGACAAGCAGCTCGAAGAGCTGATGGGCGACGCCCCGATGTGCGACGTTTGCGGTCACATCACGGTAAGAAACGGCGCCTGCTACAAGTGCCTCAACTGCGGCAACAGCATGGGCTGCTCATAAGCGTTGCACGTACCGCGAGAGCCCAAAGAACCGCCGGGGAAACCCGGCGGTTCTTTGCGTAACACGCGGGCCGGATTGTCCGGCGGGTTTTGAGTGCCTGTCAACACTTCCGGAAACCTGTAGCGGCAACCTATGCTGTGCAAATGCAAAGCAAGACCGAGATTCTTCGCAAACCGGACATGGGTGACGAGGCGCACCGCCCGCCGGTGGGTGCTTCCCCCGGCACGCTGGTTGCCGCCGCCGACGCGCAAGACACGCGCATGATGGTGATCGACTTCAGCCCAACGCACTGCGACCTGAGCGAGATCTCCGACCCCGGCCAGCTGAAGCCATTCATCGACAAAGACTCCGTCACCTGGATCGACGTCACCGGGTTCAAGCAGATCGAGCTGATCCGGACGCTGGGCGAAATGCTGGATATTCATCCGCTGGCTTTGGCTGACGTCGTGAACATACCGCAGCGCGCCAAGGCTGAGGCCTACCCGGACTATGTGTTTATCGTGACGCACGCGCCCGAGATTAACGGCGACGGCTTTTACTCTGAGCAGACCGGCGTGCTGTTCGGCGACCACTTCGTGCTGACCTTTCAGGAACGCCGGGACGAAGATGTGTTCAGGCCGCTGCGCGAGCGCATCAAGGCTTCGCGCGGGCTGGTCCGGCAGAAAGGGCCGGCTTATCTGGGCTACGCAATCGTGGACGTCATCACCGACACTTATTTCCCGGTGCTGGATGCGCTGGAAGACCGTCTCGACGCGATGGAAAAACGCATTCTGAAGCGCGAACTGCATGTGCTGGAAGAACTGTACGCGCTGCGCCACCAGGCTGTGGACATCCGGCGGGCAATCGAGAGCCATCGCGACGCGCTGAGCACGCTGATGCACATCCAGGTGCCCTACATCAACGACGAGGTGCGCCTGTACCTGCGTGACTGCCTCGACCATGCGCTGAGCCAGGTCAACACCGCCAGTTCGCTGATGGACTACGTGGTCAGCCTGCGCGAGTTGCTGGCCAGCGAGCAGGCCCAGCGTCTGAACGAAGTAATGAAGATGCTGACCATGGTGGCAACGATCTTCATTCCGCTCAGTTTCTTTGCCGGCGTGTACGGCATGAACTTTGAAGGCCGCGGCAACATGCCTGAGCTAAGCATCCCGTACTTTTACTGGTTCTGGTGGGCGGCCATGGCCGGGATTACGGGCCTGATGCTGTGGTACTTCAAGCGCCGCGGGTGGCTGGGTCGTTAAGTGCATCGGAGCCGCGGGAAAAATGCATCAGAGCCGCCGCGGTAACGCGGCGGCTCTGTTTTGCTGTATGACCAGCTTAGTCGTCCTTGCGTTCCAGGCCCTGGTAGTCGAACGAGCGGTCGGGCGTGCCCGGCGGCGTGTTGCGCGACTTTTCGAACTGGCGGCGAGCATCCTCGAACAGCCTCTTTTGCTGGGGTGTCTGGCTCTTGCTGGTGTCCTGCTCAGCCTGGGCCAGCGCCTTGCGGCTTTCGTCCTTGAGATCGGCGAAGTTGGCGTCCTTGAGAATCTTGGGACGCAGGAAGATGTACAGGTTGGTGCGGCGCTCAACGGTGCGCTGGCTCTTGAAAAGCTCGCCCAGCAGCGGGATGTCACCCAGCAGCGGAATCTTGCTGACTGTCTTGCTGCTTTCGCTGGTCTTGAGGCCGCCGACCACCACGGTGCTCGCGTCCGGCACGGTCACGAAAGTCGTGATGCGCCGGCGCTGGCGCGGCGGCGACGTGCCCGGCGTGGTGCTTTCGCCGGTGAAGTTGGTGATGTCCAGGTCAAGCTGCAGCGTCACGTATCCGTCGGCGCTGATCTGCGGTGTCACAGACATCGTGATACCGGCTTCCACGAAGTCGCCTGCGCCCTGCAGGTTACCGTTGACGTTGCTGGTCAACTGCAGCAGCTGGATTTCGGTCTGGATTTCAATGGTGGCTTCCTGGTTGTCATTCGTGATCAGCATCGGCTGCTGCAGGACATTCGTGTCGGCCTGCGTCTTCAAGAAACGCACCAGCAGCGGAATGTCGAACGCAGTTCCCTTGTTCAGTGTCAGCAAGCCGCCCTGGCCGAAGATCGGGTTGCGGCCGGCGGGCACGCCGCCGCCGGTGCCGATCGGCACGCCCGAGCTGTCAACGACTTCGCTGAAGCCGAACGTCGTGCCGAAGCTGAGGCGCGGGTCTTTGCTCTGGTTGGCGAACCCGTCAACGGTTGCGATTTCTACACCGAACTGGAAGTCGTCGTCGTCACGTACTTCAAGAATGGCAGCCTCAATCATCACCTGCGGTCGCCGAACATCCAGCTTGTCGATGATCTTGCGGATTTCATTGAAGTCAGTCGGGGTCGCGATCACCAGCAGGCTGTTGGTCGTGGTATCGGGCACAATCACCGGCGCATTGGGGTCGTTGGCATTGACGCCCGGCTGGCCCGGGATGCCGGGCTGCGCGCTGGGCAGGCCCACGCCCAGCACATCATTGAGCGTCGCCGACAGGTTTTCTGCCAGCACGTTCTTGCAGGCGTAATAGTGAATGCGGCCGGTGGTCACGGCGCCGGGGATTTCCTGGTCAAGCTTGCTGACCAGGTCACGCACAAGCTCAATGCCCGCGTCGTAGCCCGTTACCATGATCGCATTGACGTAGGGCGCCACTTCCACGCGCACCAGTGTCTCGTCTTCAGGGCTGCCGGGCCTGCGCGGCGTTGATGCCAGCAACTGCTGGCGCGCCGTCAGCAGGCTGTTCAGGCTGGTCACCAGCTCTTCGGCGTCAATGTGGTTGATGTTGATGACTTCAAGCCGCGGGCTGCGCGGCGGCTGGTCCATCAGCTTGATGATCTGCGCCATGCGGCGGATGTTGTAGCTGTAGTCGGCGATGATCAGGCTGTTGATGCCCTGGATCGGCTGCACCATGCCGCCCTGGCGGGCGGTCAGGTTTCGCAGAGCGCCCGTCACGCTGTTGGCGTCGGCGTACTTCAGGTTGACGACGAGGGTTACGAAGTCAGCGCTGGTGTCATTCCACTCGGAAAGCTCATCCAGAAAGATGACCTTGTCGGCCTGGGTGACGGCTTCAACCGCCGGGATGATTTCATAGAAGCGCACCGACTGGGGGCTGTCTTCGCCAAAGGGCGCCAGGATAAAGCGAAACTGTTTCAGGAAGGTCTGCAGCACGCTGAACATGGCGGTACGCGGCACCGCAAAGCCCTCACGGGGCGCGACGATGGTAACTTCGCCGGCGACTGTCTTGGGGTTGTACAGGAACTTGATCTTCTGGTACTCGGACGTGAGCTGGATCATGTCCGCAATCGGGATGTTCTCGGTAACGCCGCGCAGCACAAGCGCGTCGTCAGCCTGGGCACGCAATGAGCCCCCGAACAGGGCGAGGGCGAAAATCAGCAGCGCGAACTTACGCATGCCAGTACTCCAGCTAAGGTTGCAGGCAAAGCGAACAGCCATAAAACGACAGGCTGCACACTGAAGTTGGGGAAAAGTGTTGGCGGTTGTTTAGCAAAGATGGTCACTTGGTAACAAGAGGCAGCATCGGACAGCCGGGCGCTTTACGTGCCGCCTGCCGACGGCCCGACAGGAAACCATGATCGATCCACGGTTCATTACGACAACTATCAACCTTGAGGGCTACCAGATCGTGGCCAACTGCGGCGTTGTGCGCGGCATTGTCGTGCGCTCACGCAGCGCGATCGGCAACTTCGCCGCGGGCATTCAGCAGTTCTTCGGCGGCAACATCAGCCTTTACACTGAACTGTGTGAGCAGGCGCGCCAGGAGGCCTTCGACATCATGCGCCAGCACGGCACCGACGCCGGCGGCAACGCCATCGTCGGCATGCGCTATGAAAGCAACGACGTGAGCGCAGGCGCAACTGAAGTCCTGTGTTACGGCACCGCCGTGGTGGTTGCACTGAAGACAGCGCCGGAACCGGACCGGGCGTCGGCTGTGACGCAACAAGCGCCATCCGGGACCGGGGCGCCGGCAAGCCGCAGCCAGGCCAGGCTTACGCAGGACCCAGATTCTGAAGCAGCGCCTTGAGCACACCGGCAACACGGTCGGCATTTTCCGTTCCGACCTGAAGCACCTGCTGGTGGCTGTCCTGGGCGCTTCCCGCGCGGTTGGTAATCAGGCTCAGGCCGCAGGCGCGCATGCCCAGTGCGCTGCCAGTGATGACTTCCGGGATGGTGCTCATGCCGACGGCGTCGGCGCCCAGCCGTCTCAGCATTTCGACCTCGGCTGGCGTTTCAAAACTCGGGCCCAGCACGGCGGCGTAGACACCGGGCAAGAGGCGCTCCCCCACCCCGCGGCCTGCTTCCAGCAATCGGCCCCGCAAGCCCGCATCATACGCCGCGCCCATCGGCGGAAATGCTGACGCACCGGCCAGACGCTGCGGGCCCACCAGCGGGTTGACGCCCATCAGGTTGATGTGGTCGCGGATTGCCATCAGGCTGCCGGGGGGCAGGTCCTGCCGTATGCCGCCCGCAGCATTGGTGACGACCAGCGTGCGCGCTCCCAGCCCGTGGGCGACCCAGACGCACGCCGCAAGGTCGCGCGGCGCGTGGCCTTCATACGCGTGATAGCGCCCGCGAAACACCAGCGCGTTCGTGCCCCAAAGCGCCCCCTGCGAAACGCGGCAGACGTGACCAGCGGTGCCCGCCGGCCTCGGAAACCCAGGCAGGTCGCTGTACGGGCAGCGCAATGGGCCGACAACCTCCTGTTCAACATCACCGAACCCTGAGCCCAGAATCAGCGCAACAGCCGGAAGCGTCTCGCCAAAGCCGCGACGCTTCAGGTGCGCGAGCGCCGGCACGAAGTCCTGTGGGAATGCTGGATGTTGCGTCGCGTCGGTCATGGTGGCCCTGGTTTCGGGGCTGAGTGTGCCAGCGAGCCGCGCAGCCGGGAATGGTGTGCCGCAGGCAAGTACTGTGACAGACCGGGCGCCGGCACGACGCCCGGTTCGCGCCGCTAACTCAGCGCTTGCGGTCGCTGGGGCCGATCGTGGCCTCTTGCCCATCGATGTGCAGACAGCCTTTCACGACATCCAGCGTGCTGGTGATGATCCGGCCGTCGCCGGTTCGGCACACCAGCGTGGGCAATGTCAGTGTCAGCTCGATGCTCCAGGTGCCGGCGTGATTGTCGTGGGCGTCGTCGGCCTGGTTGTGAACTTCGCTGCTGCTGGCAGTTGTCAGACGGTAGATGTACTCGTAACTGTGGTCGCTGCCGAAGTGCCAGTGCTTGTGTGTCTCGCGGCTCCAGCTTGAGCCGCTGTTGGGCGTGCTGCTCTTGTACGTAAACACCTTGACGACTTTGCCTTTGAGGCCGGATTCATGCTGCAGCCGCTCCTGTTCGCCTGCGGGCGCGGCAAACTCGATGCTGTCGGACAGCTTGCTGCTGTAAGACCGGCACTCCGACTCCGTGCCCGGCAACCCGATTGTGAAAACGGCGACGCCCGCGGACTTGCCGATCAGTAATTGCACGTAGCCTGTGACCGCGTTGCTTGCCATGGCGCGCGAGAGACAGTCGCCCTTCCGGCTGATTTTGCCGACCGGCGACAGTTGCGAGCCGTTGCCCATGTCGAAGGGCTGGCTGATCATGTCGCGTGCCTCAGCTTCGGTGACGCCGGTGCGGCCCACGATCAGCGTCAACAGCTTGCCGCCCATCTCACCCACCTGGATGGCGGGACTGCCGGCCGGCATCTCCGAGATAGCACCGTCAGGCACGCGATAGGAGAAGCCGAGACTCGAAACTTTCACACGGTCGCCGCCCTCATAGCGCGTGCCTGCGGCGAACTCTTTGCCGTCGAGTCTGCCTGCTTCCGTTTGCGTGCTGGCACTATGCCCGCGCTCGGCGGGTTGGGGCTTGCCTTCGTCATCGGGCTTCTCGGCCGGGTTGTCGCCGGCGCTGTTGCCTGAGTCGTCCGAACGGGAACTGCTTGAGCCACCGGAACTACCCGAGGACGTCTTTTCGTCAGAGCACGCCGCGAGCAGCAACAGGATGCCCAGCACCGCAAAGGACAGCAGCTTCTGTTTCATAGCAGGTCTCGCAACGAGTCGCACCGAGTGTAGTCACCTGCCGGCAGGGGACGCCAGCCCAAAGGCGCCGGGGACGTTCAGGCACGCAACAGGACCGCCCCTGGACTGGTGCGTTGAGTTTTGCGGCTAGTCGATGGGGTGCCAGTTGACGTACCCGATCTGCATTTCTTCCCAGGTCTGCTCTCCGAACCTCACGGTAGCTTTCGGGTCGGGGTTGGCCGGGTTCTTGTCGCTGTTATCGAACCATCCGGTACAGGTGATCTTGGTGCCCTTGGGCAGGTCGATCGGTTCGCGCAGCACGTACAGCAACTGCCAGTTGAAGTCGTAGCGCGGAACATCAAGCAAGATCCTCTCGGTGCCGTCAGGCAACAGCGCGACATACTTGTAGGCCTTGCCGCGCACGTGCATGTGGGGGCTGAACGAAAGCACGCGCATCTTCTTGTCCAGCACGAAGCTTGATTTCACTTCATGGTTGTCGGCACCCGGCGGAATAGAAAAGAACGGATTGGCGATGCCCTTGGTCGTGATTTCGACCTTTGGCTTTTCCTTGCAGAAGATGATGCCCAGCTTCGTGCGATCTTCGGCATCTTCGCCGTTGGTCGTGTAGTGAAGCTGGAAGTGCAGTGTCGCGCCCTTGGGTATGAACTTGCCGAACCCGGGCTCGAATGCGATATGCCCCAGCCCGGGCACCATGCCCATGAAATAGCCGTTCAGGCCGCCGCGATCGTTGGGCTGCTCGCTGCGGCGCGGGTGGTCCTTGGGGAACTCAAGGAAGACCAGCACGTGGTGCACGTTCTGCGGCGAAGTGGGCCGGATCTCCATGGCCTGCACCCACCTGTCTTCGCCGAACGCCGTAATCACTTGCTGATACTGGTACTCGACCTTGCCCTTCCTGGGGATCTTCTCGACTTCGGGCAGCTCGATCACCACTTCAGGCTCGCCGATCATCCAGCCTTTGGCCCACTTGCGCGGAGCCACCGCTTCGTTGGCGTCGCCCTCGGGGCAGCCGTTGTCGATCCAGGCGATCAACGCGCTGCGGTCAACATCGCTGAGGCGGCGGTCATTGGCCCACTCGCCGTGTTCGGGGTTGGCGAACCATGGCGGCATCAGGCGTTGCGACACCTGGCGCTTGATCATCGCGCGGTTGCCCTTCACGTCACCGTAGGTCACCAGTTCAAACGGGCCATTCTCGCCGGCGCGGTGGCAGCTTTCGCAGTTCGCCTGCACGATGCGGCTGACACGGTTGTGCCAGGTGATTTCGCCTGAGGGCTCACTGGGTTCGAGGTCAAGCTCGCAGCCCGGCGCCCAGGTCGCGGGCGCATAAACTTCGCGGCCGGCCAGCACGTCGGCCAGCGCGTTGTTCAGGTAGTTGATTCGCGGCTCATCCAGCGAATAGCCGAACCCATACTGGTCATTGACCGCACCGCGATACCGCAGCGTGCGGGCGCCGTCCAGCACGAAGCAATCGCCCGTGGTGTCGGCCTTCAGCGCGCGGGCCATGGTGCCCTTGGGGTCGTGGACGTATCGGGCCTTGAACCCGTAGCGTTTGACGGCGCCTTTGCAGTCCTCAAGCGTTTCATGTTCCATCGGGTTCAGCAGCAGAAACGCGACCCCCTTTTCGGCCCATGCCGCGTGCAGCTCGTTCAGTGTCGGCGCGAACTTCTTGCAGATCGGGCAGCTTGCGTTCGTTATCGCGATGACCAGAACTTTGCCCTTGTAGTCGGACAGCATCCCGGCTTTGCCGTCGGTGTCCATGAACCTGACGTCGTCGATCAGCGCGCCGACTCTCCACTGGCGGTGGTCGATCAGCTTTGGCGCCTGCTTGATCGGCTCTAGCTCTTTTTCTTCTTTTGTGCCCGGGGTGTCAGGCTCTGCATCTTGCGACCAGACGATGCCCACGCACGCGCTAACAGCCGCGCACAGCGCGGCTGCCAGAATCACACTGCCATGTCGAACGCCCATGTCGCGTTTCCTTTGTAGATGTAGTGGTGTAGTCGACGGGCAGGAGTGATCCTCACGCCGGAACTGGCGACTTCAGCGTCGCGCAAGGGCGGACAGCACCCGGCAATGGACGTACGCGGTTAGCGCAGCCCCATGCCGATCAGTACAAGTTGCGCGCCGACATTGATCAGTACGTCCGTCGGCAGGAACTGGCGAACGTCAAGAATGTAGCCGATTTCTCGCTCTTCTTGCGGCGTCAGCTCCAGGAACTCGCGAAGCCATTGCAGCGTCTCCGACTCTTCCGGGTCGCCCCAGGACGGCGCCAGCGCCACCAGCTCTTCGATCACTTCAATGCGTGCATCCAGCAGGCGCATATCAGAAATCCGCGCCACGATGCGCGGAAAGCGGTCGCGTATGAGGTATCCGCACAGTACCCCCAGCCGCGCCACGTCGGGCATCAGGGTCACCTTGGACATATAGTCGCCTTCGTCCAGGATGATCGTGCGCACTTCGCTGAGCGTGCGGCGCACTTTGCGAATGTCGCTGCCGCTGTGAATGCGCAGCAACCGCGTGGCGCTGATCACGGCGCGGTCCGCCATTTCGGGGTGGGCGCGGCCATTCAGGCACTCCCACTCCGCCATGCGCCACTCTACGCCAAGAATCTGCGCCCAGATCATGCGGGCGCGTTCTTCTACGCCAAGAATGCGGCGGTCGAACAGCTTGTCGATGTAGCTGTGCCCGTCCACGTTGCCCTCGTAGGCGCTTTGCACCCAGCGCCGGGCCGTCGCCTCATCCAGCGCGACAACCACAACGATACCGGCGACCGAAAAGAACCGCGCCGCGGCCTCCAGCAGGCTTAAACCAAGCTTTGGCGGGCAACGGTCGAGGTCATCTACCAGCAGAAAACACGGCAGGTGCGGGTCGGTCTGCCGATGCCGGATGTGCTGTACGATAAACTCCATCTGCTCGCGAAAGCGCCGCGCGAAGGTGTAACTTCGCGAGCGCTCCAGCAGCTTGTACTGCCGGAAGCGGTCCTCGCTTACGCTTGCGGCATCACTTAGCAGCTTGCTGGCATGCGCAAGCTCGGTGTGCGGCTGGCTTTTCGTGACGAGCTGGCTGATCAGGTCGGCCGCCACTAGCAGTGCACGTTCGCCCCCGTCAACGGCATCGCGATTGATGACTGCAGTCGTGCTGGGAAAGCCCTTGCGGCGCATCGCGGCGCTTACAAGGCTGTCTACGCTTTCGCCGCTGCTGGTGCCCGGTTCACCGCGGATGTCCACCTCGTCCCACAGGCAGAACAGCAGGCTGGCAAACGGGTCGATGTCTTCTTTGTGGGCCCAGCCGTTAAACCACGCGACGGCAGCGCCCGCCTTGCGAAGGTGATAATCGATCAACTTGAGCTGGGTGGTCTTGCCGGCGCCGTGGCTTGCGGTAATCAGCACCGTGCGCAGGCTGGACTTGCCCTCTTCAAGCAGCAGCCACGCCGTTTGCTGTGCCGCGTTATCGCACTGTTCGTGCGCGAACACGGGCATGCCGTCAACGGTCAGGGTGGTCTCAACGCTGCTGGTCATGGCCGTGTCAGGATTGTGGAGCAGCGCCGGCGGTATGTCGAGTGGGGGCCGGCCAAGGCCAAATGACAAGCCCGGGCAGCGTGGGGTCCGCCCGGGCTTGTTGTGTAGGGAGAGTCTTCGAAGAAGCCCGCCCGCGCCATTAAACGACACAACCACGAGAAGTGGCATAAAAAATCGGCAAGTTGCGTCGCAAGGGCAAACTTTTCGATTTGCCGCGCTGTGGCTTGTGTCACGCGCCTGACCTGGGGTACTCGATTTCGACAAACAGCTTGTAGCGCCCTTGCGCCAGCAGACGCTGCCCAACCTGCGCGCGCACCTCAAACAGGCCCATGCCGTCCATGCGCTTGAGGCAATCAGCGCTGACTTCAATGGTGTCGCCTACAGCAGCGCGACTGTGGATGGTCACGCCGGTGAGCCCGGTAAGGTAGCCGCGCTTGACTTTCCCGGCGTGCTCTGCGGCGTAGCAGGCATCGCCGGCGGCTATTGTCTGCGCGATGCACTCAAGCAGCGCCGCGTCATCCAGGCCCCGCGCAATGACAAACGCGTCGCCCATCCGCACGGTGCGGCGCGCCACAATGCGCGTCGCGCCCCATTCAACCACTTCGTCGATCATCACCATCGGCGGTCGATGCGGAATCAACGTGCGAAACCCCTGGCCATTCATGCCAGTCTTTTAGCGGACGGACTGACGCCGCGGTATCACTTATCCTTGACTTGACCTGCCCTTGGCCTGAGACTGCGCGTTTGGGGCATCAGACTGCCGGAGTCGCCGCTTGAGTACCCAGTTCCCCGCCGTTGCAGACGCTTCGGCGCGCGTGCCAGCCGCAGGCGGCTATTGCGTCGTCATTCCGACCTACAATAACCGGCAGACGCTGCGGCGGGTTGTCGAGGCCTCATTGCAAGCCGCTGAGACCGTGATTGTCGTCGATGACGGCTGCACGGATGGCTCGGTCGAAGATCTGCCGGACCTGCCGATCGTGCTGGTGCGCCACGCACGCAATCGGGGCAAAGGCCGGGCCCTGCGCAGCGGGTTTGCCAAGGCGGCCGAGCTGGGTTACACGCACTCAGTGACACTGGACTCGGACGGCCAGCATTACCCCGAAGAGGTTTCAAAGCTGGTTGTGGTTTCGCGCCGGCACACCGACGCCGTAGTAATCGGCGCCCGCGTGATGACCGGCGAGCACGTGCCCAAGTCGTCAAGTTTCGGGCGCATGTTCAGCAACTACTGGCTGAAAGTCGCCACCGGCATCGACGTTGGCGATTCGCAAAGCGGCTTTCGCGTGTACCCGTTGCGGCACGTCAACCGCGTCACCACCTGGTACAGCCGCTTCACTTACGAGTGCGAAGTCATTATCCGCATGGCGTGGGGCGGGTGCGGCATTCTGAACACGCCGGTCCAGGTGTACTACCCGCCCAAAGCCGAGCGCGTCACGCACTTTCACCCGCTGTGGGACAACGTGCGTTTTTCGTGCCTGTACCTTTACATGAACTTCAGCCACCTGCTGATCCCGCTGCCCCACAAGCGGCTTGTTCGCCGCGCCGAGCCCCTGTGGCAGGGCAGCGTCGGCGCCAGCATCAAGGCGGCATGGCGGTACATGAAACGTCTTGCCGACCTGCCCGACGGCATGGGCAAGGGCGGGCCAGTCAAGCGGGCGCGTGCACTGATGCACCACCTGGTGAAAGAAAAGAACACGCCCGGCGAGCTGGGCCTTGCGGTTGCCGTCGGCGCGTTCTGGGGTTGCAGCCCCTGGATCGGGTTTCACTGGATGCTCGCACTGTACTCGGCCACGCGCGTTCACCTGAACCGCATCGCGTGCGTGGCTGCAACCAACGTCAGCTTCGGGCCGCTGACGGCCGTGATCGCATTCGCCAGCATATGGCTTGGCAAGCTGATCCTGCGCCAGCCGTTCATGGTGCCGCGCACAACGAACTGGCAGGTGCTGAGCAAATTCGCATACCAGAGCCTTGGTGCATGGTTGCTGGGCAGCGTGATCATCGGTCTGGCGGCAAGTTTTCTGTTTGGGCTGGGCACGATGTACGGCGTCCGGTATCTGCGCCGAAGGAATAGACAGAAGCCCCCGGCGCAAGCGACAGGCGCTTCCGCGCCACAGCAGGGCTCGCCCACCGGGGAGTCGCAAACCGGCGCAACAGAGCCGGCACAACCCCAAGCCAGCGGCACATAGGATTCGATTGTCGGGTTGCGGCGGGGCGCTAGACTGTTGCCCATGCAATCAAAAGCAAAGACCGTCAAAGAGTACCTCGCGAGCCTGCCCGCCGACCGGCGCGAAGCTTTGCAGGCCCTGCGCGCGGTGATTCTCAAGCACATCGACCCGGTGTACCAGGAGGGCATGGGTTACGGCATGCCCGGCTGGTCTGTTCCGCACAGTGTCTACCCGCCCGGCTACCACTGCGACCCGAAGCAGCCCCTGCCATACGCCGGTATGGCCAGCCAGAAGAACCACATGTCGCTGTACCTGATGTGCATCTACGGACACTCGGGCCAAGACAAGTGGTTCCGCGCTGCATGGAAGAAGACGGGCAAGAAGCTCGACATGGGCAAGAGCTGCATCCGCTTCAAAAGGGTGGAAGACCTCGCCCTTGACGTGATCGCCGAGGCATTCAAGCGTACACCCGCCCACGAGTACATCGCGATGTATGAGAAGTCGCTTTCCAGCACGAACAAAGCGGCAGCCAAGCGCGCTGCCGGGAGAAACCAGGGCCCCGGGCGCAAGCGACGGGCATCCCCATCAAAGACAACACCCAGGGCCCGCGCCCGCAAGTAGCGCTTCCTGTCTGCTTGCGCCCGGCCCACATGTTCTGTGCAATGCAGCCATGAGCGGCACGGCCACTGACATCCCGGTTGATAGCGCGGCAGCAGCGCCGGTCACGGCTAGGCCCAAAGAATGGGACGGTCGCACGCGCACCGGTGTTGGCATCCTGATTTTCTACTACCTGTTCCGGTTTCTCGGGCCGCGCTTTGCCTACGCGCTGCTGTACCCGGTCGCTTTCTACTACGTCGTCTTCAACCAGAAGAACGGGCGGGCAAGCCGCGACTACCTGCGGCGGCGATTCCCGGGCTTGCGCGGCCTGCGCCTGTGGTGGCGCAACTACCGGCACTTCCTGAGCTTCGGGCGCGTGCTGGTGGACCGCGGCTACGCGTTTCTGGGCATGCTTGGCGAGGTGAAGTTTGAGCGCGACGGCCACGAAGTGATTGAGCAGACGCTGGCCGCCGGCAAGGGGGTCATCCTGCTGAGCGCCCACCTCGGCAACTGGGAACTGGCGGCGTACAGCCTGGGCGGATACCTGCGCGAGGGCAGGCGAGTGCCCGTGAACGCGGTGATGTTCAAGGGCGAAAGCGAAAAGGTCGAAAAGCAGCTCAAGAAGGCCAGCGGCGAGCCACCGTTCCGCATCATCGCCAGCAACGACAGCCTGCAGGCCAGCATCGAGTGCAGAGAGGCATTGGCGCGCGGCGAAGTCGTGGCGATCCATGGCGACCGCATTCTTGGCGGTGCGGGCGTGCGCGTGCCGTTTCTGGGTACCGAAGCCAAGTTCCCGATCGGCCCCTTCGTGCTGGCCGCCAGCACCGGCGCACCCGTCGTGTTCACGTTTGCCAATCGGCTTGGCACGCGGCACTACGCACTTATGGCCCGCGGGCCGCATTTCTTCAGTTACACCAGCCGCAAAGAACGCGACGCCAACCTGAAGCACTGGGTACAGATGTACGCGCGGCAGCTCGAAGAGCTTCTGCAGAAGTATCCGCTGCAATGGCACAACTTCTACATGTACTGGGACGCCGACCGCGGCACGGGCTGGTAGCACCGGCGCACGGTATTCGCGACATTTGCCGTGAATCGGGCCCTCCTGCCGCGTGAATTCATTGTGAGCAGTACATGGGACATCCGGCTTACCGACACCACGGTTGCGTTTGCGCCCCCGGCAAGGGAAGTTGGCTTTGCCGTGAATGATGCCACCGACGATCCGGACTTCACACGCATGGTGGAGTCACACTTCGCCCGCAGCGTGCGCTTTTGCGCGCGCCTGCTGGGTGACGCCAATGAGGGCGAAGAAGTCGCGCAGGCGGCCTTTGTGCGCCTGTACGAATCGGGCCGCCGACCCTGGGAACGGGGCGACCCGCTGCCCTATCTGTACCGCGTACTCCGCAACGCCTGCGTTGACCATGTGCGCCGCCGCGGCGTTCGCAAGGCAGACGGTGATCTCGGGCAGGCGGCCGATACCCCCGACCTGAGTACGGCCGAGCGGGCTGAGGTGCACGCGGCGGTGATGAGTGCTTTGCAGCAGCTTGAAGATGCCCAGCGCCAAGTTGTTCTGCTGCGCTTCTTTGAAGGTTTGACACTTCCGCAAGCAGCGAAAACCATGCAACGCAGCATCGGCGCGACGGCCATGCTGCTGACCCGTGCCAAGGCGTGCTTGAAAGTACTGCTGGGCAGGCTGCCGGAAATCCGAGGCGACACATGAAAAATATTCGTGACATGTTTGAGCGGGCATTGCACGACCAGCTTTCGTCGCGCGAGCAAGCCGAATTCGAGACCGCCATGCAGGACCCCGCAATGGCCGCAGCCTTTGAGGCCTACGCGGACGCGCGAAGCGATACCGGCAACGTCGATGCGTGGCTGCGCGATGCCGCGCAGGCGTCGTCCGCGATGACAAGCGAGGCATACGCGGGCGCAAGTTTGCGCACCCTGCATCAGGTCGGACACAGGCGCGGAAGACTGATTCGAATTGCCGCCGTGCTCGGTGCGGTCGCGGCGGCAGCGGCAATCGTCGCTATCATCTTTGTGCAACCCGGCGCGATGCCGGCCGCGAACGAAAGCAGCAGGGCAAGCCTTGCGGGCGACGGCGGCGACGAGACGCCCAAGCCGCCGAAGAAAGACAAGCCGGAAGACGAGCCCGAAAAGAAAGAGCCCGCGCCAACTGAGTTTGGTCGCCTCGACCTCAACGGGGACGGCAAGCTGGACGGCACCGAGTTGCCGAAGTTCATGCTGGAGCAGATGGACGAAGACAAGTCGGGCGCCGTGGATGCCGACGAGTTTCGCAAGCACCTCAAGCCTCTAATGCCGCCTAAAGCCGAAGAGGTCTTCAAGCAGCGCGACGCCAACGGCGACGGCAAACTCGATGGGCCCGAAATTGACGAGCGCATGCGTCGCGACTTTGACGACGACGACAGCGGCGACATCAGCCTCGCCGAGTGGCGCAAGCACTTCCGCCCCAAGCCGATCAAACCGGAAGAAGAGTTCGAAAAGCTGGACAGGGACGGCGACGGCTTTCTTACGAAGGATGAGATTCCGACGCGTGTCTTGCGGGATTGGGACGCTGACGAAAACGGAAAAGTGTCGCTGGACGAGTTTCGCCGCGGCTTCAAGCCGCCAATGCCGCCCGATGGCGATGGCCCCAAGCCGCCGCGCCCTCCTGATGGTGACGGCCCGCGTCCACCGCGCCCTCCTGATGGTGACGGCCCGCGTCCGCCGCGCCCGCCCGATGGCGACGGCCCGCGTCCGCCGCGCGACTAGCGGCAGCGTTTTCCATGCTGGGCAGCAGGCGCGAACAAGAACACTTTCTTGAATTGCGAACCGGCAGAGTATGCCGGTTCGCTGCGCTGTGCATGCGAATCTGTGCAAGCGGCGCAAGAAACAGGCCGAAATGTAAGATTCTTGTCTTGGCGCGGGTGGCATTCGCAAGGTAAGCTGCTTGTCCATTTGAATCATCAACTACCGGCTCGGAGGGAGCTATGCGACGTTCATTACTAGTCCTCGCCGGCGTGAGCGCGCTTTTGGGGGCCATTCTCACTTCAGGTTGCGGGCCGGGGCTGATTGCCCTCGGCGGCGGCGGCACGGGCGCGTGGTTCGGCCTGGCGGGCGGCGACGACAAGAAGCCAAAGAAAGACCCGACACCGGGCACCAATGTTGCGCCGGCTGTGATTGTCACCGGGGTCAGCCGCGGTGACTCGCCGATTTCGGTGTCATATACGCTACTGGATGCAAATGCCGACCCATGCAGCGTCGAGGTGCAGTACTCAACGGGCGGGGCGTTTCAGCCCTGCTTTGCGGGCGCCGGCGGCGACGGCACGACTGCACTGAGCTCAAGTGCAAGCGGCGTCGCCCACAGCTTCAGCTGGGAGTTCGTCGCGGACTTTGGCGGGCCGCAACTCACCCCCAACGTGACTGTCCGTGTTCGCGCCAACGATGGCGCGCTGACGGGCAACTGGAACGAGTTGACAAACCTGAACGTCGGCAACGACGCGCCCACAATCAGCAACATCCAGTTCACCAACTACAACGGCACGTTGTTGTTCACGTTTCAGGTCGCGGACCAGAACAGTGACGCGGCAAGCTTTGACCTTGCGTACTCCATTGACCAGGGCCAGTCCTTCCTGCTGATTGATATCGACCCGGTCTCGCCCAACTATGAACTGATCGGCAACCCGCCGACCAATCTGCCCACAACACCCGGTGGCTCGGCAGCCCAGGTGATCTGGAACAGCAACATCCAGTTGCTTGACTTCGTCGGCCAGATGCAACTGCTGTTTGTCCCGCGCGACCACCCGGCGGGCTATGCAGACCCGACCGAAGGCCCGGGCGTTGTCGATGGCCCCTACCAGCTCGATAACTCGATCAACAATCCTCCGGTCGTCAGCATCATCACCGACCTCGATGGCCAGTTATTCGTCGGCAAGGTGCCGTTTCAGGTCGCGCTTTCCGACGATGAACAGGACCCGGCTGCGGTGATTGTCCAGTACAGCATCGACAACGGAGCAAACTGGGACCCCGCCACTCTCGTGAACCAGTTTCAGCCGGGCGTGGCAGGCCCGTTCCAAACAACTGTCAACCCGCAGGTTTTCAACGTTGTCTGGGATGCGCTGGCTGACATGAACGCGCCGATCGGCACCTACGTGAACGATTTTACGAACGTGCTGCTGCTGGTGGTGCCTGCGGATGGAGCTGCCGGAACGCCGGTCGTATCAAGCGCCTTTGACGTCACGGGCAACACAACCCCGCTGGTGGTCGATGTCGGCGTACTGCAGGATTCGGGCAACATTCCAATCATCGTCACGTTGCAGGATGACAGTGCTGACCCTTGCAGCGTGCTGATCGAATACAGCACAGACGGCAGTTCATACACGACGTTGCCGGCGGCAAGCATTCAGTTCGGCAACCCCGACAACATGCCTTCCAGCAGCATCGGGTTGCCATCGGCGCTGGTCTGGAACTCGGCTGCGACATTTCCCAACCAGAACAAGGCAACCGTCTTTCTGCGCATCACCCCGACCGATCATCCGCCCAGCGCACCGCCGATTCTGCCCGCCACTTCCGGGGCCGCGGACATCACCGGTGTCGCCTTCGTCAGCCTTCCGTTTCCGGTGATCAATAACCCGTCGGATACGGACCCGGTCAGCATCAGTGTGTACACCACAGACGACCAGACACCACCGAACCTGACGCCAACACCCGTGGTCACAGTCAAGCCTGACCCCACAACCCCCGGAGTTGTCTATTTCGACTGCGAGATCACGCCCTCGTTTGCCCTGATGCAGGACACGCTCTGGAAGATCGTCAACAGCGGCCCGCAATGGGGCACGCTTCAGACAATCGGGGGCACGCCGCTTGCTTTCTCTACCGGCAGCGTTGAACTCAATGCTTCGGTATCCACGAACGACACCATCGTGATTCACGACGGCCTGAACCCGCCGGTGACCTTCGAGTTCTGGAGTGGCGGCGCGCTGGGTGTCGATACAGTGCCGATCCTGATTACGGGCATGACAACCGCCGAAGAGTTCGCGCAGGCGCTGGCCGCGGCAATCAACGGCACTTCTGCGGTGCGTATCTACGCCACTCACATGTCTGGTACAGGGCAGGTCAATCTTCAACACGAGATCGCATGCCGGTTGGGCAACGCCAGTTCGGCCGACCCCGGCCGCGGCAATGCGGTGGACATCTTCAGCCCGCAGTCCATCATTGCGAATGTCACGCAGATGAGCGGCGGCGCCGGTACAAAGCGCATGCGCTATGTCGCGCCGGCCACAAACCCGGGCAGTGGATACGTCGACCTGGTCTGCGAGATTGACCACCCAACGTTCTGGCAGTCCGTACAGAAGGGCTATCGCCTGTACTTCGGAGACCCCGTGGGCAGCGTCAGCGTTGCCGCGTCAAACCCCAGCGGCGCCACCAGCGTGCTGGTGAACGGGATCGTTGAGTTTGCCGGCACAGTCTTACCGGCAACGGCACCTCAACAGCTGATATGGGAGGTGGTCGGCGGCGCCGTCAATGGCATCGTCACCCAGGGCGGCCGCTACCAGGCGCCGGCGGCACTCCCGACCCCGAACACGGTCACGATCCGGGCGTTCTCTGTCGATCCGGCGGTTCAGCCCGGCACGGCGTCGCTCACGATCATCCCCGAGCCGACTTCAATCGTTGTCACCACTGCCCAAACCGGCTCGTTGACGCTCGGCCTGACGCGCCAGTACACGGCAAGCGTGCTGCCGCAAACGCCTGCACCCGGCGCACCCCAGAATGTGGACTGGCGAATATTCTGGAACGGCTCCGCGTGGGGCACCGGCAATTCCAACATCGGCACGATCAGTACGTCCGGCCTTTACACGGCGCCAAACACTCTGCCAAATCCGCCGACCGTAACGATTCAGGCCGTAAGCGTGGTGAAGCCGACCGTGATAGGCAGCTATCCGCAAGACCTGGTGGCGCCGGCTCCGACCAGTTTCGCGCTCTCGCCACCGAACGCGACGGTGTTTGCCGGCAGCGCCGGGCAGCAGTTCACACCAATCAGTTTCGTTCCCACCAACGCCAATCAGTCCGTAACGTGGGAACTCAGTGCGTCCGTCGGCACGCTCATAAGCGGCTATTACACACCGCCGGCAACGGTGCCGACGCAGACTCAGGTGACGGTTACTGCACGCAGCACTGCTGATACGCTGGTCACTGCCTCGGCCCTAGTCACAATCAATCCGGCTGTGACTGTGACGCCCACCTCGATCATGGTGACACCCGCCGAGGGCTTCACATATTCTGCCGGCTTGCCGATTCAGTTCTCGCATGTCGTTGGACCCGCAGGCGCCCCGCAAAGCGTGCAATGGTCCAGGGTTTCCGGCAGCAATGGCAGCATCTCCCAAACCGGCCTGTTTACGCCGACGGCCACAACTGTTGACCAGGACGTGACGCTGCGCTGCGAGGCCACCGGTTACCCGAGTGTGTTCCAGTTGATTGACGTAACGATCACCGGCGACGGCAGAAACTGGGCAGACGTGAACAGCGTGGTGATGTCGCGCGGTGCGCCGAACATGGTGTGGGACAGCAATAACGACAAGCTGTGGATCATTGGCGGCCACAGCCCCGGCACTGCCACCAACGCCCACGACCGCACGCCGCTGACGCTGGACACCGGCCCTTTCACGCTGGGGCTGGGCGCACCGATCGGGGGTATCGCCTATGGAAACTCGGAACCGAATACGATTGCCGCAGCGTACGACAGTACGAACAAGAGGATACTTGCAATTCTCGGCAAGGGTATCGGCACGCAGGTCGAGGTGTGGCAAGCCGACACACAGCAGCCCGTGGCAACGTGGACGCAGATCAGCTACGGGTCCGGCGGAGAGGCGCCGACCCTGGGCGGCGGACATACCTACCACTGCTGGTACGACGAAGTCTTGCAGGAACTTCACCTGTTGTTCAACGCCGGCGTGATTTACCGATTTGACTGTGGCCTGATATCGGCGAGCAAAGACCAGTGGAAGACGCGGCAGTTCCTCAGCAGCACGAGCAGCGGCCCCGCAATTCCTGAGCTGTGCGGGCACTCGTATGACCCGACCACGCGCACGCATTGGTTCGTCGGGCCTGCCAACGGCACGAGTTCTGCGAGCATGAAAGTGTTCAAGCTGAGTTCGCCCGTCTGGAAGTGGAGCTCGCTGGCCAACAGCGGAGGCGCAAGCATTCCGACGATCGGTTATGCCCACCCTGCCGTACTATTCCATGCCGCCCACCTTCACGTGTACAGCGGACGACGCGTAGACACCGACGCTTACGTCCAGGAACTCTACGACATCGACCTTACGGGCGGCACCGTCGCGGCGTGGAGCCTTGTAGCCCAGGGTTCTGAAGAACGCCCCCTGCCGCGCGGCGATGCCGGCTTTGTTGAGCTGCCATCAAACGGATTTCTGCTGTACGGCGGCGAAGTTGCCAAAGGCAGTTTTGGCGACTTCTGGACGTACACGCTGGGACAGACCAGCCCCGCGATCTTTGTGCCCCTGGATGCCGAGAATATGCGACCGCCCGGACGTCGCGACGCCGCCGGCGTGATGGTGGGCGGGTTTGGGTACTTCTATGGCGGCATTTGCGACCATGGTGCCAGCGCCGACCTGTGGAAGATGGAATGGGATGGTTCAAAGGGCTCAGCAGTCTGGACGCGCCTCTCCCCGCAGGGTGTAAGACCGCCCGCGCTCTGGGGCGCCGCCATGACCTACAACGAAGACCTGGACCTGATCTTCATGCTTGGCGGCGACAAAAGTTCTGAAAGCACGCCGAACCTGGTGAATTCGCTGTACGCATACGACCCAAACACCAACACCTGGGCGCTGGTTGTCGCCACGGGTTCACCTCCTGGCGCGCGACGGGGCGCCGCCCTGTGCTACGACGCCGACAATGAACGAATTTGGGCTTTCGGCGGCGAGGCCTACTCCGCCTCCGTCGTCGTCAAGCTGAATGATCTGCGGTATCTCAGCTTGGGCAGCGGCTTGCCCGGCACATGGACCCCCGTTTCCGGCGCAACCGGAAGTGCGCCCGACCCGCGCGTCAACGCGACCATGGGCTGGGACGAGGTCAAGAAGCGCATTCTTGTAGTCGGCGGCACCATCAGCTCGGGCAGCACGTCGCTGCTGTACGAGTACTTGCCAGCCGGCAACAGCACGCCCAACCACTGGAACTCGCTGGTCGTCAACAACGGTGGCAGCGCTGAGCCCATCGCGCGCAGCGGGGCAATCTGGGACGCCGAGAGGGTGCGATTCATCCATGCGCCACTCAGCAAGCGGCAGGCACAGGCGATCGTAATGACAACGCCGGGCCCGGCACTTCAGTTCCTGACGGATCCGCCGATCGGAGGCAACGGTTCGGGCACGAGCGGCTTGTTTGATGACGGGATTCAAACATACTACGTCGTGTTCGGGGAACGTAACGTGGGCGGCAGGCAGGTCGGCACCAACACAGTCCGCCGGGTCGAGTTCGATTAGTGACGGAGCGCGCACTCCAATAGACACCGGCCTGCAACCCTTGGCCCGGGGTGATACGGACCTGCCGGAGTAGCGCCTGTGCGCGACTGAGAAGCGACTGAAAAGAGACTGGCAAGGCGACTGAAAAGCGACGGAATGCACCCGAACGAGCAGCTTGATGACTTGTTCCTCGAACGCGCAGAGCGCCGCGGCCTGCTTGCTTTCGCCCAGATCAATGCACTGCGCGATGAACTCGAATCACGTCGGGGCCAAGAGCCCGACCTTTGCGCGCATGAGGTTGTCGTCGAGAAGGGCTGGCTTGGTGTGGAAGCCGCCCTGGCCGTGCTTGAGGCGCACCCGGACGAGACCCTGGAAGAGCTGAAGGCCCGCCTGCTGTCGCCCGACGACGAGTTGCAACCGATCCGTCGTGACACGGAACGCCTTGCCCGCATGGCGCCTTACACCAATCGCACCGACGAGCTGGCACCGGAACAAGAGGACTTCTTCCCGGAAGTTCCGAAGTTCGTCGAGCCGGTGGGGCCGTCGTATGCGATCGCTGATTCCGGCGACACGGACAGCAACCTTGAAATGGAACTGCCACCGCCCGACACGCGCAGCGGCGACAGCCTGTTCGAAGACAACCAGCGCAACCAGATCCCGAGCCTGGAAGCCGACGACGACGAGCCCGTGATGGTTGAGCGCACGCCTAGTGCCCGGCTTGTGCAGGTCAAGCTTGATACGCTGGACAACGTCGATCTTGACGACCTCGAAGAGGAAGTGCTCGAGGCGATTGATTCAGAGGAAGTGCTCGAAGCGGTTGATTCACTCGAAGTGGATGACGCCGCGCAGTTCGGGCCGGAGTCGTCGAGCGCGACTTCGCTGGGCATCGAAAAAGAAGATACGTCGCTGGGCATCACCGGCATGCGTGTTGGCGATACCGCCAGGGGCGATGCAAGCGATACGGCCCACGGCGAAGAGGAATCCCCCGCGCCGCCGCCGCAGTTCCAGCTCAAGGGCTCCAAAGGAGCCTCGGACGATTTCTCATCATTCGGGGACGACACACTTTCGCCGGATGCGCTGAGCACGTTTGTCGAAGATGAGTCCGAGGAAATCTCGCAGCTCATGAACGACAGCGCGGTCAACGAAGTGATGGAGCAAGCCGACGACACCTATTTCGGCCCGCCTGCCGACCTGACGACCACACCCGAAGAAATGCTGCACGACAGTATCGCGCCGCCCAAGCCGATTGATGCGCACACGCTGTTCGATTCAGAAGACCTGAAGACCCCGGGGGGCAGGGCCGCTGCCTCGGTGAGCCATCGCGAAGAGGACTTTGCCGCGACCGCGCCGCCGGAAAACCCGGAGATGGCGCAGGCCCGTGCCGAGCACGACTCTGATGTTTCGGTCACGGTCCCCGACGACTTCCCTACCGGCGCCGGTACCATTATCGACGACTCCGATGTCAGCCTGGAAGACATCACCAGCGAGTCCGAGGTGACCACCGGCAGCCGCACCCAGTTCCAGACCGGCGAAGGCGGCCGGCGTGGCCTGCGCGACCGCACGGACAGCAAGCTCGGCAGCGAAAGCGCCGTCACCGGCGAAAAGATCACCGGCCACGAGATGACACTGGCCGACCTGCGAAACCAGATGGGTATCGGCAGCGGCGTCAAGGTCGGCAAGCACACCACGCGCCTCAAAAAGCTGGCGGGCAGCAAGCGCCGCTACAGCGTAATCCGCGAGATTGCGCGCGGCGGCATGGGCAAGGTGATTGAGGTGGAGGACAACGACCTGCGCCGCAGCGTCGCCCTGAAGGTCTTGCGCAAGGAAATGCTTGACCGCCGCGACCTGGTTGAGCGCTTCCTGGAAGAGGCCCAGATCACCGGCCAGCTTGAACACCCGAACATCGTGCCCGTGCACGAAATCGGCGTGGACGGCCGCGGAAACCTGTACTTCACGATGAAGCTGGTGGAAGGCGAAGACCTGAGCAGCATTCTCAAGCGCCTGCGCAAGAAAGACCCCAGCGCTGAGAAGGCTTTCCCCATCACGCGCCTGGTCGATATCTACATCAAGATCTGTGAAGGCGTGGCATTTGCCCACAGCAAGGGCGTGATTCACCGCGACCTCAAACCCGCCAACGTCATGGTCGGGCGCTTCGGTGAAGTGCAGATCATGGACTGGGGCGTGGCCAAGATTGTCGGCCGCAAAGAAGACACCGCCGACCGCGCCGTGGTCAGCGACCGCCAGGACGACGACGCGTCGCGCACCATGACCGGCAGCATCTTGGGCACACCCAGCTACATGAGCCCCGAGCAGGCCCGCGGCGAAGTCAACACGATGGGCCCGGAAAGCGACCTCTTCTCGCTTGGCGTGATTCTCTACGAGCTGCTGGCGCTGCAGACGCCATGGACCGCACAGACCAGCGCGCAGGTGCTCGATCAGGTCAAGAACTTTGACCCGCAGACGCCCAGCGCCATGAACCCCGAGCGCAGGATCCCTGTTGAGCTTGAGCAACTGGCGATGAAGTGCATCGCCAAGCAGTCCCACAAGCGCATCGGCACAGCGGCTGAGCTGATTGACAACCTCAAGAGCTGGCAGGAAGGGCGCACTCTGGCAGCGGTCAAGTACAGCCTGGGGCAGCTGTTTGGAAAGTGGATCACACGACACAAGGTCGCGGTCATCACCAGCCTGCTGGTGCTGGCAGCACTGGTCGGCGGCAGCATCTTCGCATACCAGGCGGCACAGCGAGCCGGCACGCAACGCGCCGAGTCGGCGATTACCGACGCTGACGTGCTGCTGGGAAGCGCCCGCGAAGCCCTGGGCAAGAGCGACTTTGCTGATGCACGCAAGCTTGCCGGCGACGCGGCCAGCAAGTACCAGTCCGCGCTGATCACGCTGGGCGATGACGAGCGCGCCAGCAAAGGCCTGGCGGCCGCCAACACCGTCAACAGCGAAGCGACCGTGCGCGAAGAGATTGTCCGCCGCGAAAGCGAAGACTTGATCCGGCAACAGCAGCTTCAGAAGGACTTCAACGAGTTGCTCGCTATTGCCGAAGCAGCGATCGACAAGGCCCGCAAAATGGACGGAACCGGCGAAACCGACTTGCTGATGGTGAACGCTGCCTACGACGACGCGCGCACCGCATTTGTCCAGGTGCGCAGCATCCGCGTCGCGGGGCTTGAGGAAGAGAAGCTGCGGGTTGCGAACGCGCTCGCAGAGATTGACGCATGGCTCAAGGGCTACGAGGCACGCAAGCAGTCTGAGGTCGACATGGCCAAGCTGCGCACACTCGTGGACAGCGCCGGCAAGAAACTGGCAACGGCCAAAACCGCAGAAAAGTACGAAACCGCATCGCGGGCGCTGATCGAGACCATCAGCGTCTGCGACCAGGCGATAGCCGTCTCGGCGCCCGGCGAACCCGCCGAAAGGCTGCGCGACCGCGCGCTGAACATGAAGGCCGACGCAGCGCTGACCTTTGCGAAACGCGCCCTCACAGAGCAGCGCTTTGACGTCGCTGAACTGATGCTCGACACCGGTGCCAGCACCGGGCGACTGGCCGAGGAAATCCGCGTTACTCGCGATGCGCTCAAGGCCCAGGTGCAGGAACAGTCGCAGTTCAAGCAGGCCATGGCCGCCGCTGAACAGGCAATCGCAGACAAAGACTGGTCGATGGCCCAGACCTATATCCGCAGCGCGATGACCGAGGCAAAGAGCAGCCAGTTCGCGACCGACAACGACCGCGCGCGCCTTGAGCGCATGCTGCAACTCGCGATGCTGGAGCAGTTGCATGCCCGCGACGTGCTGGCAGCGCGCTCCGAAGAGATGGAGGGCGTGCTTAAGGACTACGACGAACTGGCACCGCAACTCACCGATGCCGACTATCGCGCCCGCGCCCTGACGTTCCGTGAAAACCTGCGCCGCAGGCTGGGTTCACGCCTTGTCGAAGAGGCAGACAGCGCCGAAGAAGACAAGGTCCGCGGCGAACTGTATGAAAAGGCCCTTGCCTATGTGACCGACAAGGCAGTCGTGGCCGACATCAAGGCGCGGCTTGGCGAAATCAAGATGCGCCTTGCGCTGGCACAGGTTGCCGAGGGTCTGGTACTGCTGCCGCGCGGGACGTTCATCCTGGGCAGCAACCGCGAGAGCGACCAGAACCCGCAGCGCCAGGTCGAGCAAACGGAGCTGCTGTTCGTGGACAAGCACCCCGTCACCAATGAAGAATTCAAGGCATTCGTCGACGCCGGCGGCTACACGACCCCCGAGTACTGGCACGAAGAAGCGCGCCCGATGCTCAGCCAGTTCGTAGACAGCACCGGCGCAAGCGGCCCGGCCACGTGGGCGCAGGGGGGCTTTGACGTCAGCCTGGCCAAGTACCCCGTGACCGGCGTGAGCTGGTACGAAGCCAGCGCCTACGCGGCATGGAAGGGCAAGCGCCTGCCGACGCCCGAAGAGTGGGAGGTTGCAGCAGCGGCCCCTGTTGCCGGCGCGGTGGACGTTGCTGACTACCCATGGGGACTGCGCGAGAAGGCGCCGCCCATGGGCGTGCCTGAGCCGCGCGAAGTCGGCACAGCCGAATGGGACAGCAACCCGACGGGTGCTCGCGACATGGGCAGCAACGTCGCCGAGTGGACCTCGCTGGCCAAGGGCGGCGCCGCCACGGTCAAGGGCGCCGAGCCCGGCCTGCGGGCGGAACTGTGGTTCCGCTATGCCCGGCGCGCCAAGGTCAGCTACTCGCCCCTGCTGGATCGCAGCTCGGGTCGTGGTTTCCGCTGCATCCAGACGTTCACTTTCGAAGGCAAGGACGGCGATGGCGATTGATGGTACGGCAGGCGTCACAGGGTTCGCGGACTTCATTCGCGCAATCAACTCAACGACCGCCTGCAACACGGGTGCTGCGGTTGCACGTCACTTGCTGCTGCCTTGCCTGCTCACGGCCCTGGTTGTCCTGGGGGCGTGTTCAAACGTCGAAACACCCGACCTGAAGGCCGATGTTGAGCGCGAGCAGATCATCCCCGCCGGGTGGCAACCGTTGCCGTTGCGTGTGGGGCTGGCGCCGTTTCGCATGGCCCTTGAGCTGGATGACAAGCGCTACAACGTGGACGACACGCAGCGCTGGGTGCTGGTGCCGGACGGAGAGCGCCTGAATGGCCCCGAAGGCCTGCACCGCCAGATGCTCGACACATTGCGCCAATACCGCATGTTTGAAGCGATCGTGCCCATCGATGGCGCCACACCCGAGACGCCGCGCAGCGAACTGCAGGCCGCCGCACTGAAGCAGGGGCTTGATCTCATCATCGTTCCCACGCTCAAGCGCCATGATGTCGGGTACATCGACAGCAACGGAGCATACGGCTGGAACATGTTCATCTGGTGGATGGTCAGCCCGATCTTTTCGTGGTGGATCGCAGACGAGGACTTCGACGCGCACCTTCACGTCGATCTGCGCCTGTACCCGACCAATCGCGACGAAGAACTTGCCGGCAAGCGCCTGCAGCCGCCCGAAACCATCATCCGCAGCCTCGACGACTGGGACGAAGGCTTCAACCTGTTCAGCATTTTCAGCACCCCCGGCCACTTTGATGAAAGCAACTGGCAGAAGATCGGCGGCTTGCTGCTGCCAATCGCCGAGAACGAGGCCAAGAAAGCTGCGCTGCGTTTTGTCACGACCGACCTGCGCCAAGCCGCCGAAACCGAACAGTTCAAGGCGGGCATCCGGCGCCGGCTTGCACTGGTGATAGGCGTGGACGGCACCGGCCAGCCGCCGACACCGCTGACACGCTTTGCGACCCGCGACGCGCAGGAGTTCGCGGCGCAGATCGTTGAGGCACGGAATGACGCAGTGCCGGAAGGCGCTTTGCGCAGCGTGATTGGCCCCCGCGCCACCCGACGCTCTGTCGAGCAGGCGGCGCGCGACCTTGCCGTGCTGGCACGCGCGAACGATGACGTGATTCTGTACTTCAGCGGGATCGGTTCCATGGACGCCAGGGGCGAGGTGGCGTTGATGCTGGCGCAGCCCACAAGCGGCGGAGCCGAAAAGATCGCGCTCAATGATCTGCTGGATCTGCTGCTGGTGAACAACCCGCGCACGCTGACGCTGCTACTGGATTGCAGCTTCACCGCCCCCGGCGACAAGCGTTGCGCCACCACCGCTGACAGCCTGGCAGCGGCGCGCGAACGTGGGCTTGCCGGCTGTCGTCTGGATGCAGTGATTGAGCGGGCAGGGGCTCGTGGCACGTCTGTCATCCTGCTTTCCGCAAGCAGCGCCAAGACCGGCGAAAATGAGGGCATGCCCGCCCTTGAAATCGACGACCTTTCGCACGGCTTGTTCAGCAGCTTCGTATTGCAGGGCCTGGCCGGAGAAGCCGACGCTAACCGCGACCGCCTGGTCACCGCGACGGAATTGCGGGATTACGCGGGGGCGAAGGTAACCCACATCGCGCAGCTTGAGGGCGTGACCCAGACCGGGTGGTTCCGCATCGACGACAACCGTAAGGGCTACGCGCTGCCCGCCTGGCGGCGCTAAGCGGATCTCAGGCTGTGAAGCTGAATACTCCGGCGGGAATGTTGTAACTGGTTGCGATGCGGCCAATCTGTTCGCGTGTGAGATTGCGCGTGCCCTTGAGTACCGACGAGACCGTGGACTCCGAAATTCCGGTGGCGCGCGCGAACGCCACCTGCGTGAGCCCCTTGGATTCCAGAATGTCCGCAAGCAAAGCAGCGTCATCGACAGCGGCAATCGGGTAGGCTCGATCCTCATAGCGCTCAACGATGTGGGCAAGCACATCGAGATAGGCCTCTTCTTCCGGGTTGAGGTCGCGATCGACAAGGCGGTCGATCATGTCGATTGCGGTGCTGAGCTGGCGCTTGTTCTCAATCGGCACAAGTGGGAACTCGCGCACCAGTTGCAGGTAACGTTGCAGCTTGAGGGGATTGCGCGCCTTGGTGGCCATCAGTCGTTCTTCCAGTCGTCGTCGTCATACTCGCCGTGGGTCAGGATGTGCCGGATGTAAACCTTGCCACGGTTGTAGTGAATCACGGCGATAAGCCGATAATTGTTACCCCCGATATTGAACACCACAAACCGACCGACCTGGTCTGCTGTGGGATAGTCCTCCCGAACATCGGCAAACTTCTTCCAATTGGCATGTCGCGTCCGGGCGTTCCAGGCCTTCAATGGTCCCTCGGCGGCGGGGTGCTTCTTCCAGAATTCAACGAGCTTCTTGCGCGAGATGACATGCATGCTGCGCTCCCCAACGGCGGATCGCACAGCCCGGTTCGCGTCATCTCGGGCTCATACCGATGGTCGCCACCCCGGCGCTCTTTCGTTGGCGCCGCCGCACGCACTCGTATCATCTTCGCATTTTGCGAAGATGTCAAGTGGCGGGATACTGCGGCAGGTCCTACTCCCACACCGCAAATCTGGCGCATGGTTGGAAACCCAGCCTCTCGTACAACTCCAGCGCGCCCGGGCTGTCGCTCGACACCGTCGTCACTTCACACGCCGTGAACGGGCCGCTCTGCATCTCCAGCAGCAGGTGCATCACCAGTGCGCTGCCGACCGCCTTGCGACGGTGCTCTTTCGCCACTTCCAGCGTGAAGATCCCGAACCGGCCCGGGCCCAGTTCCGGCGTTGTAAAACCTACGGCCACGCCCGCGACTAAACCCGCGTGGGTTGCAGCCGCCGAGAAGTGGTTGCCGCGCAGCGGACGCTGACTTGCCAGTTCGTCACCGACGTGCGGGCAGCGCGACATCAGCAACGCGAACTCAAATCCCAGCATTTCGGCGCGCGAGCGCGCGTCGCGCCCGGGCGCGAGGTCAATATCCGCCGGCGTTGCGCGCAGACTCAGCGCTGTCGCGGCGTGTCTTGCACCGGCCTTGCGAAGGAATGCGCCAGCGGCGCGGTCCTGCTCATCGACGCCAATTCCCTCCACCATGCCGAAGAAGCTGGTTTCCGGACCACGCGGGTTGCCCCAGAAGGGGTTGAGACCGCGCCCGTCAAATCCTGGCCCGATGCGCGGCCGCAACTCGCTCAGCAATGTCGTGCCTATGCCTGCGCGGCGCGCATCGGGGCGCACACCCACGGCGTACAAGCCCGCGGCGCCGCCATGGGCAAACCCGACCAGTTCACCACCAAGCTCGGCAAACAGCAGGCAGTCAGGGTCGAACCCGGGCGCCCCGACAATGCGTTTTCGCAGGTCACGGGCACCCACGGACCAGAAGTTGTGCGCGCCGTTGAAACAGGCATTGTGCAGTTGCGCCCAGCGCGGCAACAGGTCGTCCGAATAGGGAATCATGCGCAGTTGCGTCATTGCAGGCGGCGGTTTCCGGCCAATGGCGCGCAAGCCTAGCCCGCAATCCGCATTCCGCAATCTGCCACCCCCTGCACCGGGTGCGTCGCGACGCTACCCTTCCGCCATGTTTGTTGACGAACACACTATTACGGTGCGCGGCGGCCGCGGCGGCGACGGCCTCACAAACTTCCGGCATGAAGCGTTCGCACCCAAGGGCGGCCCCGACGGCGGCGACGGTGGCGACGGCGGCGACGTCATCTTCGTCGCAAGCCACCAGACGCACGGTCTGGGCCACTTGCAGCAGACGCACGAGATCAAGGCTGAGGACGGAACTTCCGGCAAGGGCAGCAACAAAGCCGGCCGCAACGGGCAGGACCGGATTGTCGAAGTGCCCGTCGGGACAATCGTCTACTGGGTAAAGGCACCGGCGCCGCCCGCACCCAAAGAGCCGGACCCCGAAGACCTCGACATCGCCAACGCCCCCGAAGAGGCCTTTACCGAAGCAGGCGCCAGCGGCGAGGACTTCTACGAACCGGAGCCGTTGCAAGCCGAAGTCATCCAGCTTGCCGACATGGACCAGCCGGGCATGCGCGTCGTCATCGCCCGCGGCGGAAACGGCGGATTCGGCAACAAGCATTTCGCAACGGCCACAAACCAGTCGCCGCGCCAGTCCAATCCCGGCCGCCCGGGCGAAGAGAAACTGCTGCGGCTTGAGGTTAAGCTGATCGCCGACGTCGGGCTGGTCGGTTTGCCCAACGCGGGCAAGAGCACACTGCTGGCCCGCGTGTCACGCGCCAAACCCAAGATTGCCGCATACCCGTTCACCACCCTTGGCCCTCACATCGGCATCGTCGAGATGGGGCCGGCCCAGCGCTTCGTGATGGCAGACCTTCCCGGGTTGATCGAGGGCGCCGCCGCCGGAAAGGGGCTTGGCCACCAGTTCTTGCGGCATGTTGAGCGCACGCGATTGCTGCTGCACATGATCGACGTAAGCGACGGCGAGCCCCAACAGCTCAAACACGACCACGACGTGATCCTCGGTGAGCTGCAGGCGTTCAGCCCTTCGCTCGCAGCCAAGCCGCGAATCGTTGTTGCCACCAAAGCCGACATCCCCGGCGCCGACGAACGCGCCAGAGCGCTGGGAACCCTTCTGGGACAAGAAGTTACGTTGATCAGCGGCGTCTCGGGCAAGGGCGTGAAAGAGCTGCTTTGGGCCATTTATCACAAGCTGTACCCCACCACCCCGGAAGCCTGAAAAACGCCAGGCAAAGTTGTGGTAAAACCCGCAACGAATGCACCCGCACGTGCGTATCACTGCAGGGCGCCATCTCGCCCCCAGGAGCACACGATGCGCAACAGGAAACGCGGGCAAGGTCTGACGCTGGTGGCATTGGGCGCGCTGCTGCTGATCGGCGGCATCAGCGCATGGCTGCTGTTCAGTCCCAAGACTGAGCAGAAGAGGGTGGAGAAGCCCGTCATTCAACATCCCAGCCGCTAGTTCGGGCCTCGAATCAGTCTGGCTACGCAGCTATAAAAGGCGGTTCATGAAAGGCGCACAAGTAGCACTGTTGATCTGGATGGCCAACCTTCTGGTGATGGCCGGTGGCGCGTTCATTGGCTACAAATACTACACAGGGATTGAAGCCGACCGCGAGATCGTCTACGGCAAAGTCGGCGCCCCGAAATCCAAAGAAAAACGCATCGGCTGGCAGGACCAGACCAGCGCCAGCAACGCCACAAACGTCATGGCGGTGCAGCCGCCGATGTCGCCGCGCGAGCGGCCGAAAGAAACCACGCCGCCGCCGCCGCCGCCGCCGCCGCCACCCCCGCCGCCGGACCCGACCGACGATCAGTTGAAGGCCGAGCTTGAGAAGTGGCTGAACGAGCAGTTCACGCTGCTGCGGGTGTGGGGAACAAGCAGCGCGACGATCACCGCCAAGGAAGTGGGAAACGTCAACCTGCACATGTTCCCGAGCATGAGCTTCAAACTTGAGTATGCGGAAGCCGGCGACTCCAAGATCAAGGGCCTGGCCAAGTACGACCTGACGGTCGTTTCGATTCATATCGACACCACGGACGTCCTGCAGGATTATGTGCTGTTCAAGGGCCAGAGCCGCAACGCCAAGTTCGCGGCGAAGTACTTTGACGTGCCGCTTAAGATGTCCAAGACGGCGGTTCGCGAGATCGACGTCAACAAGATGGGCAAGAACAAGTCCGGCACCGGCAGCACGATCAAGCTGCCCAAGGACCCCGTGCCCGCCCCCGAAGAGGTCGAGGTCAAGGATAACCGCCCCAAGGAATCCGTGTATGACTCGGGCAAGGACGAATGGACCCTTGGCACCGACGACTACAACAACGCCGAGCTTGCCGACGAACTTGCCAAGTACGCCAAGGTCGCCTACGACCGCGACGGAAAGCCCCTGGGAATCCAGATCAGCGATGAGATGCCTGACGACAACGTGGTCGCCAAACGTGGCGGCCGCCGCGGCGACATCATCAAGGCCGTGAACGGTAAACCCGTGGTCAGCATGGCCGACGTCAAGCGCATCGTTCGCGCCGAGTACGACGCCGGTGTTGATCGCTTCGAGGTCAGCTATGAGCGCGACGGCGTGCCCGGCACCAAGGTCTTCATCGCACCCAAGAAGAAAAACACCGGCGACAAGTAGTCGCACCATTTCAGCTTTCACGCAACGCCGCGCCCAGCGCGGCGTTTCACTTTCGGAGGCTGCACATGAACTCCCGCATCGTGAAACTGGCTGGATGGATGGCCGCTGCCATGGTTTCGGCCGCGACCGGCACCGGCATCTACGCCATGGCTGCTGCAAATCGCAGTTCCCACGACAGCGTCACCCGGCAGCTTGCGTTGGCGCGCGCCACGCAACCCCGGGTCGAGTGGTCGCAGACGCAGCACACGCAAGCAGCGGAGCTGCCTGTCGTGCAGACATCACCGATCGAGCGGCCCAGGCCGCCCGTGGTGACCGACAAGACCGAAGTCGTTGAGATCACGCCGCCCACCGATGCAGAGTTGCAGGCGCAACTGCAAGCCGATCTCAACCAGCGCTTTCCGCTGGTGATGATCGCCTGGAGTCAAGACGGCAGCCTGGAAGCCAGCGCGTTCATCAGCCACAACCGCCGCCATCTGCACTTGTGGAAGGAAAGCAGTCTGACCGAAGCAGGCGCGGATGCAATCGTGACCGCCATCGCGCGAGACCACATCATGCTCGATGCCGCGATGCCCGGGCATGAAGGCAAGCGCTTTGACGTGAAGTTGACGCTGCCGGAAGCGCCGGCACTCTCGCGCGAGTGGGCAGCACCAAACATGGACAACGTGCCGCTGCCCGGCACCGGCGGCAGCTACAAGCCGCCGAGGTAACGCCGCTCGTACGTACCGGAACGCGCATCTGCCCGGTAGGCTGTGTATCGCTTTGTGACTCGCGCCGTCGTCACAGGTGCCCGGCTGCCCGATTCATCCGCGGCATGTCCTTGCCGAAAGCAAACCACGCGCCCAATGGGCGCGTGGTCGTTGCTCAGGTTGGCATGGCTACGACGGGCGCATGGCTGCCGCTGCGCCGCCTGGCTGTCCGCCCAGGCCGCGGCCGGTACCGCCGGTGTTGCCGCCCTGCTGCAGCATGCGCTTCATCTGGTCGGTGTTGGTGCTGCGGCTCAGCGCCACTTCGCGCGTGATTTCGCCGTGCTGGTAAAGGTTGTACAGCCACTGGTTCATGGTGATCATGCCTTCGCGGCTGCCGGTTTCGAGAATGCTGTAAATCTGGTGGACTTCGCTTTCACGAATCTGGTTGCGTGCGGCAGCGTTGACCTTCAGGATTTCCATAGCCAGCACGCGGCCGCCCTTGGTGCGCGGCAGCAACTGCTGCGCCACCACGCCCAGCAGCACAAAGCTCAATTGCACGCGCGCCTGCTGCTGTTGGTTGGTCGGGAACACGTCCACAATGCGGTTGATGGTCTGTACCGCATCTGTGGTGTGCAGCGTGGCGAACACCAGGTGGCCCGTCTCGGCCATGGTCATGGCGGCTTCGATGGTTTCAAGGTCGCGCATTTCGCCGATCAGGATGACGTCCGGGTCCTGGCGCAGAATATGGCGCAGCGCGGGCGCGAAGCCGAGCGTGTCGTCACCGATCTGGCGCTGGTTGATGATGCTGCGCTCGTGGCGGTACAAGTACTCGATCGGGTCTTCGACGGTGATGATATGGCAGCTGTCGTTCTGGTTGATGTACTGGATCATCGCCGCCAGCGTGGTGCTCTTGCCGCTGCCGGTGGGGCCAGTGACGAGCAGCAGGCCCTTGTCGCTCATGGCGAACTGCTTGGTGATCTGCGGCAGGCCCAACTCGTCAATCGTCGGGATCGTGCTGCGGATAACACGAATGGCCAGGCCGATGCTGCCGCGCTGCCAGTACACATTCAAACGATAGCGGCCGGCGCCGCGGCGACCGAATGACAAGTCAAGCTCGCGCTCGCCTTCAAGTTTTGCCATCTGCTTTTCGTCAAGCAGTTCCAGCGCAAGGCTGCGCGTGTCGGCGGGCATCAGCGGCTTGAAGCCTTCAATGGCGCGCAACTGGCCGTCGATGCGCAGCACGGGCGGCACGCCGACGGTCAAGTGAAGGTCGCTGACCTCGGCGCGGCGTGTGAACACCAGCAGGTCGTCAAGTCGAACAGTACTTTGGCCGGACATAGCTTCCTTCAGAAGCAATGATCAATGGGCAATGATCAATGAACAATGGGGCACTTCTGCCTTTGGTTGTTCGCTATCGATTGCCAATTGCTCATTGCCAATTGCTCATTGACCGCACCGCGGCCTAATCTTCATAGAACAAGCTCACTGCCTCTTCCACCGTGGTCAAACCGTCAAGCAGCTTGAAGAAGCAGCTCTGGCGCATGTTACGCATGCCCATCTTCAGGCATTCATCTTCAAGCTCGCCCTCGGGGCGCTGTTCAAGAATCAACTCGCGCAGCGCCGGTGTCATGGTCATGTACTCATGCACCGCAAGCCGGCCCTTGTACCCCGACTGGTTGCAGAACGCGCAACCCTTGCCGCGGAACAGGTCGATATCGACGCTGGGCTGCCGGAAGCTCTGGGCAAGCTGGCGCTTCAGCGCATCGCTGGGCGTGTACTCTTCTTTGCACTTGGGGCAGATCATACGAATCAGCCGCTGACTGACGGCAGCCACGAGCGAGCTGGTAATCATGTAGCGCTCAAGGCCCATATCGGCCATACGCGTGACAGTCGCGACGGCGGTGTTTGTGTGGATGGTGCTGAACACCAAGTGACCGGTAAGCGCTGCGCGCACGGCAATCTCAAGCGTTTCCTGGTCGCGCATCTCACCGATCATCACGACGTCAGGGTCCTGTCGCAGAATGCTGCGCAGTGCGGCGGCGAAGGTCATGCCGATGTTCGTGCGCACCTGCACCTGGTTGATGCCGGGCAACTGGTACTCGACCGGGTCTTCGACCGTGATGATGTTGATCTCGGGCGAGTACACATGCTTCAAGAACGAATACAGGGTGGTCGTCTTGCCTGAGCCCGTGGGGCCCGTCAGCAGAATGATGCCGTGCGGGCTTTGCAGCACGCGCTTCATTTCTTTCAGCGTCATCGGGTCGAAGCCCAGACCGTCCAGGTCCATGTTGGTGCTGGACTTGTCCAGAATTCGCATCACGATCTTTTCGCCGTGCACAACCGGCAGCGTGCTGACGCGCATGTCAATCGCGCGGTCGCCCACCTTCAGTTTACAGCGGCCGTCCTGGGGCAGGCGGCGCTCGGCGATGTCGAGACTGCTGATAATCTTGATACGCGCCACGACCGACTGGAACAGGCGCTTGGGCGGCGCGGTCACTTCGCGCAGCGCGCCGTCAATACGAAAGCGCACAGCCACTTCGCGCTCAAACGGCTCAAAGTGAATGTCGCTGGCCCTCTGCTTGACCGCTTCCATCAGCGTGGCGTTGACGTACTTGACTACGGGCGCGTTGCTGGCGGCGTCGATGGCGTCGCGGTCAAGGCCGCCTTCCATCTCGTCCATGTCCTCGATCAGTTCGGCGTCGACGCTTTTCAGGTCTTCGCCCATCTGGTCGAGGCTGTACTGCTGCGCGTAGTGCTTGTCGATCGCGTCGGCAATGGCGACGCGCGAAGCGATGTACACTTTCACGTTCTTGCCGGTGATCGACTTGATTGTGTCCACGGCGATCACGTCGGCCGGGTTGGCCATGGCCACGTGCAGCGTTTCGCTGTCGTCGTCCTGCTTCCAGCTCAGCAGGTTAAAGCGGCGGGCCTGGCGCTCAGGCACCATCAGCACGGCGTCGCCCTGGAACTGCAGGTTCTCGTCTGTCAGGTCAACCCAGTCCACGCCCAGGTTGATGGCGAGGTACTTGATCAGTTCGTTTTCTTCGACAAGGTTGGTGTCCACCAGCACGCGGCCAAGCTGCTTGCCGGTCTGGCGGTGGATCTTCAGCGCGTGCTCAAGCTGGTCTTCATCAATGATCTGGGCCTCAAGCAGCAACTCGCCCAGGCGTTTGCGGCCACTCCTGGAAGCCACGGGTGCCCTGCCCGGTGCCGCAGCACCAGGCCGACGCATAGAGCCACTTTGGCCGGGTACCACAGGGCCTGTCGGCGGCGGCCCGCCGTTCTGGCCTGCAACGGCAACGCTGCGGACGTAGCGGACCCCGGTTGTGTTCTTGCGGCTGTCTTTCGGGTTTTGCGGGACGCCCGCCATGCACTGGTCTCCTGAGCCGGCAATGCCGGCAATTGCCCCCCGCCACAGCCTGCTTATCCCTTGTCGCTTTCGCCTTCGTTCTTCTTTGCGGCTTCTTCGCCTTTGTTCAGGGTGTCCCACATGGCCGAGGACGCCTGAACCTTGCATTGCATCTTGGCGCGCTCAAGCGCCGTGCGGGCCTTGGCCCACTCCTGCCGCACAAGGTGGCATTCCGCCTGGCGCAAGATGAAGCGTCCAAGCTGGACACGATCCACGCTTTCGTCCAGGTCGTTGCCAGCCGGGATTGCAGCCAGGTCAACTGCTGTGTCAGCATGCAGCAGGCCCTTGTCGTAGTTCTTGCGGGCCAGATACGCGCTGGACAGGTTGAAGTGCACGTACGGGTTGAACTGGTCGATCGCCAGCGAATCTTTCAGCGCCTTCAGCGCCTCATCGACCAACCCACCACGAATGTACGCCGCGCCCAGGTGCAGGTTGTACAGCGCCCGCGCCTCTGGCAGGTCCTTGTGCTCTTCCGACCAGCGCACCGCCATTTCGTAATGCTCGATCGCCTCCGGCACCAGGTTCAACTGGTCGTAGATCAAGGCAACATTGAAGTGCCCCTGCGCGAAGCGCGGCTCGTCGTCCAGCACTTCTTCCCACTTCTTGATCGCCTCGAAGTACATCGCATCGTCTTGCAGCGACAGTGCCTCAATGTAGTCGCCTTCGCTGATGCTGAACTCTTCGCTGCCCTGTTTGATGTTCTTGGAGCTGCCACAGGCAGCCAGCATGCAACTGAGAGCCACGCCCCCAAGCACCATTCCAAGCTTTCCGGTCGCACTCACTCCGACCCCCCAATTCTTTTCTATGGTTGCAGAAGTCCTGAGGTTAGTGCCCCAGGCGCAGCCCACAAGATAGTCAGACCTGTAGATCACGGTCAAGCAACGCGCTGACCGCCCCCATTACCTTTTGTCCTATTCTGTCCCACGGCGCCGGCGTACCAGGGCCGCAAGTCCTGCCAACATCACCAGCAAAGCCAATGGCCAAGCCGGCCCGCCACGAGCCGTCAATTCGCAAGAATCGTCCTTATCTTCCGCAAACGGGTCATCCGGCAGTTTTTCGCGCAGCGTGATCGTGCCGCCATTGACCGGGCCACCCGTGACGCTGGCGCCGCTGTTGATGTCGCCGCTTGCGACACTGGCCTGGAAGCCGGGGTTCGGCGACGGAGGTGTGCCGCCGGTGAACGAGATGACAATTCTGAAGTCAGCGCTGGTGCTGGCCGTAATCGCGCTGCTGAGGGCGTTGAAATTGACAGTGATGACACTGCCTGCCACGCCCCAACCGGCACCGCCGTTGACAATCGAGCCCAAAGTGGTGCTGCCGCGGCGCAGGCTGATACTCTGGATCGTGGCGATTGCGACGCCCGGTGTCGGGTGCAGCACGGTGATGTCTGCGCTGACGCTGGTTACGGTATAGGTTGAGCCACCGCCGGTTTCAGTGAGGCGGAACACAAGCGCCGTCGCCGAACTGCCGGGGCTGACGCTCTGCGAGCCGGGGTTGCCCGAGCCGACAGACAGCGTCACCGCCGCAGGGCCGGCAATCGACCCGCTGACCGCCCGCGTCTGCTGCGCAGCGCCCGTACTGTCGTGCGTGATGTTGCCGTTGTGGCTGCCGGTTGTGCCGGGGTTGTAGCGAACAAAGATGGGTGTGCTGTTCACCGTGCCGCCAGTTTGGGACAAGATGACTTGTGCACCAAAGCCCGCGCCGCTGGTCGTCGACACCTGGAAGTGCGTTGGCGCGTTGATCGTGATGTTTGCGGTCAGGTTCGCGCCCGAAACCGAGTAGCTCTGCTCGGCCGAAGGCACGCCAACGCCGGTGGTCGTGAACGCAGTGAGCGTGCCCACCAGCGAGATCGTCGGCGTGGGCGTGGCAGTCACGTTAAACGTAGCCGAGGTATCGCCGGTAAGGCCGGCAGACGCCGCAGTCAGTGTGTAGCCCGTACCGGCATTGTTCAGCGTGATGTCATCGAAGGACGCGAGTCCCGCCACACCCGCGCGAGAAAGCGTGCCACCCAGCGTGCTGCCGCCCGGGTTCGTACCGATTGCCAGAGTGACGCTTGCTATGCTGGCGGTGTCGTTGCCGAACTGGTCACGGATTCTCACCGTGATAGACGGTGTGATCACCGCGCCCGTCTGCACGTTGCTGGGCTGTTGAATGAAGAACAGGGCAGCGTCGGCAGCGGGCGTGATATCAAAACTGTTCGAATCTATCTGCGTCAGGCCGGTCGTCGTGAACCGCAGCGTCTTTGGGCCGATCAGGTTGATGCTTAGGCCCGTGAAAGTTGCCACGCCAGCCGTTGCACCCTGGGTAGCTAGCCCGCTGAGTACCCCCGTACCGGATTGCAGGGCAACGTCCACGTTGGCCCCAAAGTTTGCGTCTGTGTTGCCGACGCCGTCCTGCGCCCGTACCTCAATGCCAGTGGCGCCATTGATGTTCGCGCCCGCGACGGTATTCGCAATCGTGGCGGGCACCGTAATCACAAGTCGGTCAGCGGTCACTGTGATTGCTGTGGTTGAACCGGTGGGCAGCAACCCATCATCAGCGTCAATCACAACACTTCCGATTTCAGTCAGGGAAAGCCCGGTAAAAGCGGCCTCGCCCAATACGGCCAGCATGGAAACTGGGCCGTTCAGGGCACCCGGCCCGCTGCCAATCGCAAGCGTCACATTCGCCGTGTAGCTGGTATCGACGGCAAAAGACATCGTGCTGTCCTGCGCCTGAACGGTGATGTTGAATGTCTCGTTGGCTTGGACTGACGTCGGTTGAACTGTAATGGTCAATGTGTCCGCAGTTTGTGCCGATGCTGACGTTGCGAAGGCCGTAAGCAAGACAGCGATCAATAGCCATGAAAATCGCATACTGAAGTCCTCCGGTGGCTTGCAGCCCCGACGCTGCGCCGGTTTCCACAATCTGCCCAAAGCGGCAGATTTCTGCCGCGAGTTTCCGCGGCAGCCACTGCCGGTCAACTTTGCCAAAGTCCTGTGAGCCAAGCAGGCTAACGACAACCACAATTGAGCGCAAGCCTTTGCCGCAGCGTATGTTTCGAGTTTGCGACAGGCCCCGTACCGGCCCCCGGCAATCACCTGTGGTCGGGCCGAGGCGGGACTCCCACGGCTCTGCGGGCGGGACGCCCGCACCACACACGGCATGCGGGGCTGTGGCATTTCGCCGGCGACTATGCGCGGGACTGCACCACTACTGGCAGTTCGCTGCTGATCGGGCGCGACACCGGGCGCAGGCCCGCGACACTCAGCGCCTGCTCGGCTGCTCGTGCGGATGCGCCTTTGCCGCCCAGGGTCTTTACGACCTCGGCCAGTTCGCGGCGCATCTCCGGGCCGCCGGTTTCCAGGTTCTCGAGCGCAATCAGGCCCATCGTCAGCGGCTCGGCCTGGTGCTGCAACAACTCCGGCACGACCTGCTTGTTGGCCAGAATGTTCACCATGCACGCCCACTCATAGTTCACCAGAAGCCCGGCGAGAATCGCACTGGCCCAGGCCATGCGGTAGGTGCACAGGAAGGGCGTGCCGACAATGGCGGCCTCAATCGTGGCGGTGCCGCTGCAGATCAGGCTGAAGTCTGCCAGCGACATGACCTCATGGGATCGCCCGTGAATCGCGCGCAATGGCAGGTCTTCGTGGTTGCTGATTGCGGACTTGTAGCGGTCCGGATTGAACCACGGGCTGCACCCGACGAGAAAGATCACGTCTTTGCGGCGGTTGTAAATTTCGCGCGCGGCATCAAGCATGCGCGGCATGAGGCGAGTGACCTCCGCGCGGCGCGAGCCGGGGAACAGGCCGATCACTTTCTTCTTCTGCGGGATCTTGAAGCCGTGTCGCAGGCCCTCGGCGCGCTTCTTCACTTCATCATGGTTGATGATGTCCAGCATCGGGTGGCCGACAAAGCGCGCCTCAATGCCGTGGCTGGCGTAGAAGTCCACCTCGAACGGAAAGATCACCAGCATGCGGTCGACGAACTTGCGAATCTGCTCAACGCGGCCCTCGCGCCACGCCCAAAGCTGCGGGCTGACGTAATAGACCACGGGAATGTTCAGTTGCTTGAAGCGCGGCGCGATGCGCAGGTTGAAGTCAGGGCTGTCGATCAGCACGACCACGTCAGGCTTGAGCTCTTTGGCCTGTTCAATCACCTGGTCCATCGAGTCCAGAAAAAAGCGCAGGCTGCGCACGACCTCAACCAGCCCCACGGCCGAATGCTCCAGCATGTTCCGGAACAAGGTAACACCGGCACTTTCCATCTTGCCGCCGCCGAGTCCGTAAAGCTCGACGTCAGGGCGCATGGTGCGCAGTTCGCGGGCCATCATTGCCCCGTAGTTATCACCGCTGCTTTCGGTTGCGACGATGAACACGGTTGGACGCTTTGCCATAGGTAAGCCTTCTGTATGAGCCGTGGCCTTTTGGCGTCAGGGTTCGATCTTCCGGGCCCTGCCTGCCCTTGAGTTATCGGACGTTACTCCCTCCGACTTTTGCTCGCTTTCCACGAACTCGTATGTTTGACCCCGTACTCGTGCTCTCCGCGACTATGTCTCCCAGTGCCGCCCGTAGTAAACCTCAACGGGTACCGCCATGCGCTGCCTGAGTGATTCCGCAAGCTCGTCCAGCCGGGCATCTTCCACCATCCCGATCCGCGGATTTGAGGGCTTGCGGGCTGTCGTGTACACCTGCACCAGCCTGATGTTGCCGCCGGCGCCCGTGATCTCATTGATTCGCCCCGCAATGGCCAGCATCTCGGCTTCGCCGGGGTCTTTGCCGTCGAGGGTTGGGATCATGCTCTGGATCGTGACCTCGATCTGGCGTGCGCACAGGGCGATGTTGTCCACGATGCGCTGCAGGCTGAGATTGCGGCCAGCCATCTGCTCAAACCACGGCTGTGTGCCCGCGTCGAGCTTTGCCCAAAGTTCATAGGTGTCCGGGCCACCCTGCCGCAGCCCAAGCAGGGCGTTCAGCACATCTTGCCTGTGCAGCAGCAGGGCGTTAGTCAGGACGATCAGCTTGAGGTTCGGCAGGCGGTACTTTGCGCGCAGGTCGGCGACGGCCTGTATGGCCTGGCCAAGTCGCGGGTAAGTTGTGGGCTCACCGTCGCCGGCAAAGGCGATGTCGTTGATGCGGCGAAGCTCGGGGGGTGTGTTGGCGAAGCGGGGCGTTTCCCAGATCTCGCCGCTGACCGCCAGCTCCAGCAGTTCGTCGATTTCGCGGACAAGGACATCGAAGTCAACCAGCTTGTCGCGCGGCGCAACGGAGCGGTCGACCTGGCAGTAGGGACAGTCGAAGTTGCAGGCCTTGTCAGGGTTTACGTTCAGCCCAAGGGATAGGCCACGGCTCCGGCGAGAAACAACCGGGTAGGCGAAGCGCAGGTGGGCAAACTGGCGCGAATGCTCGCTCAGTATCGCTGGTTTCATCTTGGCGGGGGGTTGCCGCGGTGCTTCGCAGCAAGGAGCCCAGACACAGCCCCCAACCCCATCCTCCAACTTAGTGCTCACTATTCTAGTGGGCTTGAATGGCATTGTAGCAGCGCTGGCAGACTGTCAACGGGCAATTTTCTTGGCTTGAATTGGACATATTGGGTGTGCGTACGGTACATTTAACACCAAGCAGCGCTGGGCAAAGCCTGTGGTTTCACGAGGTCAGTCCGAGAAGTTGGCAATCACTACCATAAACCCCGGGACGAGCTGGTGGGGGCCGGCTTCACGAGGGGACCATGCGCACAATCTGTATGCTCTGCGCCATCCTGCTGGCCGGTGTTCTGGCGTTGACGGGATGTGAAGGCGAGCCGGCGGGCTCGTCAGGAAGTAGCTCCGGCGGCGGCGGTGGCGGCGGCGGGGGAGGTGGCGGTGGCGGTGGCGGCGCCCAGACGGGCAACACGCCAACGGGCACGGAAGTCAGCCTCGCCCAGCAGGTGCTTACGCTGGTCAACCAGGAGCGCGCCAACGCGGGCGCGGGCCCACTGACCATGCACGCAGGATGCTCGCAGGTTGCCTACGACCACTCGTGGGATATGGATGCCCGCGACTTCTTTGCGCACACCAATCCGGATGGCGACAGCCCCTTTGACCGCATGGCCGCGGCGGGCATCACCTACAGCGCAGCGGGCGAGAACATCGCCGCGGGCTACCAGACTGCGGCCGACGTAATGACCGGCTGGATGAACAGCAGCGGGCACCGGGCCAACATCCTGAACCCCAACTTCACCGAAATTGGCATCGGCATGCGCCAGGGAAGCACGGGCCAGTACGGGTCTTATTGGACCCAGGTGTTCCGGCGCCCGTGAACTCTTGCGTTGCCGTACCGGTCGCCTATACTGCCCTTGCGCGTAGACACAACTTGGGGCGGTCGCGGAAGCGGCGTCGCTTCTGGTTAGTGTCAGCGGGCAGATCCCCCGAACCCCGCATGGAAAGCCGCCGCAGTCTCCGGCTTTCGTTGATGAGCCCCGCGCCCCGGCGAAGGGTTCAGCCTTGGAGGAGGCAATGCGTGTTCTTTCTATCCTTTCAACCGTAGCGGCGCTGGCCGTGTTCGCATCAAGTCTCTCGGCCCAGCTTACGGTTGGCCTTTCCGTGGATTCGGTAATCCATGAACCCAACGAAACTGAAGCCGGACCATTCCTTTCCAGCCAGACGATTGCGAACCCGCACTACGACTCGACGAACGACGCAGACGGTGACGGATTCGACGACACCAACGGCGAACCTGCCTTGCTGCCGTTGATCGGCAACGGCAAGGGCCTGTCGCATCTGGACTCGGTCAGCCCCGAGATGTACGCGCTGGCTGGCACCACGACGCACGACATGATCATCCTTACGAACAACACGGGCGCGGACATCATTGTGGACATGGACTTCACCACACCCAGCGCGGGCGCGATCGCGATCTCTTCAACGCGCGCCGCCGTAAGCCCGGTAACCGCACCTGAGCAGTCATCGCCTGACCCCGCTGCAACCATGCGCCTGTTCGGGTATGACCCGGCTGCGGTTTCGGTGCCCAACGGCAGCTCGGTTGCGATTCTGCTGGTGGTGACGAAGTGGGCCAAGATGCTTGATACCAGCCCGCGTGATTACTACGTCGAGTTCACGTTCACGGACCTGGCTTCAACCACAGTGATGCGCTTTGAGGCTTCCATGACAGTGCCGTATTCAAACGGTGCTGACAGCTCAGGCTGTGCCAGCAACAACGGCCCTTTGCCTGGCGGGCTTGCATTGGTAGCAGGCGGCAGTCTGGTGGCCTGTATCTTCCGCCGCAAGCTGCTTGAGAAGGCCAGGGCATAAGCCGCAAGTCATTCAGCACAAGAGTCGAAGGCAGTAGCCTTCGACTCTTTGCGTTTGATCCTTCCGTGCCGCTTACGCTACGGTGTCAGGGTGAGCGGCTGTATGCGAATGCCGCCCGCGCCCAATGCTGACACCATGATGTAGGTGTCGTCGCCCAAGCCGGCAATGTCCGGGCCGTCGGCCGATGTGTCCACATCCAGCCCGCCCTGCTGCGCGCCGTACACGGGGTTCGCCACCAGGTCGGCGCCGCCGGTGCCGCTGTCTACCGCGAACAGGCTGGCGGTTGCCGTGATAAACACGGCGCCGCCACTGCCCCAGCCGGCTTTGACCGGCGCATCCAGCGTCGCCAGCGTCAGGTTGGTGCCCAGTGGCGCAGTAGTGCCCGCGGCAAGCGTGGTCAACTCGTTGGAGGTAAAGAAGCCGAGCACGAGTGTCTGGGTGACAACCAGGTACTGGCCGCCGATGGCTTCCCAGCTCACGGCGCCGCCGCCAAGGCTGGTGCTGATGTCAAAGTCGGCGCCGCTGAGGGCCCCCGTGCTTACGGTGATGTACTGGCCGACCACGCCGCTGCCGTCCGTGGCCGTAATCAGCGCTTCGTCGGTGGCGTCGCCCGCAGCAGCCAGGCCGGCCAGCGTCATGCCGACAAAGGCTGTCTGGGTGGTGCCGATCTGGTCGCCGTCGTTGTCAAACACGGCGACGCTTACATCGGCGCCGGACTGCCATGCAATGACGTAAAGGTCTTCGTTGAAGTGGTACTGGACGCGCGGGAACGCACCGGTGCCCAGCGACACCTCTGCGTAAAGGCCGAAGGCAATCGGGTCATAGAAGATCGCACTGACTGTGGCAGTCCCGGGGTTGCTGCCGCTGGCGCCAACCACGACGGTGTCCGTGATGTCGTTGCTGGCAAAGGCAAAGCCACCAGCGGGGTCAAGGTTCACCGTCGGCTCGTAGCTGTCAGCGCCAAAGGTCGTGAACACACTGCCGTCGATGCGAATGAACTGCAACACGCGGTTGGTGGTGCCGACGTCGCTGAGCCAGCAGGCCACGTAGTCGGTGCCGTCGCCGGCCACGGCGGCTTCATAAGCCGCGCTGGATGCAACGTCTGACGAAGTTTCAACGGTCAGTATGCCGCTACCGCCGACGCTGCCCATGGTGACACTGAACGTGTAGTTGAGTGTCTTGCTCGTCGGCGTGGCGCTGACCACTGTGCCGGTAATCGTGCCCGCGCCCACGAGGGTCAAGCTGTCAAAGCTGGTGAAAGTCAGGGTCACGCTGCCCAGCACCGGCACATCGCTGCTGAACGTTTCGCCGGTGTCGGTAACCGTGACAAGCCGGGCGGTCGCGTTCAGCGGGTCGCCGGTATCAAACGTGCTGTCGTCGAAGGTGATCGGGTCCAGCGCAACATTCGGAAACGTGTCGGGCATCAGCACCAGCACCGTCTCATCGCCCGAGGCGTCAGTAAGGCTCAACGTGCGGCGCCCGGCTGCGTCGGTGACCGTGCCGCCCAGCGATGTGGTGGCTGCGCCGCCGGTCGTGAAAGTGAAGTTCACCTGCAGGATCGCGCTTGCGCCCTGCTCAATCATGCTGCCGACCATGCTGCCGCTGCTGCTGGTGCCCGCAAACGTGTTGATCTGCACGACCACGCCTGCGGCGGCGTGGTCCGTGGTGTAGGTCTTGCCGGCGGTCTGCACGGTCATGATGCGGTTGGTCGGGTTCAGGGGATTGGTCGCATCAAAGGCTGCGTCGTTCAACGTAACGACGGTCGGGGGCGTGGTGGTATCGCCTGTGGGAACGACCAGGTTCACAGCGAAAACGCTGCCGGCATCGGCCAGCTGAAACGCAGTGCTGGTCAGAATGGTGCTAATGGTGCCGGTCAGGGCTGTCACGGGGGGGGGCGGGTCTGTAACCAGTAACGTGCCCACGGCGTAGGTAGCCAGCGAGGTGAAGTTGGCCCGGGTGCGGCCTTTGTAAGGAATCACGAACTGGGTGTCGGGGGCAGGAATCACGGTTGTGAAGCTCAACTCGTCGATCGTGCTTCCGCTGATCGAAAGCAGCGACAAGTCGAGATGACGGACGCCATCGGCGCCGGCGAGTCCCGCGTCGTACGAAAGTTCAAACAGGGCCGGCGGGTCAAGATTCAGCCCGGTGACAGCATCGCCGTCCCCATCTTTCACCGAGACCTTGATGACCGGCGAGTACAGCTGCCGGCCCGCCGGCGCGCTGGCGGCGTGCCCAAGCGTGACCTTGCTGCCCGGCTCAAGCTGGCCGGCGCCGGTACCGATGCTGCTGCCGCTGATCACAAGCCGCGCCACGCCGATGTCGAGAATCAGGTCTTGCCCGGCTTTGGCGGTGGCGGTTTCGCTGGTGGCGTGAGCACCGTCGTCGAGGGAGCATGCGGAAGCCAGCAGCACCGCCAGGAAACATGCGGAAGTAAGGATGTAACGCATCGGTGTCCTCCGTCTCATTGTCGTGCCAGCGGAGCGAATCTAACGGTTCATGGAAAAAGCGCTACAAGCGTGGAACGCACAGGGACTGTGGCGTGTCGGCAGAAAGTGAGATGCTTGAAAAACGCGCCGGATGGGGTAGGCTTTAGCTAGTTGCCAGCAAATAGCGTACCGAATTATAGGAAATCTCTTGACAGCCTATCCTGACAGCCTTGCAAGACTTGTGGAGAGCCTGAAACAGCTCCCAGGCGTCGGCAGCAAGACTGCCGAAAGGCTGGCCTTTCATCTCGTCAACCTCAGCGACGACGAAGCCATGGGCCTGGCGCGCGCCATCCGCGACGTAAAGCAGAACCTGACCCACTGCTCGCGCTGCTTCAACTTTACAGAGAACGACCCTTGCCCGATCTGTTCCGATGCGCAGCGCGACCAGTCGGTCGTCTGTGTTGTAGAAACGCCAAAAGACCTGATGGCCTTCGAGAAAGCCGCCAGCTTCAAGGGCGTGTACCACTGCCTGAACGGCCACATCGCCCCGCTTGAGGGTATTGAGCCTGACGACCTGACAATTGCGCCACTGATCAAGCGCGCCGAGTTAGGCACGATCAAGGAAGTCATTCTCGCCACCAGCCCGGACCTTGAGGGCGAAGGCACAGCCGTCTATCTGCGCGACGTGCTGCATGACGTGGCTGTACGCAAGAAGATCAGGCTGACGCGCATTGCGCGCGGTGTGCCCGCAGGTGCCGAGATTGAGAATGTCAGCAGCGCCATTCTCACGGACGCGCTGAGCGGCAGACAGGCTTTTGACGGAGGCAGGTGAGTCGAACAGCCCATGACCAATAACCAGCGATCCATTTCCAATGAGAGGGCGTGGTTGCACGCGAACCGCAAGCTGGCGGTACATGGGTTGTCATTTGCCGCTGCAATTCGTGCCATGACCGGGAGAGGCGCATGAGCGGACCGGGCATGAGCCTCGACATGCGCGTTTCCCAGCGCCTTGAGCAGCGCCCGGTGCTGTCATTGCAGACAATCCAGTCCCTGAAGCTTCTGCAGATGGCGACGGTGGACCTGCACGAGCTGATCAACAACGAAATGCTTGAGAACCCGACGCTTGAGATGTCAGCCGAAGACCCCGTCGAAGCACCGACCGAAATCGAACGCCAGGAAAAAATCGCAGAAGAAATCAGCAACGAAGCACCCGAGCAGCGGACTGAATCCGGCGAGACATACGAAGAGGTCTACGAGTTCCTGCGAAAGCACACCGATGTCGACGATTTCACGTCACGTTCGGGGCGTGTCGCGCAGGGCGATGGTGATGAAGACGCCAAGCAGGAGGCGTTCAACCAGGTTGCGGCGCCCGGTCGCCAGTTGTCCGACTACCTGATGGAACAGGTGCGGATGCTGGAGATTGACGAGCTCGACCTGCCACTGGTCGAAGAAATCATCTTCTCGCTCGACCCGCGCGGATACCTTGAGTACCCCCTCGAAGACGTGGTCAAGGCGCTGAACAACCGCTACACCCTCGAAGAAGCCGAGTGGGCGCTTGGCGTCGTGCAGGCGCTGGAGCCCAGGGGCGTTGCCGCCCGCACGCTTTCAGAGTGCCTGCTGCTTCAAATCGGCAAGGACGACCCCGATTACCCAAGACTGAAGCGCCTGCTGACGGAACTGTGGGACGACGTGTTGAAAAACCGCGTCCCGCGAATTGCCAAAGAAATGGGCATCAGCTTTGACGAGGTCAAGCTGCTGATTGACCTGCTGGGTACCCTGAACCCGCACCCCGGCGCAATCTACAACGAAGTACACACGCAGGTCGTTACCCCTGACGTCATTGTGGCCCCGGACGACAACGGCAACTTCATCGTCAAGCTGACCCGCGAGAACCTGCCACGGCTGAGCATCAGCCCCACGTACCTGAAGATGCTTGACCAGCGCCAGGTGGACAAGGAAGCGCTGAACTTCATCAAGGGCAAGGTCAACCACGCACGCCAGTTGATCGAGGCGCTGGTACAGCGCCAAAGCACCCTTGAGCGCGTCGCTAACAGCATCGTGCGCCGCCAGACCGACTACCTGCGCTGGGGGCTGTCGTCGCTCAAGCCCATGAAAATGCAGGACATTGCCGACGAGCTGGGCATCCACCACAGCACAGTCTGGCGCGCCGTCTACAGCAAGTACATGCAGACGCCGCAGGGGGTAGTGGCCATGAATGACCTGTTCACCGGCGGCCTGCCCATGGACGACGGCGAAACCAGCCGCGAAGCGGTCAAGCTCAAGGTCAAGGAACTCGTGGACGCCGAGACCAAGGCCAAGCCGCTCTCCGACATGGCGCTGGCCAGGAAACTGGCCGACGCCGGCATCCAGGCGTCGCGCCGCGTGGTCACCAAGTACCGCGAAGAACTGGGCATTCCTGACAGCCGCGTACGCAAGGCGCACTAGCTCATTGCCCAACCCTTGCCGTTGATTGATAATCACCGCCCCCGCGTTTACCGGATGCCCATGCTTCGAATCGCCCTGGCCTGCATTACCGCTTGTGTCGTGTTGTTGGCGGCAGCGTTTTCGTTGCCCGGGTCGACCAGTGCCGAAAGCGTAATCCGGCGCGCGCTGAAGACCGCACCCGCCGAGGTGTCACGCGTCGGCGCATACACATGGCTTGAGGACTACGGCATTGGCGTAAAGCTCGTGCCGGCGGCCCGGCAGCGGGAGTTTCCCAGGCTGCTCGCGGGCGACGCGCCCGAGAACCAGGCAATTGCCACGGCACTATGGGACCTGGGGCCTGACGGCGTTGCGGCCCTCAAGCGCAACATGGAAGCTGAAGGCGCCAGGTTTGAATCCGGCACCAACCTGTCGCTGCGCCCTAAGGCGTTCCCTCAGGATCTCGCGGGCCACTGGACACGCGTTGACCTTGGCGGCGGGCGCATTGCCGGCGTGCTGGACTTCACGGTCAACGGCTCCAACATGGCACTCGTGTTCTCGGCCGAGCCCGGCGCAGACGCCGGACTGCCCGCATTCCGCGAGACCTTTCTGCGCGACTTCGTGGTGCTGCCGGGCATGCAGCCCGGCTCGTGTGCGCCGCTGATTTTCGAGGGCCGCTATGCGTGTGTGCTTAAGGGCTGGCAGCGCGTCGGCGAGCGCTTCTATGCCACAGTCAACCAGAGCTGGCTTGGCCTGCGGCTGTTTCATGTGGCAGAGACCGACCACGAGTCATTGGATGCACTGACCACGGCGCTTGAAGCCGAGTTGACGGCGGCAAGTTTCAAACCTGCCCCGGGTGCACGCCCGGTCGTTGCGGGCGCCCCGGCATTTCTGCGCGAGTACTACCGCGAAGACGGCTATGTGCAGCGCATTCTGTATGCCCGGCTGAATGGCGGTTACCTGGTGGCGCTGGCACAGGCGCCCGTGGGTCTGCGCGACCAGCTTACGGTACACGTGGCTGAGTTTGTCGCCGGCATCACGCCCCTTGAGTTTGGGGGCGTGGGCACGACCCGGCCGCTCTACTTTAACGACGTGCGCAACATACGCATCGTGGCGTGGCAGGATGGCCGCCGCGTGCTGTGGGGCGCGCTGTTTGACGACGGCCGCCGCCAGCAGGTGCTGTGGCGCCAGGACGACGTGGCCTGGAACGTGCGGGCTGTGCGCAACGGCGAGATCATTGCCTCGCGAAACGGCCTGGCCAACAGCAGCAAGGCGCTGAACCCGCTGGTAGATGCGGAGCTGCGCGCCCTGGACCTGATGGGCGAATGGACCGGAGCGCTGGAACTGGAACTCGAAGTCGCCGGCGAGCGCAGCAAGACCACACTGAACGTGCGCTAAGCGGTTCGACCACAGCGCCTTCAGGTGCGCGCTTCGGCGAACTTCGATCCGCGTCGTTGGCCCGGCGGGCAACCTGGCAACGGCTTCAAAGTTGCCAGCCGCAGTTGCAGCAATTCCAAAGGGCAGTTGTCCGCGTCTCGCCGACAGACCCGTCATCACCAATCACGCGCTATCGGGTTTTGGGAACAGCCTGATAACTGCTGTCTGCCGGGCCATTCCATGCCCTTTGCCCCATCCCACAGACGGTGCGCGCTGACTTTCGATGCGCGCCCGATCCCCACATGAAGTAGCGGGGACTTTACTTCCAGCGGCCCTGGGTGATGCGCCATGCGCATACAAGTACCGCAAGCAACGCAGCGCCCGGCGCCAGCAGCGCTGCCGCCAGCGGCGACAGTGTCGCCTTTTCAGCCAGCGTCGCTGAGGCGGTCATCAGCGGGTAGTAGCCCACGGCGGCTGGTATCACGCCGGCGCCGATCGCGAGCAGGCGGTTCGGGTGATTCACCATCGCCGCCAGCAGTGCTCCCAGCAGGGGCAGCAGCAGGCCCGCCAGGGTCAGGCCGATACGGCGCACCAGCTCGGCGGATGCACTGCGCCCACCGCGCGGACCCGAAAACTCTTCGCGTACCTTGCCGATGAGTTGGGCCGAGTTCAGCGCCTTGCTGCCCTCAGGGCCGCCCTCGCTGCCGAAATCAAACGGCACGCGCAGCTCATCCACGCGGTCAGCGACCAACGGCGTGCCTGAGGGGCGCCCGGTGGTGGGCATGTACTGGATCAGCCTGGGTTCAAAGCACCGGGTCAGGCTGAGCATGCTGTCGTGGCGGCGGTACTCAATGCGCGCGCTGGCCGCGTGCAGCGATGCGACCAGGCCGTCCTGGTTGTACACAAACACTGTCAGGTCGCGGTACACGCCCTCATCGACAGCGGCGTAGCTGATGTCGATGCTGGGCGCCAGCCCGCCCGAGCCCGGAAACCGAAGTTCGCGCGGCCCCTGCGGCGGATGGTCCAGAAAGTCGGCCAGTGCCTTGCGCTGCAACGAGTGACGCTGCGAATAGGCTTCAGGCCCGAACTCGCTGACACCGAACCACGCAACGAATGCCACCAGCATCCCGATCGGAATCAGGCCAAGAAACGGCCGCCACGGCGAGATGCCCGACGCCGACACCAGCAGCAGTTCGCGCTCGGCGCGCATGCGCCCGAACACCATGGCGCCCGCAAACAGCGCCGAGATCGGCATGGTCAGCGGCAGCAATGAGACTGCAAGGCTGGGGGCAAACGACAGCAACGTCGAGAAGTGCGGCGTGACCTCGAAGCGGTTCACAATCTGGTACAGGCCCAGAACGCTGAACAGGAACGTAAGCCCCAACGAACACACCAGCGTCAGCAACGCCAGTTCACGAACCAGTACCTTATGCAGGCGCCAGATCATTGGCGCCTGTACTTTTTCAGCGATGCCAGGAACGCGTCAAAGTTGCGTCTTGCTTCTTCCATGCTGTCGCCGCCGGTTTTTTCAAGCAGCGCCTGTGCCAGCACAATCGCCACCGCGCACTCGGCCACGATGGCCGCCGCCGGCACAGCACAGGTGTCACTGCGCTCGGTGCTGGCCTGCGTTGCCTTTCCTGTTGACACGTCAACTGTCTGCAGCGGGTTCATCAGCGTGCTGATCGGTTTCATGTGCACGCGGCACACCAGCGGCTCGCCGTTCGTCACGCCGCCTTCAAGGCCGCCGGCGTTGTTGCTGCCGCGCGCAAAGGGGCTGCGCCCGAAGCTCGGCGGCATCGGCAGCACCGAATCGTGCACCTTGCTGCCGTGGCGACGCGACGCTTCCGCGCCCAGGCCGATCTCGACCGCCTTCATTGCCTGGATGCTCAGCAGCGCCTGGCCAAGCCGCCCGTCGAGCTTGCTGTCCCAGTGGTTGTGGCTGCCCAGCCCCGGCGGCAGGTTCAGCGCGATAACCTCAATGACGCCGCCCAGTGTGTCGCCGCTGGCTTTGGCGTTGTCGATGGCGGCTTTGAGCGCGGCATCGTGGGCGCGGTCAAGGGTGCCGAAGTCGCCGGCATCGCGTGCATCGCGTGCGGCGTCTGTCCCCCGGAAAATGCTGGTGTAGCCGCTGCCCATCGGTTGATCGGCGACGACTTCGCCGATGCTCAGCACTCGCGCCACAACCTCAATGCCGAACTCGCGCAGCAGGCTCTGGCAGACGGCGCCTGCCATCACACGCGCCGCCGTCTCGCGGGCCGATGCGCGCTCCAGCACGTCGCGCGCGTTGCCTGAGCCGATTTTGAGTACACCCGCCAGGTCCACATGACCCGGCCGCACGTTTGGCAGCTCAGGCGCCTTGTCCAGGCGCGAATCCTTGTTGTGAATCACCAGCGTGAGCGGGCTGCCAATCGTCACGCCGCGCCGCAGGCCGCTGAGCACGGTGACTTCGTCGCTCTCGACATTCTGCCGGCCGCCGCGCCCGTGGCCTCGCTGCCGGCGCTTGAGCTGGGCATTGATCCAGTCAACGTCCACGGCGTGCCCGAACGGAACGCCGAACAACGTGGCAATCACGGCTGGGCCGTGGGATTCGCCTGCAGTTGAGAACGAAAGAGCCATAGAGGCGCCAGTTGAACAGCAAATTACCAATAACCAATCACCAGTCACCCATGCAACCGCTGTGCATCGGGTATTGGCTGTTCGCCAACTCAGGCTTCAAACGGCAACTGTGCGTTGAAGGGCGCCAGCCGGCCCTCGCCGTCCACGACGTGTACCTTCGCGGCAGGGCTCAGCCGCGGGCGCGGCTTCAACTGCTCGTCAGGCAACCCGTGGCCGACCGGCAGCACGGCCTGGCAGCTCCAGGTTTCGTCCACGCCGAGCAGCTTGTTGAACTCTTTGCCCACGCTGGGTGTGTAGGTCAATGAATGCAGGCCCTCGAACTCAAGCGCGGTGATGAAGTTGGCGATGCTGAGCCACACGCTTTGCAGCCAGAACGGTTTGTCGCGCCGCCCGAACACAGCCACCAGCAGCGGCGCTGTTGCGGCGAATTCCTTGATTGGCGTGATTTCGTGATCGGCAAAGAACTGGCGCAGCCACACCGGGCTGCGTTCATGAAATTCGCGGTCGGCGCGCTCGCACAGTTCGCGCACGGCGTTCCGCACCGGCCCGCGCTCAATCAGCACGTACTCCCACGGTTGTGCGTTGGCACCTGAGGGAGCGCGCATTGCAGCTTGCAGTGCGCGCTCGAGGGCAGACGGGTCGATTGCCGTGTCGGCAAAAGTGCGTCGTGATCGCCGACGGCGCAGTACAGCATGAAAGTCCGCCGGGTCCGGCATCGACTATTTCACCAGCTGGATGATGGCCTCTGTGATGTCGGTGACGTACGGGTTGTTCTTGGTCACGGTGCCGGGCGCAAACAGCACGGGCTTGTTGATCAGCGTTTGCGCGTAGGCGCCGCCCGCAAAGAAGTCGCTGTCACCGGCGTCGACGGTGTAATCCTGGACCACGACGTCGTACTTCTGCAGCTTGGCGAAGTTTTCGATCACCACCATCACCTCTACCAGCACGGCCTTCTGGTACTGCGCCAGCAGCGAGCTCAGGTAGACCTCCTGCTGCTTCTTCATGATGTCGAGCACTTCTTTCAGCGTCTGCTGCTCAACCTGCAGCGGCGTGATCTCTTCCTGGCCCCGGTTCTCAAGACGCGCACGCTGCACCTCCATGGCCTTGTTGCGGTACGCGGACTCGGCCTTGCTGCGTTCGGCCTCAAGTTCGCGCTGTACCTCGTCCCAGTTGGTCTTCAGCTCGCGGAACTTCCTGGACTGCCGGGACGCCTCTTCCAGGTTGACCAGCGCGATGCGAATGCCGCCGTTGGCGCGCGCAACCTGTGCAGATACCGGCTGGGGTTGCGTCTGCTGGAACAGGAATGCGCCGCCAAAACCGGCACCGACGGCGCTGGAAAACAGCAGCGCGAACACGATCAACTTGTTCATCCATAGTCCTCAAGAGTCAACAGCGGGCCCGCAACCATCAAACCGCAAATGCAGTTGGCGTCAAGCCCGCATTTGGCGCGGTTTGATAGTGGGCACTATCCTGCATACATGAACGCACGCGTGCGGCGGCAGGGTTTGCCCAACGCTTGCGGGGATTCAAACAGAGTAACGGAGTTACTGAGTTACTGAGTTACTGAGGACTGCTTTGCGGATGTACTGCAAAAGCCTGGAACCACAAGGGTTCTCGAAGAACCACCAGGACAGCCACAAAAACACAAAAACCAGTCTCTTGCAGATGCGCTCAGCTGCGGGCTTGGCAAGAGGCTCACAATCCACACCGCGCAGCGAGGAGCCATCTCTACTCGGATTCGGGCTTGAGCTCGGAGACTAGTTTGTACGTGTAGCCGGCGTTTTTCACGGCCTTGGCAACCACGTTCTTCACGAGCAACTGGTCTGATTTCACGGCCAGGAACAATACGCCCTTCTTGTCGGCCTTCACGCTGACGCCGGTTACGCCGTCCAGCTTTATCAGTTCTGCACTGAGGGCCTTGACTGCTTCTTCCCAATCCTTCTCGCCCAGCTCAATGTTGAGCTGCCAGGTCTTGTCGGCTTTGTTTTCGATCACGGGGCCGGTGGCACGCACCGGCGGGTTGCGCGGGCCTCAGGACTCTCAGGCAAAGCCGGGCTGCGCTGCAAGTGCAGCCAGAATGAACAAGGCAGGAAGAATGCGACGCATGGGAATCTCCGGTTTTGCTGACAACACTGTGACGCATTTCGGTATAGAACGGTTCCCGCTCGTTGCGCCTTTGCTCTCAAAATGCCTAGAATCCCAACAGACTGCTGTTTCTGATTGCGCGCGCTGAGCCAGACGAAAGCCGATACGACAAATGGCTTCAGATGTGACGGCCGAATCATTCTCCAGCCGCAAGGTGTGCCTTGCCCGCGCGCGTGAGCATTTGGGCAACCGGGCATACAAGTCAGCCCGCAACACTCTGTCGCGGGGTGTGCGCCAGTGGCCGGACCTCGATGGCGATTCCGACTACCGCACGATTCTGGGCCAGGTTGCCTGGCGCTGCCACTGCCTGCGCGAAGCCAAGCGGCACCTGACCATTGCCACCCGCGACCCCGATAGCCACGTTGAAGCCAGGTTCCTGCTGGGCCGCGTGCTGCTGGACATGGGGCACGTCGAGCGATCCATCGAGGTTCTGGGCGCCATTCTGCACGACCCCGAACAACTGGTGCCCTATCGCGTGCACGCCGGCGGCGCACTCAGCGTCGCGTACTCCGCGCTGGGCCTGAACAAGAGCAGCCAGGACGCGCTGGAAGAGGCGGCAAAGTTCGGGTTGATCAGCGCGCAACTGCTTGCCGATGAGGGCTTCCGGCTGTTGCGCCTAGGGGCATACCCCGAGGCCGAGGTGCAGTTGGCCAAGGGCCTGCAGGTGGACAGCACATGCGAAGACGCGTTTTATCGCCTGGGCAACGCGTTGTTTATCCAAAGCAAGACCGAGCCCGCGATGGAAGTTCTGGCCTATGGCATCGAACAGTCGCCCGAGTTTCCGCCGTTCTATCGCCTGATGAGCGAGATCTATACCTCGCGCGACCAGCACAAGGAGGCTGCGGCGTTCTTGCGGCGTGCGCTGGAGATTTCGCCCGACGCCGACGATGCCGACATGCTGCAGTTCATGCTTGCGAACAGCCTGCAACGCGCGGGCCGCGCCGAAGGCACGCTGATGACCTTTCACGACTTGCTTGAGCAACACCCGCGCACGCGCCTGAAGCGCACCGTGCGGACGCGCGTCAAGTCGCTGGAAAAGCGCATCACCGCCAAACCTGTGCGCCTGCAGGGCTTCCCGCGCAAACTTCAAAAGCGCAGCTATTGCGCGCCCAACACGCTTGCCAACGTGCTGTCGTATTGCGGAGTTGCCGCATCGCAGGATGAAGTCGCCGCGCGGGTCATGCGCGGCGCAGGCTCGCGCTGGCCCGAGATGTTTGATTACCTGAAAGAGATCGACCGCGTGGCCGCCCGCGGCTTCTTCGGAAGCATTGAGCTGATCAAACGCTGCATCGACGGCAAGCTGCCCGTGATTACGACCGAGTACTACGGCATGTCGGGGCATGCCATTGCCATCATCGGGTATGACAACGCCGGCGAGCTGCTGATCGCGCAGGACCCGCGCTTTTTCGAGCCCGTCGAGATTCCCTACGCCGAGTTTGAGAAGTCGTCGCTGCATGACGACGGGCTGTGCATTGCCGTGGCTGCCGCCGCCGACAAGAAGCGCCTGCCAAGCCAGAGCGGCGATGAAGAACGCGTACTGCGCAGCTACCTTGACCTGCTGCGCAAGCGCGCCGACGGCGATGATGAGGGCGCGTTGCGGGCCGCCCTGGAGTTATCAAACGAGGCGCCGGAAAAGCAGGCGCCCGTTCGCGTAATGGCCGAGATTGCCCTTGAGCGCCGCGCAACCAATGAGCTCAAGCGGCTCTGTGACGAGACGCTGCGTAAGTGGCCCGACTGCTTCTGGGCGCTGCGGCTGCGCGGCGACGCCTTGTGGATGGACGGCGATACCGCGTCAGCGCTGACGCAATACCGCGCCGCGCGCCGCGTGGACCGGCGGGACGAAAGTCTGTCCTACGCGCTGGGCGAGTTGCTGATCAGCATCGGCCGGCGCCGGCACGGCCGCGCGCTGCTGTTGCATGCACTGGGTGAAGACCCGCGCTTTCATCGCGCGCGCCTGCGCCTGGCGGAGGATCTGGCTGAGTGCGGCGAGCGGGAAGCCGCAACCTTTCATGTGCGGCTGCTGGTCGAGTATGACCCGGACCACGGCGCCGCACGCGAACTGCTGGCCAAACTGGCGGGCAACACCGCAGTGCGCACATTGTCAGAGGGCGCCAAGCGAGTGGCCGAAGAAGTAGCGCAGCGCCAATCCAAAGCCGCCGAATCAGAAGACGACCCGATCGGCGACGGCATAGAAGTAGACCTCGACGACCTGTAGGCGGAATCTGTTGTTCGACCCCAAACCCCAAGCCTGATCCGTAACCAACACACCCCCGCGACAAAACCTTGTCGCACTCGTTTGTACGCTTCCTGTGTGGCTTCATTACAGGAGAGTGTCATGAGCAAACGTCTGAAAGTTCGAAAGCTCCCGGCCGGCGTCAAGCTGGGACACGTTCACATTGACCCGCACCACGCGCCCGCCGACAGTGCCCACGGCCGGCTGGCGGCGGGCATCGCCGACATGGAGCAGCGCCAGCGCTACTTCAATGACTGCATGGAAAGCTACGCCGAATTCTACGGCCTTGCCGAGATCACCATGGTGATCCAGACCTACATGCTTCAGCTCGACGCCTACCAGCGCGAACTTGAGCGCCGGCAGCGCCTTGCCGACATGATGCAGCCCGTGAGCGAGCGTTGGGAGGTTTCGCCCAACGTGGCGCTGCGCGCGGCGCGAGCCCTTGAACAGGCGATTGCCCAGCGGGCCCGCATCAAGTTCGAATGCCGCGACGCGGCGTTGCGCGCCGTGCGCATCAAGTTCGATGGGCCGAAAACCCATGATACGGCGGTGACAGAAGAGTTCGTGCTGAAGTTTCCACCCCGGATCGAGGACGACCCGCTGCCCACGTCAACAAGGCCGGTCGCCCAGCCAGAGCCGCTGCTGACACCCGAAGAAATGGCTGAAGTCTGCGAGATGTTGAAGCCGCAAGTCGCCGGCAGTGACAGAGTGCCAGTGGCAGCAACTTAGCCGGCCAACGCTTCGGCGCTGGATTTGTGTTGCGGCCGTCTCGGCCGCACGTGTGGCGCGCGTCTCGCGCGCAAGTGTTGCGGGCCTCCGGCCCGCTTTGGCGCCACGGACGGCCACCACACCTGCAGGCCAGAGGCCTGCCACACGTGCGGGCTGGAAGTCCGCATCACGCGAAGCAGCGTTGTGGTGTTAGAATTCGTCTTCTTCGTCGTCGGGGTCAGACTTTGACGGTGCCTTTACGCCAAGTGCCGCAGCGGCATCGATGTCCAGCTCGCAGATGAAAGGCCGACTGCGGTCGGCGCTTTCGTCAAACTGTCGCAGCATAAACTCGCTGCTTGGTGCAAGGTCTGTGAAAACAAGTTCTTTCACGCCGTTGCTGCCCGCCAGCGTGACGGTCAGCTTGCCGTTGAGCAGCATGTCGGGATGAATTTTGATAGTCAGCTTGCTGGCGTTGCGGACTTTGATGCTGATCTTGCCCGGCTCGCAGATTGCGATGACACGCGCGGCCAGCACGTCGGGCTTTTCGTCCTGCTGTTGCACCTTCGGAAACGAACCCTTCAGTGTGTGCTCTTCTTTGCCGCGCTTGATGACGATGCTGACTTCGTCGCCGGGGGCCTTTTCGCCCAGCGCTGTCAGCAGGTCGTCGAACGTCTTGATCTCTTTGCTGTCGAGCTTGGTGATCACGTCGCCTTCCTTCATGCCCATCTGCTCGGCGGTGCTGTCCTTGACGATCATCTCGATCTTCGGCGGTGATGAGTCCGGCACCAGTTGCACGCCAAGCCGCACGCGAGCGCCGGGTGTCTTGATCTCGGCGTTGGGAATGTCCGAGCTTGCTTTGCCGAAATTGCTCATCTCGGTGATCCACAGCCATGCCCGGCCGCCGCGGTCGGTGCTGGTTGCGGTCCAGTCAATCGTCCTGGGCAGCAGGTTCCGCTTCCAGTTTGGCCACAATTCGTCGGCGAAGATCTTCAGCTCATCCTTGATCACGGGCCCCACGGAGTGGCCAAGATCGGGATACTCCTTGAAGCGAATGCTCGCGCCCACACCGTTGGCCTGGTCGTACAGCGGCTTCACGATGCGCGTCGGGTACAGCGGGTCTTTGCCGCCGTTGAAGGCGTAGATGTTGCTGCCCTTCAGGTTCTCAAGAAATACCGGCTGTCCGTCGGCTGTGGGTACCAACGGGTGGCCGATCATCGGAAAGTAGCCGGCGAAGGCATCGGGCATGCGGTAGGCAAACCCGAAGCTGCCGCTGCCGCCATCGGACAAGCCGCTGACCAGCACCTTGTTCTCGTCGATGTTTACGCGGCGTTTGACCTCGTGCACGAAATGCAGCACGTTGCGCTGGCCGTCGGCCCACCACCATGCGGCGGCTTCGTGGGTCTCGGGCACGCCGGCAGATGCGCCCAGAATGACAGTCTGGTCGCGCAGGGCCACAGGCAATGAATCAACAAACAAGCTGGCCATGTACTCGCCCGGCGCGCCGTCTTTGGCCTCAAGCGGTGTGCCCGTGACGCCGCCGTGCAGGGCGACGATCAGGCCGTAGGATTTGGCGGGGTCGTAGCTTTCCGGCAGCCATACCCAGTACGGGCGGTCGTAGCCGTCGGGGCACCTGGTGGTCATGCGCAGCATGCCGGTGCGGGTTGGTTTTTCGAACTTCAGTCCGGCAATGGCGGCTTCCAGGTCGGCGGGCGGCTGTGCCACGAGCTGTTCACGCAGTTTGGCCCTGGCGTCGCCTTCTGCTTTGAGGTAGCGGGCCAGCAGGTCAGCGGTGTCAACTCTTCTGGCATCCGGTGGAACGTCCTGTGCCAGATTGGCACACGCGAAGAAGGCAAGCAGCATCAGGGCGGAAAGTGTCGTCTTCATGTCCAAAGCTCCATTCTGAAGCGGTGAGGCGGAATGTCGCCCGCAAGGCGGGTTTGCAGCGTGCGGCAAGGGGTGGCGGCACTGCGGCTCTTGTCGCGTCAAGAGTTTGGCACGACGATTGCTCTTGCCACGTCAAGAGTAACAACAGGGTATGGCGGTCGCGCCTGCTTAATCAGACGCGCAGTCTGCCCCCGACAGGCAGAAAATAAAGCGCCGAAAGTCGCTCGTAAACGGGTTTGCGGCCAAGAGATACGTGCAATTCGGGATTCCCGCACCCGAAGAATGACGGCGGGGACTGAAACTTTGGAGGACGGGGTAACCGTTTATCTCTGATTGGGGGGCGTCATGCGCCAGGCAGACATCGAAATCCTTTTCGCCGAGCACGCGGCAGCCGTTCATGCGGCTGTGTACCGCCTGACGCTCGACGCCGCGGCCGCGGAAGACGCGACGCAGGAGGCTTTCGTGCGCCTGCTGACGCGTCCGCCGCGCGACGACACGAACATCCCGGCGTGGCTCAAGCGCGTGGCAGTGAACTTCGCGATCGACACGCTGCGTCGTGGCAACCGCATCAAGCAGCTTGGTGAGTTCGAGCACGAGGCGGTGGATCGTCCGGACGTGTCAGACACGACGCTTTCGGATGACCTGAAGGCCGCGCTGTCACGCATCAAGGCCGATCACCGCGCCGCGGTGCTGGCGGTTGACCGCGACGGCATGAGCTACACGGATGCAGCGGACCTGCTTGGTGTGCACATCAACAAGCTGAAGACCGACCTGCTGCGTGGCCGTCGCGCGCTGCACGAGCTGCTGAAGGGCTCATCACTGGCCGGTAACGGCCGCAAGGAGTAGTCATGGATTGGGACGGTTACAAACTGTCGAAAGATGACAATGCAGTCCTGGACCATGTGACGGGTTTGTGCTCGGTACTCCCGGAACCTGACGGTCAAGCCGAAGGCAGCGAAGACCGTGCAATTGTCGGGGAATTGGTGGCCATGCGCTCGAAAGTTCGGGCGCTGGCCATCACCCCGCCGCCGATGCGACTCAGGTTTCAAGATGTGCTAAACGCGGCCAGCCATGTGCCGCCCCCACCCACCAACCAACGAATCTTCTACTACCTCTCAAGTCGAGTGGGCCTGGGCCTCATCGCCGCCGCAAGCATTACTGTTGCAGTTGTCACCGGCGGCATGGTGACAGGAAATTTTGATCTCTTTGAGAGGGAGTCGCGAACCGCAGCCAAGGGGTCGGGTTCGCAAGTGCAACAGTACCCCATGGCAGAGCGGGATGCCTTTGCCGAACCTCAACCGTATCCCGTGGACGATACCCATGGGGCACCTCAGGGGGGCGCGGGCGACAGCCCGGAAGTCAATCCCGCCCTGCAAGGCTCGCTGGTCCGCACCGGCTGTCTTCACCTGAAACATGAGCGGCCGGGTGACGTTTACACGCAGGTTACGGCTTTGGTTACCATCCTGGGCGGGTTTGTTACCCGCTTGACACGTCAAGGGTCAGGCGAGGACGCAACCGTTGAGCTGGAAGTGGCGATTCCGTCTGACAGATTCAGCGAGTTTGCAGTCAAAACCGCCAACCTGGGCGAAGTCGTAAGCCAGACCGAAAGTGCAGAAGATGTAGCCAGCCAGCAGATCGACCTGAAGGCCCGCCTCGCAGAATCCGAAGCCTACCTCAAGCGTCTCGACGCTCTCTCTGACAAACCCGGCAACGCCAACGAACTCGCGGCCTATGAGCGCCAGCGCCGCGAAGTCTCGCTCGAGATTGAACGCTACCGTCGCGCCATCGCCGCACTTGAGAACCGAACCAGCTACGCGCGCATGAACCTGAGCATCGCCGCCAAGGCCCCCGCGCCGCCGCAGGACCAGGGCGAACTCGCGAAAGCGTGGGACGACGGCGTGGACGGCCTCGAGAAAACCAGCGCCTTCATGCTCAAGACCGGCATCGCCGGCTCGCCGGTACTGCTGGCGGGCGCGCTGGTCTATCTGGCGCTAAGACGCAAGCGCAAACGCGAACAACAGGCGGTCTAAATCACACATACTGCGGACACACCACAGTCCACAGATTAGGCAGATTTCACAGAAGGGCACCAATCCACCTATCTGCGGCTGACTCATGCCGCGAAGCGCCGGCACAACGCGGCTCGCCTCCGAGTACCTTCGCTCCCACCGCCGCAAGTGTAGCTGCGCGACGCGGCCTTGGTTTGAGGCACACGAAAGACCTTGCCTGGGCCCTTATCTCCCTTCAGAATGACCTCTGGATGAACGAGCAGGATCGACTTCGCTACCTCACGAACCTGTTTGTCGCGGCGACCGCGGCGGGACGATTGCACAAGTCGGCAGAAGACTTCATCGAGTCGGTCGGCAAATCACTGAAGCTCAGGAAAATACAACTAAGAGCTTGTTTAACAAAGCTGTAGTTTGCGGGCGGGTTCTGTCGATGGGGTGGTTATGGCTACCAACTACCCTACCGACCTTTCGGATGAGCA
>JAMQHL010000012.1 GCA_025993795.1 Planctomycetota bacterium
GCGCCCGCAGTGCCCGCCAGTGTCGTGACCACACCGGCGGATGTGATCTTGCGGATCGTGTGGTTGCCGGTGTCTGCCACGTACACGTTGCCGGAGCTGTCCACAGCTACGCTGGAAGGAGATCTAAAACTCGCGGCCGCACCCGTACCGTCGGTGCTGCCTGGCGAGCCCGCAGTGCCCGCCAGAGTGGTGACCACACCGGCCGACGTGATCTTGCGGATCGTGTGGTTGCCGGTGTCTGCCACGTACACGTTGCCGGAGCTGTCCACCGCCACGCCGCGAGAGTATGTAAACCTTGCGTCCGTACCCGTAGCGTCGGTGCTGCCTTGTGCGCCCGCAGTACCCGCCAAGGTCGTGACCAGACCAGCCGATGTGATCTTGCGAATCGTGTGGTTGTACGTGTCTGCCACGTACAGGTTGCCGGCGCTGTCCACCGCTACGCCGGACGGTAGGCTAAACCTCGCGGTCGCGCCCGTACCGTCGGCGCTGCCGTCCAAGCCTGCAGTTCCCGCCAGTGTGGTGACCACACCGGCCGAAGTGATCGCGCGGATCGTGTGGTTGTTGGAGTCCGCCACGTACACGTTGCCGGCGCCGTCCACCGCCACGCCGGATGGATTGTCAAACCTCGTGCCCACACCCGTACCGTCGTTGCTGCCTTGTGAGCCCACAGTGCCCGCCAGAGTCGTGACCACTCCGGCCGACGTGATCTTGCGAATCGTGTGGTTGTACGTGTCTGCCACGTACAGGTTGCCGGAGCTGTCCACTGCCACGCCGTATGGATAGTAAAACCTCGCAGCCGCACCCTTACCGTCGGTGCTGCCGGGCGAGCCCGCAGTGCCCGCCAGTGTGGTGACCACTCCCGCCGACGTGACCTTGCGGATCGTGTGGTTGTCGCGGTCCGCCACGTACACGTTTCCGGCGCTGTCTACCGCGACGCTGGCTGGTAGGCCAAACCTCGCGACGGCGCCAGTGCCATCTCTCTCACCGGCTCCACCGCCTCCTGCCCATGCCTCTGCGGTCAGCTCGTCCGCACACTGCATCGTTGAGGCGAAGGAAATGCTGAGGACTACGACAAACAGCACTCTGGTCAGTGTTGTCATTTGGAATCTCCTACGAAATGCGCGCGAGTAACATATAGCACACCTTTCGGACGCGCCAACAGATACTCAACAATCCCTTGAACCGCCGGCGGTGGAGTCCCTTGGCTGGGTGCGCGGCGTGTTCGCTTACTGTGGGCCTGTTCTTAAGGCTGCTGCGGCTTCGGACTGCGACTTGGGCTGTTGCTTGCTGTACTCGCCGGCTTTCCAGCGGCGGCGGATTCTTCTTACTGCCTTCAGCATGCGCCAGCCGTCCCTTGCCAGCCTTACTTTGCTGCCGGGGATTTCTTTCCAGTTCACGGGGACTTCGGCTGTCGGGATGTTCTGCCTTTGCGCCAGAAACAGCAGTTCCACATCGAACGCGAAGCCGTTCTCTTTCGCCGCTTCAAACAGCGCATGGGCGCGCGGCGTCGCAAACAGCTTGAAGCCGCACTGCGTGTCGCGAATGCCCTTCACGCTGCCCATCCGCACGGCCCGATTGAACCAGCGGCCCAGAAAGCGCCGCAGCCAGCTTGATACGATCACCGTGCCTTCGCCCTCGCGGCTTGCGATGGCGATTTCGGCGCCCTCAGCCACGGCCTTTTCCAGCGCCGCCAGCTCGGTCATCCGGGTTGCGCCGTCGGCATCGGCAAACAGGCGAAGCCGCCCCCGGGCCTCGAGCATGCCGCGCCGCACGGCGGCGCCCTTGCCGCTGTTGCGCTCAAGGCTGATGACGCGTGCGCCCTCGCTGGCTGCGACCTGGGCAGTGGCGTCGGTGCTGCCGTCGTTGACGACGATGATTTCGATGTCGCGCCCGTCGGCTTTGGCCCACTGGTTGACGTGCCGCAGAAACGCGGGCAGGCGGTCGGCCTCGTTGTAGGCCGGGATGATGATGGAAAGGTCAGGCATCAGAGCAGGTTGGTAGCAGGGAACCGCATCACGGGCAAGCGGAGAGCCAATATGGAACCTTGGGTCCTTTTGCCTTCTTGTGCCCCCAGCTTACGCCGGGGGCTGTTGGGTGTAAGTTGCGGCTATGTCGATCAAGCCCATGGACCCGAACCTGTTTGATTCCGGCAGCGACCTGGGGCGCCGGTACATCACGGATTTTCCGCGTGTAGAACCGTTTTATGCGGGCGACTATCGCCGGCCCGAACATCTGGCCGGCTTTGCAAACCGCCTGCTCAACCGCACCTGGAAACCGCGCTTTGACCGCAAGCTGACGGCGCAACTGCTGCGCGAGTACGCCGCCCGCCACCCTTCGCCGCAGGCGGTGATGGCCAACATCGACAAGCTTGAAAGCCCACAGTGTGTGTGCGTGCTGACGGGCCAGCAGGCGGGCTTGGGCGGCGGACCGCTGCTTACGCTGTACAAGGCCCTGTCGGCCATCAAGCTGGCCCGGGAAGTGGAACGCGCCTCGGGGCAGCCCTGCATCCCGGTCTTCTGGAACGCAAGCGACGACAGTGACGTAGAAGAAGTAAACCGTCTGCGCGGCATTGGCGACGGCAAGCTGCTGAAGTTCCGGTTCAAGTTGCAGGCCGGCCGCACCCATGTGCGCAACCTCCAGCTTCCGGGCCCTGAAGATGCGCAATGGAAAGACGCGGCGCAGGCGCTGGGCAACGGGCCGTATCGGCAGCGCGCCGAGGTGCTGCTGCGCGACGCCGCCGGGCGTGATTTCGGCGCGGCGTTCACGCGGCTGATGCTTGAACTGCTGGGCTCACGCGGCCTGGTATTGATTGAGCCCTATGCATTGGCTTCGCACCCGGCCTGGAAGCGCATCCACGCCGCAGAAATCGAGCAACGCGAAGAGAACCGGCAGACGCTGCAACGCACCGCCGAGCGCCTCGAGAGCCTGGGGTTGCCTGCGGGCGTGCCGGTCACCAGCCAACTGAACCTGTTCGTGACAATCAACGGCGAGCGCCGCCACGTCAGCGGCGAAGGCAAGCGCTTGATCGTTGAGGGCCGCGCCGGCAGCCAGTCTATGACAGGGCTGCTGAAAGAACTGCGCGACACGCCCGAAACGTTCACACCCAACGTGCTGCTGCGGCCGCTGGTGCAGAACGCGATTTTTCCCACGGTCGCCTACGTCGGCGGCATGGCCGAGATTGCATATCACGGCTTGCTGAAGCCGCTGCACCGCAACCTTGGCGTGTTCATGCCGGCGCTGTTTCCGCGGCTTTCGGTCACGATTCTGCGTGCTGAGGACGCCCATGGTTTCGACGATGCGGTGGCGTTTCGGCGACGCCTGAAGTGGCGCCAGAAAGAAGCGCAGATCGTGGAAGAGTCGGCCAAAGCCGGCACCAAAGAGGCCTTCGCGTCGTTGAAAGAAAACCTGCTTGGCTTGGGCCGCGGGCTTGATGGTGAGATCCAGCGCCTTGAACAGCGCACACAGCGTGGGCTGAGCGACATGATGACCCGCGTGAAACATGACGCGCTAAGCCTGATAGAAGCGGGCACCAGCATGGAGCCGATGCTCAACCGCTACTTTCCTGAAGACAAGCCACAGGAAAGGGTGACGACATTGCTGGCAGCGTACGCCGAACTGGGGCCCGGGCTGATCGAACTGGCAGAGGACAGTGGTGACGTGTTTGACTTCCAGCACAGGGCGGCAGTGATGGGATAGGAGTTCCGGGTTTGGGCTTCAACCTTGCCCAAGTTCCTGCCTGCTGCTCCCCGCCTCCTAAGCCTTCCACTCCTAACAACTTCACCGGCAATGACTTGCGACTGCATCGCTGGCTATGTAACGTTTGCGCCATACTTCTGACTAAATTCAGGCAGAAAAGTGCATTGCAGGCTGAACCGCCTAACGTGCCCTCCGTTTATTCAGGAGTTACAAGCTACATCATTTGAATCCCGGGTGTTCCGAGGCACCCAAACCAGGAGAGCGCTGTGGCAGGCCAACAGCAACAGTACTACGAACAGCCGGCGGACCAGCAGTTCTATGGGCAGGAAGAGGCCCCCGTTGGCGAGACCGGTGAAGACCTTACCGCACTGGCATCGGTGCCGTGGGTCGCGATTGCGCTGGCGGTGCACGTGATCATGCTCGTGATCATGTGGTTCATCATCCCGCAAACGCCGACAAGGGCCAAGGTTGAGATCATCAAGGCTCAACAGGAACAGATCGCCGAGCCGCCTCCGCCCGAGCAAAAGCCCGAGAACGAGACGGAATTCCCGAAGGATGAGCCAGAACAGGAAAATCCGACGGAGGACGAAAAGATCGTTGAGGACCCCAAGGACGAGGTCAACGAAGACCCGACCGACAAGCCCAACAACGACCTCGCCGAAAACCCGAACGACGACCCGTCTGACAACGAGTCGCCGCACCCGAACCGCAACAGCACCACCAGCGCCGTGGGCTTGGGCGGTGGCGTGGGCGGCGGCGGTGGCCGTGGCGGCGCGGGTGGCTTCGCATATCGCCGGGCTCGTGGCGGTGGCGGTCGTCCCCGTGAAGACCGTGCACGCGCAGCCCTTGAATGGCTCAAGGACCACCAGAACAACGAGGGCCACTGGAGTGCAACCACCTTCACGCAGGACAGCAAGCGCGTGAACGCCAGCAAGACCTTCAACATCGACCACGTCAACGTCGGCCAGGCTGACGGCGACAAGGGCTGGGAACAGACCACTGACATCGGCCTTACGGGCATGTCGCTGCTGGCATTCGTCGGCGCCGGCTATGACCACAAGGAAGGCGATTACCGCGCCACCTGCCGCCAGGCGATTCTGTACCTGCGCAAGGTCCAGAGCAACGATGGCTGCTTCGGCCCCAAGGAAGACGACCACTTTGTCTATAACCACAGCATCTGCGCCATGGCCATGGCTGAGGCTTACGGCCTGAGCCTAGACCCGGTGCTGAAGCCGATTGCCGACAAAGGCGTCGAGTTCATCCTGCGGGCACAGAACCCGGGCTTGGGCTGGCGCTATGGCGTGCAGCCGGGCATCAACGACAGCTCGGTTTCGGGCTGGATGGTTCTGGCACTCAAGAGCTGCAAGATGGCCGGCTTGGAGTTCGACAGCACCAAGTGCTACGCCGACGCCGCCGAGTGGTTCAAGATGGTGACCGTGGACGTGAACGGGTACCCCAAGTGCGGCTACGACAGCCCGGGCAGCAACAACGCCCGCCTGCGCACCGCCGGCGACTACGAACACAACCCGGCGATGGACTCAATCTACGTCATGAGCATGCTGTTCATGGACATCTCCGACCTGAACGACAAGAACATCAAGGCACTGGCCAAGATCTGCGTCGAGAAGGACTACCTGCCCAGCTGGGAAAAGAACAAGATCGACTACTACTACTGGTACTACGCCAGCTTGGCGCTGTACCAGGTTGGCGGCTCGATCTGGTCCACCTGGGAAAAGGCGATGTCCAAGACTCTGCTTGACTACCAGCGCGGCTATCACGCTGAGGACGTCAAGAAGGGCCTGATCAACAAGGACATGCTTGATGAGCACGGAAGCTGGGACGCATGCGACGCATGGAGTGCAGCCGGCGGCCGGGTTTACGCCACAGCGATCAACTGCCTTACGCTTGAGGTGTACTACCGCTATCAGCGCCTGCACAGGGACTAACCGAGCACTTGAAGATCACCGGGGCGGCCAATAGGGCCGCCCCGCTTGCATTTGTCGCGCCAATGCTGATCGGCTGCAGGCCAACCTTGCGCTTCGCAGGTCGGTTCTTCACAATCCGCTGCTCGTATGGGCAAGAAGAAGAAACAGAACCAGGGTGGCGCCGGCCAAGCACGTCCAATGCCGAAGCCGCCGGCAGCAGGCATGAGCACTGAGACTCTGGCCAATCTGCCTGCGCCGTTGCGCGCACTCGACGCGGATTACTCGGCGCTGCTGCGCATGCGAAACGTGCGCTGGCTGATTGTCGTCGGCGCCGTGATTGCTGCGCTGTTGCTTGGCTGGTACTTGTCCAGCGTGTTCGTGCCGCTGCTGGTGGCGCTGGCAACGGCGTACATACTGAACCCGCTTGTCGGCAAGCTGCAGAAGAAGGGCGTGTCGCGCACGCGTGCTGTTTTGTGGATATTCCTTCTGTTCATCGTGCTCTCGGCTGCCATCGGCACCTGGTTTGTCGCCAGCATTGTTCGTGACGTAAGCCAGATGGGCACGCAACTTGGCGATCTCATCAACAAAGCCGATGAAGACCAGGAAAGCTGGGTGGCCTCGTACAACGAGTTCGTGCCGGCAAGAATGGAACTGGACCCCGCCGAAGTAAACCTTGAGGCGATCTTTGATGTTGCTCGCGCCCAGCTGGTCACCACGCGCTCGCAAGTCGAGACCGCAGAAGAGAGTTCCGCCCGGGCCTCGATTGCCGCAGCGCGTGCCGACCTGCTGGTCAGCTTTCAACGCCTGGACCAGAACAACGACATGCAGTTGTCGAACACAGAGCTGACCGGCGCGACCTTTGCCGAAATCGACGCCAACAAAGACGCCACCGTCACAACCGGCGAATGGTTCGCTCACTTTGGCGCCGCGGTCCCCAAGTCAGACTCAACTACACTCACGCCCGAAGCCCAGAAAGCCGCCGAAGGCGTCTGGTCTGTGGTCAGCGGCGGACTGATGACGCTGTTCAGTTTCCTGCTCTTCATCACGCTGGTGCCTATCTACACGTGGTACTTCATGACCGGCTTTGACCGCGTGGTGGCCAAGGGCCGCCAGTACCTGCCCGGCGCCCACCGCGACCGCATTGAGCGCATCCTGAAAGAAGTTGACGGCATGCTGCGCGCGTTTTTCCGCGGGCGCATTGTGGTCGTCATCATCATTACGGCTGCCACGACCATCGTGTATCTGGTCTTCGGCATCCAGTACGCCGTGCTGCTTGGCCTGATGAGCGGGCTGGGTGTGCTGATCCCGTACTTCAGCATGGTCGCCGGCTGGATTCCCGCAATCCTGATCTGCCTGGTCACCAAGGAAGACCCGTGGCCGGCGATCATCGGCATGAGTATCGGCTTTCACGTAATCCAGGCGTTGGAGCAATACGTGCTCACGCCCAAGCTGCTCGGCGACGCCGTTGAATTGCACCCCGTCACGCTGCTGGTCGGCGTGTTCGTGATGGCAAGCCTGTTCGGCATCTTCGGAGCGCTGCTGGCGGTGCCGCTTACTGCGATTGCCAAAACACTCGGTCGCGAATTCCTGCTGCCCTACTTCAAGAGCCTCGCCGCCGAAAAACCGTCTGCCCGCGCACCGCCCGCCGGCGCATGAGTCGATGCACCCCGCTGCTCTCTTCAGCTTCGCGTTCGGACCACGGCGAACTACAATCCGGTCATGGCCGATGAACCCCATACCGACACCGTGCCCGGGGCAATTCGCGTGGCAGCCCGCGCCCTGATCATTGAAGAGGGGCGCTTGCTGGTCATGACCTATCGCGACGACAAGGGCCAGTGGTGCGTAACGCCCGGCGGCGGCATCGCCAAGCTGGAAACGCTCGGCGACGGCCTCAGGCGCGAAGTGCGCGAAGAACTCTGCATCGATATTGATGCAGGCGACATCGTCTACGTCCGTGAGCTGCTGGGCAAGAACGCCAAGGTCAAGCACGGCGGCATCACTGAGCAGACCCACCAGCTTGAAATCTTCTTTCGCTGCAAGCGCCACGGTGAAGTGAGACTCGGCGCCCACCCCGACCAGTACTGCACCGGCTTCGACTGGGTGCCACTGACCGAGCTTTCCGACCGCAACTTCTACCCGCACGCCCTGGCAGGCCGCCTGAGCCAGGATGTCACAGCCGGCTTTCGCCCCCACCGCAACTATCTCGGCGACGCCTGAACTGCACCAATCGCGCAGCACAACCTGAACAATCATCTTTTGCTCAATCCAAACCGCCTCGCTTGCCGAACAGGGACATGGCGCGTCGTCCTCTGAACGCGCCCTTACACACCCGAGGTGAGATATGGCATCACGCAGAAGCGGACGCAGGGGCAAGAAAAACGGCATCGGCAAGTTCGTGGTGATCGGCGCGATGCTCGTGGCGCTGGGTGTCGGCGGCTGGTTTATGTTCGGCGGTCGCGACGGCAACAACGTCACTGAATCCGGCATCAACGACCTGATTCCCGGCATCCATGGTCCCGGCGCCGGCGATGCTGACAGCGAAAGGCCTGCGCAGTCACTGGCCCAGGTCCAGATGCTGCTGACCGAAGTGTCGGCCGGCCTGGCCACAGGCGAAGACGCGGCCCGCGAGGGGGCCCTGCGCGACGGATACAAGCGGCTAACAGCACTGCTTGAGTCACCGCTTCCGGTCGAAGAGCGCGAACGCGCCATCGAGCTGTTTCACGCGATCACCGACGAGCTGTTCTTGAGCAACGCACACAACGAATTCAGCGAGAACTACACCGTCAAAAGCGGCGACAGCTTTGACCGCATCGCCCGCAAGTACGGCATCAGCAACAATCTGCTGTATGACCTGAACAAGCGCCCACGCGGCAACTCCAACCTGCACCCCGGCGAGAATCTGAAAGTTCCCAAGGGCGAGCCGCGCGTCGTGGTCCGCAAAGGCGACTTCACGACCAGCTTGTACTTCGGCGACAACCTGGTGCGCCAGTACATCGTGGCACACGGCAAGAACGACAACACACCCGTCGGCACGAGCACCATCACCAGCATGGGTATCGACCCCGAAAAGTCCTCCCGCGGCGCCAACGACCCCGTCAACGAAATGAAGCTGCGCTGGATTGGCTTGGCCAACTATGCGGGCGGACGCACCGGCATCGGCTTTCATGGCACCCAACATCTCGACAGCATTCCGGGCATGACAAGCCGTGGCTGCATCCGCATGCGTGACCACGACGTAGTTGAGCTGTACGACATTCTTCGCATCGGAAACAAAGTCGAAGTCCGCGCCTGAACCAACACCCACTCTCCAGGAGTCAGCTATGAAACGCTTTCTGTTCGGACTGGCCTTCTGCGCGATTATCGCCGGTTGCACACTCACCAACGTGCGCTCCGGCAGCGTGCAGAAAGACACTGACAACACCACGCCCGACCGCACCACGGCAGCAGACGCGCTGGGCGACCCGACCTTTGAAAAAGAAACAGTCGAGAGCAAGCCGATCGCCGGCTATGAACGCAAGGTGCCCGAAGACGCAGTAGTAGACACCCACAAAACCGCGCCGAAGATCGAGCCCGAGTTCAACCAAGACCTTGTTACCGGCATGAAGTGCCATGACGAAGGCCGCCTGCGCGAGGCGCGCCTGCACCTGACCAAGGCGCTGGACGGCAACCTGTCGGGGCAAGACGAAGGCATCGCGCTGGCCACGCTGCGCGGAATCAATGAGAAGATTTTCCTGAGCAGCGGCGCCGACGGCGACCTGAAAGTGTACGTCGTTGAGAAAGGCGACTTTCCCGCCCGCATCGCCAGCAAAATGGGCACGACCTGGGAAATGATCGTGCGCCTCAACGGACTGACCGACAAGGACATTAAGACATTGCAGATCGGGCGCGAACTGAAAGTTCCTGCCGGCACCTTCACGCTGGTAGTGCGCAAGTCGCGCTTCGTGATGGACCTGCTGCTGGATGGCGCGTTCATCCAGCGCTATGAAGTCGGTTTGGGCGTCGGTGGATGCACGCCGCTGGGCGAATTTACCGTCAAGAACCGCATTCCCAAGCCCGCCGACGGCAGCTATCCCTACGGCCACGAAAAGCATCGCCTGGGATCGCGCTGGCTCGGCCTCAAAGCCGGCGAAGAGTACAAAGGCTATGGCATTCACGGATGCAAGCCCGAAGAAGAAACCCAGATCCCGGGCGAGTGCAGCCAAGGCTGCGTGCGGATGCGCAACGCGGATGTCGAAGAGTTGTACGACATTGTGCCGCCTGGGACATGCGTGACGATCCAGGAGAAGTAAGGGCAGGCCATGCGATTGAGCCGGACAGCGCCGCTGGGACGTTGGGCGGTGCGCTTGCCCTTGTTTCAGCGACGCACATTGCGACCATACGTGCATGGAAGAACAGTCGGCCACTCAACTGCTGGTGGGCCGCGCACGACGCGTGCAGTGGGCATGCGGGCTGAGCTTTGGCCTGCTGTTCCTGATGGGCATCTCGGGTATTGCCAGCATCACGTTGCTGTACGATGACCCGCTTTACCATGAAAGCACCCGCGACATCGAGGGCGCAACACTACGCACCGCGATTGCAATGAAGTGGCTGATTCGCGCGCTGCACGTATGGGGTGGCTATGCAGCGATATTGCTCTCGGGCTGGGCGGCCATGGAAGTCTTCTCATTCTCAAGGCTGCTGCGCCGCAGCGACAGCCCGGGTTGGCGCAGCACGGCCCGATGGGTTGGCCCCGCCGGCCTTCTGGGCGGCGCGACGATTGTACTGGCGGTGGTGCTGCTGCTGGCCAGCGGTGTGGCAGCCAAGGGCTATGTGCAGCACATCACGCGCTACAGCGAAGTAAAAGGCGAAATCGAGGGCAAGCCCGGCGAGCACGATGCAGCTGAGGCGTTGGAAGGCTACCCCGATTCCGGTTTGGCAGAGTTGCATATCCGTGAGATGAACTACCTGCTGGCAATCGGGGCGATCGTGCTGGTTGCCGCTGCGGCCGCAGTGCGACGCATCTCGATAGAGGCCCGCAAGCCAAAGGCCTGATGCGCTACAACGTCGGCAGCACGAAGTAGACGACCAGGTACACAAGCAACATCAGCACGATCAAGAAGACGGGCACGCTGACCGCCCACATGGCGGCTGCCCGCCGGGCAATCGGCGCTGGCAGTGAGGAATCATGCATGCCCCGCCCGGGCAGGGTTTCCAGCACAGTCTTCTGCGCGCTTTGCAGCATGGCCAGCAGCGGCGACAGCACCTCACGGTACATGCGCGGAATGAAGGCCCGCCAGATCCAGTCCCAATCCAGGGTGATGGTTTCCTTGCGCTTCAGAATCGGCAGCAGCACAAAGAACGCAAGCCCGCCGAACAGCAACAGGCCAAGCATCTCGATCACATGCTCGAAACTGTAAACCACCCGGGCGTACCTGGCGGCTGCAAGCTTGTACGGCAGAATCTCGTACAGGATGCCGGGAAAAACGCCCAGCAGGACGCAGATGGCCGCAAACCCGATCATCGCGGCTTTCATGTTCCAGGGCGGGTCCGGCGGGCGCAGGCCCGAATCCTTCTGGAAGAACACAAACCACGGAAACTTGATGCCCGCGTGCAGAAACACGCCCGCCGTCGCTGCTTCAAGTATGAACCACGCCACAATCAGGTGCGTGTGCGAAGCACCCGTCTGTGCCAGCAGTTCGCCTTGCTGGTAAATGCCCGTCACGATCATGCTCTTGGTGGTAAACCCGCTGGTCAGCGGAAAGCTTGAGATCGACAGCGCCCCGATGATCCCGCACCACATCGTGACCGGCATGGTGCGGTACAGGCCGCCAAGCTCGGTGCACTTGCGCTTGCCCGTGGCCGCCAGCACGCTGCCCGCCGACATCATCAGCAGGCCCTTGTAAACGATGTGCGCGAACGCGTGTGCGGCGGTGCCGTCGATGGAGAGTTTTGTCCCCACGCCGATGCCGACCATCATGAAACCCACCTGGTTCACGATGGAGTAGGCAAGGATTCGTCGCACGTCGTTTTCAAGAATCGCATAGACAATGCCGTAACACGCCATCCACAGGCCCAGATAGATCAGCGCTTCAAACCCCGCAAAGCCCACCAGCAGCGTGAAAATCGCCGTTTTCGTGGTAAAGGCGCTCAGAATCACCGTACCTGAAGAACTGCCCTCCGGGTACGCGTCGGCGATCCATGGGCTGAACGGGGGGGCGCCCACATTGACCAGCATCCCGATCAGAATCAGCCATGGGCCGGCAGTCTGCCACGAAAACTCCGGCCAGGCCGCCGCGAACTCCGCGAAATGGCTGAATGCGAGCGGGTCGGCATGGCCGGTCTGGATGCGCTGCGTGACGAGCATGACGATGCCGATCATCATCGCCACACCGCCCAGCGCGTGCATGCCGAAATACCGCAGACCCGCGCCATAGCTGTGCTTCTGGCCGCCCGACCAGATGATGGCCAGGCTGCCCAGGGTCATCAGTTCCCAGAACACCAGCAGCGTGACGAGATCGCCTGCGAACACGACGCCAAGTGCGCCACCGGCGTGCCACAGGCCGGAGGACTGCTCAACTTTGCGGTCCTGGTGCAGTGAAAACAGCATGCCGCCCAGCGCCGCGATGCAGAAAATCGTCGCGAACACGGGCGTTGCATGGTGCAGATGCACCGGGTTCAGGGTATGGCCAAGGAACGGGACAAAGCTCTCGGCGCCTTCGGTGATGACGTACCACGAGTCCGCCAGCGCCAGTATGGGCGCGCCAAGACCGATCACCCAGCGCGCCTTGCCGCGCGCGAGGGTCATGGCAACGGCGCCCGCCATCAGCGGCAGCGCCGGGGGCAGGTCAATCATCGCCATAATAGTTGTCCTTGCGTGACAGCGCCACGCCCAGCGCCTTTGCCACCACGACCATCACAAAACCGCTGAGAAAGCCGTATAGCGGAAAGAACTCGGGCAGCGTATCGATCGTTACGCCGTCGCCCTCAAAGTGCGGGTGGTGCGGCACGAACGCATCGACCAGCATCACCACGGCGAGCAACACCAGGCCGCCGGCCCACAACCACTTGATCGCCTGGGGATCGTCCAGCTTCACAGCGCGGCCCTCCGCACCAGCTCTGCCAGATCCAGCGCCGGCTTGTGCCAGAAGAAGAACAGCACGGTCAGTGCCGCAGTAAAGCTGAGCGCATACACCATCGGCATGGGCGCCTCGCCGTGCGGGTGCTTCAGGTCGTCGTCCGCTAACGGCCTGAAGAACGCGCGGTAGATGATGGGCAGGAAGTAACTGGCATTGAGCAGCGTGCTCGCACCGATCACTGCCAGCACGAATCCCTCACTGAAGTCCACGCCGGACAGTGTGCCGCGCTCAATCACCGAACTGATCAGCCACCATTTGCTGACAAATCCCACCAGCGGCGGCACGCCGATCATGCTCAGCGCGCCGATCGTGAACGCCGCCATCGTCGCCGGCATGCGGCGGCCGATACCATCAAGCTGACTTACCTGCGTCTTGTGGGAGGCGGTGTAGACACTGCCCGCAGCAAAGAACAGCGTGATCTTGCCAAAGGCATGCGCCACGATGTGAAACGTCGCAGCCATGATGCTCAGCGGCGTCAGTAACGCCGTCGCCATCACCACGTAACTGAGCTGGCTGATTGTGCTGTATGCCAGTCGCTTCTTCAAGTTGTCCTGGAACGCTGCAATCAGCGAGGCAATGATGATCGTCGCGCCCGCCACGTACAGCAGCCAGTTGCCCAGCCCGTACTGCTGCATCGTGCCCACACCGAATACGTAAACACTCACCTTGATCACGCAAAACACGCCGCCCTTCACGACCGCAACGGCATGCAGGAACGCACTGACCGGGGTGGGTGCAACCATCGCCGCCGGAAGCCAACGGTGCACGGGCATCAAAGCGGCTTTGCCGATGCCGTAGATGTACAGAAAGAACAGCAAGCCGATGATGCCTGGATCAATACGGTTGCTTGCCAGTCCGTCGCGGAACACGCCGCCCACCGTGAAATTGATGCTTTCGACGGCGGGGGTGTCGCCCATGCTGAGCACATAGATCCACAGCACGGCAAAGAGCTGAAAACAGACCGAGGTGGTGAGCAGGATGCCCAGGTACACGCGCCCGCTGCGCATGGCATCAGAAGTACCCTTGTGGGTAACCAGCGGGAATGTGCTTAGCGTAAGCATTTCGTAGAAAACGAACATCGTGAAGATGTTGTCGGCGAACGCAATGCCGACAGCACTGGCAATCGCCAGCGGATAGCATGCGTAAAAGCGCGTCTGGTTTTTTTCATGGTTGGCGCGCATGTAGCCGATGCTGTACAGCGAGTTCGGTATCCACAGCAGCGTCGCGACCAGCGCATACACCATGCCCAGCGGTTCAACCCGAAAGCTCAGCGGCACGCCCGGCATCACCTCAAGCAGGGCGAACCGCACTTCTTCACCGCGCATCACGGCAGGGTACAGACCGGCCACGCAGGCAAACGTCACCAGCGCCGTCAGCAGCGTGAACGCTTCACGCACATTCGGGACGCGCCCCGACATCGCCACCAGCACGAACCCGATTAATGGCACCCCCAGAGCCAGCATCGCCAACTGCTCAGGTGTAGTCATGGCTTCACCTTGAGCAGAAAGTCCGCCGCTTCGCCCGCGATGTGTGTGGTGAAGCTGGAATCAACACCGAAGTAAATGCTTGCGCCAACCAGGATTAACGTAGGCACCAGCATGCTTGCCGGCGCCTCGCGCACCGTGACTTCATCCTCGCGCTTGCCAAAATAGATCGTCTCGACCACGCGCCACACATACACCAGCGCCAGTACGGAACCGACCAGCACAACGCCCGCAAGCTCGTAGCGGCCCCGCTCAAGGCACGCGCTGACCAGGTACCACTTGCTGATGAATCCTGAGGTCAACGGCACGCCGATCAGCCCCAGCCCGCCGGCCGTGAACGCCCCCATGGTGATTGGCAGTTTGCGGCCCAGCCCGCGCAGATCACTCAGGCGTGTGCCACCAACGCGATACATGACAATGCCCAGCGCCAAAAACATGCCGCCCTTGGTCAAGGCGTGATTGAATAGATGGATCACGCTGGCCGTGATGCCGTCCCTGTTGGCCAGCGCAAATCCAAGCGCAATGTAGCCGATCTGGGCGATGCTTGAGTACGCCAGCAGCTTCTTGACGTTCGTCTGCCGGATCGCCAGCCATGAGCCAACCAGAATCGCCGCGCCGGAACAGACCATGAGCGCAACATCGGTGTGAAGCCGCCCGAACGCAAACCCGACTCCCACCAGCGTGAAAATCACGCGGATGAAGGCGTAGGCCCCTACCTTGGTCGCAGTACTGGCAAGCAGCGCAGATACCGACGATGGCGCGTAGGTGTAAGCGTTGGGCAGCCAACCGTGCAGCGGAAACAGCGCCAGCTTCAGGCTCAGGCCCACGGCCATGAAGGCAAAGCCGGTGATCACGGTCTTCTGGTAGACCGGCTCGTCGGTTCCCCAGCTTGCGTAGATCGGTTGCAGGCGCTCGGCAATGTCGGCGATGTTCAAGCTGCCGGTGGCCATGTACAGGTACGCCACGCCCACCAGGTAGAAACACGCGCCGATACTGCCCAGCACTAGATAGTTGACGGCAGATGTCAGGGCGCGGCGGTTGCGGTCTTTGCCCAGCGCGACCAGCGTGTAAGTGCTCAGGGACGAAATCTCGAGCAGCACATACAGGTTGAAGGCGTCGCCGGTGATGGTGATGCCAAGCAGCCCGGTGATGCAGAACAACCACAGCGCATAAAAGAAATTCAGCTTGCCTGCGGGTACTTCGCTGGCGACGCTCTTGCGCGCGTACAGCGTGATCACCGCTGAAAGCAACGAGACGATCAGCAGCACCGTCGCGTTCAGCGGGTCAACGCTGTAGCCGATGCCGAAAGGCACGGGCCAGTTGCCCATCAGGTACTCGAGCGTGCGGTCGCCCTGCGAAAGCACATCGACGAGCAGTTGCACCGACATCGCCAGGCCGGCTGCCGTCGTTCCCATGGCCATCCACCAGCCCAGGCCCCGCCGGCCGATGATGGACGTGAGCAGGCCCATGACCAGCGGCGTCACGACAATCAGGGCAGGAAGGTTGTGCCGGATCAGCTCCAACTATTCGCCTCGCTCGTGTTCCATGGTTTCAATATCGAGTTCGTCGATCGTGCCATAGGCCTGGCGGATGTTCACGATGATGGCCAGCGCAACGGCCATGGTGGAAACACCAACGACAATCGCCGTCAGCATCAGCGCGTGTGGCAGCGGGTTTGAGTAGACGGCCTCTGCTGCACCTTCGGCAACGCGCACCGGGCCGGTGCCGCCATCGATCTTCCCCGTGGAAATGTAGAAGACCAGGATGCCGGTCTGGAAAATCGCCAGCGAAATCACCTTCTTGACCAGGTTGCTCTTGGCCATGATGCCGTAGAACCCGATCATCATGATCAGGATGCAGGCCCAGTAATTGTAGTAGTCCAGGACGATCTGCATGTTCGCGGCTTAGTTTCCGTACTCCGTGTCTGCGCTTTCACCAGTAGGTTCGTTGTCTTCCGGATTTGTGCCTTCCGTAATCTCGTTGAAGATGGTCATCATCACGCCAAACACGGTAATGCCGACGCCGTACTCGACGATGGTCATGCCCCACGGCTCGGCACCGCCTGGGTTGCCCGGCATCAAGGCGGCATAGTCAAGAAACTCATAGCCCATCGCCATGGTGTACACGCCCGCGCCGGCGTAAATCAGCACGCCCAACGCCCCCAGCAGGTCAGTGAACCAGCGCGGCACGACACGCCGCATCTCGGCACCGCCGAACACGAGGCCGTAAAGTATGAACGCCGCGGCCATAATCACGCCTGACTGGAACCCGCCGCCCGGCCCGAGCTCGCCGTGGGTCTGGGTGTACAGCGCGAAAATCGCCATGAAGGGAATGTTCCAGCGCACGGCAAGGCGCATGATCGGGTTGTCTTTCATAACAGACCGCCCTTCAGCGGGTTGCCCCGCCGCCCCCGCAGCAGAACGATCAGCCCCATGCCCGCCGTGAAAATCACCGCCGTCTCAAACAGTGTGTCGAGTGCCCGATACGTCACGATCACGCTTGTGACCTGGTTCGGCACATGTCCGTGAAAGTAGTCGCCGCGCCCACTTGTTGTTTCGCCGTGGGCCTCGGCTCTACTCTGCGCATCGGCGTTCTCAGTGGCGACGATGTCGCCGTGGCTCTTGCCGCTGGGGTCTTTACGAACGTCCTGCTGCGTGTATCCCGCGTAAACCGGGTGTACATGTGCCGGTGCGTTTGCGTCGCCGAATTTGGGCATGTCCAGCGTGCCGTACACCAGCAACGCCCCCACCAGCAGGCACGCCCCCAGTGCCGGCCAGTGCACCGCCCGCCGAACGATCTCCGTCTCGCCGGTCAGCACCAGCGCGCCAATCAGCAGAATTGTCGAAATGCCTGCCCCGACAGCAGCTTCGGTGTAGGCCACATCGACAGCGTCCATCGTGGTCCAGAAGCACGCCATCAGCAGGCTGTAGACGCTTGCCAGCATCACCGCCGCGAACAGGTTGCGCACCTCTATGGCGGCGATGCCGGCAATAATCACCAGCGCCAGCAGCACCACATCCAGCAAAATCGTCGGGCTCATCTGGGCTGCTCTCCCTTTTTCCAGGGACGCAGTCCGGAAACCCATGCAGCTTGCGTGATTGCGTGCGCCGCAATCGGGCTGGCCATCTGCATGAACAGCACCATCAGCAGCAGGCGACCGACCACCAGCCACGAGTAATCATAGCGGGCGCACTCAACCAGCATGGCGCCCGCGAACAACAGCACGCCCAGCGTGTCGTTCTTGCCCGCGGGGTGAATGCGTGAATAGAAGTCAGGAAAACGCAGCACACCCACGCCGGCCGTAAGCGAGAAGAAGGCCCCGCCCGCCAGCAGCACCCACGTCAGGATCTCGAGCGCAACGTCCATCAGCCCAGCCTCCGTGTGCGCGCGTACTTGAGGATGGCGATGGTGGCCAGAAAGTTCAGGATTGCGTATACGAGCGCGATATCAAGAAACTCAGGGCGCTTGGTCATGAAGCCCAGCAGCGCCACCACGAGCACGGACTTGGTGCCGATGGCGTTCAGCGCCAGAATGCGGTCCCAGACCGTAGGTCCCGCAATCGCGCGCACAAGCATCAACAGAATGCTGAACAACAGCACGATCCCCGCCACCAGCGTGGGGATGTCAGTACCAAAAAACGCGCTTGTAGCGGCGAGCATCACTTGCCGCCCTCCATGCGCACCACGCGGTCGTGCATCGCCTTGACTTCCTGCCCGCCGGGATGAATGGCGTGCACCAGCATTTCTTTCTTTTCCGCATCGATGGCAATCGTCACCGTTCCCGGTGTCAGCGTGATGCTGTTGGCGAAAGTTGCAGCGCCGAGATCCGACTTGATTTGGTACTTCGTCGTGAACACCAAGGGATCAAGCCCAGGGTCGCGGCTCCAGACACGTTTGGCAACGTCAAGGTTCGACACCACGATCTGCCACGCCAACCACGGCAGGTACGTCAGCGCACCAACCAGTATGCGGCCGACCGGACCCTCGTCGTTCAGGAAGCCCACGCGCCGCGCAATCCATGTCGCAAGCGCGCAACTGACCACGCCGCAGATCATCAGGTAGCGCTGGTGCGTGTCGGCCCAGTCAAGCTGGCCCGACAGCATGGCCCAGAACCCCAGCAACACGACAAACAGCATCAGGTGGCGAAGCAAGGCGCTCTCTCCGCAGATGCAAAGCCTGTTCGCCGGGGGGCGGCGGACAAGCCGGCTGCAGTCTAGTTCTGCAGCCGGCTGTCAAAAGGGTATCGTGGTGAAATGGGCGAATGTCAATGGAAACCGCCCCAGCTACTTCAGTCGTTCGTATCTTGCGACCACTTGCAGGCAGAGGGTAGCCATCGCCGTTGTCCCGACCCGGCCGCCCCATGCGTGCCATGCGTCGATGGCGTCCCAACTTCCGAACTCGTCAAGGACGGCTTCAAAGGTGTCTTTGTCCTTCTCATGCCAGCCGCGCTGGTTTTCGAGCAGGGCCTTCAGCAGTGGCGCTTTCCACGCTTCGAAATCTTTCTTGTCACCTATTTGGTGCAAACCAAGCGTGCCGAAGTAGAGGTAGGCCATGTCTACCTTCTTGTCCTGCCACTCGGGAAGGTCTTTCAATATCAGCGCCGCCTGGCTTTTCAGCTCTTTGCTTTTTGGCGTCCACTTCTTGTCGCCGCTGAGCAGGCGCACTGCAATGTTGACGGCGTCGGAATCCGGGTGCGACACCCAGTCCGCGGCGCTTCGCAGCCGGGGCGACGATCCGCCGGCGTTTCCGGGCATGTAACCGGTGCGGTAGTTGCCTTGTATGTCGGCGCTGGCGCTGTCCAAGTACTTGTGGATGCCGGCCCAGAACTTCGCGAAATCGCCCTCAAGCCCTGCAACCTGGGCGGACTTCACCGCCATCACGCACCAGCTTGTCATCTGTGTGTCGGCTTGCCCGTCGTCAAACCCGTAGCGCCAGCCGGACTCTTTGCTTTGGGCAGCAAGCAGGTATTCGGTCGCCTTCTGCGCCGCGGGCTTCAGGTCGGCGTCGCCGGAGAGTGCGAAGGCTTCGCACAGTGCCATCGTCGCGACGGCATGGTTGTGCGCGTAACTGGAGTGCCCCCCGCCGATCAAGCCGCTGCTGCCCTGCTTGGAGCGCAGGTAGTTCAGCCCCTTGGCAACGTATGACTTGTACTGGCCATCGGTATGGACGTGTCCGCTGCCAAGAAAGCACAGCAGTGTCAACGCAGTCCATGGCACGTCGGCGTCGTTGTCCATCCCGTCGTCGCATGTATCGCCGCCTTCCTGGCCCGGCTTGACCCACTCAAGGTTATGGGTGTGTGCAGCGCGCAGCCGCAGCGTGTGGCTGTCATAGTCCTTTGCGCTCCATTGGCCCTCGGGACCCTGATGGTCACAGAACCATTCCAGCGACGCGACGATGCGCCGGTTGATGTCGTCCGCCGAGTAAAGCTTTTCTTCGGGTTTGGTCTCTTTGGGTTTAGGTTTGGGCTTGCTTTGTGAGTCTGCCGGCGACGCCGAAACTGCCAGCATTGCCAGCGCCAATGCGCTGAGCGCAATCATCCGCCTCATGGAAAACCCTCCGTTCGATTGCCGTGTACCTGAGCAAACGGAATTGCAGGCGGGACGTTCAATGTGCGGCAGCAGCGTTTCGCGAATTTCAGCAATCGGGCCGGGTATTGCGTATCGGCATTGGCCGGAATCAGATGTTCAGAAGTATCAAAAGCAGCGCCACAGCCGCAAGGATGGCTGCCAGTTTCAGAACCATGCCGACCCAGCGGCGGCTTGGCTCTTCTGTGTTGTCGCCCTCACCGACGTCGTGTTCGGATTCGCGGGAGATCATGCGCTCACGGATGTGGCGACCGGTGTGTACACCGGTCTTGCTGGCACTCTCCTGCATCGGCGGCGCGATGGCGCTGTCGAGCGGCTGATGTACCGAGACCGCTTCTTCGAACTGACTGAGCGGAACCTCGACCGTGAACCGGCCCGCCTGGCTGCCGACACGTGCCTCGATGCCGGCAGATTCAAGGTAAGTAATGGTCATGCGCGCCGTGACCTGGTCCGGGGCATAGGTCAGGGGCACCCACTCGCGCGCGTCGCGGGGAACCCACTCGACGTTGCTTTCATCTGGCTCGGGCATCACGAAGGCTCAACGCGGCCGGTACGCCGTGGCGCGGCCGCAAGCTCGGCCGAAATCGCCTGTGCAAAGCTAATCAATGCGTCAAAGGTGCTGTGCATGCCGCAACGATGCTCTACATTTCCGGCGCCGCCATGCTGGCGGTATGTAACGCCGACGCTGGCGCGCAACTCTTCCAGTGCGCCATCGGGCTCGGCTTCGGCGTTCGGAACGCCTGCCAGGCCCGTCACGTTGATCTTCTGCGTCCACTTACTGCGTCGGGCCGCAAGGCTGATCTCAAGCTCGCGGGTGTCGCTACGCAACTGCATCATGCCGGAGCGCTTTTCGCCAAAGGAAAGCAGCTTCTCGACCATTCGGGTCAAGCCATCCCGCGACATCAGCAGTTCGCCGTTCACCGGCTCGCCGTAGGCTTCAAACTTGACTTCGCAGACAACACCATCTGCCCCGCCGCCGCGGGTTGTGTGGACGGGCGTAAGCTCGAACCACGAGGTGTTGTCAGGAGAGCTCAATCGAGCCATGTCGCGAGTGTGCCATCAGGCGCACCGTGCGCAAGCTGTTCGCAGCCGCTTCTGTGCAGTTGCCGGCACACATAGCACCCGAAATCCGCGTAACTAAACACCCCCCGCACGGTGGCGGGGGGTGGGAATTCGCTGGTTGCGGATTACTCGCCTTCCAAGGCTTCCATTGCTTCCTTGTGAAGCGCCCTGGTGGCTGCATCCTGCGGCAACTGTGCCAGCGCGCGGTCAAGCATCGCGGCCGCCGTACGCGCGTCGCCGGTGCGCAGCGCAGTGAAGCCGCGCAGCAGCAGCAGGTCAGGGTCTTCGGGCAGGTCTTTGAGTTCGCCGTCCAGGTGTTCCACGTAGCCCTTGAGCACATCCGGGCCGCCGAATGCCTTGGCCATGTCGATGTTGCTGCGCTCTGCATCAAGCACAATGCCGCGGCGCAAGGCAAACGCGCTGAAAGCGTACTTGCCCTGTCCAAACGCGCTGATTGCCAGGCTGTAACGGGCGTCGGCGCTGCTGGGGTCAAGGATCACAGCCTCTTTGAACGCCTTGGTTGCTGTGCCGTAGTCGCCCTTGGCAAACGCGTCGCTGCCGCGGTTCATTTCGTGGCGGTATTCGCCGGCTGCATCGCCGCGGGCGCGGTCTTTCTCTGGTTGCGGGCGCTTGCCGCTGTTGCCGACGCTGTCGCGGCGGCGGTTGTCGCGGTAGTTGCTGACGTCTTCTGCGCCGTCTTCGTAGCCACGGTCGTAACCGCTGTCGTAACCGCTGTCGTAGCCATCGTCATACAATGAATCATAGCTGAGCGCCGTATACCCGTAGCTGTAGGGACGCCAGTCCCACCAGCGCGTGTAGCCGTACCAGTATGGGCGCGTGACGCGGCAATAGGAGCCGTGATAGCTGAACCAGTGGTGGCTGCGCCACGAGTGGGCGTGAAAGTAGCTGCGCGGGCCATAGTTGTAACCCCACCATCCGTGATGGTACGGCTGGATGTACCAGGCCCCGTTGCCCAGAATCGCGATCGAATGCGAGCCGAAGTACACGAACGGACGCCACCATTGGCCGATGTGCCACGGGCGGTAGCCCCAGCCGATGCCCCAGCCGACGCTCCAGCCGATGCCCCAACTACCATAGTGGCCGCCCCAGTAGCCACCGGAGCGTCCACCGTAATACCAAGGGTACGAATAGCCGCTGGAACCGTAGGTGCCGTAGTAACCGCGGCCGTAGCTTTGCGTTGACTTGGGCAGCGCAGACTGGGGGCTGGAAGCATCGCCTCGCACGACGCCCGTTGAGCCGGGCGTGCGCAGTGACGTGAGCGTACTGCGCTCAGAAATTGTGCTGCGGCTTGTGGTGGAACGGGTTTGCGGGCTGCCACTGCTCCCGTCACGCGAGATGCTGGTCGTGCGCGGCATGGCCGCCGTGCGCGAAGCCGTGCTCGCGCGGCTGGGCGTCGCGGCGGTGCGTGGCGCGGCTGCTGACGGCTGAGAAGATGACCGTGCAAGGCTGGAGCTGCCGGGCGCGCGCGAAACGGTCGGTACCCCGCTTGAAGTCGTACGCGAAGGCGTCGAGCTTGAGCGGTACGAGGTGCGGGGAAGCGTGGATGATGGCGTGCTTGACGCTGCACTGGGCGTGCGTGTCGTCGCCGGTGAGCTGGATGATGTCCGGGAGGGCGTGCTGGAAGAAGTACGCGACGGGCTTGAACGATAGGTTGATCCGCTGCTGCTGCGGGTTGCACTTGGCGAGCTGGAAGTGCGCGACGGCGAACTCGAACGCGAAGAAGAAGGCGCCGGTGCCGTTGAACCCCGAGTCGCGGGCGCACGGGAAGAACTTGAACCGGCAGACCGGCTGCTCGAACCGCTGCTTGCCCCCGCAGACCGACTGCTGGAGCCTGAGCTTCCGGAAATCCGCGAAGAACTCGAGCCGCCTGAACCGGCCCGCGACCCGCCCAAGCTGCTGCCTGAACTGCCACTGCGCGAAATACGCTGCGCGTCAACATCAATCGTTGGCGCCGCGAACGCAATCACTGCCAAGGCCAGAATGCCGCTGAACATCACCCTGTGTAGGCTGAACATGGGTACCCTCTCCAGATCAATCCAACGGCCCCAACGAAAAAAGGGCCACCCGGCATACATGCCGTAAAGGGGCCCCAATTCCCGCACAACTATAACCTCTCATGTGACCGATTGCATCCCTCCATTTGGAAATATAGACCGGTCCGCCGCCGCACTTCTGTGGACCCTTTTTTGGCGCCGAAGCGTCCAAGGAAATGAGTCGCTTAAGTCGGACAACGGAAAGGGAGACACGATGAAACCGACATGGATGCTGGCCCTCGCGGGCATGCTTTGCGCGGGCGCGCTGCAAGCCCAGGACACGCCGGGCTCGCGGGAATCAATAGGTGTAGGCAAAGAAGTAAAGTTCAAGAACACCGACACCGACGCCGACGGCAAAATCACTTTCGCCGAGATGAAAAAGGTTCATCACGCGGGCCTGAAGGCATGGCGCGAAGCCGGCGAATCGCTGGATGAGAAGAAGGTTGCCGAGGCCCAGAAGTGGCTGGACGAACGCTTGTTCATGTTGGAATTTGTGGTGTGGGACGGCAACGACGACCGCGAACTTACGAAAGAGGAATACCTGAAAGATGCGGCAGACGCGCCCGAGTTCAGCAGGCAGGACAAGCTGGACATCGAAGACGTCGAGTTCGACGACATGCTGCGCTACGACAGCGACAAAGACGGCAAGCTGAGCCTGGCCGAACTTACATCGGGCACACAGGCCAAGCTGAAGAAGTACATGGAGATCGCCAAGGACGATAACGACAAGCTTGAGAAGCTGCTGGACATCGAAAACCACATGATGACGGCCTACACCATGCTCAACCGCGACCTTGACGGTGATTCCGTCCTGACTCGCGAAGAAGTCAAGAAGTACATGGAGCGGGTGTTCGAGGGCGAAGAGCTCCACATGCTGTCCAAGCAAGCCATGAAGAAGTATGGCCAGTTCATTGCCGACACGATGTTCACCCTGTACGACAAGAACGGCGACAAAGCCTTGTCATGGGACGAACTCAAGAACGTGAAGAACCCGCCCACCGAAGAGGAGTTCAAGAGGATCGACAAGAACGGCGACGGCAAGCTCTCCGGCGAAGAAGTCGCGGTCGCCATGGGCGAAAGCGACGGGGACGACGGCATTGAACCGGGCGATACCCCGCCGCAGCCGCCCGAAAAAGACTAAGAGAAGAAAAGGAAGCGAAGAACTAATCTACAGACACCACCAAAGTGCCACGCGTGATCGCGCGTGGCACTTTGCGTTTCGAATTACAGCTCGAACGGGTTGGCAGGCACGGGCTTTCGCGCCCTGGGTTGGCCGCCCTTGCCGTCGGTGATCGGGCATTCCGGCAGCGCACGCAGGATCTTCTTGCCATAGCCCTTCTTGATCACGCGGCTGTCCAGAATCACGACGGTGCCGTAATCATCCTTGCGGCGGATCAGCCGGCCGAAACCCTGGCGCAGCTTGATCGTGGCCTCCGGCACCATGTAATCGTTGAAGTCGTTGCCGCCGCTGCGCACCACTTCTTCCATGCGCGCGGCAATCAGCGGGTCGCTCGGCACCGGAAATGGCAGGCGCACCAGGATCACCGTCGTCAAAGCCTCGCCGGGCACGTCAACGCCCTGCCAGAAGGTCTCCACGCCGAACAGCACCATCTTCGGGCCTTCCTTGAAGCGCTCCAGCATGCGCCCGCGGCTTAGGCCTTCGCCCTGGCGCAGCAACGTATAGCCCTGAAACTCAAGCTGGTTGCGCACGCCGTCATGCACCTTGCGCAGTTGCGAGAAGCTGGTGAACAGTACAAACGTGCCGCCCCGGCTGCGCTTGACCGCCGCAATCACTTCTTCCTGGATGCGCCTGTCGTAATCGTCGGCTTGGCCGCCCGCCTTCGGCGGCTCCGGCACGTCGGGGATCACGATCTGCGCACGCGCCTTGAAATCAAACGGGCTGCCCACCTGCAGCGCCGTCACGCCCTCATCGGGCACGCCAAGGCGGTTGCGGATGTAGCCGAAGTCGTTGGGGCCGGTCGCCAGCGTGGCGCTGGTCAGTACCACACTCTTGCAGCGCTCGAACAGCAGCTTGTTCATCAAGGCGCCGACGTGAATTGGCGCCGCCCGCAGCTCGGTGTTCTGGTCGCGGCCTGAGGTCTCGACCCAGTACACCTGGCCCTCCAGCGACTGCCGGTTGAACGCATCCATGCTCTCGGCGTATTCACCGACGCGGTTGACATTCGCCTCAATTTCAAGCCGGTCTTCCTCGTTGCGCGCCTGCAGCATGCCCTCTTTCAGGCGCAGAGCCAACTCGCGCAGCGCGTCGGCCCCTTCGGGCGGAAACAGTTCGGGTTCATTGACGCGCGCGGGTTTCTGGCGCTGCTCGTGCAGCCAGTTCTCGACTTTCAGGAAGAAGCGTTCGCCTTCGTCGCGGGCCTTGCGCAGCGCCTCGTGCCCGCCGCGCAGGAAGTCATAGCGCACCAGCAGGCCTTTGTTGCGCCGCGCGTTATAGACCTGCGAAAGCGTGTAGTTCCAGCCGGCGTGGGTCAGGCGCAGGCCCAGATGCTCACTGGCATAGCGCTCAAGGTCATGGGCCTCGTCGACGATGAGATAGCGGTAGTCGGGCAGGTAATTCACGCCTGCGGCTTTCAACGCAAGGTCCGCGCACAGCAGCGCGTGGTTCACGACCAGAATGCTTGAGTTGTACATGCGCCGCTTGGCGGCCTGGTAGAAGCACTTTTTCTCGAAGTTGGGGCACTGGCGGCCCATGCAGTTGTTGCGGTCGGACACGGCAAGCTGCCAGACTTCGCTGCTGGGCTCAAAGTCCATGCTGCCCTTGCTGCCGTCGGGCGTGGTTTCGGCCCAGGCGCTCAGGCGCATCAGCTCGCGCTTTTCGTCGTTGGCGAGCATGCCGTCGGCTTCTGTGCGCAGCGCGGCTTCAAGCCGCCGCAGCGATACGTAGTTGCTGCGGCCTTTGGCGAGCACGGCGGTGAATTCCTGGTCCCAGACGCTGCGCAGGAACGGAATGTCTTTGCCGTAAAGCTGCTCTTGCAGCGCAATCGTGCCGGTGCTGATGACCACAGGCCGGTCGTCGACTTTGCCGGCGACGGCGCGCTGGATTGCGGGCACCAGATAGGCGAAGGATTTGCCGACGCCGGTGCCGGCTTCGACCACGAGATGGGTGTTGCCGGTAAGCGCCAGTTCAACGGCGCGGCCCATGGCAAGCTGTTGCGGGCGGTCTTCATAGCCGTGCAGCTTGCCGGCAATCAACCCGCCCGGCCCAAGGATGGAGTCCACAAAACTCATGCCGCGAGTGTATCAACGCCTGCGACAAGGTCTTCGTCTACTCAAGGTAGTAAACAGCGAATGGGCCGCGTGTGCCCCTGACTGACGACGCGAAGTACACGCCATCTGGCCCCTGCGCGCAACTCCACGCGCGATGACCCATGTCCCAGAGTTTCTCCTTCTGTTCGCGCTGCAAGGGCTCAATCTTGCCAGCAGAATTGACCAGCCCAAAAGTGTACTCGGACGAATTCTCCGGGTTCACCCACGACACAATCTCTACACCATCGTGCACGATCAGCCCAAGCACTGCGGAGGCAGGCACAAGCGCTGCTGAGTCCTCCAGCTGCACCGCCGAAGTTCCCTTCACACGATACCGTCCATGCTTCGGCAGCCAGGCGTGCAGGACCTCTCCCGCTCGACAAAACCAGGCAGCATATCCACGAGTTGATGTCAGCGTGCCGCCGTCCGGAAGTGTGATCGGCTTGAGCGTATCGCCCTCGATCACCATGTACTCATAGGCAGACTCGGTGTCATGCTGGATGATGTCGCATGCGTCTTCGGCCACGAAGCGCGTGCGGTTAGAGATAGGCTGGTCGCACTTGATCTTGTGCGCGACATCGCCCTTCACCCGATAGAGTGACACCTGCTCCGACACTGCTCCCGCCGCATCCTTGATATCCTGCGACGCGCGCACCCAAAGCGCGCCTTGCCGCACGAAGGTCGTGAGTCGCGAGCACTTGAACGGCACACCCTCACTGTCGTTAATCCATTGGGGCTCTCCTTCAACCAACCGCCAGAGCCCGGCAACCCTTTTGCTGCCACTGCTACCTATGTACAAAACACCCCCGCTGTACCCAACAGGCCAACTCTGGGTATCAAGCCACCGAATGTCCTTCGGCGCACGCGGCACCGTCACGGGGGAGCACACTCCGTCGCGCATGACCCAAACCGTTGTGCCATCTATGTAAAAGCCCCCGTCGGCCATCTGCGTTACGCTGATAGTTTCACCTGCACTCACAAAGGCGCCATCTGCGTCCACTGCTCGCTTCAGAGCGGCACCGTCGGTGTACCAGAGTTCAACCCAGCGTTCCGTGCGGCGCGTGTCGCCTTCTGTCTCCGTTTTCCAATTGGTGACTGTTACCCAGTAGCGACCGGCTTGGAATGTGAGCCGTCGATCGCCTATGCCGCGCGGCAACCGCTGCTCGTGGATGATCACCTTGCCGTCCTGAATCGTAAGCAGTTGGACATGACCCTCCCACTTCTCTCGGTACCACAGTGCACTCGGTGTCTCGTCCCGCACTCCACCATGACGATGGTCGGCCTTGCTGAATTCGGAACCCAAACTCGCGTTTCCTTCTGCGTCGGTTGCCGCTACAGCCTTACCGTCCCTTAGGAAGTACAGCCTGCTAACGCGCTTTTCCAAGTCACCGACGGACGTGACAAGCAAGGGTGGCGTGCCTTGGTAGATCTCGCACGCGACAACGTCCTTCAGTAGCGGGTCAGAGTATGCATACGCAACACGCACGATAGGCTTGGCCGGCTGTTCCTGCGCTACCGAAAGCGTGCACAGCAGAATCGACGCAAAGCCGGCAACCATGAATCTGCGCACGAGCCGCTCCAATTGGTGGGAGGCGTCACTATAGCCGATCGGGCCAAGGAGTGAATAAACCGTTCCAAATCCCGGCGCCCGGGCACACGGCGAAACAGCGAAAGAACTGCGCGCTTCCTTTGGACTGTGGCCAACTTGGTAAATGGTTGCGTGCGTGACACTTGGCGCGTGGACAACTGGTTGAATGCCTGTGGACGTGCATTTTAAGCGCGTTTGCACTTGATGGCAGGAAAACCCGTGCTAATGTGCTGTCCCCGTAGCGGGGATACAAAACCCACCCGATACACCAACTGAGTTGTCGACCCGCCGTGGGCGGGCCGCTGCTTTTTTTGATTTTGCCCAGCGCTGCCGGAGAGTGACGCCATGAACATCGACCCTCAAGACAAGCTGCACCCCGAAGGCAAAACCGCCGCGGATGTGCTCGCATTCGCCAAGGACCGCGGATGCACCATGCTCGACATTCGCTTCATGGACCTGCCCGGCCTTTGGCAGCACTACACGTTCCCCATCCGCCGCCTTGAGCAGGATTGCTTTGAAGAAGGCTTTGCCTTCGATGGCAGTTCTTTGCGCGGCTGGAAGACGATCAACGAGTCCGACATGCTGGCCATGCCGGACCCGGCCACGGCCTTTCTCGACCCGTTCATGAAAGAGCCGACGCTGGTGTTGATCGCCAACATCCTTGACCCCATCGAGCGCACGCCCTACGCCCGCGACCCGCGCAACGTGGCGCGCCGCGTTGAGACGTACCTGAAAAGCACGGGCATCGGCGACACCATCTTCTTCGGGCCTGAAGCCGAATTCTTCATCTTCGACGACGTGCGCTTCAGCACGGGCATCAATCACGGCTACTACCACATCGACAGCAAGGAAGGCGTCTGGAACAGCGGCAAAGAAATCGAGGGCGGCAACCTGGCATATCGCCCGCGCGTCAAGCAGGGCTACTTTCCGTGCCCGCCGATGGACAGCCTGCACGACATCCGCACCGAGATGCTGCTGACACTGGCGCGCCTTGGCATGGTGCCTGAGTTGCACCACCACGAGGTCGCCACCGGCGGCCAGTGCGAGCTCAGCGTGCGCTTTGACACGCTGGTGCGCGCCGCCGACAACCTGATGCTGTACAAGTATGTGGTCAAGAACATCGCCCACAAGCATGGCAAGACCGCGACGTTCATGCCCAAGCCGCTGTTCGGCGACAACGGCAGCGGCATGCACTGCCACTCGTCGATCTGGAAGGGCGGCAAGAACACCTATGCTGGCGACGGATACGCGGGCCTTTCGCAGACGGCGCTGTACGGCATTGGCGGCATTCTCAAGCACGCGGACGCCCTGTGCGCGATCACGAACCCGACGACGAACAGCTATCACCGGTTGGTGCCGGGCTATGAGGCACCGGTGAACCTGGCCTACTCTTCACGCAACCGCTCGGCGTGCGTGCGGATACCGATCAGCGGCGACAGTGCAGCCGCCAAGCGCTTTGAGTACCGGATTCCGGACCCGAGCTGCAACCCGTACCTGGCGTTCGCCGCGATCACGATGGCAACGCTGGATGGCATCCAGAGCAAGATTGACCCCGGCCAGCCGATGGACAAGGACCTGTACGACCTGCCGCCTGAAGAACTGAAGAGCATTCCGCAAGCGCCGGGCAGCCTGGAAACCAGTCTGCGCGCCCTGGAAAGAGATTACGCGTTCCTGCTGAAAGGCGACGTGTTCAGCGAAGACGTCATCAAGGAGTGGATCAACTACAAAATGAAGCACGAGGTAGACGCCATGCGCTTCCGGCCCCACCCCCACGAGTTCGAGCTGTACTTCGACATATAGAAAATCAGGGAGCCCCGACCGTACGGTCGGGGCTTTTCATCAAGCGCACTTGCCCCTCGCGGACGCTTCGGGCTCTCTCTCTTGCCGGGCTTGCACTTACCCGCCTTGCGCTCTGGCGCCCCCTATCCCAATATTCCCCCCCATGTCGCGCACCCTTGAACTGGAAATTCTCCCGCAACCCGATGACCAGACCTGTGGCGTGACGTGCCTGCACGCGGTGTATGGCTATTACGGGCTCAAGCTCGAGCTGCCGGCGCTGATTGACGAGGTCGAACACCTGAAATCAGGCGGGACGCTTGGCGTACTGCTGGGGATTGATGCCCTGCGGCGCGGCTTTGACGTCACCCTGTACACCTACAACCTGAACCTGTTTGACCCGGTCTGGTTCCAGGCGGGTGTGAACATCCAGGACAAGCTGCTCCAGCAGGCCGCCTTCAAGAACCACCCAAGGCTAACGGCTGCAACGCGCGGCTATGTCGAATTCCTGGACACGGGCGGCAAGGTGAAGTACGAAAACCTTTCACCCAACCTGATTCGCCGCCACCTGAAAAAGGGCGTGCCGCTGCTGACGGGCCTCAGCGCGACTTACCTGTACGGCACAGCCCGGGAGTTCGGCCCCAAGGACGACTACGACGACGTGCGCGGTGTACCCAGCGGTCACTTCGTCGTGCTCGTCGGCTACAGCCCGCGCGGGCGCGCGATTGAAGTCGCCGACCCATGGCGCCAGAATCCGATCACGGGTGAAGACCAGCACTACAGTGTCGATGTGGACCGCCTGATCGCGGCGATTCTGCTGGGTATTGTCACCTACGATGCCAACCTGCTGGTCATACAACCCAAGAAGGGCGGCGCGTGAACACACTCATCGTCGTGAACAATCCCGACAACTGGCCGCTGCATATCCCGGGCGTGCAGGTTGTGGGTGCCCGGGCATACCTGACGGACCGGCGCTTCAGTGACCTCAAGGGCACCAAGGTCTTCAACCTATGCCGCTACTACACATACCAGCGACTGGGCTATTACGTGTCCCTGCTGGCGGAAGCGCGCGGGCATCGGCCCCTGCCGGACATCAACACGATCACGAACCTTCGCAATCTCAGCATGCCGCGCGGCGAGTCGCAGGAACTTGACGAAGAAATTCAGCGTGTGCTGAAGCCCCTCAAGAGCGACGAGTTCACGGTCAGCATCTACTTCGGCCGCAACATGGCGGCGCGCTACAAGCGCCTGGCGCTCATGCTGTTCAACCTGTTCCCTGCACCGTTCCTGCGCGCCGAGTTCGTGCGTGAAGCCAAGTGGTGGTCCCTGACGCATATCGGGACCATCCCCTACTCCGAGGTGCCCGAAAGCCACAAAGAGTTCGTGCAGACCAGCGCCGCAGAGTACCTGACGCGCGCTCACCGGCGCCCGTCCAGGCGCAATCGCCCAAGGTACGACATGGCGATCCTGTTCGACCCCGATGAAGAACACAGGCCCTCCAACGAACGCGCGATCAAGCGCTTCATCGACGCGGCCTGGGATGTCGGGTTCAACAGCGAAGTCATCAGCAAGGGCGACTACGGGCGCCTGGCCGAATTCGACGCGCTGTTCATCCGCGAAACCACGGCGGTCAACCACCACACCTACCGCTTCTCGCGCCGCGCATCGAACCTTGGGCTTGTTGTCATGGACGACCCGCTCAGCATCCTGCGTTGCACCAACAAGGTGTACCTAGCGGAGCTGCTGGAGCACGCCAACATCCCGGCCCCGCGTACAATCATTGCCCATGAGGACAACCTCGACGACGTCATCGTGCACCTTGGATTGCCCTGCGTGCTCAAGCGCCCGGATGGCGCATTCAGCCAGGGCGTGAAGAAAGCCACCGACGTCGATGAGCTGCGCCGCATCATCGAAAGCATGCTCGAAGACAGCGACCTCGTCATCGCCCAGGAGTGGACGCCCACCGACTACGACTGGCGCATCGGAGTCATCGACGGCAAGCCGCTGTACGCCTGCCGCTACCACATGGCTGCGCGTCACTGGCAGATCGCCAGCGGCGACGACTTCGGCAAGGTGGACACGATGGCCGTGGCGGACGCGCCGCCCAAAGTCATCGACGTGGCTGTGCGCGCCGCGAACCAGATCGGGCGTGGCCTGTACGGTGTTGACCTGAAAGAGGTCAACGGCCAGCCGATGATCATCGAAGTCAACGACAACCCGAACCTCGACGCGGGCTATGAGGACGCCGTGCTGAAGGAAGAACTCTGGCGCGAAATCGCCCGCGTGTTCCTCAAGCGCATTGAGGCCAAGCGCGCAGGAGGCGCCCCATGACGCTGCATCTCTGGCAGGGCTTCGGCGTTGAGCTTGAGTACATGATCGTCGATCGGCAGACGCTTGCAGCACGGCCCATCAGTGACGATTTGCTCAAGGCGGTCGGTGCGCAAGGCGGCGACATCGAACGCGGCGATGCGGCATGGTCCAACGAGCTGGTCCTGCACGTGATCGAGTTCAAGACCAACGGCCCGGCGCCCGCCCTGGCCGCCCTGCCCGCCTTGTTCAACGAGCAGGTTCGCGCCGCCAACGCCGCACTTGAGCCCATGGGCGCGATGCTGCTGCCCGGCGGCATGCACCCATACTTTGACCCCGCCACCGAAACGCGCATCTGGCCCCACGACTACAACGTCGTCTATGAAACCTACAACCGCATCTTTGACTGCCGCGGCCACGGATGGAGCAACCTGCAGGCCACGCACCTGAATCTGCCATTTGCCGACGACGCCGAGTTCGCGCAACTGCACGCCGCCATCCGCTACATCCTGCCGCTGCTGCCGGGGCTGGCCGCCGCGTCGCCGGTCGCGGAAGGGCGCCTGCAACCGGCGCTGGACTTCCGGCTTGTGAACTATGCTCAAAACAGCGCGCGCATCCCAAGCTCCACGGGCGAAGTCGTGCCTGAGCCGATCTACACGCAGCAGGGCTATTATGAAGGCATCCTGCACAAAATCTGGGCTGACACGGCGCCCTTTGACCCCGACGGCAACCTGCGGGGCGAGTTCGCCAACGCGCGCGGCGCCATCGCCCGCTTTGACCGCATGGCCGTCGAGATCCGGGTGCTGGACATCCAGGAGTGCCCGCTGGTTGATATCGCGATCTGCGCCGCGACCGTCGCCGCGCTCAAGGCGCTGATTGCACAGCGCTGGGCGCCACTGGACCAGATTGCCCGCACCGAGGTAAAGCCGCTGGCGGCCATGTTCCGTGCCGCGATGGTCGATGGCGAAAACACGGTAATCGATGACCTGCCCTATCTGCGCGGCCTGGGTATCGACGAGCCGTTGACCATTGGCGAGGTCTGGCACCACATCGCGTTTGAAACCGAGCTGGCCGACCCGTGGCGAAAGGTCGTGCGCACGATCGAGCAGCAGGGCACGCTGGCAACTCGCATTCGCCGGGCGCTCGCCGCTGCGCCCTCCCGCGCGCAGATCGATGGCGTGTACCGGGCGCTCTCGCAGTGCCTTGCCGATGGCCGCATGTTCGAGCCGCAATGAGGTTCAAGTCCGTCATTGTCTCGTGCGAACACGCAAGCAACGCGGTGCCGGCGCGCTGGCGCGGCGCATTTCACGGCCACGAAAGCGTGCTGCAGACACACCGGGCGTGGGACCCGGGTGCCGCGCTGGTGGCGCGAGAACTGGCGCAGGCGCTGAACGCGCCCGCCTTCTTCGGCGAAGTCACGCGCCTGCTGGTTGACCTGAACCGCAGCGCCGATCATCCGGGCCTGCATTCTGAGTTTATGCCGCAGAGTGCCCGTGCCGAGATGCTGAAACAGTATTGGCAACCATACCGCAAGGCCGCGCGCGCAGCCGTTGCGCGCGCCCTGAAGCACGGGCCGGCGCTGCATCTTTCGATTCACAGCTTTACCCCCGTGCTGGATGGCAAGGTGCGAACCACCGAGTTCGGGTTGCTTTACGACCCCGCACGACATGGCGAGAAACAGTTTGTACTGCCATGGCAGCGGGCGCTGAAACGCCTGCTGCCCAACATGCGCACCAGGTTGAACAACCCGTACCGGGGCACCAGCGACGGCTGCACCACCGCACTGCGGGCCGAGTTCGGGCCGAGCTATTGCGGTGTTGAACTCGAGATGAACCAGGCATTCTGTGCCAAGCCGGCGCACGATTGGGCCGATGTGCGGGCCGCCGTCGTTGCGTCCGTCTTGCGAGTACTTGCCTGAATTGGCTGACCGTGCAGACCCGCTCTCATCGTATTGATTAGGGTCGGCATGGTCGCATTTGGGCCACCTGCTACTACAATGGCAGACCTTGGCGGGAGACGCTGCATGCACGGGCTTACGGTACTATGCGCAGTCGCGCTGCTTGCGACAACGCTGTATGCGCAGGACAAGGCAGTCGATATTGCCGTCGCATATCCATCGACCACCATGGTCTATGGCTCGATGGACAACAGCCGCCTTACCAAAGACCTTGAACTCGACGAATTGATCAAGTCCCTGGGCAGCGAAACCGGCATGCCGGGCCTCGACGACCTGCTTGTGGACCGCCTTGAGCTGCAGCTCACGCCCGCCGAGATCAAGAAACTCATTTCTGACCTCAAGCGTAGCAGTTTCGGGCTGCTTGATGTGGGCGTCACAGGCCCCAAGTTGCTGGGCGTGTTTGAAGTTGCAGATCTAGCGGCAGTCTCGCGTGCGCTGAGACAGGCAAGGCAGCAGGACCGCGCCACCATCCCTGCTGTCAAGGATCACTACGGCACAGATATCTACGCAGTTGAATTTCCAATGCCCGCTGAGGCGATTCAGCCCGGGCGCGGCATGCGCATGAACCCCTTCGGCGGCTGGTTGCAGGACCAGGAATTCTGGATCAGTGTGTTTCAGGGCCGCTGGCTGGTGGTCAGCAACAGCTTCACAGCAGTCACCGACGCCCTGGACTTCCTTTCGTTTCCTGATGACACCGTTGACACGCTGATCTCCAGCGCACGGTACCGCGAAGCGATCAAGGAATACAGCAAGCCCGACGCGCTGCTGTATGTCAGCATCGAGTCGGTAATCAATGCCGTGGAGCGCCTGGGGGGCGACCAGGGTCGCGGCATGATGTGGTGGCAGATGCTTGGGTGGTGGTTCCCGATGGATATAGATGATGGCGCTGCCGGGTTCATGGTGCGCCTGCTGCAGTATGAGCAGTTCAAAAGTGCATCGGCCGCCATGTGGCTGGATGAAGCCAAAGCCACCATGCGCATTGACGTCGGGTTTGCGTTTCACAATGCACCGGGCTGGTTTGACGCGCTGCGCATTGAGCCGCAAAAGCGGCCGTTTGCGGACATGATTCCCAGCGACACGACGCTGGCGCTGACCGAGTGCGTGAAAGACCCGATGGCTCTGTATCGCGAGGTCCAGGAATTCTTCGTAACGCGCGCCAGAACTGCGGGGCAGGACGAACTGGCCGAAGCATGGGAAAGGTGGGAACAGGGCCTGACCGCCGAAGGCGCCAACCTGGAAGAAATGCTGGGCCACCTCGCCGGCGAGCAGGCGTTGATCCTGCTGCCCAAGCAGGAAGAGAGCGATACACCGTTTGATCTCCAGCCCGCAACCTATGCCGCCATGTTCTCCGTCAAAGACTGCGCCGCTGCCGAGAAATACCTGTTCGAGAACCTGCTGCCAAGCCCGCTGGGCGAGTTCCTGCGCCCCGCCGAGGGCGGCTTGACGCCGGTCGAGATTCACAATGGCATCGAGATTCACTATGCGTCCGTCGGCAACGTGGCGTTCGCGCTGGTGCCGAAGCAAGACGGCTCGGGCGTGCTGATGTTCGGCGAATCCGAAGCCATCAAGCGCATCGTTGACGCGCACACCGCGGGCAAGAACGTCGCCACGCTGACTTCATGGAAGGCCGCACAGGCAATGCTGCCTGAGAAATCGAGCATGGGGATGTACCTGAACGCGGGGGCGCTGATCAAAGCCGTCGGCAACATCTTCAGCTTGTTCAATAACGCATGGTGGTGGGACCAGGAAGGAAACGACGGTTTCGACCGCGACGACACCGACAAAGACCAGGACCAGATTCCGTACGTATCGGAATTCTTTGGCAACACCGTGATTGCAGGCGGCGCGCAAAGCGAACAGGCGGGCGTGATGCTGCGCCTTGTCGCTGCGGGTTGGCCGGCGCGCGCGCAAATGCAGGAAATGGTAAGCCATTTCCGCGACGTGAAGCGCAACAGAGAAGTCCGCGACGACCTGTTGAAGGTACGCGAAGGCGTCCTGGCGCACCTGGCCATCAAGGGCAGCTTGCCCAAGGACATGCCGGCGCTGGTCACCAACGGTTATGTGCGCGATACGGAAGTCACCCAGGATCCCTTCAGTGGCGACATGAAACTGGAATACAAGCTGGCAGAGGTACCGGAGACAGTGGATTCACGGCAGGCCATCCTGCTGGCATACCAGCCGGCACCCGGGTTGCGCGGCAACCACCTGTGTGTTCTGTATAACCAGCACATCGTCGAACTGACGCCCGAGAACCTGACCAAGGCCATTGCCCGCGCCAAGGCCGGCGAGTCCCTGGAAGAAGCCCTTTACGCCGAGAAGTTGCAGCCGCTGCATAACCAGAACCTGCGCGTTCCGCGCTTTGTTGAAGAGGACTGGGACAACCAGCTGGAAGTTGTAGTGATCGACGACCAGGGCGAGGAAGAGGTCCTGGAAGTAGAAGAAGATGCCGCGCGTGAAACCACAGAGCGCGTCTTGGACGAGAAAGAAGCAGCAAAGAAGCAGGACTAGCAACAGACAACGGGCCTTACCTCGCATTACCGACTCGGGAGACGCAATGAGACTGACGATACTGGCTGTGATGGCGGCGCTGTTGATGGCGCCGGCGCTCTGTGCACAGAAGGTGGCACCCAAGGACGGCGACTTGATTCCGCGCGCCGGCACGCTGGCCTATGCCGTAAGCGACCGGCCGGAAGCGCTGCTGCACCTGTTTGGGCGTGACGCATCGGGCAAGTGGCGCATCCGCGGCTTTCTTGAGGGCAAGCTTGAAGAAGAGTTTGCCACCGATCCCGATGGCGAAGAGGCACGCCGTGCCCGCAGCATCCTCGAATATGTGTCCAACAGCTACGAGGCCATCCAGCGGGCGGAACTCGGCCTGCTGGACGTTACTCTCGATGGCCCCAAGTATGTTCTGCTGCTGCACGCGAAATCCGGCCGCAAAATCGACATTGCGCCCGCATTCCTGGCCGAGTACCTGGCCGAAACCCGCGAGTTCCAGGGGGTAAAATACCTCGAGTACCGCGGCCCGGATGCCACGGAGCCTGCCGACGAAGGTAGTGAGCGCAGAGAAGATGAAGCGCACCGCCCCGCAGTCAAGATGGGCATGGATCGCTTCTATGTCGCGGCAATGCCCGACGGCGTGATGATCGCCAACTTTGAAAGCAGTATTCGCGAATCCATCCAGCGCCTCGTCTCCGGGGACTACTCCGAAAGCCTGTCCGGCCGTGCCGAGTTCCAGGAATGGAAAGCTACCCACAAGCCGCACGACCTTTCGTTCTTTCTCGTCGGGCGCGAACTCCAGAACGCGATTGAGCGCGTTCTCCCCAGCAAAGACCAAAGCGGGGTTGATGCCCAGGGCGTGTACCGCGGCATCGATGACTGGCTGCAACTTCGCGAGTACCGGTACGTCGTGTTCGACCTCGACTATGATGAAAGCGCCAGGGCGTTCACGATTGCGGCCGCGTTCAAGACGCGCCGGCAGACGCGCCTGCTCGAGAAACTGGCGATCGAACCCGCGGACTTCAAGCTTCTTAAGTACGTGCCCACAGGCGCCGTCATGAGCATGGGAGTCCAGCTCGGCGATGCCAGGAAGACGTTTGAGAACCTGAAAGAGCTCTCGTACGACGTTGAGGGATGGTACGAAGAAGTAATGAAGGGCTTTGGCCGTGCCGTGCCGCCCGATTTTCCGGACGAGCCGCCGCCCGACGAAGGCATTGAGCCGAAATCGGTACTGCCCGGCATAACGCTGGCCGAGTTGCTGCAGCTGGCCGGCGAGGGAGAAGGCTCTGGCGACACGGGCGACAAAGAGAGCGAAATCGACCGTATGCTCGCCAAGCTCGACGAAGCACTGGCAGAGTACGGCACCACCGTCGATGAAATCCTGTCGGCTCTTGGTACCGAGTTGATCGTGCACCTGACGCCAGACCTTGAGCGCGCCAAAGCCAGGGTCTGGGGCACGCCCGACATGGGCGACGTGCTGGCCTCGGGCACGCTGGGTGTGGTGATCGGGTTGAAAGACACCGACAAGGCAAGGCAGATCATCGCCGCCGCCCGTGAGAAAGACCCCCGCGGCGCCTTCCGCGGGTTTGAAAGCCTCGACTATCAGGGTCGCACCCTGATGCTCAGCGCAGAGCATCCCTTCGGATGGTGCTTTACCGACAACGCGCTGGTGCTGACCATCGTGCTGGGCCTTCAGGACCAGGATGCCACGGCGCCGGTGCTCAGCGGCATCACCGCCATGATTGACGCTTCGCGCAAAACCGGCAGCGGCGGCGCGTTCGTCGCCAACGGCAGCAAGTTCCTTGAAGTGGACGTCGGCGCCTTGTCTCGTCTTGAAAACCAGCTGGCCGACCACCAATCCCACAAGCTTGACCGCTACGCGCAGCCGCCCCTCGAATCCAGCCCGACGCGCTTCATGGACGGCATGACCGTCGCCCTGCGCCTGAGGGAGCACAAAGACGGGGTCGAGATTGCCCTGCGTGTCGCCGGCATGCCGGACCTGTGGCAGTTTATCAACGGCGAAGCATCGATGATCGGCGGCGCCGGCAGCGCCCGCCGCAACGGCTATAATTATGGCGAAGAAAACCTGCGCAACCTGTCGCGCGTCCTGCGCGAACGCGCCGAGGCTGAACAGAGCGTAGACCTGGACGAAATGGTCAAAGCGGGCGTGATCCGGGGTGCCGCGCTGCAACTGCCTTTTGACAAGCGCTGGAAAGGCGAACTTGAGACCCTGGGCTGGATCACGCTTGACCAGGTCACCCGTGACAAAGACGGCAACCTGCCCGAATGGGTAGACGCCAAAGCCGCCGAAATGATTGAAACCAACGAAAAGGCCGCCTGGCGCTCCCTGAAGCTGATCGACGGAAACGTCGCAGAGCTGGTGCGCAAGTACAAGACAGGCTACGTCATCGCATATCAGGAGAGCGCCGATACGCTTGAGGGCCACATGGTCCTCTACGCCGACGGCCAGGTCGGATGGCTGGGCGCCAACGCGTTCAAGGAAGCCTTGAAGCTGAATGCCGAGGGCAAGCCGGTACCTGCCGAAGAAAACTGGCACGACAGCACGGCACCGGTAGACTCCGGCGAACGCCTTCCGCCCGATGACCCATGGAACCCGATGGGCAAGTAGAAGCAAGGACAAGGGGAAGCAGGCAGGGAGGTAACTTCCCGCTCAGCTTCCCCTTCTTACTTTCCACCATCGCTCACGCCGCAATCGCGATTGCCACTTCTGTCCTGCGGTAGTACGTCACCTCCAGGCCAAGCGCTGCCAGTTCCTTGACCAGCGCTTCCGCGCGCTTGCGGCTGTCAAAGGTCTGGCTGTGGACCATTCCCTCCGTGTTGCGGTAGACGACCAGATGCGGGCTGAACTCGCGCAGCACAATCTTGTGGCGATCAATGCCGCGACGGCCCTTGATTGCCAGCTTGCGGCGATGCTCGCCACGGGACTTCTTGGCGCGTGTGATCTCAGCCATGCTTTCCAGCACGTCATCTTCATCACCGAACAGCTCGTCCCACACGCGGTTGAATCCGCCCTTGGAAAACGCAGCCTGCAACTTGCGCGCATCCATCAGGTTCAGCCCCTTGCCGAACTTCCGGCGCACGCCGCGTGACAACTCTCCTGCATTGCTCATGCCGCCCGCAATCAGCGCGGCGACGAAGTCCCTTCTCTCGCTCATGACGAATCTCCTTGTGTTCGACGGAACAATCTGGGGCCAATACAGGCGCCCCAATGTCTTCGGATGCTTGTGCCTTGCGGCTTGAGCCAGAGTTAGCGTCGTGCGCGTTGGGCAATTCTGTCGATAACGGGATAATTGGTTGCGGCGCAGCCGTTATTGCTCGCTATGATGGCCCGTTCGATTCCGGACAGAATGTGGACACGACACATACCCGATACCGACACCCTATAGAAAGAGGTAACCCGTGGTAGAGCAAACACCTGCGCGCAGAATGCGCATTGCCATGGTTCATCCAAAGTTCCCGCCGTCTTTCTGGAGCTTCGGCTTCATCAAGGACATCGGCGGTTTCAAGACCGTGATGCCGCCGCTCGGGCTGGCGACGCTGGCGGCCCTGACACCGCCTGAGTACGACGTCGTCATCGTTGACGAGAACATCGAAGAGATCGATTTCGACATGGATGCCGACATCATCGCGCTGTCGTCCATGGCCATCCAGGAAAAGCGCCTGTTTGAGGTCGCTGACGAGTTCCGGCGACGCGGCTATTTCGTGTGCATGGGCGGGCCGATCTGCAACGTGTTGCCCGGCCGCTGCCGCCCGCACTGCGACGTGCTGTTTGAGGGCGAAGGCGAATACAACTGGAAGATCTTCCTTGAGCAGTACCAGACGCGCTCGCACAAGGATTACTACTGCCAGGTCGAAAAGATCGACATGCGCGACACGCCGCCGCCGCGTGTTGACCTGCTGAAGACCGGCAACTATCGCCTGGGCTGCATCCAGACCACTCGCGGCTGCCCGTTCAGCTGCGAGTTCTGCGACATCATCGTCACGTATGGGCGCAAGGTCCGCGCCAAACCCGTCGAGAATGTCATCGAAGAACTCGAGAACTGGGCCAAAGCCGGCGTAGACTTCATCACCATCGCTGACGACAACCTCGTCGGCGACCGCGTGTATGCCAAGAAGATGCTCAAGGCCGTCGGCGACTGGAACCGTGCCCGCAAAGTGCCCATGAGCTTCTTCGTCGAGATGAGCATCGACGCATGCCGCGACATGGAACTGCTTGAACTGCTGCGCTGGGCCAACGTAACCGAGGCGTTCCTGGGCGTCGAAACGCCGCGCGCTGCAGGCTTGAAGGAAACCAAGAAGTTCCAGAACGCCGCCACGCCGCTTGCTGATGCCATCAAGATTATCCAGAGCTACGGCATGGTGACTGTGGCGGGCATGATCGTCGGGTTTGATAACGACGACGCCGCGATTTTTGAAGACCAGTACGTCTTTCTGCAGGAAGCGGGCATCCCCATTGTCATGCTGGGCATTCTGCAGGCCATTCCGCGCACACCGCTGTATGAGCGGCTTGAGAAGGCCGGCCGCCTGCGCAGTGCGGCGCAGGGCAACAACACGCTCAGCTTCACCAACCTTGAGCCGTTGCAGATGAGCTATGAAGAACTCATCAACGGTTACCGCGAACTGTTCGCGCGCATCTATACATGGGAAGCTGTCGGCGACCGCTGGCTTGCCAACGTGCGCCAGTGGGGCCGAAAGCGCATCATCCCCGCGCACATCGGAAAAGCCGGCGAGAAGAGTTTCGCCGACGCGCCCGAGCGCAAGTGGCTTCAGAAGCCGCTGGGCCGCTTCAAGTTCCAGCTTGTGCTGGCGACACTGATGATCCTGAAGTACTACTTCGCGGGCGGAAAGGCCAAGCGCCGCTTTGCTTTCCGCATGTTCTGGAACACGTTGAAGCTCGCGCCCAGCGCAATGCTGCAGACGCTGAACTACATGGCCTATTTCATTCACCTGCGTGAATACGCCGACCGCGTCGTCGCCAAGCAGTACCGCTTCGATTACATGCTCACCGAGGCCAACCAGCAGTTGCACGCCAACAAGTTCGGCGAAGGCGGCAACGTCAACATGGTCAAGCAGGAAAAGAACGCTGCAACCAAGATCAATGTCAACGATGCCTATGCCGGCGCCGAAGTCACCTCTGACGTGGCCGACACGCTGGAAGCGGCAGCCAAGTAGCCAAGACCTGTCCTGAACAACGGGAGCGCGAAAGCGCTCCCGTTTCGGCTTCCGGTTCCTGTGCTGAAAAGTCACAATGCCCCGGGAGGGCCCGTTGAAGCAATCCCGCATTCTGATGCTGCTGCTTGCCATGCTTGCGCTGGCTGTCGCCTGCGTCTGGCTGGTGTTCCTGCCCGACAACCCCGAGCCCGCAGTCAGCCCGATCGGCCAAGCCGAGAGCACCTGCGGCGACAGTCCGGATGCTGCACCGCCGCCTGCTGACACCGACTCACCCACGCAAGCAACACCGACCGTCACACTCACCGAAGAAGAGAAAGCAGCGGCTGAGCAGGCACGCACGGCGGCGGCGGCAGGCTCGCCGGGGTCCACTGACAGCACGTCGGCAGGCTCGACCGGCAGTACGCCCGAGGGCAGCACACCGGCGGCAGGGACGCCGAATGCAGCGACCCCTGCCGGCACAACGAAGGGTGTCGCGCCCAAACGTCCACCAACGCCCCGTGAACGCGAAGAAGAACGGCGCCGCACGCAGGGTCGCCCCGCGCTGGCCGAGCGCATGTCACGCTCGCCGGGGGCAAGCAGCGGCCGCGCATCGCTGGCCAAGTCTGCGGTACAGGAACAATGGGACGAACAATGGACCAGCGAAGGCATCAACCCGCCGCCGATGACGCCAACGCCCGTCACCGGCAAAGTCATGAGCGAGCAGTCGCGCGAAGGCCTGGCCAACGCCACCGTGCACCTGATGACGTTCTTTCCGCTGGATGGCATTGCCGGCGGGCCGTTGCTTCCGGTGGTCAGCGAACTGGTCACCGATGCCCAGGGCAACTTCAGCGGCGAAGTGCCCGCCAGCAAGCTTCTTCCGCAGAGCTTTCCCGTTGCCGCCATCGGTATCAGCTGGGACAGCAAGCGCATTCTCGCGGCACAGCCGCTCACCGTGCTTGAAGCCGGCAAGCAAAACGCGCTGGGTATTTTCTGGGCGCCCGACTACCCGTACATGCTCAAGTGCGATGCCCGGCAGTTCAACGGTACACTGAGCGTAGTCTCGACCGGCGAGGTGAACCCGCAACGCGTCCACACGCTCAAGCGCACTGAATTCCTTGCCTCGTTTCCGGCGTTCAACGTCACCGCGATACAGGCGCAGCCGCCAGAGGGCGCGCCAGAGCCCGGCCACGCGCAACTGATCGGTACTTGGGGCACAAGCGCGCTGCCCTACATCAGCCTGCGCGACGGCACTGCGCTGCTGCGCACGCAGCGACCCAAGCTGGCATCTGTTGTCAGCAATGGCGGCACAGGCTCGCCGCTGCAATTGCCCGCGCCGTTTGACGTACTGGTGTTCAGCAACGACGCCTATAAGCCGATCGGCGGAATGGTGATCGACAACGATGGGGCACCCATCAGCGGCGCCGTAGTGGCCACGCAGGGTGGCGCCATTGGCCACAGTGCCGTGACCGATGCCGGCGGCTGGTTTTTCATAGACAATCCGGACGAAAAGACCGGCTCGTTGCGCGTCACCCACGACCAGTACATCGAGGTGCTGCAGGCAACCACACCCGGCAACACCGACCTGCGCATTACGCTGGCGATGCGCCGCCCGCGCATGCGGCTGCACGTGACAGACCGCGTGACCGTCGCCCCGATTGCCGATTTGACCATCAAGGTAATCGGCTTGTACCCCTGGGGCAAAAACAAGGGCAAACCGATGCCCGAGGCGTTCGTGAACCTGGCAGCCTTTGACGGCCACTACGTGCTGGATTGGGAGTACGAAATCAGGTCGATCACGCTTGAGAAGCTGGGTTACTTCCCGCGCTTCATCGACAAGCCATCCACGACCGAAGAGCTGCAGATAGAGCTGTCGCCGGGCCGTAACCTGGAAGTGCTCCCGCGCAACTACAGCGCCGTCGAACAGACCGACCGCTGGTTCCCCGACGCCAACCAGGGCCCCGGAATATACACCGCGTGGTCTCACCACTGGATCGAGTACGAAGTGGACTTCGGCGACGCACCGTCACAGGGCGAGCAAGGCGGGTTCTTCGACATTGTGCTGGGGTGCACGAACCGTGGCATCGTAGACAACGAATACCGATTCAGCGTCGATGTCTACGTAGACGACGTGAAGAAGAAGACGCTGACGATCATGGCCGACAGCCTGACCATCCGCGAGGGCCGCGCCAGCCTTGACGCGCTAAGCGGCGTACATCGCATTCGGCTGGTATGGACGAACGACAAGTGGATCCCGGACCAGCTCGACGCCAACATCCGCTACGCCACGCTGAAGTTTCTGGAACAACCGCAGTAACATTGCCACCGCCCCCGCATGCAGTGCGTGGTGTGGGCGTCCCGCCCGCATGCCATTAACTTGCCACCGGCCCCGCTTGCGGGATTCTTGGGCTTGGTTTCCCGATGAGCCCCCGGCGTCCGCTGGGGGCATGTCCTGCCACGACAATTGAAGCATGTTTCAGGATGCCGCCCCTCCGGGCGCGGTTGCGGGCCAGGGGCCCACAACACGTGCGGCCAAGATGGCTGCAACACATTCTTGGCACGAACTTGCGCGCGCATCGAGAAGTGCGCGCATACAAGAGGGACCGCCGGCGGCTCTTGCAGATCGGCAGCTACCGTTGACTCAAGCTTGTGGTTTCGACCAGTTCGCAGGTCTTTCGCATCCAGCCCTTTACGTCGAAGCGCGATGCCACTTCGGCGCAACTGTGCTTGACGCTTGGGCTGTTGGTGAGCACTCGCAGCCGGTCTGCGATCCAGCGGGCCTTGAAGCGTTTCGGTGGACCGCCGTCGCCAACGCCCAGATCACGCACACGCGATAGATTATCCAGCTGGTCGTGGGCCATGTGCATCACGAGGTGCGGCGTGCCGGCCCGCAGCGCCTGTGCGCACGTACCGACTCCGCCGTGATAAACCAGCGCCGCGGCGCGCGGCAGCAGCTCGCTGAAGGGGGCCCACTCGAAGTGACGCACGCCCGGCGGCAACTGCTTCGGCACGGTCTCGGTATACTGCGTCATGAGCAAGCCGCGCCTTCCCAGTAGCTTCATGGCGTCCGCAGCCTGCGCAAAAAACCTGTGGCCGTGCGCCATTGCGCTTCCGGGCGTGAACACCACCGGCGGCTCACCCTGGCTAAGCCATTCCGACAACTCGTCGGGCATGCGCCGCGCCTCGCGTTCGTCGAACATCGGAAAGCCTGTCAGCTGGGTCTGCGGCGGCCAATCGGGTTGCGGCGGGCCGAACCAGTCCGGGAACAGCCCCAGCACGCGGTCGGGCGAGTGCCACCACCGGCGAATGACGTGCTTGGCTGGGGCAAGACCGAGCTCGCGCCGAAAGCGGTTCAGTCCGGGCAACACGGCTTTGTCAGAAATCAGGCTGGCGACTTTCCATTGCAGCGCCTTCAGCCAGCGGGGTGCCCACTGGGGCACCGGAGCACCATGGAACAACGGCATGCGATGGCTGCTGATGAACAGCGAAGGCGCAAGGTGAATCGTCGCCAGCGGAATGTCGAGTTTGTCGCGCGCATTGCGGGTCGCCCACGCGAGGCTACCGGCGGCCATGACGGTTTCGCCGGGTTTGTTCAGGTCCCGCGCGTGCTGCATGACGGGCTCATACGAGTACTTGACGGCTTTTTCGACCAGTGTCGCGAACGCGCGGGTGGGGTGCCACAGGTCAGGATCTTCGGTTACGCGCACATAGTCGTCTGCCGTGCCGATTGGCCGGAATTCAAGCCCTGCGGCACGAACTGCTGTCTCGAAATAGCCGCTGGTAATGATGAAGACCTCGTGATTGCGCGCCTGCAACGCGCGCCCCAGGCCCAGGAAGGGATGGACGTCACCGTGGCTGCCCATCGGGAACAGCAAAATGCGCATCGTGATTCGCTTTCAGCCGGGCCAGTCCGCACGCTATAATCAGTGCATGCCCGATAACAGCCCTACGCAGCATACGCCAGAAGAGCCGCGGTGCCCCTCTGAATCTACGCACGGCGAAGACCAGACCGCTATTGCGCCCAAGATGGGGATTGTCTTTCACGATGACGATTCAACACCTTCTGACTTCGTGCTGTTTCTGCTGGAGACGTACCTGGGCTATGATGAGCCCGACGCCCGCACGCTTTGCGAAAGCGTCGCGGCGAACGGACAGTTCCAGGTTGCGGCACTACCCCGCGCGAGTGCAGAGCCGCTGGTACAGCGCATTCATCGCGCGGTGCAAGCCGCCGGCTACCCGTTCAAGGTAACGCTGTCAGGTTCCGAACCGTCCTGACAGTTGATCGCATTGGCCATCTGGTACAATGCACTTTATGCCGGACACCAAAACTCTTCCGAAGCGCAGCACCGAGACCGACGCGAAGTCAAAGCGCGCGCCGATGTGGAAGGTGCTGCTGCACAACGACGCCAAGACCACGATGGACTTTGTGGTCTGGGTACTCATGCGGTTCTATGGACACGACATCGACAAAGCCAAAGCCGTGATGCTTGAAGTCCACAACACCGGCCAGGGCCTCGCCGGCGCCTACCCACAGGAAGTGGCTGAGCTGAAGAAAGACCAGACGATCAGCGCTGCCCGTACACAGAAGTTCCCGCTCGTCGTCACGATTGAGCCGGATGAATAACCGGCAGGTGCGCGGCGCCGATTACGCCTGCGTGCTCGCCGAGCTGGCTGACCAGCAGCGGTACCTGTGACAGCGGCGGCGCAAACGCGCGTTCAGCAAGGGCTTTCCGGATGTAACGTTCAATCAGGTGCAGGCTGTTGCTGATTCCGCCCGCAAACACGATCGCATCCAGGTCGAGCGTGTTGTTGATGCTTGCAAGGCCATTGCCCAGCGCATGCCCCATCTGCCGCCAGGCCTCTTCTGCCGCAGCGCCGCCGATGTCGGCAATCTCCTTCACTGAAGTCAGCGGCGACGCGAACTCGGCATACTTGCGCAGCAGACCCGCCTTGCCCGCATAGGCCTCCATGCATCCGGTGCGGCCGCACCCGCAGGGCCAGGCGTCGGTCGAACTATCGACCAGCACGTGGCCGATCTCACCCGCAAAACCGCTTGCCCCGCGCCGCAGGCTGCCATCCAGCACGAGCCCGCCCCCTACGCCCGTGCCCAGCGTCACCAGCAGGAAGCTCTTGTACCTGTTCCCCCACCCGTACAGCCGCTCTGCCAGTGCCGCGGCGGTGGCGTCGTTCTCGACGGCGACGGGGCACCCGATGCGGCGCTGCAGCTGAACGCCAATGTTCACGTTCTCAAAACCGGGCACGTTGGGCAGCCGCCAGCAGCGCCCGTCGTCGCGCACTTCGCCGGGGATGGCAACTCCGACCTGTGCGGGTGCAGGCGCAAGTTGCTTCACCAGGGCAGCGATGGCGTCCAGGGCCGTCGCCGCGTGCGTGTCTGCGCTGGCGTGGGCGCGCACGTTCGCGCCGTCCACGATGGCGGCTTTGATGTGCGTTCCCCCCCAGTCGACGCCGATCAGCATGCAATTGCACAGAAATGTAGTTTGAGATTGACGCAATCCTAATGAAAGGAAAGCAGTGTAGCCAAGACTTAGGTGAGGGGACAACACGCCCGGCGGGGTGCAACTGCCAGGCGTTCTCACCACCGAGGCAACGATGCGGACTGTAGTGCTGAAAATCGAGCAGATCGGCGACGAGGGCTACGCGCCCCTGCCGCGTGATTTGCTTGAGCGCCTGGGCATGAAGATCGGCGACGAAGTCACTATCCGCGTCGAAGACGGCAAGTTGATCCTCGAGAAAATTGCCGATGGCGGCATCAACCTGAACTGACGCGCCGGTAGTCGATCTCGACGCCGGTGTACTCACCGACATCCTTGTATGGGCCTTCGTTCGGCGCGATGTTGAAGTGGGTAATCATCAGCTGATCGGGCCCACGAAGCTCCAGCGTTGTGCGCCAGCCCCAGTCAGGCCCTGGCGGCGCGGGATAACTGCCCAACACCATCGGCTTGCGCGCGTCGCCGCCGGATTCACCCACCGAAAGCATGATGCGTGTGCCGCTGTGCGCGCTGTCGGCCCATGCAGTTCCCCAACGTTGGGCCGTGAGGTCATAGCCATGGATGGCCACGCCGCGCATGTCGCCGACTGTCATGCCGCCCTCGTACTCGTGCATCAGAAATCGCCCGCCCAGCACCAGCCGCGTTTCGCCCTTGATCGGTGCCTCGTCGCCGAGCTTGCCCGGCTCAAACCATGTTCGCGCCGTGCCCTGCCACTTGCCGACCATCGTGGCCAACAGTGCATGCGGACCATCCTGCTTCGATTGCTCAAGCGCGTCGGCCATGATCACTCCTTTGTTGTGTGCGCAACATAAACGAAACCTCGCCGCTGGGCGAGGTTTCGTTCTCACTGGTCGCCCCTGGTTTCAGCCGCCTACACTGCAACCGCCGCCGGCGCTGCAACCGCTGGCTGCGCCGCCCACGCTGCACCCGCCGCTGGTGCCACCGCCTGGTGTCGGCGCGACTTTGTTCCAAGGCATGCGAATCAGGATGATCGCCATGCCGCAAAAGCCGGTGCTGCCTGCGAACGTGAGGCCCGCGCCGACAAACGCGCTTAGCGCGTAGAACCACGGGTTCACGAACGTCCCCAGAGCCATGCCAAGCAACACCATCATCCCTGCACCCAACTGCACCTGGCGCATCAGTGCCATGACCTTCTTGCCCTTCTGGTACGGCAGCGCGGCCCTGATCCAGCTTTTCATGCCGCCATCCATGATCTTGAAATTGCTGAACTTGCGCCGCTCAAGAATCTGTGCCGCCATCAGCGCGCGATTGCCGGTCTGGCAGTTCAGGATGACGGTGCCTTTGGCCTTTGTCAGCTCCTGGATGCGGTCCTCAAGCTCTTCCAGCGGGATGTTCCATGCGCCGTCAATCGCTTCGCCGCTGACTTCCATGGGCGAGCGCACATCCACAATCTGCACGGCATGGGGGTCGTCCCTGAGCAGGCCGTACACCGTGGCGCAGTCGATGTGAGCCCCCGGAGCGCTGCCTTTGCGGTTGAACGTCAGGATCTCGGCCATGCCCTGCGGCAACGGGCCGCGCACCGACAGTTTTTCAACGACGGCGTCCCGGCCGCTTGCCGTGAAGATCATGTTGTGCGCGCGTTCTTTGCCCAGTGTGCTGTGGCTGCGGCCCTGGTAGTCGTGGCCGGGCCACACGGTGGCTTGGTCGTCGAGGCGCGCGAACTTCTGAAAGCTGTCGAACAGCTCGCCGGCGTCGCCGCCCATGAAGTCGGTGCGGCCTGAGCCCCCGATCAGCATGGTGTCGCCGGTGAACAGGTTGCCATCCAGGTAAATGCACAGCGAATCCGGCGTGTGGCCGGGGCTGGCGATGACCTCAAGCTCCAGCTCGCCAAGCCGGAGCTTCTCGCGGTCGCACAGTGCCCGGTCGGCGGTGCTAACGAGCGTGCCTTCCAGCATGCCGTAGGCTGTACCGGTGCGGCGCTTGATTTCGGCGGCACCGGACAGGTGGTCGGCGTGGGTATGGGTGTCGATGACCAGCACAAGCCTGAAGCCCTCTTTCTTCAACAGGTCGAGGTACTCATCCACCTGGTCGTTGCGGGGGTCGATGATGATGGCCTGGCAGGTTTCGCGGTCTGCGATGACGTACCCAAGGCAGCCTTCGCCCGCTTTCTTCATCTGGTGGATGAACGGCCTGGTTGCGGTACGCGACATGCTTTCTCCTGTTGGGGGTGCTACCGTTGTGTCCTATCAACACCTGGGCATATAGCTATATGCCCGTATAGTTATATAGTTTATTTCGTTCCACGGGCAAGGAGCCTCGCATGAGCCGCCGAAAACCCAAACCTCTCAGCCCCGCCGCGCTTGCCATGGTCGCTGCGCGCTTCAAGATGCTCGGCGAGCCCGCCCGACTTGCCATTCTGAACGCCCTGATGCAGCGAGAGCTGAGCGTCAATGAAATCGCCGATCTCACCGGCCTCTCGCAGGCCAACACCAGCAAGCACCTGTCGATGCTGGCCGACGCCGGGTTTGTCGCGCGCAGGCGCGACGGGCTGTTCGCCGTCTACAACATCACCGACGACAGTGTGCACCAGTTGTGCGACCTCATGTGCTCCAGCATCGCGCGCAAGCTCGGCAAGCAGCCTCGGGATATCGCCTGATGTCCTGCGACGGGGCCACTCGCAGGCTGCCGCCATGCGCCGAATGGCTGTTCCGCTATCTGCGCGCGGACCTGCCTGCCGCAAGCGCTAATCAAGCGCCTTGACCAAGCTGCAGTGACACTGCACTACGCCGAGATCCTGGGCTTGTTCTTGGACCCGCGCAGAAGGTCGATTTCGTGAAGCAGCACGCGCCGGGGCGGGTGTACCTGGCACCCACGACGCGGTGGTTCCGCTGCAATCGCAACATCAAGCCGCAGATCCGCGGCCGCGTAATCGCCAGTCGCGCAAAGCACCACCGCCTATCCCGTATCCGCGAAGACAGGTCGATTCACTTCTTTGCGGGTTCGCCCGTGTCGGCTATCTTTCCTGCATGAGCCCCGGAGGCCCAACCATGCGCGCCCTTACCCTGCTGCTGCTGTTTCCCTTCATTTCCTGCCTTTCCGCGCAGGACACTGCTGCCGTGCCGCAACGATCTATTCCCGCCGGATACGCCCACACGCTTGCGTTCCAGGTTGACCAAGGCGTTACTGCGACTGCGGTGATGTGCTCGGTCACGATTCACTGCCAGTCGCAATCGGGGGTGAAGGTGCGGCTGCTCGACACTGACGGAAAATCGGTGCTGGCCTCTGGCACTGAGCAGGAGGACCAGGTCGGCGGGGCCGGCACAGTGATCGTGAACCTGCAAATGCCCGCGCGCAGCGGCCGCCACCCGCTGATCGTGATTCTGCAGCCGGTGCTGCCCGGCACTATTTCGTGCTATGGCAGCGTGAGCACAGATGCCGGCACGTTGCTGATGGCCGGCGCCGAAAGCACAAAGGCGCTGGTGCACGGGTTGACCGCGCCGCTGGACATGTTTGCTGTGTTTCGCCAGGACTTTGACGTACCCGCCGACTTCAACAGCACCGTGGAAGTAGACTTTGGCCCGACGACCGCCCCCCTGACCTTTGCGATCGAGGGCGCGGGGCGGGGCCTTTCCGAAATCCGGGTCTACGACGTCACCGGCGGCGATGTGCTGCTTGGCAGCATCACAGCGGCGCCCAGCGGAATCATGCAGACTGCCAATTCGTTCACGACACCGGCCTATGCGGGCACTGTAACGTTGCGCGTACAGGTAGTCGGTGACGGATTTGCCGGCGATGTGTTCTGGGCGCTGTGGCTGCCGAATGACCACCGCGTTACCGGCCTTGCAGGCAGTGGCGTCAGCAAGCAGGTGGGCGCCGCCAAGAAAGAAGGCGGAGGTTGCGTTGCGGGCGGCGGCGGCTCGGCCTGGGTTGTGGCAATCGTGCTTGCCCTGTTCCGGCGTCGCAAGCGGCGCTACACGCCACGACGGGACTGACTTATGCCAGCTCAGACGCTGCCGGCGTCGTGGCTCTCGGCGTGTTTGTGGATGCCGCGCCACAGCTGATCGGGGTTCAGACCCTTTGCGGCGATAATCAGGTCGGCAATTTCGCGCACCGCGCCCAAGCCGCCCGGCAGGCTGCACACGTGGCGGGCGCTGTTGCGAGCGAACTCGGTGGCGTCGGCTGGTGCGCATGAAATGCCCGCGATCTCCAGCGCCTCGGAATCATTGACATCATCACCGACAAACACGGTTTCGGCGGCGCTTGCACCAAACTGCCGCATCAGCTCGCCCAGCGCGTCGCCTTTGCGCTTCATGCCGGGCTTGTAGGCGCTCAGCATCAGGCGCTTGACGCGGCTGCTGACGACGGGGCTGTCTTCGGACGTGATTACGGCAACCCTGACACCCGCCGCCTCCAGCAGCCGCAGGCCCATGCCGTCACGAATGAAAAAGCGTTTTGCCAGCTCGCCCTGTGAACCATAGAGCACGGTTCCGTCGGTCAGCACGCCATCGACGTCTGTCGCGAACAACTTGACGGCTGCCCATTCTTTCGGTGTGACGCTCATTCGTGGTCCCCGTTGCGGCGCCTGAGTTCGTGTTCAATCCGATCCATCCACGGCTGCAGCTCTTCGTCCATGAACTGGCGCAGGCGTTGGCTGATGCGGTCGTCAATATAGCGCGCGGTCTGCTCATTCACGTTTTCATCCCAGGGTCGATCCGGGTAGTCCTGGTGCGGGTCGGCTGCCGCCGTGGCCGCGGGCTTCCGCGCGCCCGTTGCCTGCGCATCTGCCTGTTCATTTTCGGGCGTCCCCGCTGTGCTGGTCTCAAGATCGAACTTGGCATCGTGCAGCTGGTCAGGCTTGAGGTCGCTTTGGCGCGGCGGCTTGCTTTTCAACTTCACTTCGACGGGTGGTTTCTCGCCGTCTGCGTAATCATCGTCGAAGATGCTCTCAACGTCCTTTCCGCTTTCCTTGAATCCGGCCATGAGTTCCTGCGCGAACTTGCGCGCGCCGCCCTTGCTGAACTCTTTCAGGCGCTGCTCCAGGTCAATCGCGAGCCCCCCGGCCAGCGCCTCGGGGTCAACTTTCTCGCCGCGTGCGGCGGCGGCCAGTGCAGCCTTCTCGGCGGCCTTGAGCACTGAGCGCTTCCAGATGCGCCCCAGCCAGACGCCGCCCTCGACCAGAAAGAAAACCGGCGCGCCGGCCAGCACCATGTCGATGGGGCTGCCGGTCGGCGAAATGATCGCGCCGATGATAACCGCGATCAGCAGCGTATAGCGGCGCTTGGTGCGAAAAAACTCGGGCGTGAGCAAGCCAAAGCGGATCAGTGGCGCCACCACCAGGGGAATCTGGAAAACGAAGCCAAGGCCAAACGTCAGCGTGAACACCAGGCTCAGGAACTGCGCCAGCGAATAGGTCGTGGTGACGCCGAATTCCTCGACGTTGAAGCTGAGCAGGAATGGAATGCTGATCGGCATCAGCACATAACGCCCGAATGCCGCGCCCGCAAAGAACAGCACGAAGATGGCAGGTATCGCAAACTGAAAGAAACGACGCTCATGCCGGAACAAGCCCGGGGCAACAAACAAGTAGGCCTGGAACATCACCCACGGGTACGCGAACACCAGGGCCGCGTACAGGCTGACGCGCATTGTGGTGCTGAACGTTTCCAGCGTGGCAATCACCGTAAGCTGGATCTGTTCGCGATACGGCCTGAGCTCGTACTGCATCAGCACTGACTCGAACTCGCGACCTTCACTGGTTTGCACCTGCTTGATCACCAACCCGCCGGTCTTGGCAATCCAAGTCTGCATGCGAGAGCCATTCACCGTCAGGTCGAGCTTGAAGCACTCGAACTCGCCCGCCGGCACAGAAATCGTCTCCGTCGTTTGCGCCGGCAACTCAGGCTCTGTACCCGGCAGTTCCGAAAACGGCGACGCTGCGGGTGCCAGCAGCGAGTGCCGAATTTCTTTGGTCTCGATCGGTTTCTCATCCGCATCGAGCTGCGTGCGACGAAGCGTTGAGCCGTTGGGCCCGGCTTGCAGCACCTCGTAGCGGGTGAAAGCCACGCTTTCACTGTCGCCGGTGCGCGTGGTGTTGCGCACCGTCCAGTGGCTGCCTTCGGCGCGATAGGGCATCTGGCTGGCAACATCGGGGCTGGCGTACTCTTCATCGGCGATGTTGCGGTCAAGCACGGCAATCTCGCGCAGGTAGCGCACGATGTCATCGGCCCAAAAGGAGAAGACAACGGTGAATGCCACAAAGACGCCCAGCAGCGACCAGATCATGCGCCGGCGCAACTCGTTCAGATGGCTTGAGAACGGGATGGATTCTTCTTCGGCCATGCCGCGAGGTTAGCGGTGGACGCAGTGAATTGGGAGTGTCGGGGTTGAAACTACCGGCGGCATTTGGCGGTAGGGTCGGGTTGCGGGCTCAGGGCTTGGCGTTCGTGTCGCCAGGTGGTGGCGGCGGCGTGGTTTCTTCTTCAGCCTTATCGGCCTTCTCAGCCTTTTCTTCTGACTTCCCTTCTGCCTTTTCAATCTGTGCGTCGCTTACCTGCGTCGAGTCGGGCTCGCGGTCCGTTTCGTCGAGTTCTTCTTCCCCTGCTTCGTCGCCGTCTGCCTTTTCGACCTTCGACGTTTCGGTACGGGCGCCGGTTTCGCGCTCAAGGATTACGCGGGCCGTGTCTTTGCCGTCATCGGTCAGGGCGACGTTGTAGATCGAGTTCGGGCTGGTCCGCCCCGCCATGATCGCCCCGCTGCCGTATTTCACGCTGATCAGGCCAAGCTCTTCGAGCGTATGGATCTCCTGCGTGAACACAGCTTCAAAGCCCCAGTTAAACCGGGCTTTCTCACGGTTGCGCTCAAGAATGCGCAGCAACTCCATCCGCGCCTGCCGATAGCTGGCCTGGTTCATGCCCAGGTCTTCCAGCCGCTTGTGCAGGTACTTCAGGAGTTCACGGCCCACTTCCGTGATCGACTTGACTTCTTCTGAACCTTCGTCCGTCACCGTTGCTCACCAATTGCCTGGTCCAGAAACCGCTTCGCCTGCGCAGAAGTCTCCACGGCGTTGCGGCTGGCCTCACTCAACTCAACGCATGCCGGGCCGGTGTAGCCGATGTCTTTCAGCGTCCTGAACACTGCGCCAAAATCAACGCTACCTTCGCCAAAGAAGAGGTGGCGGTGCCGCCCCGGCAACATGTCGTCGAGTTGGAGATTGTATAGGACGTCAGCATATCTGGACAGATGTTCTGATTCAGGCCCGGATTCCATGCACCTGAGATGACCAATATCAAGCGTGAGACCCGGGCGAAACCCGAGCAGCCCTGACAACTTGTCATAATCCGCCATGCGTTCAATCAGCATGTCCGGCTCGGGCTCGAGGGCCGCGCGCACGCCGTGTGTGCCGCACACCTGCTCAAGCCTCTCAACGTGATACGCCAGGCGTGTGTAAAGCTCGTCGTCGCCGCCCTGCCAACCCTGGGGCCGCGCGCCGGACCAGTAACTGAGGGCCAGTGCGCCAAGGTCTTCCGCGATTTCAGCGGCACGGTAGAGAAACTGCACGCGAAAGTCAGGTTCGTCATCCAGCAGGGTCGGCCGGTGCTTGTGGCGCGGATCAAGCAGGTAGCGAGAGCCGGTTTCGATCACGCACGACAACCCAAGCCGATCAAGCTGGCTGGCCACGGCGCCGACCTCGTGGGCGGTACATGTAAACGGATTCAGGTGATGCACGTCCAGCGTGAGCGCAATGCAGCGATAGCCCTGCTCGGCAAGAATTTCAAGCGCGTCTTCCAGCCGGTGATAGCCATAGCCGTTGGTGTTATAGCCAAGCTGCATCACTGCTCCCACGGCGCCAGCTTCAGGGCCTCGCTGCGGCGCATGGTTTCAAGGTGCGCCTGTGCGGCTTTGGAGTCAGCGTCCGAGAGTTTCAGTTCTTGCAGCAGTGGCGCGGCGGCTTCGGCCACTTGCGCGCGATCTTCAGTGGCAGGGTCGCGGTACGTGGCCAGCGCCGCAAACCATGCAATGCGCGGGTCTTTCACCCGGGCCGCGAGGTCCTGTGCCGCCTTGCCGTCGCCAAGCCAGGCCAGCAGCAACGCGCGGTTCAGATCTGCGGCACGTTCGCCTTCTGGTTGCCCGTGGCGTGCTGCGCTTCGCGACGCGGCTGCCAGCGCCAGCGCCGCTTCGCGCGTAAGCTCGATACACTTTTCGCGCCCGATCTGCCGCCAGTTCGCGGTCACGATGCCTTGGGTCACAGCCGCCAGCAGCCGCTGCGCCATCGCAAACTCGGGGTGCTGGGCCAGCAGCTTGCGCAGACCCTCAGCGCACGATTCGAACTTCTCTTCATCGTATGCCAGCTCAGCCGCCTGGTACGCCCGCAGCACATCTTTCATCGCATGGGGCGAAGGCAGGTCGCGCGTGTCGTTCAAGCTTTCCGGGTCAAAGCTCTGGGCCATCGGCACCTCGCCCGGGTACGGGCTGCCGCTGGTTGATTCGCGCGGCTGTACGCTGCCCTTGCGCGGTGGCACCCAGGCGCCCATCAGGCGGGTGATTTCATCGCGCGCGGCCCTGACCGCGTCGGGGTTCTCAACCGCATTGCCGTCGCGCAGGTGCACGACCTCGTTGCCGCTGAACAGCGTAAGGTCGTCGTCGTTGCGCAATCCACGTAACTTGGACCAGTTCGCGTTCAGGTACGCGTAGTGGCTTTCGACAAATGCCGCCAAGCCCGGATCAAGGGCCGGGTCTTTCATCTGCGGCACAAGGCTTACGCCGTGAGCCTGCTTGCGAATCACGTCAGACTTGAGTTGCATCAATTCGAGCAGTGTCGGCGCAAGGTCATAGTTACGCACGACCCATGGCACACGGGTGCCGGCTTTAATTCCCGGGGCACCATGGACAATCAGCGGGACGTGCGTGGTGCTTTCATAGCAGTAGTAGCCGTGGGTCAACTCGCCGTGCTCGCCCAGGCCTTCGCCATGGTCGGATGTGATCACAATCAGCGTGTCCTTGAACACATCCAGCTTGCGCAGTCTCTCAATGAAGCGGCCTACCTCGGCGTCGGTAAATGCGATTTCACCATCGTAACGTGCGATGCTGTCATCGCCCTCGGTAAGACTGCTGTGCGATTCATAGGGCGCATGCGGGTCAAACAGGTGAATGAAACAGAAAAAGCGTTCTGCCCCCTGCTGCGAAATCCAGTCGCCTGCAAGCTTCAGTGTTTGCGGCGCCTTGCGCTCGGCAATCGTCATGCGCCCCGGTATCAGTGAGCGCACGTCGCTGTCGTCGTACACGCCAAACCCGCGCTCAAGGCCGCTTCCGCTTTTCATGGTATGCGCTGACACAAACGCGCCGGTCCTGAAACCCTCAGCCTGCATGGCCTCAGCCAGCGTACCCAGCTCGTCGGGAAGGCGGTGATAGAGGTTGTCACGCACGCGGTGGCCCAGGGTGCTGACGCCGGTGAACTGCGTCAGGTGCGCAGGCAGGGTAAGCGGATAACAGGTGAAGTGCTGCTCAAACAGCACGCCCTGCTGTGCAAGCGCATCCATGTTGGGCGAAGTTTTCTTGGGGTAGCCATAGCTGCCAAGATGGTCGGCGCGCAGAGTGTCGATGCTGATCAGCACAAGGTGGCGCGGTGCGGCCGGCGTTGCAGGCTCAGGCTCGGGTGCCGCCTTGAACCATGTGTTGTAAGCCCAGACCGAGGCCATGCCGGCCACCAGCGCCAACCCGACATAGGTCCAGATGCCGCCACGGCGGCGAAAGATCGGGGGATTGGCAGGCGGTGGTTCAGCCATCGAACTCCGGGCGCATCAAGGAGTCGCCGTTCAGGCGACGGGCAGGAAGCGGCAACAGACGCATGCCACCCGCTAGACCCATTTTCGCCAGAACACAGTGACCAGGTCATTGGCCAGCACGAACACCATCAGGCCCAGCACCGCGATAAAACTGGTCAGGCTTACCCAGTGCATCGCCCTTTCGGGTAACGGTTTGCCGCGCACAGCTTCAATGGTGACAATCAGCCACTGGCCGCCGTCCAGCACGGGCAGCGGGATGAGGTTCACGATCGCCAGGTTGATACTGATGAACGCCAGGAAGAAAATCAGCGTGCCGGTCCCCCACTGCGCCAGGCTGTAACTGCGCTTGGCGATGACCACGGGGCCGCCCAGGTGCCAGATCTTGACGCGGCCCGTAAACAGCGCCCCCAGCGTCATGATGATTTTGTAACCGACCTTCTTGCTGTGATAGAAGCCCTGCTTCACAGACTCCAGCAGGCCGTAGGTCACCGGCTCGCTGCGCTGCTCAGCCGTTGCCATCAGCAGATAGGCGCCGCTGTCCTGCCCGTTATCGTCGGGCTTGACTGTCACGTCCAGCAAACCGCTGTTGCGCTCGACCTGAAACGTGATCTCGGCAGGCTGGTCAGACTGTGAAGCCGCGATCAATGCCGCTTCCAGCGCCTCGCCATCCACCGCCTCAGTTTCTGGATTGCGCTTTTCAACGCCGCCGACCTTGATGCCGACGATCTTGTCGCCAGGCACGAGACCTGCCAACGCGGCCTGGCTGCCGGGCCGCACGCCATACGCGACAAGTTTGCCTGCCAGTTCAGCGATCTTTTCTGCTTCCTGTTTCTCGTTCAGGCCGCGAGTGTCGATCGGCGAGATCGTCAGCCCAAGCTGAAAGCGGCCCGGTGAACTCTCGCGAGGCTCGGGCCGAATGTCCACTGTGTGCCTGGCGCCTTCACGCTCAAGCACCAGGGTGATCTGGTTGCCGTTGCTGGCGTCCACCACTCGCGTCAGGTCGCCGAAACTGTGCAGCTTTTCATCGCCGTTGGGGCCGGCGACGGCAACGAACTTGTCGCCCTCTCGCAACCCGGCGACGTCAGCCGGGCCGCCCTTTCGCACACGATTCACGAACGGCGCCGGAATGATCGAAATGTCGGCGGCATATGCCCCGCTGTCGGTGAAAAAGTGGCGGCGCGGGGTGTAAGGCACCTGCCAATCGCGCGCATCTTCGCCAAAACCCCGCCGTAGCGTCAGCATGATCGCGCCGCGCGACTGCTCAATGAAGCCCTTGGCATCGTACACGTTACGGATTACGCGGCCGTCTACTGCCACCAGTTCGTCGCCGTCCTGCGGGCGGTCTTCGCCCAGGGTTTCCGGAAAGCGGTCGGCTTCGTCGCCGGTCAGGACTACGCGGTGCTTTGCCTTGATGCCCGGCATCTTGATGCCGAAGACCGGGTCCTCATCCAGGCTGAGAGTGATCTTCTGGCGTGCTTTCTCGCCGGCCTTCTCGCGCTCAACCAGCAGGTCAATGCTGTCGCCGCCGTCGAAAATGCCGGCATACACCACGTCTTCGAAATCCACGACCTCGCGGCCGTTCACTTCGAGGATTTTGTCGCCAACCTGGATCTCGTTGTTTGTCCACGCGCTGCTGCGCGTGTCCACCATGCCCACCGTCGGCTCAATGAACGTCACGCCAAGCTGAAACGCGAGAATGAACCCGATCACAGCCGTGATCGCATTCATCGTCACGCCGCCCAGCAACACCTGTGTCTTCTGGAAATAGGTCTTGTTGCGGTAGTCGCCCTTGTCGTCTTCTTTGGCCTTGTCGATCTGCCCGGGCGAGTCACTTTGCCCCTGCATCTGCACATACCCGCCGAACGGAATCCAGCCCAGCCGGTACTCGGTGCCGCGCCACTTGAATTTGAAGATATTGAAGACCTTCCAGCCCTTGGGGGTCCAGATCGGCATTGGAAACCCGATGCTGAAGGCGGGGCAGTTGATGCCCACGCGCTTTGCGGCAAAGAAGTGCCCGGCTTCGTGAATCGCGATCACAAAGCCGAAGCCGATCAATACTTGCAGTACATAGAGCACATTCATGCGGTTATCGTAACGGCCGCCCCATCAAAAGGAAGGACGGTACGGCCCGTCCGTTTCTGCAATCTATAGTTCCCCCATGACCGGTGACGGTTTCCAATTCATAATCCGGGCCGCCCAGAACAGATGGCATTGAGTGCCCGTTGGTGTCGGGCCGTTGTGATGTGACTGAGGGGAAAGAGATGCAGAATTTCCTGCCCGCGTTTGTTGAAGCCCAGCTCGCCAAGAAGAAGACCCACGGAAAGCTCGAAGGCACCGTGCTGTTCGTAGACGTAAGCGGCTTCACTTCACTGACCGAAGTCGCGTTCAAGCTGGGTGACGCCGGCGCTGAGCTGATGAGCCGCGAGCTGACCCGCATTTTCGACCCGATGGTCATCGCCGTGCACAACCGCGGCGGCTTCATCGCCAACTTCATGGGAGACGCATTCACCGCCGTGTTCCCTGAGGGCAAGGGCAGCGCGCGCCGGGCCCTGGACGCAAGCCACGAGATCATCAAATGGTTTACCAAACACGGAACCAGCAAGACGCGCCACGGCGACTTCGAGTTCGGCGTGAAGATCGGCGTTGAACACGGCCAGATCGAGTGGGGCATTCCCCACGACAAGAAGTTCAAGGCGCGCCAGTGGTACTTCCGCGGACCCGCCGTTGACGGCGCGGCAGCGGCAGAACACAAGGCCAAGCGCGGCAAGATTGAATTGGGCAAGGTCATCAAGAAGAATGACGACCGCAAAGCCGAACCCGGCCGCCCCCGCAAGACCACGGCCGTGAGCGAGCGCAAGAAACTGAAGCTTTTCTTTCAAGACGCGATCATCGACGCCGGCGAGCGCGCCGAGCTGCGCCACGTGGTCAGCCTGTTCCTGCGCTTTGACGGGGCCAAAGACCATGCAACCGTCGAAAAGGTGTTCAGCGCCCTGCTTGCCGCCGCCGAGCGCCATGGCGGCACGATCAACAAGATCGACTTCGGCGACAAGGGCTTCACAGCGCTGGTGTTTTTCGGAGCACCCATTGCCGCCGAGAACGCCGAGAGCGCAGCCGTTGCCTTCGCCCAAAGCCTGCCGGTGAACGGTTTGAACAACATCCCGGGCGTGAAGATGACGGCAGGCATCGACGCCGGCCTGGTGTACTCGGGCCTGCTGGGTGGCGAAAGCCGTAATGAATGGACCTGCATCGGCGACGCTGTAAATACCAGCGCCCGCCTGATGACCGAGGCCGAGGTCGGCCAGACGCTCGTGACCGACCGCGTGCAGAAGTCGGCCGAAAAGCGCTGGGAATTCCAGGACAAGGGCACCCGCATCCTCAAAGGCAAATCCAAAGAGACGCGGGTGTTGCAGCCCACGGCGCTGCGCGGCCGCATGCGCGGGTTTACCTACCGCAACCCGATGCTGGGCCGCGACAAGGAACTGGCAGTGCTGCTTTCCTTCGTTGATCCGGCCTACGCCTCTGAGCCGAAGTTCGCCGGCATCCAGCGCATCCTGGGCGAGCCCGGGCTTGGCAAGACGCGGCTTGTGGCGGCGCTTCGTGCCAAGCTGGAAGAGCGCGGCCGGCCGTTTCACTGGATCACGATGCCCTGCGACGGCGTGCACAAGAGCGGCTGGAATGCGGTAAGCGCATGGTTGCGGGCATTCTTCGCGATTGCCGAATCAGCAACGCAAGAGGCCAAACGCAAGGCGATTGAGGACAAGTACCGCGAGTTCGAAAACGACCCGCGCATTCCGGAAAACACCCGCAGCGAACTCAAGCGCACGCTCAGTTTCGCCGCTGACCTGTTGGACTGCCACTGGGATGATTCACCGTTCGCCAGGCTGGATGACCCCAAGCTGCGCCACGAGAACCGGATCATCGCAGTCAAAGAGCTGCTGCGCGCGCTTGCGTCAATTGCGCCGACGATCCTTGAGGTTGAGGACACGCACTGGATTGACGCGTCAACGGCCGCCTGGCTGACGGCCATGACGCGCAACATCGCGACCCTGCCGCTGGCGATTGTCTGCACCAGCCGCTTTGCCGACGACGGCAGCAAGCCCGAGTTGCAGATTGCCCAGGACGTCGAGTTGCAGGACTTTGAGCTCAAGCCGATTTCAGGCGACGAGTTCACGCAGCAGATGGCCAAAGTTCTTCTCGGCGACGACAAAGAGCTCGACAACGACACCGTCAAGCTGATCAGCGGCAAAGCCAAGGGCAACCCCTTCTTTACCGAGCAGCTGATTCTGCACCTGCACGAAACCGGCGAGCTTGAAAAAGTGCAGGCACCCGCTGCCGCCGATGAAGCGACAAAGCAGCGCACGCGCTTGAAAATGAAGAGCACCGATACCGCCCGTCTGCCCGGCAGCCTGAGCAGCCTGGTGACAGCCCGCATTGACCGCTTGAGCCCCGAAGTACGCGAGACGGTGAAGCATGCCAGCATTTTGGGCGTGCGCTTTCTGTCGCGGGTACTGGGCGAATTGCTCAAGCGCAGCGGCAAGGTCACGCGCAGCCTTGAGGAACTTCTTCTCGAGAGTGAGCGGGAAGGCGTGCTGATACCGGCTGAGCGCGCGGAAGCTGCCGCAGACGAGGCCAGCCAGGCGCAGCAGAAGTAGGCCGCGGTTTTCCGGCGCGAACACAATTGGACGACTCTCAGCTTGCCAACGCCCACTCCATTTCAGCGCGCGCTCACGGCACCGGTCATGGGTGTGGGCCTCGGCATCGATATTTTTGATTCGCAGCCGGACTTTCGAACGCTGATTGCAGACCACCGCGCCGGGTTTGACTTTCTTGAAGTCTATTCGCGCGGCGACGCCGACCACACCGATACACTCTTTGCCGAGATCCCTGACGACGTGCCGCGCACGTACCACCACGAGGGCCTGGACCCGGTCGCCCCGGGCCTGTGCCCCGACGCCCCGATTGCCGCCTGCGTGAAGAACCAGCACCTGCTGACAGCGCCATGGACGGTCGAAGAGTTGGCGGTGCGACGCATCGCTGGCAGGTACACCGACTTCTTTTTTCCGGCAATCCTGAACGCGGAGTGCGCGGCCGTCACCATCCGGAATCTTGATGCGCTTCACTCGATCCTGCCGGCACCATTGCTGCCGGAGAACGCACCCTACGAGTTCGTCGTCGGCGATATGCATTTGGCCGACTTTCTGACCACAGTTGCCCACGGGGCGGACTGCGGGTTGGTGCTCGACCTGGGCCATTACTGGAGCTACCAGCTCTGCGTAGGCAAGGGCGATCAGCCGGACCACGGCCTTGAGCGCCTTGACCTGTCAAGGGTGCTCGAGGTTCACCTGGCGGGCGCGCGCATCGAGTCATATGCGTCCGGCCGAATCTACCGTGACCTGCATGGCGCTGGCCCGATCCCGGAGGCGTCGTTGTTTCTGCTGCGTGAGCTGTTGCCAAAGCTGGGCAACCTGAAGGCGATTACCATCGAGGTGGAAAACGCGACGGAGCGCGCCGCCATTGAGCAAGCCGCGCAGGTTCGCGAAGTCGTGCGCTTCACGCTGCCCGCGTGGCTGGAGGCTGCGAGTGTCACTTGAAGCCCAGTACTCGGCCCTGTATGCGCTGTTTTACAAGCGCCGCGCGCGCGACGCGTTCTTTCAGGCCGGCCACGCGCCCGTGGCGGGGTTGACGAACGTTGAGATTCGCCAGCTTCAACTCGCGGACGGCCTGCGCTTCGACAGCGTCGTGGGGCTTCACCAGGGCGACCTGGCGCACCAGTGGTACGCGACACGCGTACCCGGCGGCTGGCTGGCGCTGCAGGTGGCGCTGGACACGGACGACCGCGAACTCGTGGCCAGCTTCACCGGCAGCGACGCCTTTGAGTTGCGCGTAGATGACGATGCCGACGGCCGCGCGCTGCTGGCGTGGGTCGGGGCTCTTGCAGAAAGCGGTCACCTGCCCGAGGCGCCATGGCTGCCCGAGTTGCTGCGCTATGAGCTGCTGCTGAACGCGCGCTGGATTGACGCCCACACGCCCCGCGTTGAAGAGTTCAAATACGAAGTGCCCGGCATTCGCGAGTCACTTGTTGAGCGGCGAACCTTCCCCACCGACGAAGACCCCGTGCGCTACGGCGCGCTGTTTCACAAAGATGAACGCGGTGTCGGCGAAGCCACGCTGGATCGTGACGAGGCGCGGGCGATGCATGCAATCCTGGCTGGCGCCGACACCAGCGGCGAGCCGCCGAGACTTCTCAAGCGCTGCAAGGCGCTGCTGCGCGAGATGTCAGGCTGGTAGCTCAGACGTGAACAATCGCGCCGAGCGCGCGCGCGGGTTGTTGTAGATCTCGACTTTGCCCGCACGCATGCCCGTGAGTTCGGCTGTTGCAAAGACGCCCGAAGCGACCAGGTCCTTGAACGTGTCGCGCACCTTGCGTTCTTCGCCGCTGTGAAAGGTAAGGATAGCAACGCGTCCGCCCGGGTTCATGCTTGCCGGCAGCACGCGCAGCAACTCTGCCAGATTTGCGGCCTCGCGGTTCACTGCCATGCGCAGCGCCTGGAAAACGCGCGCGGCGGGGTGCTTGTCGCGTGCGTTTTCTTTGCGGTAAGTGTCCGGGTCCAGGCCGTGTACCCGCAGCACCAGTCCCGCCAGCGCGTGCGTTGTACGCGGCGTTTCACGCTTCAGCACGTGGGCAAGCGCCTCAGCTTTCGGCTCGTCGGCAAAGTCGCGCAGTAGCTCGGCCAATGCAGATTCCTCAGTGGCGTGGATGAACTCAAGTGCGGTGCGGCCTCGCGTGTCGTCCATGCGCATGTCCAGCGGCCCATCGTGCTTGAATGCGAATCCGCGACTTGGCTGGTCAAGTTGCATGCTGGAAACGCCAAGGTCGGCAAGCAGGCAATCCACACCGATGATCTGCTCTGCGGCCAGCACGCCGCCGATGCCCGCGAAGTTCGTGTGATGCGGCGATAGCGACAGGCCCAGCGATGCCAGCCGCGCCGTGGTGCGCTGCAGCTCAACGCCATCGATGTCAATGCCGATCACACGCGCGCCGGTGCCGGCCAATGCCTCTGCATGGCCACCATAGCCCACTGTGCAGTCGAGTACCGTCTCGCCCGCCTGCGGGTGCAGCGCCGACAGAATTTCGGCAAGCAGAATCGGCACGTGGGTACCCGCCGGCGTGCGGCCCTGCGCGCGTACCTTCTCCTGCTCGTCGGGATACTCTGCCGGGTTGAGTTCTTTGTACCGGTCTTCAAATTGTTTCGGGTGCGTGCCCGGGTAGCGCTTGCGACGTGGCGGCTTGTTCTGCATGGCGCCGAGATTAGCGGTTTTGGCGCAAAGAACGACCCGCACTCATGGCGTGCAAGCGGTTTTGTTATGCTCGCGGCCCGGAGAATCCCATGGCCCACGAACTTCTGGCGGCGGCACAATCGATGCAGGAATGGCTTACGCAGCAGCGCCGCACGCTGCACATGATGCCGGAACTCTCGCTTTTCGAGTTCAAGACCAGCGAACATTGCGCCCATGAACTGACCAAGCTCGGCTTCAAGGTCCGCAAGCCCTGGGCCGAGGGTTTGATCGCCGACATAAACGGCCCCAACGCAACGGGCCGCATTGCGCTGCGCGCCGACATGGACGCCCTGCCGATCCAGGAGCTCAACGACATCCCCTACCGTTCTCGCCACGACGGCGTCGCCCACATGTGCGGCCACGACACACACATGGCGGTCCTGCTTGGCGCCGCCAAGCTGCTCTCCGGTATGCGCGACGAGCTCAAACGCAATGTGCGCCTGCTGTTTCAGCCCAGCGAAGAGCTGCCCCCCGGCGGCGCGCCCGGCATGATTGCCAACGGCTGCCTTGAAGGCGTGGACGAGGTGTACGGCTTGCACAACCTGCCGACGCTTGAGGTTGGCCAGATCGCAACGTGCAGCGGCCCGATGACGGCAGCCGCGGACATTTTCGAAATCAAGCTGACAGGCCGCGGCGGCCACGCCTCGCGCCCGCAGGATTCGATTGACCCGATCCCGGCGTGCTGTGAGCTGGTGGGCATGCTGCAAACGCTGGTGTCGCGCCGCGTGGCCCCCTTTGAACAAGCCGTGCTCAGCGTGACCAAGGTGAAAGCCGGCACCACGCACAACATCATCCCCGACGACGCCGAGCTGACGGGCACCGTGCGCACATACGCCGAGCCCGTGCGGGCGCGAATCATCAGCGATATGGGCCGCATGGTCAAAGCAGTCGCCGACGCCCATGAGTTGACAGGTGAGCTGAACTACACCCGCGGTTACGACAGTATCGTCAACTACGAAAGTGGCGCGAACATAGTGTGCAATGCCGCCACCGAGATCGTGGGCGCGGGCAACGTTGATCCGGCCTACGAGCGCCAGACCTGGGGCGAAGACTTCGCCTACTATCTACAGAAGAAGCCGGGCGCGTTTTTCCTGCTGGGCAGCGGCAACAAAGCCAAAGGCATCACCAACCCGGTGCACTCGGCCCGCTTCAACGTTGACGAAACCTGCCTGCCGATAGGTGTAGCAGTCATGGCCAAACTGGCGCTGTAGGCGGGCAGCCACATGGGCAGACAGAGCCGCTTCGCAGACGCCGTGTGCAATGCCCGAGTTCGCAAGCCTGGATTAGACATTGCGGATGCGCGTTGCACTTACTTGCTGACTATTCGCGTATATGTGTTGGGTGGTTAGAGTGGCCTCCATACCACGGAGGTCCCCATGCGCGCTCTTTTGCTCCTGTCTTTCCTTCCTCTGCTCTTGCTTGCCGGTTGTGGCGGCAACCCTGAAGGTGGCGATTCCGGCTTCAAACAGCCGCCTGACCCGCTGGCGATCAACTTCTGGACCGTCAACCTGCCCAACGGGCGCGTGGGCCAGTGGTACGAAGCGTATTTCAGTATCACCGGTGGTGTGGGGCCGTTTTCATGGTCGCGCACCGAGGGCTACTTTCCGCCGGGCCTGTACCTGGCAGCAACGAACACTTCAACGGTGGAGTTGTCGGGCACACCGACCATGGCAGGAACCTGGATCTTCACGGTCCAGGTGATTGACAACCACGGCCGAACGCGCAGCGGCGACTTTGTGATCACGATTGACGCGTTTGCAACATACGGCATGCCGACTTCCGGCAATGTCGTGTTCATCATTGACGCGTCGCTGGAAAGCTCATATGCGGGGGGCGGGTACACGTCGCAGCTTGATGCCGAGCGCGCCAAGTGGGACGAACTGAAGCTGCTGCTGAACACGGCGCACAACTTCGACGTGATTCGCATTGGCGGCGTCAACGAGTACGACGCACTGTTTGGCAGCCTTCAGGTCGCAAGCTCGACCAACCTGTCCACTGCCGACTCCAACATGCTGGCGCTGAGCTCTTCTGGCGACGCGGCTTTCTATTCGGCCTTGCAGGCTGCCGTCACGCAGTACGGCACCGGCACACGCGTGATCATTCTGGGTGGCGCACGGCCCGGCGCAGACAGCGGCGCACCCGGTGGTTTCATCGAAATCCCGGAGATTCATGCCGGCCTTGAACAGTGGCTTCAAGCTTCGCCGAACGTGCGGATTGATGCGCACCTTTTTGGCGTGAACAGCGAAGTCGAGCTGCTGTTCCAGAACCTCACGCACCGCACCAACGGGGCCTGGTACTGGCACCAGTAGATGCCCCGCTTGCGCCCAGCCCCTGCACCGCCATGATGCGGCTTGGTCTGGGCCAACCGTGGGGATCGTATGAAGTGCATATTGTACGTTGTCGGCGCCGTGGCGCTGCTGTCCAGCATAGTGATCGCGCAGGACCCGCCCGCCAAGCCGGAAACCCCGGCGAACGTGCTTCACGAGACGTTTGAAGCGCGCGACGGCGAGCCACCCTGTGCCCTGCGAAAGCACGCCGAAGGGCGCGCACCCGAGATCAAGGACGGCAGCCTGCATCTGCTGTCGGGTGACGGCGGCGAAAACAACTCGGCTGCGTTTCCTTTACACGTCAAGGGCGAGCACCGGCAGATCAAAGCCGAAGTCGTTTTTGCGTTGGGAAAGGGCGGGCGCGGCATGTCGTTGATGCTGCTGAATACCGCCCATTTCGCGGCCGCCGGCGCAGCCTTCTACCTCTACAAAGCCAAGGGCTTCCCGGACGACCCCACGCCCAAAGAGCCTGAGTGGGACGAACCCAACCTGTGGGGCAGCTTTGCGCTGGCACTGGACACGCACAACCCGCCCACCGATGACCCCTTCAACAAGTGGGGCAACATCCACAAGCGCGAGCAACGTGAACTCAGCCTGCATTTTGACGGGCGCGAGATTGCCAATCGCTTCGTGGCGCCAGACTTCGTGAATGGCCAGGCCTGCGTGCTGACGTTACAGGTTGACTTCGTCACCGGCGGCGCGGAGGTGACCGTGAGTGTAGGCGGCCAGGCCATCTACGACCGCCACTTCATCCCGCACATGCTGCCCTATGAATCCCGCGCCGCAGTCGGTGCGTTCGGCCCCGATGGCGGCACCTGCGCAATCGACAGCGTGAACGTCGAATGGAACAGGCCAGCCGAGGCTTCGCCGGGCGCGCTGACGTTGCAGGCCTTTCACAGCACCTGGTGCCAGCGCGGCACGGTCGAGCGCGAGGTTGACCTGTTGCCCGCCGCAGTCGAGTTCGAACGCGCGATCATGACGCTGCGCCTCAAGCCCATGGTCGAGAGAGACGAGTGGGACCGGCTGGGCCATGTCTGGATATGGGATGGCGACACGCGCTTTGAACTTGCGCGGATTCTCACGCCGTTCATGCTTTGGGGCGCTAGCTACGAGTACGTCTGCGACGTTACCAGCTTCGCGCATCTGCTGCGCGGCGGGCGCAAGATCGGCGTTGGCCTGGGCGGCAATGTCGGCAACGGTTTTGCGTTCGACCTGGAATTCTCTTACTACCGGCGACCCTCCGATGTGGCTGCACTGCCGCGAGTTGTCGGGATAGTCAACGTCTGGAACGGCAATGCCCACTTCAACCAGGCCGACAGCGTTGAGAAAACATTCGGCAAGCGCGCGGTCATGATCCCCGAAGGCGCCAAGCGTGCGCTGCTGCGCATCTGCGTCACCGGCCACGGCAGCCTCGAGTTTCATCCGCTTGCCCGCACAATAAAGATCGGCGCCAACGAATACTCTGACCCTTTGCGCACGGACGATTGCTACCTGAACCCGTGGCGGCCGCAATTCGGCACATGGAAGTACGACCGTGCCGGCTGGGGCCCCGGCAGCTTCGGGCGCGTCTGGGAAATCGACATCACCGAGCATCTGAAACCCGGCGAAGCGCTGCAGCTTGAATACAGCAGTGAAGCCTACGAAGCCAAAGACTGGGCGCAGCACTGCATCGAAAGCCAGGTCATCTTTCTCGCGGGCTGACCGGGCGCTGCTCAGAGGTGCTTCGGGGCTCATTCGCAGGCCGCTGGACGCGCTGAGGCGTCGCCACGAAATCGTTCTCACGAGCGAGGCAGGCCGTGCGCCCGGCAGCACCTGCTTCACGCTGTGGCCGGCTGAACCCCATGGAGAAAGTGATCCCGCGTTGGCCTGACATCCTGCCCCGCACTTGCGGGCATGGCCGTGTCGGGGGTAGCGTGCGCCGCCTATGGCCGGCGACATCCGCATTCGTCAGTACGATCACAAACGCGACGCGGCATCGTTCCGGGCCCTGAACTACCGCACGTTCCGCGAGTCGGTACCGCCCAGCGAGCAGATTGACGAATCCGACTTCAGGCGCCACTACGACTGGTTGATCAACCACTTCATGCCCCACGACCAGACGCGCAACACCGTGTTCGTGGCAGAGATCGACAACCGCTACGCCGGCCACATCTGGCTTGGCACGCAAACCGATTTCTTCACGCGCCGGGTGGAACCCTGGGTGTTTGACCTCAGTGTCGCCGAAGAGTTCCAGGGCCGGGGCATCGCACGCGCGTTGCACGAGCACACCGCCGGCTGGCTTCGCCAACGGGGTGCGAAGGTGGTCGGTTTGCAGGTGATGGCTCACAACAAAGAAGCAGCCGAAGTCTACCTGAAGCTGGGGTACGCGCCTCGGGCCACCAGCCTGAAGCTTGACCTGTAGCGGCCCACTTGAGGTCTTGCTTGCGAACGGGCGATTTCTGCCATACCATTGTGCGGTCACTTTGCCGCAGAGAGTGAAATGCCGCCCGAAGTTCCACGCCACATCGCGATCATCATGGATGGCAACGGCCGCTGGGCCGAGGCGCGCGACATGCGCCGGGTGAAGGGCCATGAAACGGGTATCGACAGCGTCCGCGAGATCAGTGAAGAGTGCGCGCGGCTTGGCGTCGGGCAGCTCACGCTGTACGCGTTCTCAGAGGAAAACTGGAAGCGCCCGCGCGTCGAGATTCGCTTTCTGATGCGCATGCTGAAGCGTTTTCTGGTCAAGGAACGCGACACGCTGATGCGCAACAACATGAGCTTTGGCGCGATCGGCCGCATCGACCGCCTGCCCCCCGATGTGCGCAAAGAACTCGAAAAGACACGCAGACTCGCGGAAAAAAATACCGGCACGCGGCTTTGCCTGGCCCTGAGCTATGGCGGTCGCGCTGAGCTTGTCGACGCAGCCCGCGCACTGGCCCAGCAGGCGGCAAAGGGCAAGCTGCGGCCCGAGGACATTGATGAAGCTGCGGTCTCGGCCGCCCTGTATCAGCCGCACATGCCCGACCCCGACCTCGTCATCCGCACAGCCGGCGAGATGCGCCTAAGCAACTTCCTGCTGTGGCAGATCAGTTACGCCGAGTTCTACGTGACCGACACACTCTGGCCTGACTTCCGTGCCGAGCACCTGCACGCGGCCATCGAAGACTTCAACCGCCGCGAACGTCGCTTTGGTGGCTTGAAGCCCGCCGAAAAGCCCGCCGTCTAACGATTTGCGCAGCTTTCTGCCTACAACGAACAAGGCGCATACCCGCACGCCAGGCAACTGCCGTTGTCGATTGCCGATTCGTTTGTGCCTTGGTAGGAAGCAGCCATGAAAGCAGTGATCGTTCGTGAGCATGGTGGCTTCGACAAACTGCGCATCGAAGATGTTGATGCACCGACCATCCGCCCGGACGAAGTTTTGATCGCCGTGAAAGCGGCTGGCATCAACCACCTTGACCTGTGGGTGCGCAAGGGCGTTCCCGGCCACAAGTTCCCGTTGCCGATGATTCTTGGTACCGACGTCGCGGGTGTAGTCAAGGAAGTTGGTAGCCTGGTGACCAATGCCAAGGTCGGCGACCGCGTGGCTGTCATGCCGGGCTTTGCCAGCGCTACCAGCGAAGAGGCACTTTCCGGCAATATTCATCTCGCGCGAGACTACGGAATCTTTGGCGAAACGCGCAACGGCGGCTGTGCCGAGTTCATGGATGCGCCCGCCGTCAACCTGCTTCCCATGCCCGGCTGGATGAGTTTTACCGACGCCGCCGCATGCCCGCTGGTGTTCCTGACCGCGTACACCATGCTGCGTAAAGCGAACCTGCAACCCGGCGAAACCGTGCTGATGCACGCAGCCGGCAGCGGGGTCACCAGCGCGGGCATCCAGATCGCCAAGATGCTCGGGGCCACGGTGATTACCACGGCCGGCAGTGACGACAAACTGGCCAAGGCCAGGGCTCTGGGCGCCGATCACGGTATCAATTACCGCACGCAGGACTTTGTCGAGGAAGCCAAGAAGATCGCCGGCCGTGGCGGCGTAGACGTGGTTTTCGACCACATCGGCCCCGACACTTTTGCAGGTAACATGAAGGCACTGAAGTGGGGCGGGCGGCTTGTCACCTGCGGCAGCACCAGCGGGGCAGAGGTGGCGCTGAACCTGCGTGCCGTGTTTTTCAAGCGCGTCAGTATCATCGGCAGCACGATGGGGCCGAAGTCTGACCAATTGACGGTGTGGAAGCTGCTCTGCCAGCAGAAGCTTGCACCGGTCGTCGATCGGGTTTTCCAGGTTGCCGACGTGGCCCAGGCGCACGAGTACATGGAATCGCGCCGGGCTTTTGGAAAAGTAGTGTTAGACCTTGGCCAGTGGTAGCGACTATCAGGTGTGGGGTAACGCATGTACTGCCAGATGATCAAGGTAGGCTGCAAACCGGGCGAAGAGACCGCAACGCGCGAGTCGCTGGATCGCTACCTCAAGGCGGCCAAGCTGAACCCCGGGTTCGTGCACGGCAGCTTTTTTGTCCCTGAGTCACTGCCGGGCGGTGAGACCCCTGGCGGGTTCAGCATCAAAGACCGTGAGCGCACGTTCATCATCTACCTGGCATTTCGCTCGCCGCGCGACATGCTCAAGCACGTCGAGCTCTATCACGGCGACGATGTCAGCATGCTGCCCAGCCCCCACGACTACCTGCTGGGCGCATACACCGAAAACAACGACATTGAAGTTCGCGACCTGTACCAGCAGGAGTAGCCTTTACGAAATCCAGCCATCGACCACGTGGTGGACGGCCTTTCCGCCGGCGCTGGAAGTGGCGATCGTCGACCTCTACATGGTTGCGCTTGCTCTCAGGCGTATGCTCAACCCCGGCACCACCGATGATTTTCGCGGCGCATGGTTCGACGCGGGTGCCGTAACTGTTGCAACCTCGCCACGACAACACACAATCCCTTCAAACGTGAAGCAAACGTGAAGGAACCGCCATGGCAGATAGCCTGATCTCGGTCGAGCGCGACAACGACGTTCCGCGTATCGTGCTGGTGACACTCAAGCGCCCCGCTGTGAAGAACGCCATCAACAAGGCGATGGTGGCTGAACTGCACGACGCGTTCGATAAGTTGCGCGCAGACGACGACATCGGCTGTGTGATCATCACGGGCCAAGGCGGCGACTTTGCTGCCGGCGCCGACATCGGCGAGTTGCGCGAGCGCAAAGCACTGGAAAGCCTGGCCGCGATCAACAGTGCGCTGTTTGCGAAGATTGAGAGCTTTCCGGCACCGGTGATTGCCGCGATCAAGGGCTACGCACTGGGCGGCGGCTGCGAGCTGACACTGGCCTGCGACATTCGCATCGGCGGCGAAAGCGCGCAGATGGGCCAGCCCGAGGTCAACCTCGGCATCATTCCAGCCGCCGGCGGCACGCAGCGGCTGCCGCGCATTGTGGGACTGGGTCGCGCGAAAGAACTTGTGCTCACCGGGTGGATCATTGACGCCACCGAGGCGCATCGCATAGGCCTGTTGAACCGGGTCGTGCCGGATGTCGACCTCATGGACGAGGCCACGAAGCTGGCGGGTATGATCTGCAAGAAGGGCCCGCTGGCGATCCGCATGGCCAAGCAGGCGCTGAATCAAAGCGCGCAAATCGGGCTGGACGCGGGGTTAGCGTTCGAGAGCACAGCCCAGGCCCTGCTGTTCGAGAGCGAAGACAAGATGAAGCGCATGTCGGAATTTCTGGATCGCAAGAAGTAGCGGTAGATACGGGGACCTCATGAGTATCACAAACGTCGCAGTGATTGGCGCCGGGACGATGGGCCATGGCATTGCCCATGTGGCTGCGCAGGCGGGGTTCAAAGTCGCACTGTTTGACATTGAGCAGGCGTTTGTGGATCGCGGCATCACGAGCATCACCGCCAACCTCGACAAGGGCATCGAAAAGGGCAAAGTCAGCCCCGAACAGAAAGCCGCTACGCTTGCCAACATCACCGGAACTATTGACCTGTCAACAGCGGCAAAGCCTGCGCAACTGGTGATTGAGGCCGTGCCCGAGACGCTGGAGATCAAGCAGGAACTGTATGCCCGGCTTGATGCCTTCTGCGCCCCTGAGTGCATTTTCGGCAGCAACACCAGCAGCCTGAGCATCGCCAAACTCGCAGCGGTCACCAAGCGGCCTGCGCGGTTCATCGGCACGCACTTCTTTAATCCCGTGCACATCATGAAGCTGCTGGAGATTGTGGTCGCATCGGGCACCAGCGACGACACGCTCGCGACCGTCAAGGCGTTCGGTGAAAAGCTGGGCAAAGACTGCATCGTCGTCAAAGACTTCCCGGGGTTTGCCACAAGCCGCCTGGGCGTCTGTCTGGGCCTCGAAGCCATCCGCATGGTCGAGCAGGGCGTGGCTGGCCCCGAGGACATCGACAAGGCCATGACGCTGGGTTACGCGCACCCGATGGGGCCCCTGCGGTTGACGGACCTCGTGGGCCTCGACGTGCGGCTGAACATCGCCGACTATCTGCGCCGCGAGCTGGGCAGCGAGGTCTTTACCGCGCCGAAGCTGATGCGCGAAATGGTCGCCCAGGGCAAGCTTGGCAAGAAGTCAGGCCAGGGATTCTACGAGTGGTGATTGGCGCAGCCGACGGGCTTTGACTTTTGACGCCCCGGTCTTCAAACTGCCGCAAATTCCATCAGGGGGTTCCGATGTTCTCGAGAATTGGCTCAAGCCGCATGTGCGCGGTTGTGGCTTGCTTGGCGCTGGTCGGTCTGCTGGCTGGTTGCGGCGGCGGGCTGCGTGTGATCAAGCCCGAGATTGACGATGCAGCCGCCATACGCGCTGCGTCTGCCTTTCACGTCAAGCCTGTGGTGTACGACTTCACGCCCGATCCGGACTGGGAGATTCCAGCCAGCGACTGGCCGACCAAAACCAGGGAATGGAATACGGCATTTGCCGACTGGACCGGCCGCACCGATGCCAAGGCCGTCTACACCCTGGGCCCCGGTAGCGATGCCAAGGAAGGCGCGGTGATTGAGCTGACGGTGACGCAGATGAAGCTGGGCCACTACGCGTTTTTCTCGGCGGGCCCGGGCCGTATCTGGGGCAAGGTAACGATCACAGACGCAAAAAGCGGCACCGTGATTTTTCGCGGCAGCCTTGACAGCCCTGGATCAACGGGCACGAGCGATGTGTACTCCTATGAGGGTCGCGTCAAGACCGCACACGAGCCCGTCGCCCGCGACCTGCGCTGGCTGATTGAACGCACGGAGTAGCAGCACCACTTGATGTTGCACCCGACACTCGGCGCCTGCCATTACGGTGCCGAGTTGCTGTTGGCCGCAGGCACCCGCGATCAGCCGGGTGCCGGGCGTCTTGCCGACAGCTTGCTGTCGCGTTGCGGCTGCGCGTCCAGCCGCTCGGGATGAATCAGCGCGCCGGCGCAGGCCGCCGCAACTGCCGCAGTCACGCCAACGCGCCACTGTTCTGGCGCAGAAGTCACGCCGTTGACCACGCCCGCGCCCAATGGCGTGGGCGTACCGGGAGGATGCAATTCAACACCCGCATCGAGCAGGTAACCCGGCAGGTCTTCTGCCAGCGCCGCCCTGCATGCTTCAGGAGTATCCGGCACGACCACGCAGCGCACTCCAGGCGCAAGCTTGCGGGCCTTGATCATTTCCGCAGCGACGCGCAGGGCGGGCAACCCGCCGCGAATCACCACCAGCTGCGCACGTTCACCCGCCGCCTCGCCGATCGGCACACTGGGAAGCTCGCCCATCGGCGGCAGCGCAGCCACCGGCACGTGCGCGGCATCCACGGCATGTTTGTGTGCGTAGGCTGCGCCCGGCTCTGGCTCAAGTGTTGCGTAAGTACGCGTGATGTGCTGGTTCAGTTCCTGAACAGCCGCACGATCCAGCAGCCAGACTGCGGCAAGCAAGCCTCCGTGGCTGGCGTGCATGCAGAAAGTCGTGCGTTCGTGAAGGTCCATCTCACCCGACACCTCGAGGGTGATGCCGGCCATGCGGGCGCGGCCCAGTTCGCGGCGCAGGGCAAAGAAAAGGTCAAAACCGCCCGCACCCGTTTGCGGCTTGCCGCTGATATTCACGCGAATCGCACTCGGGACCGTAATCAGGAATGGACGGCCCGCAAGCAGCCCGGCAGTGTCACGCGCAGTTGCGCGCAACCCCAGCGCGCCGATGCCGCCAAGTGCCGCGATCTCGGGCAGGCCGGAAATGGCGCACTCGCCAGGCACGATCAAGCCGGCTTCCAGCAGGTGCGCAATCTCGCAACCCGCAAGAGGCAACAGGCGCGTGATGCCCGCCTGCTTTGCCGCTTCGTGCAGTTGGGCGCGGCGCGCAGCAGTTGCCGCATCCGGCGCTGGCAGATTGTCGTCGACGAACAGCAGGACGCGCGATGGGTCGGCCACCTTGTCGCCGCCTGCCAGGCGAAAGGACCGCAGTGCCGCAAGCCCGTCGCGCGGGCCAAGCACAAGCAGGTGCGGCCTGATGGCGATGCGGTCGCCGGGCGCGATGTTGCGCGCGTCGGTAAGACCCTGCAGAAGGCGAACGATGGCGCTTTGCGGAGTGTGCGGCATGGCGTTCAGTGTAATCGGCTTCGGCCCGGGCCGCCTTATTGTTCATGGAACATGGACAGTCGCCAATCTACGCCGGGGCCTCTTCGCCGAACACAGCGTATAGCGGCGTGCGCCATGCGGCGCGCAGCGATTCAATGTGCTCATCGATCGGCACCGTGCCCTGCAAGCCCTCAACCTGAAGTTGCGGCGCCTTCGTGACCTCGCCAAGTTCAAACAACGGCAAACCGGCGAAAAGCTCGAACATCGCGGCCTCATCCTGCGGTGCAATCTCCAGGATCAGGCGGCTGTTGCTTTCACTGAACAGCAGGGTGGTATCTGCGATGTCGGTATCCGTGGCCGCCATTTCCTGGCGCAGGCGTACTTTGGCGCCAAGTCGCCCGCCGATGCACATCTCCGCCAGGGCGACGGCAAGCCCGCCCTCGGAGCAATCGTGCGCACTGGCGACAAGCCCCGCTCGCTGGGCGGCGTTGACTGCCCGGTATATCTTCAGCGCAAGCGCCGCATTGACGCGCGGCGGGACGTCGCCCTGCAATCCGGTCACGATCTCATGGTGCGAGCCCGCAAACTCACAGCCCGTGACGCCCGCCAGCAACAGCTTGTTGCCGGGCTTCTTGAGGTCGCTGGTCGTGAGTGCGTCGATACTGACCGCTCTGCCGATTGCAGAAATCAGCAGCGTGTGCGGGATGGCAATGCTGACACCAGCCTCGGTCTTGAACTCGTTGTTCAGGCTGTCCTTGCCGCTGATGAACGGTGTGCCGTACGCGCGGGCTGCATGCAGCGCACCATAGCAAGCGCGCACCATGGCACCCATGCGGTCGGGCTTGTTGCAGTTGCCCCACGAAAAATTATCCAGGATCGCGCAGTGGTCGATATCGCCGCCCGTCGCCACATAGTTCCGCAACGCTTCGTCGATGTTGCTCTGCGCCATCCAGTAGGGGTCCACGTCGCCGTAGCGCGTGTTCAAGCCGTTGCTGACGACAATCGCGTCCTGGCCGCCCGGCTTGGGCACGACCGCGCAACCGTCGCTTGGACCGTCGCGGCCGGGCCCGGTGAACGGCTTGACGGCGCTGCCCGCCTGCACTTCGTGGTCGTACTGCCGCACGATCCACTCTTTGCTGCACACATTGGGGCTGGCCAGAATCGCATACAGGATTTCGGCGCAGGCTGCCTTGGCGTCGCCCGCGGGAATGTGCCGAGCGTGCTGTTCATAGACCGCTTCGCGTTCAATACGCGGCATGCCGTCGTGCAGAAACTTCATTGAAAGGTCGCAGACGCGCTGACCGTGCCAATTAAGATGCAGGCGCCCTTCGTTGCCGAAGACGCCGATGTCCGTGGCCTCAACATCCTCGTCGCGGAACAGCTGAAGAATATCGGCCACCTTGTGCGGCGGCACGGCGACGACCATGCGTTCCTGCGCTTCGCTGATCCAGACTTCATGGCAGCTCAAACCCTCGTACTTCAGCGGCACGCGAGACAACTCCACGTGGGCGCCAAGGTGCTCGCCCATTTCCCCCACGGCCGAGCTGAGGCCGCCCGCGCCGCAGTCTGTCACCGCGTGATACAGGTGCAGGTCGCGTGCCTTGAGCAGCGTCTCGAGCACCATCTGTTCCTGGATCGCATTGCCGATCTGCACCGCGCCGCTGGAGACGACCTCGCTCTTGCTGGTCAGCTCAGCGCTGCTGAACGTTGCACCGCCGATGCCGTCGCGACCCGTGCGACCGCCGACCAGGATGATGTGGTCACCCGCCTTGGACTCTTTGGCAATCTTGTCGCGCGGGATGATGCCGACGCTGCCCGCGTACACGAGCGGGTTGCCGGTGTAGCGCGCATCAAAGTGCACGCTTCCGTTGGTAGTCGGGATGCCCATGCGGTTGCCGTAATCGCGCACGCCGCTTACGACGCCGCGCATGATCTTGCGGGGGTGCATCGCGCCCCTAGGCACATGGTCTGCCGCCAGGTCGGGCGGCCCGAAGCAGAAGACGTCGGTGTTCATCACCGGGCGGGCACCAAGCCCTGTGCCCATGATGTCCCGGATCACGCCGCCGATGCCGGTACCCGCGCCACCATAGGGCTCAATGGCGCTGGGGTGATTGTGCGTCTCGACCTTGAAGCAGATGGCGTCGTGTTCGTCAAAACCGATCACGCCGGCGTTATCCACGAACACGCTCAGGCACCAGGGCTTGTCCAGCTCTTCGGTCGCACGCTTGATCGTCGCTTTCAGCAGGTTGTCGATCTTGCCGTCGAGCGGCATGTCGCCCAGGTCAAACAGGCTGTCTGCCTCAATCTCGTCGGCGTTGCCGGGGCCGCGCTCGCGGTAGTGCACCTTGCCGGTCAGCGTCTTGTGCTTGCAATGTTCCGACCATGTCTGCGCGATGGTCTGCAACTCAACGTCCGTGGGTTCGCGCCCCGCGTCTTCAAAGTTCTTGCGTATCGCGCGCATCTCTTCAATGTTCAACGCAAGGCGATGCTCGACATTCACCTGCGACAGGTGCGCATCGTCATAGGCCCGGACCGCCACCTCAACGCGCCTGAACTCATAGGGGCGGCCGCGCGGCAAAGCCTCAAGTTGCAGCGCGCCTGCGTGAGATTCGTCTACGACGATGTTGCCGAGTGTTGGCGCGGCTTTGCTCAGGTCCTGCGCGCTTGGCTTGCTGGCAAACAGGTACTGGTCGGCGGACTTGACGCCCGTCGGGTTTACACCGATGTCGCGCAGCGCGCGCGTAAGCGACGCTTCCACGGGGTCCATGACGCCGGTGCGGCGCATCACATGAAACAAATGGTCGGCGTTCGGCTCGGCCTGCATACCCTCATAGACCTCGCCGATCTCGAGCACCGGGTCAGCCAACAGCGTGCCTGCAATGCGCAGCGCGGTTTCGCGGTCAAGCTCACCCTCAATCAGGAACAGGCGGTGATGCACAATGCCGGTCGCGTTCACGCCTGCCTCGTTCAGCGTGCGTGCCACACGCAGCGACTCCGGGCTTGCCGCCCCGGACCTCGGCACCAGTCGAATCTTCCACAGCATGAGAGTCCTCGCGCGCGACAATACAGAAGGCACGCCGCGCGGCAATTGCGTGGAAAGCCCTATGAAAACTGGACGGAGATCGTGGCTGGAACCGCACCGGAAATCACTTAGCCGGCCTTGCCAACGCGCTGGATCAGCGCACGCTTACGATACTCCCGAAACTGGGGCGTCTCGCGAAGGGGCTCGAGGTCGGGGTCGCCGGTCATGAACTCGAAGTCATCAAAACCGCTCTCTACCGCGCGGCGCAGGTCTTCGAGGGCCCCGCTGGTTTCGCCAAGGCAGCTCTGCACGCAGGCGCGGTTGTACAGAAAGCGCGGGTTGCCGGGCTGGAGGTCAATCAGTTCATCCAGCGTCTGCAATGCCTGTCTGTATCGGCCGAGTGCGCAGCGACTTATGGCAAGTGAATCAAGTACGCGGGCGTTGCCCGGAAACAGCGTTCGCCCGGTTTCATAAACCGATACCTCAAACTCGAGCGCAATTCGTTCGTAGCTGTCCAACGGCTTCTGCATGGGGCGCCACCATATCATGATCCTTGCCCTCGGTGCAAGTTTAGGATTCGTGAGAACTTACGCACTCGCGCTGGTGCCGGCCGTACAGCGAGCGTGCGCCGCGGCTATCATGAACGGGGCAGCGCCTGGCAAAGTCGCACCACTACCCTGCGACGGCCTTCGCCGCCTCTTGCCCCCGAGCCATTGCATGTGTAGGCAACAGCAGGAGAACTAACATGACGATCCGGGACACAGCCCGCGCAGAAATCGACACGCCGCTGGGCCGCAAGACGATCTACCGACTCGATACGCTCAAGGGCGCCGAGACGCTTCCTTACTCGATCAAGGTGCTGCTGGAAGCCGCGCTGCGCAACCTTGACGGCGCCGCCATCACCGAAGACCAGGTGAGGGCACTCGCTGCCTATGACGCACGAACCGTCGGTGATACCGAAATCAACTTCATGCCCGGCCGCGTGGTGTTGCAGGACTTCACGGGAGTGCCCTGCGTAGTTGATCTGGCTGCGATGCGGGCTGCCATGAAGCGCATGGGCGGCGACCCGCGCAAGGTGAACCCACTGGTGCCCTGCGACCTGGTGATCGACCATAGCGTGCAGGTGGACGTGTTCGGCACTCCCGGCGCGCTGTCCGAGAACAGCCACATGGAGTTTACGCGCAACCGCGAGCGTTATGAATTCCTCAAGTGGGGCCAGACCGCCTTTGACAACTTCCGTACCGTGCCGCCTGCGACCGGCATCGTGCACCAGGTGAACCTTGAGTACCTTGCCAAGGTGGTCTGGGAGCGCGACGGCGTGCTGTTCCCGGACAGCGTGGTCGGCACCGACAGCCACACCACCATGATCAACGGTTTGGGCGTGCTGGGCTGGGGCGTCGGAGGCATTGAAGCCGAGGCCGTGATGCTGGGCCAGCCGATCCCGATGCTGGTGCCACAGGTGGTCGGGTTCAAGTTGACCGGAAGACTGCCCGAGGGCGCCACAGCAACCGATCTGGTGCTGCGCGTGACGCAGATGCTGCGTGCGCACGGGGTGGTAGACAAGTTTGTCGAGTTCTTCGGCGACGGCCTGGACACCATGCCGCTGGCCACTCGCGCGACGATCGCCAACATGGCGCCTGAGTATGGCGCGACCTGTGGTTTTTTCCCCGTCGATCAACTCACTCTGGACTACATGGCGCTGTCCGGCCGCGACGACGAGTTGATCAGCACCGTCGAGATCTACTGCCGCGAGCAAGGTCTTTGGCGCGACGGCTCGCGCAAGACGCACTACAGCGCCGAACTGCAGCTCAACCTGGGCGAAGTGACACCGGCACTGGCCGGTCCCAAACGCCCGCAGGACCGCATCGACCTCACGTCCATGAAGTCTCAGTGGTACAAGGATCTTGCCGACAGCTTTGGCGTTCGCACATCCGCGGCATCCGTCAACAAGGGCTCGATGGCCGACGAAGGCGGCGCGGCCGCGGCTGAACAAACGAGCAGCAACGCGCAGGCACTTACCGAAGAACCCGGCGTGCCGGTCAACTTCGGCGGCAAGGCATTCTCGCTGAATCATGGGGCGGTAGTGATTGCCGCGATCACCAGTTGCACCAACACCAGCAACCCCGGCGTGATGCTTGGCGCCGGGCTGCTGGCCCGCAAGGCGGTTGAGCGCGGCTTGACGCGCAAGCCGTGGGTCAAGACCAGCCTGGCCCCGGGCAGCCAGGTCGTTACGGACTACCTGCAAAAGGCGGGCGTGATGCCGGCGCTTCAGGCGCTGGGCTTTTACGTCGTGGGCTACGGCTGCACGACCTGCATCGGCAACTCGGGCCCGTTGCCTGACCCGATCGGCAACGCGATTCGCGAGCACAGCCTGGTCGCAGCCAGCGTATTGAGCGGCAACCGCAACTTTGAAGGCCGCGTGCATGCAGACGTCAAGGCCAACTACCTGGCCAGTCCGCCGCTGGTGGTGGCGTACGCAATCGCGGGCACCGTGGATATTGACCTGTCAACAGAGCCGCTGGGCACCGACAAGCAGGGCAAGCCGGTCTACCTGAAAGACATCTGGCCCAGCCAGTCCGAGATCGAAAAGGCGATTCACGACTGCGTCACGCGCGAGCAGTTCAAGACGCGCTATGCCGACGTGTTCAAGGGCGGCGGCGAGGAATGGCAGAAGATCACGCCGCCAGTGGGCGAGCTGTACAAGTGGGACAAGAACAGCACCTATATCCAGGAGCCCAGCTTCTTCCAGAACATGAAGCCGGAGCCCGACCCGATCAGGCCGATTCGCAATGCGCGCTGCCTGCTGAAACTGGCCGATTCAGTGACCACCGACCACATCAGCCCCGCCGGCGCGATTGACCCCAAGACCCCCGCGGGTCAGTACCTGCTGAAGAATGACGTCGCGAAAGAAGACTTTAACAGCTACGGGTCACGACGCGGCAATCACGAGGTGATGATGCGCGGCACGTTCGCCAACAAGCGCATTCGCAATCAGCTCGCGCCTGGCACAGAGGGCGGCTGGACCACCGACTTCCTCGACGGAAAAGTGAAGTACGTTTATGACGCCAGCGTGCCGTACCAGGCCGAGGGCATCCCGCTGCTCGTGCTGGCCGGCAAAGACTACGGCATGGGCAGCTCACGCGATTGGGCGGCCAAGGGCACGTTGTTGCTTGGCATACGAGCCGTGCTGGCAGAAAGCTTCGAGCGCATTCACCGCAGCAACCTGATCGGCATGGGAGTATTGCCGCTGACTTACCTGCCCGGCGAAACAGCCGCCAGCCTGGGGTTGCATGGGGACGAGGTGTTCGACATTGAGATTGCCGACAGTGTGACGCCCAAGCAGCGCATCGATGTCACAGCCACCAGCAAAGATGGTTCGACAAAAGTGTTCGCGGTAACCTGCGCGCTGAATAACAGCGTAGAGATCGAGTACTACCGCAACGGCGGCGTGCTGCACACGGTGCTGCGCCGCATGGCATAGTGCAGGCGGCATTGTCGCGCTGTGTTGTATACGGGTTTTGCGTGCCGACACTGTTCCCGCAACCAGGGTTGCGGGCCACCACCATAGCCCGGTATTGACTATGCGGAGAACGCCATGAGAACGACAGCGACACTCGCCTTGCTTGCTCTGTTGGCGTCGATCGGTGCCTCGCAGGAGCATGAAGCGGCAGTCTGGAAGTGGGACATCATCGCGTTCGAGGCTCATGCCAAGAACCATCGTGCTCCTTTTGTGTCTGAGTTCTGGACATTTGACGGCAGCCTGTACCTGAACGTCAATTACGTTGATGGGCATGAGTTTGGCCGCTATGTGGATGACAAGCTGGAGCGCATTCCGTTCCCGGCCAGCGCTGGGCTGGACCCCTCGGTTGAGGTGATGCTTGACATCGGCGGGAACGCGTTCATCGCAACGGTGTCGAGCGATAAGGATGCGGTCATCCGCAGCGCATTCCTGCTGAAAGCGGACAAGCTCTCGGAAATCGAATTCGTCGGAGACCTTTTTCTCGCCGAAACACTGACCATGCTCAGTGCGGCCCCTGTCCCGGTGTTCGCGGCCAAAGGACGCCGGGCGAACTACGTGTACGTCCTGAACACTAAAGAACAAAAGTTGGTTCAAGTAACCATGCCCGACGGCAAGGCCGCAAACTTCTCGCGCCACTCCCTTCTCCAGGACGCCTCCGGGCGCTGGATTGGAGCGAGCGTCGAAGAGGGGGCAGAGTTCCATACGCAATACGTTCTGATGGGCACGGCGTTTGAGGCGATTCCCGCGCCACTGTTCCCTGACGGCGCCAAGAAATCCTCGTACCAGCGGAGATTTGCGAATGATGGAGCCCTGGCGTGCTGCACGGTAGACGACAAATGGCACTTCTGGTTTGAGCGAGATGGCAAACGCGAGGAAGTTCTTGATGCAGCCGGCAAGAAACTCGAGTTCGAGAGGCCATTTCTCCAATCGGCTGGCGGGCACCTGTACCTGTATGGATCCAGGCCTGAGCCGGGCGCGTACCTGATCCAGGGCGGCAAGCCAGCCAGCCCGCTACGGATGCCGAAGGGCGAAACTTTGAAAGCGCCCTCAATCAGCACGCACGCAGGGGTCGCTTTCCTGTGGAACCTTGAGTCAGACTACGATGTTTGTGGCGCTCCGTATCGACTTGAAGGGGACGACTGCCAGCGACTGCTGAACCAGCCTGGAGCGATGATTTCAAGCAGGATTACTCGAATCGGTGATTGCTGGGTCACTGCAGGTCACAAAGTGGATGATGGGTATGAAGTCTGCCTTGTGCGTGACGGCGAGGTTACGAGACTTTCAATGCCACCGGGACTCTATCCCCTCACAGGACTTGCTGTTGATGAGCCTTGGCGCCCGTCAATCGTGGGTGACACCGTATTCATTTGTCTGGAGGATGGCGGGCGCAATAACTACGTGCTGTGTCGCCAGGAAGGTTCGAAACTGGTGCCTGTGCAGGTGCCTGGCTGGGAGGATCAAACCCAGAGAGCGGTGAAATCCAGGTGGCTCAAAGTCAGCGCCATTGGCGACACGCTGTACGTTCGTGAATCAGCAGGTGCGCCGGCCACGATGAGACGGTTTCAGCAGCGCCGGTAGGCTTCATGCTATTGCAGGCACGCCTTCGGCGGTCTGCATGCAGGTGCCCCGGTCTGTCAGTTCACCTTGGAAAGGCTTCACTCCAGGCGCTTTCTGAATGAAGGGTAGTTTGAGCACCAAACCAGGCCGGGCGGTTGAGGCTGAGCGGGGGCCCACCGCGGCGTTGACCCGTCGTCCTCGATCTACACCCACGCGGCGGGGTCCTGCCTGAAGTACCGGCTTAGCTGCCGGTACAGGGCCGGGTGGTGCTTCTGCATCTGGTGGGCCTTCTCGAAGAACGTTTCGACACATACGGCAAAGAACTCGGCAGGGTTTGTCGCACCGTAATCGTCAATCAACGGGTCGCGCTCGTGCTCAATGTCGTCGAGCAGGCGCTCGTACTCGGCCTGCATGACACGGGCCCACTCCTGCCTGTCGGCGCTGGTATCCATCACCGGCGCACCCTCGGTGCGGCCGTCTTCTGCATCAAGCTGGTGGGCGAATTCGTGCAGCAGCACGTTCAGGCCGTCGCGTGGGTCCAGGGCGCCGTGTTTGGCCACATCCCAGGCGACGATGACGTTGCCGCGGTCCCACGACTCGCCGGCGTTTTCCATGTGTTCGTCCCACTCAAACCCGTGCTCGTCCACTTCTTTGACCTTCACGATGAACGTGCTCGGGTACACAAGAATCGTGATCAGGTGCCGATAGAAGTCTGTCGTGCGATGCAGCAGCAGCAGACAGGCGTGCGCCGCAATCGTCACACGAATCTCGTCGTCAATGACAACGCCCTGGCAGCCTTCAAAGTGCTTTTCGTCGAGAAAGACCAGCATCTTGCGTTTCAGCTCATCGCGGTCGGCGACTGGCAAACGCGCGTAGAAGCCGCAGTTCTGCTGCAGGTGAGACTGCCACGACGACGGGAACTCCCCCGCCATCACTCTGCCACGCCGCCAGCGTTTGATCAGTCCGAACATGCGGGGATAGTAGCGGCAGAGGGCCCCGCGCGTCAGCGCAGGATTGAGAACCTGCATGGCATGTTCCCGCAAGCCCTTAGTCCGGCTGCCCCTGGCTTGCGCTGGGTGCTGCCGGGCCTGCGCCCAGCAGCGCGGCCTGGGCGATTGTATGCACGGCCCGCAAATCCATCTTGCCTGTGCCCAGCACTGGCAACGCATCCACCTCGATGAAGTCGCGCGCTTTGGGCACAAAGATATTCGGCAGGCCATTATCCATCAGGCGCGACACCAGCACCTCGACTGCAACCGTCAACTTGACGTGCACGACTGCGATGCGCTCGCCCTTTTTCTCGTCGCGCACGGCTGTCACCGCGAAGACCTGCTCGCTGGCCTCAATGACCAGATGCAGGGCGTCTTCAATCTTGCAGTGCGGCACCATCTCGCCGCCGATCTTGCTGAAACGGCTCAGCCGGTCCGTGATCAGCAGGTACCCGTCTTCGTCCACCTTCACGATGTCTCCGGTGCTGTACCACCCATCCTGAAGCACCTCGGCAGTCTTCTCGGGCTTGCCCAGGTACCCCTTCATCACGTTGGGGCCCTTCACCTGCAACAGGCCCGGCTGCCCCGGCTCCAGGACGTTGCGTGTTTCCGGGTCAACAATGCGCGTCAGCACGCCGGGCAAGGGGCGGCCGACGGTGCCCGGCTTGAGGCCGGCCTGTTGCACGCCGGGCGCGCGAATGTCAGGAGCGTTGCACGAAACCACAGGCGAGCACTCCGTGCAGCCATAACCCTCGTGAATGCAGACACCGAAGTGCGCCTTGAATGCCTCGGCGAAATGGACGTTGAGTTTTTCCGCACCCGCTACCACAAGCCGCACACTGCCGAACTTCCCGGGCGCAAGCCGCTTCATGTACATCTGCATAAAAGTAGGCGTGGCCACGACGATGGTTGCGCCGTAGCCCTCAGTCATGTCGCCGACAGCTTCCGCATCCAGAGGGTTGGGCAGAAAGACCAGCGCCGCTTGCACGTGCACGCCAAGCCACAGCAGCAGGTTCCCGAATGTATGGAAGAACGGCAGCATATGCAGAATGCGGTCGTGGGCGCCCAGGTGAATCGCTGCCTCGGCACCTTCGATGTTGCTGAGCATGTTGAAGTGGCTGACCTCAATGCCCTTGGGCTCGCCTGTGCTGCCGCTGGAGAAGATCACGGCCACCGTATCATCGATGTCCCAGCGTCGCACAGCGCCGACCATGCTGCGGACCAGCCATAGCGGCGCCAGCATTGCCAACATCAGCGCCACGACGCGAGCGCCACCGCCAATGGAGCGCGCAACATCTTCAAGCTCAATGACCTCCAGCCCGGCGGGAGGCTCGATCTTGGCCTTGTGCAGAAATGCCTTGCTCGTCACGACGGACTTCAACTCTGCCTGCGCGCACGCGCTTTCCATTCCTGCACGCCCGGTTGTGTAGTTCAGGTTCACGACTGTGCGGCCGCCCAGTACAGCCGCCATGTTGACCAGCGCGCCAGCGATACTTGGCGGCATGAGCAAACCTACTCGCTGCTGCCCCCCCCAGTTGCCGCGCAGCGCCCGTGCCAGCGCAATTGCACCAGTCAGCGCCTTGAACCACTTGACACTGCCGCGCACCGGATCCGCAAATGCAAACCCGAAGCGGTTTCGGCGGCACCCGTGCAATATGCTGAAATCCAGCGGCTGCATGCCGTGTTTGCGCCGCATCCAGGCCTCGTGCTCCGGGGCTGCGGTAGCCTGCTGAAGTTGGGCTCGGGTCAACCCGGCCGGCAGCGCTTGTCCGGCGGCCACCACGACATGTCTGCGGCCCTTGCGGAGGAACAGGTTCCAGTACAGCGAGGCGCCGCGGTGGTGGGCGCTGCCCCACGGGCCGGTCAGTATCAGCACGTGGACCGGCGACCTGGTGTTACGTTCCAGCAGCCTCTCAACGTCTAGCACGCTGCCGGAGGCACGGAGCAGGCCACGCGTGAACAGGCAGACCGACTGGCCCTTTTCTAGGCAAGCAACGGCGGCGTCGGCAGCCGCCTGTGTACCCATTGGGCCCGCGTTGTTTGGAATCACTGTCGCCCCAAGCAGTTTCAGCGCCAGACGTTTGAACAAACCGCCGGCAAAGGGCTCGTGCACAAAGCACTTCACGCGGCCCAGCACCGCACAGACAACCAATGCATCAACGGTGGCCACGTGCGACGCCAACAGCAACGAACCGCGCTTCACGCCGTCCCGCCCCGCGCACTCGATGCGATAGAAAGGCGAAAGCAGCAATCGGATCAACGCAGCCATGTCCCGCCATCGGGGTTACTATATAACGTCGTGATGTGTGCAGCAACTCGGATCCAGCGTGAGTCTAGAACTGCACGCAGGAATCACCAATTTCCAATGTCCGGTTCACGACGATAGTTCGCTAGCGGCGCCCAGCATCCGGGGTTGCGGGGCCACTCCATGACCCCAGTTTCAACGGCGGCGGCGGGGCATACCCGTGCTCAACAAACCATGCCGCAGCGCGGCGCAAAGTCTCGCGCACCGGCCGCGTCGGCAGGTTCAGTTCCGCCAAGGCGCGCGCGTTGTCGTACCACATCGGCTTGAGCGCCATGCGCACCCCGGCCAACGGGACTACCGGGGCCCGGCCCGTAAAGCGCGCCTTCAGCTCGCTGGCCGTGGCGACCATGATCGCCACGGCCTTGGGCACCTTGAACTTCGGCGCCGGCAGTCCCGTGAGGTCGGCGAGCAACTTGAAGATCTCAAGGATCCGCAGGTTTTCGTGACCAAGTATGTAGCGCTCGCCCACCCTGCCTTTCTGCGCTGCGCAGATGTGCCCGCGCGCGCAGTCAGCCACGTCGATCACGTTCAGCCCGGTTTCCATGTAGCCCGGCATCTTGCCCCGCAGAAAGTCAAGCACCACCCGCCCCGTGGGCGTGGGCTTGACGTCAAACGGCCCCATGGGGGCGCTGGGGCTGGCGATCACAATCGGGGCGCCGCCAGCCGCCAGCTCCAGCGCCTTCTTCTCGCCCAGCCACTTGCTGCGCTGGTAGTGCACCGTCAACTCGTCCAGCTGTGCCATGTCGCCTTCGCTGCTAGGGATGCCGTCGGGGCGCTGCGACAGCACGGCAATCGTGCTGGTGTGCACGATGCGCTGGCAGCCTGCCTCGGCAGCCGTGCGCAGCACCATGGCGGCGCCGCGCTCGTTGGCTTCATATATGCGGCGCACGTCGCCCCGGCCGCGAAGTGAAATCGCATTCATTCCCGCGACGTGAAAGCACGTGTCGCTGCCAACCAGCCCTCTTGCAAGAGCGGCGGCATCCAGCAGGTCGCCCTCAACGACCTCAACATCCAGGCCGTCAATCGCCTTGTGGTCGGCACCCTTGCGCATCAATACGCGAACGGCCACGCCATCACCCAGCAGTTCGCGGACAACCGCGCTGCCGATGAACCCCGATGCGCCAGTCACAAATGCCAGCTTCATGCCCCGAGCATAGCAGCCAACGTCGGCTTCGCGATTCGGCGCGCGCGGCTGTCGTCAACTTTGCTAAATCAACTTATCCGGCCCCTGACCTCGCATGCCGAAGGCTACTAGATTGCGCCCCGTGAGTGACGCACCAGTACTGGGTCGCAGACAGCGCGCACTGACCGCCATGGCGCGGTTTGTGTGCTCGCGGGCATTGTGGATCGTGCTGGCCGCGCTGGTGCTGGCGCTGGGATCAGTGGTCTACACTGCAATGCGCATCGAGTTCGTCACAGACCGCAACGCGCTTGTTGATCCCGCTGCCGAATACAACCAGCGCTTTCTTTCATTCCTGAGAGCTTTTGGTGACCAGGAGCTGATGCTGCTCATGATCGGTGAGGCCCCGGGACCGGTCGGTAACCGGGGCTACAACCCGCGGGTTCCGGGTGATTACACGCGCAGCCGCATGAAAGAGGCAGCAGCCCAGGTCGTGGAGCAACTGAAGCGGCGACCGGACCTGTTCCCGCAGATTGTCCAGCGTGTGCCTCCTGACCAGTTCGGTGGCACGCGTATGTTGTATCTGCCCGAGCAGGACCTGGACGCCATCGCCAGCCAGGTTGAGAGCTCACGGCCCGTCGTCGAAAGCATTGCCCACGAACCCTCGTTTAAGGGCCTGCTGCAAGGCATGCGCGAGGGCATTGAGCAGGGTGTCGGAAGCGGCGACGACCAGCAACTCAGACAAGGGGGCGAGCAATTGCGCCGCCTGCTTGCCGAGATCCGCCAAAGCCTCGCCTCGGCACAGGACTCACCGGCGCCGAGCCAGCTCTTCGCATTCCGCAGCAGTGATCCGGCCATCGACCCTGACGGCTATCTGTTTCTCTGGGACGGACGGCTGCTGTTTGTCGCGATTCTGCCCAAGCGCAACCCGGGCACGCTGAACCAGGTAGAGGAACCGCTGGCATATGCCCGCGCCGCGGTTTCCGAAGTTCAGCAGGACTACCCGGAACTCGCGATCGGTCTTACAGGCAGGCCCGTGATTTACAGCGACGAAATGGCAGCCAGCAGCCGCGATATGACATGGGCAACCATTTTTGCCGTAGTAGCGGTCGGCTTGATGTTCATCCTGGCGTTTCGCAGCATTGTGCGGCCGATGCTGGCCGTGTTTTGCCTGGTCCTGGCGCTTGCCTGGACGTTTGGGGCAACAACGCTGCTGATCGGGCACCTGAACATCTTTGCGATGGTATTTGCCGTCGTGCTGGTCGGGCTGGGCATCGACTTCGGGATTCACCTCCTGAGCCATTACCGCCAGGGCATCTCCCACGGCCTTACCGTGCGCGAGGCTCTTACAGAGACGTACGCTGAAATCGGCATGGGCACGGTGCTGGGGGCCGTAACCACCGCCGCTGCCCTTTCCACCGCCGCCCTGACGGACTTTCTGGGCCTGGCTGAGCTGGGGCTGATCTGCGGCATGGGTATCGTGTGCTGCCTGGTTGCCATGCTGGTGGTGTTTCCGGCGATGCTGGTACTGCTGGACGCGCGACGCGTCGGGGAGGGTAACCCCCTGTTGCGCGCCACCATGCGCGACCACGACGCCAAGCCGGCGCCCCGCCCAGCCGCCGGGGCCGGAGCCCGCCTGGCAGCGCTGCTGGTCGTGCTGCTGGTGGCAGGAAGTGTCGCGGTCACGGCCGTGGGCATCGGAAACGGCTATGTACCGTTTGACTACAACTTGCTGGACCTGAACGATCCCGACGCCAAGGGCGTGCACTGGGAAAAGCTGCTCATCGACCACGACCAGCGCGCCAGCTACGCGGTCAGCATCCGCAACAGCCCCGAAGAGTTGCGCGAACTCGCCCTTCTCTACGACAACCTGCGCGACCAGGGCATCATCGGCAGCACCGAAAGCATGCTGCCACCAGACGAGGCAGCCCGGCGCGTCCAGCTTGAGCGCATTCACGCGGCGATACCCGGCGGGTTTTCCGACCCCGCCACGCCGGGCGATGCCGCAGGGCTGCGCGGCGCGGCCCGCAGCCTGCAGTCAGCGCTGCGCCAGTTGGCGACTCGCGGTCCAGGTTTTGAGGCGGCCTTTGCCGACGCGGCGACCGAGGCTGGTGCGATTGTGGAGCTGGCAAAGCAACGCCCCGCGCACGTGGACGCCCGCCTGCGGGAGATTGAGCCGCTGTTTTTCGGCGCACTGGTGCGGCAGCTGCGTGAACTGCAACGCGACGCAAACCCGCCGCCGGTCACCGCTGATTCGTTGCCTCCGGTGCTGGCTTCGCGTTATGTCGGCACCGGCCCTGAGGGCGAAACGCTTTACGCACTGTATGTGTACCCGGCCAAGAATGCCTGGATTCGCGAGAACGCCGGCGAGTTCAATGCAGCCGTGCTGGCCATAGATCCGCAGGCAACCGGGGTCACGATTCAGATTCACGAGAGCGGCAGCCTGATTGTCGACGGTTTCGGCAAGAGCGTGCTGTACGCGATGATTGCGATCTTGCTGCTGCTGCTGCTGGACCTGCGCCGTCCGCTGGCGATGCTGATTGCCCTGTTTCCGTTGTTTACCAGCTTGTCCGTGCTGCTGGGCGTGATGACGCTGACCGACCTGTCGTTCAACTTCGCCAACTTTTTTGGTGTCCCGATTCTGATCGGCACGACGGTAGACGCCGGCGTATACCTGGTGCACGCACAGCGCCATGGCGACCCCCGCCGCACCTTGGCGCAGACCCGTGGCGCCTGCCTGCTGTGCGGCCTGACCACGTTGTTCGGGTTTGGAGCGCTGGTCAGCGCCAGTCATACGGGCATCGTTTCGCTTGGCCTGGTGCTAGTGATCGGCGCCGTCGCCAGCATCCTCGCAAGCTACTTTGCAGTTCCGGTCGTTCTTGCCTGGTTCAATGAAAGAGGAACCCGAATCTAGGCGTTAGTACTGGTGACTACGGCCATGCCGGAGGATTGGCAGCGCCAGTCGGCAGTCTGATTCGCTACAATGACTGATGAGGGTTTACATGCGCGTACCTGCAGCCTGTCTTGCCGTGACCGCCGCGCTGATGCTTGCGGCAGGGGCTCCGTTTGCCCAGGACAAGCCCGCAGAGGTCGGGCTTGCCGTGTACAAACCCGGCGAGAAATACGCCACCGATGAGCAGGCCGGAGAAGCCATCGACAAGTTGGCTGGGCACCTTTCGGGCGACAAGGCAACCTTCAAGCGCCGGGGCGTGCGCAACAACCCGACCGAGGCCTTGAAGCTGTTCAAAGATGACAAGCATCCGGTAGCTGTCGGTATCGTAAGCCCCGCGTTCTATTTCGCGAATAAGGATACGCTCAAGCTGACGGCACTGGCCGAGGCCCGGCGCGGAAACGCAGACGGCGCGCGCTACACGCTGGTAGGTAAGAGCGCGACCGAAAACTACCCCGAGGGCAAACGCATCGCCACATCCCTTACTGCAGAAAAGGAATGGCTCAACAGAGTGGTCTTGCCGGCACCAGAAAATGCCAAGCCGGTGCAGTGGGTGCAGTACGACAACCTGTTTGACGCGGCCTACGAGATCATTGACGGCGAAGACGACGCACCGGACTTTGTTCTGGCAGACAGCATTTCTTTGCAAGCGATCCAGAAAGACGATGATCTCAAAGTGCTAAAGCACGGTCTGCAAAGCGAGTTGCTGCCGCAGGACCTGGTGGTCGAAGTAGACAGCCGCCTGGGTGCGGCACGCGAGCCGATGCTGAAGGCACTGAACGAACTGGACAAGACCGACGCGGGCAGGAAGGTCGGCGAGTTGATCCAGTCACCAACGTTCCAGAAGCCCGACGCGGCGCGCCTTGAAAAGGCAGGGAAATTGTGGGCAAGGAAGTGAACAAAGCTCAGTGGCTCGGGATGTCCGCGTTTCTCGCGCTGGGGTTGCTATTTGTATCCTGCCGTCAGGTCCCCAATGACACGCTGAACGGCGGCAGCGGCGGCGAACATGTGCGATACTCGCGCCTGGTGCAGGAGGCCCGCGACGCCTTTGAGAGCAGCCCTCGCCAGGTTGCCGACGTTGAGCTGGCGGCTGCGCGTTTCGGCGAGGCCCTGGGCATTCGCACCGATGAGTATGCGACACTGTGGCTTGCGGCGCGCGCTTGTGCCTGGCTGGGCGAGTATGCCGGCGACAAGAGCGTGCGCGAAGCTTATGTGCGCCGCGGGCTGACCTGGGTGAACACCGCCCTGAAGGTCAACCCTGAGGGCGTCGAAGGGCAGTTCTACCACGGCGTGTTGAGCGGATTGCTTGGCGACCTAGACAACAGCTACGGCATGGATGCGGTGAAACAGATCGAAGCGCGCATGACCCTGCTGATTGACAGAGGCACCGACATCGCTCACGGCGGCCCGCAGCGCGTGTTCGGGCTGCTGCTGCTGCGCGCGCCCGGCCCGCCGGCCAGTATTGGCAGCCTGCGCAACGCCCGCAAACAGCTTGAGCATGCGGTTGAGATCGCGCCGCAGTGGCCCGAGAACCAGCTTTACCTGGCCGAGTGTGAGTTCGCCTGGGCCAGAGACAAGGACAAGCCCGAGTTCGCAACCCGGGCGCGTGAACGCCTTGAGCGCCACCTGCTTGGTGCCGATGCGCCAATGCCAACCGGCGTGGGCCATGAGTGGGATGCATGGCAGGCCAATGCCCGCAAACTGCTCCGCGACAACTCGTGAACCGCGGACCGGTCGCGCCGCCAGTGGCGAGTCTTGCCGCTTCCGCTATTCTGTGGGCCCTTGCCACCTGCGCACTGGCCGCCGATGCTTTTCGACACCCACTGCCATATCAACTTCGCTGACTTCAGCGCCGACTTCGACGCCATGCTGGAACGCGCCGCCGTTGCCGGTGTCTCAAGCATGCTCTGCATCGGCATGCAACCGACCGGAGGACGCGATGCCATCAATCTTGCACGCCGCTACCCGGGCCGAATTCACGCCAGCGTCGGGTGCCATCCCTACGATGCGATTCACTACACGGTGCAAGTCGCCCGCGAGTTCCGCGAACTGCTTTCGCAGCCAGAGGTCGTGCTGTTCGGAGAAATGGGCATCGACGCCGTCAAGTCGCCGTCTCCCCTGGCCGACCAGGAACGCGCCTTTGAACAGCAGCTTGAACTCGCCGGCGAACTGGACTTGCCCGTCTGCATTCACAGCCGCGAAGCCTTCCCGATCTGCTCGCGGATCATTCGCAAGGTGCATCCGCGCGGCTGGAAGGGTTTCGCTCACTGCTTCTCGGATGGCCCCGACGAGGCCCTGGGCTGGAAAGAGCTTGGCTTCAAGATCAGTTTTGCAGGGCAGATCACCTTCAAGAACAAGTCCTGCGACATCATTCGCGATGCCGCGCGCGCCATTACGCCCGATGACGCGGTGATTGAGACTGACGCGCCGTTTCTCGCGCCCCAATCGCAGCGGGGCAAGCGCAATGAGCCCGCGTTCGTGAAGCACACGGCCGAAAAGCTGGCCGAAATCTGGGGAATCACACCGCTGGAGGCGTCCACCCGCACCACGGCCAATGCCCGCGCCGTGCTTGGCCTGTAGGGTCACTGCTGCCTACCGCCGGTGAAACAGTTTCTCGAGATCCGTGAAGCTGAGCTTGTATGTGGTCGGCCGGCCGTGCGGGCACGAAAACGTGTGGGGAACCGTCTCTCCCAGTCGCAAGAGGTCCAGAATCTGGCGCGGCTCAAGCGAATCGCCCGCCTTGATGGCGGCTTTGCACGCGACCATTTCTACCATCGCCTTGCGCAGGGCCTGGGGCGTCGGCGGCGTGCGATCATTGGCCAGCTCTTCGAGGATCTCCTGCACGACATCGTTGTGCCGGCTGCTGACACTGTACTTGGGCACGGCCACAAGCGCCCAGCCGCCCGCCGTCTGCACGACGTCAAACCCGAACTCGCGCAGCGTCTCGCGGTTTGCATCGACCAATGCCGCCGCCGACAGCGAGAGGTTCAACGGCGTCGGCACCAGCAACTTCTGGCGCTCAAGGGGCTGTGTGGTGATGCGGTGCTCAAGCAGCCAGTAAAGGATGCGCTCGTGGTATGCATGCTGGTCAATGATCACCATGCCGTCCGGCGTCTCGACCACGACAAACGTTGAAGCAACCTGAAACAGCGCTCGGGCTTTTTCAAGCAGGCTGTGGTCGGAAGTCGGTGGGCGGGGAGACGCTGCTTGTGATTGGGGAATCGACGGCGACTCATTTGCGATTCCCGATTCCCGGATCCCGACAACCGGTTCTCGCACTTCAAACCGCGAAACCGCAGGGCCGATGGCTTGCTCCAAAACGCTGCGGGCCTCACACCAGCGGTGCTCCGCTTCGCGAGCCTTGGCCTCGCTCTCGCCGTCAAACAGGCGCTGCTCCAGGTCGTGGCGGGGCTCGTAGTCAGTATCCGGCCGGGCTTGCGGCGCGAAAACAGCACCCGGTTTCAGGCTGGGCAACACGCCCGCACGCAGCAGCTTTTCGGTTAGCGCACTCTTAATCAGCGAGAAAATGCGGTTCTGCTCAAGCAGGCGTACTTCCGTCTTGGCAGGATGCACGTTCACATCCACGCTTTCCGGCGGAACCGTGACGAACAGAACCGCAATCGGGTAGCGCCCCGGCGGCACGAACTCGCGATAGGCCAGCAGCGCAGCCTGGACCAGCGAACGGTCCTTGATCAGCCGTCGATTCACGTACAGTAGCAGGCCCTTGCTGTTCGGGCGATTGGCGCCCGGGGGCGACAGGTAGCCGTCAAGCCGCCCGTACATCTCGTGTTCATGGACCTCCAGCATGCCCTCGGGGAAACGGTCGCCGAACAGCGCGCGGATGCGCTCTACAGGCTGCTGGCGTGGCGGCACCTCAAAGGCCTTGCGCTCGCCGTGGCGCAGGCTGAACCCGACTTCGGGGTTGGCGGCGGCAAGCACTGCCAGCCATTCGACCACGTGGCTGAACTCGGTACTGTCACCCTTGAGCCAGCGGCGCCGCGCAGGCACGTTGTAGAACAGGTCGCGAATCTCTACGACGGTGCCGAAGTCGCCTGCGGCTTCGCGCACGTCCGACTGTCTGCCGCCGGCGCACTCGAGGTGCAGCGCTGCCGGCGCGCCGCGCTGCCGGGTGGTGAGGCTCGCCCGGGCCACGCTTTGAATGCTGGCCAGCGCCTCGCCGCGAAAGCCGCAGGTTTCGATGTGAAACAGGTCGTCGGCGTCGGCGATCTTGCTGGTGGCATGCGCTTCAAAGGCCAGGGCCAGATCCTCGGCGCCCATGCCATCGCCGTCATCTGCAACGCGAATCAGTGTCTTGCCCGCGTCGATGAGCTGCACGTCGATACGGGTTGCACCGGCATCAAGGGAGTTCTCAACCAGCTCTTTGACTACACTGGCCGGGCGTTCAACAACCTCGCCGGCGGCGATCTTGTTGGCAAGTTCTGGAGGAAGCAGACGAATACGGGCCATGTTGCGATACTAGCGAACAAGACGACACCACAAGCCCTGTCGAGAGGATGTTAGCCCCCGTGGATAAGCGCGATTTCTGCGGCTTGGTACTTGGGGCTTGGGAGCAGGGGCAGGGTTGAACAAACGGCTCGAGACTTCACGCTGCCGGCATATGGCCACGCCCAAGCCAGATTCCCGACGTTCGGGGCGCTGCAATGCACGAACCTGCTCCTCCGGACGACGCAACTGCGACCATCGGTTGCCGCTGAGCACAACGCGGCTGTCACAACAAGAATTCCATGAATTCATTTCATTGCCCGCACCAACGCGCCAAGGCCTGAGAACCGCGATGCCAAACGAATCAAGCGTCGCTCTGGGCCATTCAACGACGGATGCCACCTGTGCAAACTGGCACATTTCTATTGACACAATCGAGATTATTCGTATTGGCGTGAAGCTCGACACCGGTCTGTCGGAAAGATTCGGAGGTATTCCATGGCTGCAAAGACTGCTCAGCGCAAGCCCGCCAAGAAGTCAACGGCACGCAAGAAATCCGTCCGCAAACCGGCGAAGAAGGCGGCGAAGAAGCCACGCAAGGTAGCGAAGGTCGCGAAGAAGAAGGCCGTCAATAAGGCGGCAAAGAAAACTCCAAAGAAGGCCGCAAAGAAGGCCGCCAGAAAACCAGTCAAGAAGCCCGCAAAGAAGACCCGGAACAAGACGGCACGGAAGTCCGTGAAACCGCAATGCGTTAAGAAGGTCGCCAAGCCAACAGCGACGAAAGCAACCAGTACCGCACCCAGGCAAGAAACCGGAAACAAAAACTCAATGCCCGCAAAAAAGTCGCCCTCGGCCAAGAAACCCGAGGCCAAGCCAGTGAACAAGCAGACCAAGAAAGAACCCGTAGGCGCCGCCGCTTCCCCCACCAATCGCCAGCCCGGTGCTGCGCTGCCGAGCGAGCCATCTGACGTGGACGATTACGAAGCCATGCGCCAGGCAGCGGTTGAGCCGTTCAAGCGCGCCGGCCAGGCACCCAAGCCAAGCACAGCGGGCCGGCTTTTCGACGATGAAGCAGAACTCGAGAACTACGACCCACTGTTCGACGAAGTTTCGGAAGAGAGCGACGAGTAGTTGGCTGCCGGCAACTGTTGGCCTTCACGAAATCGCAAGCTGAACAATGCCGCACTTCGCGCCAATCGATGAACAGTTGAAAGACCTGCTGCGCGGGGTCGTGGATTGCATTGACGAAACGGAGTTGCGCCTGCGCCTGCGCAAGTGCATCGAAACCGGCAAACCGCTGCGCGTGAAACTGGGCATTGACCCCAGCAGTCCCGACATCCACCTGGGGCATACTGTCGTGCTGCGCAAGCTGCGCGCCTTTCAGGCACACGGGCACCAGGCCGTGCTGATCATCGGCGACTACACGGCAATGGTCGGTGACCCCAGCGGGCGGAACAAGACGCGGCCGCAACTTAGCATCGAGCAGGTTGAGGATAATGCGCTGACCTACATCGCCCAGGCAGCGAAGATTCTTGACATGAAGCAGACCGAGGTCGTCCGCAACGGTCAGTGGTTTCACGCCATGGAGTTTCTGGACGTACTGAAACTCAGCGCACGCACGACCGTATCGCAAATGCTTGAGCGCGACGACTTCACAAAGCGCTTTGACGCCGAACAGCCGATCAGCCTTCATGAGTTCCTGTATCCGCTGATGCAGGGTTGGGACAGCGTGCAGGTGCGCGCCGACGTGGAGCTTGGCGGCACCGACCAGCTATTCAACCTGCTGATGGGACGACGCCTTCAGGAGCAGGAGGGCATGCCGCCGCAGGTCTGCATCACCACCCCGATCATTCCCGGCCTTGATGGTGAACAGAAGATGTCCAAGAGCCTCGGCAACGCGATTGGTGTAATGCTTGAGGCCAACGACATGTTCGGCAAGGTGATGAGCATCCCGGATGCACTCATGCCATCGTGGTACACACTGCTGACGCGCGAATCCGTAGAAAAGATTGCGCGCCTGTGTGACCCCGCGCAGTCCCACCCGCGCGAAGCCAAGCTCGCGCTGGCGCGCTTGATCACGCAGGAAATGCATGGTGCTGAATCAGCGTCAGTTGCAGCGCAGGCCTTCGAGAGCACCTTCAGCAAGGGCGAGTTGCCCGGCGATATGCCGGAATCAGATGTTGAATTCACCGACGGAAGCATTGCTGCCTGGGCGCTGATCAAGCAGGTGCACGGCGGCAGCGGCAGCGACGCGCGCAGGCTGGCGACACAGGGCGGCGCAAAGCTGATCCTTGCCGGCGGCGATGACGAACAAACGCTGAACGACCCGAATGCCACGTTTATTGCAACGGACCTGCGGGGACGGGTTCTGAAGGTCGGCAAGCGCCACTTCTACCGCCTCAAGGCCTAGCGTTCACCCTTAGAAATCTGCAACCATATTGGAACGCCGGCTCCCCTGAATCCGTACTATGCTGTACGCGCGTCAGGACGTGGCTGTGTCGATTTGCCAGGAGGGGCCATGCGCCAATCGAAATTTCCGTTGATCGTGCTGGGTTGCCTGCTGTTGGCTGGCGCCGCAATCGGCACCTGGTTCGTGCTGGATTCGGCCGATGCACCAGACTTCTCGCACAACTCGAACCTGGCCGCAGATGCAGGGCCACAGGATAACACCCAGCCGAATCCACGTGCCGGCAACCATGCCTCAACTGCGAACGCAAACAACTCACGCGCAAACAGCACTCGCTTGCCAGGCAACGGCACAGGCCCCGACAAGCCAGACCAGCCGGAACCTGCTCCCGACCCAAATCACAAGCCCGATCTGCCGAACCCCGAAAGCCCGTGGAAAGAACACAACGCAGACTTCACCATCACCGGCACGGTGCGGTTCAAGAGTGACGGCCGCCCCGCCCCAGGCGCAACCGTAAGTGCGCAAGCAGCAGACCGGAACCCCTGGTGGGGCACCGACGCAACGGCCGAGGGAGACAAGGCCGGTTCTCAGCCTCCCGCCATGAAGCTTTCCGGCGAGGCAACGACGAACGGCGCCGGCGAGTTCAGCCTGCAATTGAAAGTTCACTGGTATGCGCGCGAGGGCGCAGACCGTGACGCGGAATCATGGAACCCGCAACTCAACTTTCAGGTGATCGCGCGAATGAGCGGCTATGCACCGGCACGCTCGCAACAGGTCTGGGTCGGTAATCCGGGCCCCCACGTGGTTGACCTGCAACTGGCCATCCCAGCTGCGGTCACCGGACGCGTGATTGACGGTGCGACACGCAACGGAATTGCGGGCGCAAACGGCACCCTATGGGATGTCGATGGAGCGTCAGGGCGCAACTTTATTACCGACAAGGACGGCTATTTTTCGATCAATGATATGCCAGCCGGCGTGTATGTGCTGATCGTCAGTGCTGCCGGCTACAACCAATACAGCGGTTGGCAGGGCAGCGGCCGCATCGACCTTTCCCGCGGTGGTGAAACCCACCTTGGCGACATCCAGATGTCGCGCTCGTCGAGTGTAATCGGCCGGATCGTCTCGCCGCAAGGTGCGCCGCTGGCCGGCGTCTCCGTACGGCTTGAAACCAAGGGCGGCGGGTGGATGCGCGGCCGCGGCAACTCCGTCGTAACCGGCGAAGACGGCACGTTTGCGATCAGTGACGTGCAGTCGGGCAGTTACAGCCTGCTTGCGCGCAAAGAAGGTGTAGGCATTGCGACACTTGAGGGAGTCAACGTCGAAACGGGCGCGCAGCGCGACCTCGGTGACGTTACGCTTGAGAAAGGCCTTGTCCTGACCGGCATTGTCGTGAACACGCGCAACGAGGGAGTCGCCGGAGCAAAGGTGAGCATCCACCAGCAGGGCGAGCGCAACCCGTTTGCCGGCCGCATGCGCGGCGAAGCCCTTTCATCAGCCACCAGCGGCAAGGATGGCAAGTTTGAAGTTGTGGCCATGATCGAAGGCGAGTTCTACGCGGACGTCACCGCGGAAGGCTACGCGGCATTGGAACAAGACTTCATCTTCCCGATCGCCAACCTCAAGCTCACGCTGCGGCGTGGCGGATCCATCGCCGGCAAAGTTGTTGATGCCGCGGGTAGCGGCGTTGATGGCGCCAACGTGATGCTGCTGAACCATAACTCGCCCGGGTACTCTTTCTTCAAGGCTGCCCCGGACGCAAGTTTCGGCGGGTTCGGCGGCGGGATGGACCTGTCCGTGCAGACGAAAGAAGGCGCATGGGTGATTGAGAACGTGCCGGCTGGAACGTATGTCGCAATCGCGGCAGCCGGCGAAGGCGGGTTCGGCTGGGTCGACGGCCTCGTAGTCGACGACGAAAAGCGCACCGACGCAGGTACGATCAAGCTGGGCGGCAAGGGCAACGTGCGCGTCACAGTTACAGAAGATGGGCAGCCTGTTGCCGACCTCGAGGTCGGCTTGACGCGCGGTTTCAACATGGGGCGCCGCGAGTTCAAAACCAACACCGACGCGAACGGTGTGGCCCTGCTTGAGGATGTTCCGGCAGGCGCCTGGAGCGTGATGACTTCGCGCGAGGACCGGACGTTCGACACAGAGGCCATGAAGAAACGCCTGGTCAACGTGAAGTCCGACGAGACCGTCGAGTTTCAACTTGAACTAAGACCCAAAGATGGCGTGCGCCTGCATGGGCGCCTTACCATGAACGGCAAAGCCACGATCAACGAAATCTTCCTGGTCGGCGTCGGCGAGCGCGAGAGCGTCATCAAGAACACACGCTGCAACGAGGGATACTACGAGTATCTATCCGTAACACCGGGCACCTACATGATGCATGCGCGCGCGGGGGATGAGACCGTAAGCGCCCTGGTGCGGCTTGAACTGAAACAGCCGGGCGAGGTTGAATTCACGCGCGACTTTCAGGGTTTCGTGGTGTCCGGTCGCGTCGTCACGCCCGAGAACTCGGCGGCCCAGAATTCGGCAGTCGCCATTACGCTGCAACACAGCTCGCCCGAAGCCGGCAACGTTGCGCAATTCCTGGTGGGCCGCGCAACCTGCGACAGCGACGGGCGCTTCCGCATGGAAGGCGTCTGCGGGGGCAGTTACACGCTTTCGGCAAGTCTTGCCGGGGTCGGCAATGCGCGCCAGGCGTTGGTGGTCGAGGGCGCTGACCGCAGCGGGCTTCAGCTGACGATCGACGACAATGTAGGCAGTGTGCGCGTGCGTGTTGCCAAGCTGTACGGAACGCCGGTCAGCGGCAACAGCTTCGGGTATGCGCGCATGATAGACGCCCAAGGACAGCCTGTTGCCATGCCCGACCAGAATGCAGGCATGTTCATGGTGACAGAGGGTGCGACAGTCGAGTTGTCCAACATCACGCCCGGCACATACACCGTGGAGATCCAGGCATCAGGATACCTGCCCATGAGCAAGACCGGCGTGGCGATCACCAAGGGCACGCGCGCAGACGCCGACCTCGAACTTACCGCCGCCGCCGAACTTCACCTGACCTGCACGAATCCTGAGATCACACAGGGCATGCTGGACGCCGCCAGCGTGCGATACCTTGATTCCACCGGCAAAGAAGTGCCGGCCATCAGCAATGTGTTCGACGCCTTTGGTGGGGGCGGCACCGTTCCTGACCGCCCGACACTTAAGGTTGGCTATATCGGTCCAACGGTAGTGGACATCCGCGTCAAGCTCGCCGGTTACGCGGAGCTGTCGGTTCCTGTGCAATTTGTTGCAGGCAAGAAGATCACCCAGGAAGTGACTTACGTGGTCGAGTGAGTGCGCCCCAGATGCGCGCCCACCCGTGCCAGCGCGGTGGGAATAGGGGTACCGTCCTTGATCGTTTGCGAGAAGAGGCCTGTCCGTTGAGCGGTTTTCACCGTGCAACGGGCGCCCACCTTCGTACATTGGCCCTTTCGGGTGCAGCGAGCCGTCACCGGGAGATTGCAGCATGAACGAGCAGTTGATTGACCTCGCAAAAAAGTCCGGCGCCGATTTCTGCGAGATCCGGATTGAAGACAGCACCCAGACCAGCATCAACTTTCAGGGCCCGGAGCTGGAAAATGTCCAGGAATCCCACATGTACGGCGGCAACGTGCGCGTTGCCGTGAATGGCACTTGGGGCTTTGTTACTTTCAACAATCCTGAAGATCTTCCACGTCGCATCAGCGAAGCCGTGCGCAACGCCCGCGCCGCATCGGCCCGCAGCAAAGTCCGCAGTGTGCTTGCCCCGGTTGAGCCGGTACAGGCTGAAGTCAGGCTTGAACTCAAGAGCGATCCGCGCGCCGTAAGCCTGGACGAAAAGATTCGGCTGTTCGGTGGCTACAACCAGCGAATGCTGGATTCGCCCGGCATTACCAGCACCAACGTGCGGTACTTTGACAAGCTGTCGAGCATCCAGTACGCCAACAGCGAGGGCACTTGGATTGCGCGTGAATGCGCCGACATGGGCATGGGCGCCAGTGCGCTGGCGAAGAAAAACGGCACAACGGCACGCGGCAGCGCGGCCCAGGGCGGCCGCGACGACTTTGAGCTTTTCCGCGGCATGGACGCCGAAATGGACAAAGCCGCCAAAGCCGCCGTGGAAGCTGCCAGCGCGCCTGTCGTGGAAGGCGGCACCTATACCGTGGTCTGCGACCCGAACCTTGCCGGCGTGTTTGTCCACGAGGCATTCGGGCACCTGAGCGAGGGCGACAACGTCGCAGAGGACCCGCGCATGCAGGAAGTGCTGAAGCTTGGTCGGCGCTTCGGTGAAGACTACCTCAATATCTATGACACCGGCCTCGACGTTGGACTGCGCGGCTACCTGCCCTATGATGACGAGGGCGTACCTACCGAAAAGACCTGGCTGATCCGCGATGGCGTGCTGGTTGGGCGGCTTCACAGCCGCGAGACCGCGGGACGCATGAATGAAAAGCCGACAGGCAACGCGCGCGCACTGAGTTACAGGTTTCCGCCCATTCCGCGCATGCGCAACACCTGCATCGCCAACGGGCCCCATGGCAAGTTCGAAGACCTGATCAAGGACATCAAGCTGGGCATTTATGCGATCGACAGCGCGGGCGGCCAGACCAACGGTGAGCTGTTCACGTTCACGGCCGGCCAGGCGTTCATGATTCGCGATGGCAAGGTTGCTGAACGCATTCGCGACGTGACATTGGGCGGCAACGTGTTCGATACTCTGCGCAACATCACCGGTGTCGCCGACGACTACAACGTGCATGACAGCAGCGGGGGGTGCGGCAAGGCAGGCCAGATGCCGTTGCCGGTCAGCCACGGAAGCCCGCACATCAAGATCAAAGACGTCGTGATTGGAGGGCGCTAACCATGGGACGAGACTTCGACAGCGGCGCCCCGGGAGCGTCCAACACAGGCAAGGCTGCCGGCCGTGAAGCCGACACCGGCATATACGAGAAGCCTGCGGCAAACAAGTTCACAGAGCGTCTGGGCTCACTGGCAGATGCTTACGAGATGTACAAATCCGAAGGCACCTCGCTCAGCGTATCGTTCGAGAACGACCGCCTGAACGAGATCCGACAGGGCGAAAGTTACGGCATCAGCATTCGAGCTGTAAAACAGGGCAAGATCGGGTTTTCGTACAGCAGCAAACCTGATGAAATCGACCACGTGGCGCAAAGCGCGTTGCGCATGGCGCCCTGGGGCAAACCCTATGACTACAAGTTCGCCGCCAAGGCCGAGAGCCGCCATACGAGGCCCTATGACCCGACGTGCGGTGAAATCTCGGTCGAGCGCAGTGTGGAACTGTGCGAAAACGTCAAGCACATCATCAAGTCGATTGACCCTGAAGCCACGGCCGACGTCAGTATTCGCGGCGGCTTGAACTCAACGCGTATCGCCACCAGCCGCGGCCAGGATTGCCGCGAAGACGAAAGCGGGTTCGCGTACTTCGTGTCAGCCCGCATCTCTGAGGAAGGAAACTTTCTCACGGTGTATCGCAGCCGGGGCAGTGCCCGGGTGATCCCGGACGACGAACTTCTTGCGCAAGCCCGCGAAACCGGGCAAGAGTTCAAGATCGCACGTAAACTGCTGCCGTTCTCGCGCGGCACGTACCGGGTGCTGTTTGCGCCTCAAGCCGTAGCCGACCTGCTGCTGCCGATTGCGGTTGGCATCAACGGTATGAACATTGCGCGCAAGACCAGCCGTTTCGTGGACTCGCTGGGCGAAGAACTGTTCGACAAGCGCATCAGCTTGGAAGACGACCCGTTTCACACGGATGCACCCTCCGGCGCCCTGTACGACGGCGAAGGCGTGCCGGCGCAGAAACGCGCGATTGTCCAGGGCGGCATTCTGAAGGGTCTTGTGCACACCCTTAGCACGGCGCAGAAGTGCGGCCACGCCCCCACCGGAAACGCCCAGCGCTCGGTCTCGAGCCAGCCGGCGCCGGGCCTGCATAGCGTAATCATGGCAGCCGGAGACACCGAGCTCGACCAGATGTACCGCGACACGGAAGGCGGCCTGTGCGTAAGCCAGCTGCTGGGCACGTTCACCAGCAACTTCCTGGCGGGCCAGGTCAGCGGCAACGTCTCGCTTGGTTTTCTGGTCAAGGACGGGCAGCGCGCCGGACGCGTCAAGAACTGCGCATTGAACGTGAACAGTTTCGACGTGCTGAAGTCGCAGGTAGTAAGCATCAGCAAACAGCGCGAATGGGTCGGCGGCGAGTACCTGCCGTGGTTGTTGATCGACGGTATCGGCATAAGCGCGCGCTAACGCCATGGACGACGACGTTTCAGCAGCACGCATACAGGACGCAGGCTCAACAAAGAGCCGGCGTCCTTTCGCCTCGTGGCGGGCACGACTCATGCCGGCCCCGCTTGCCTGTGTGATATGCATGCTTGCCGCTTGCAGCAATCCCCGCGCCAACCTGCCGCCGCCAAACAACCAGCCACCGGCCAGTGGCGGCTCAGGCGAAGTCAGGGAGGCCGAAAGCGTGCGCATGAAGGTCGCGTACACCGCCGGCGCGAAGTTCCGAACCCGGCGCACGCTTTCGGTGTCGGAACGCGCCCGGAATGACGACTACCTGACAACCTCTGAAGAAGTCACGCTGACCACGGTACTTCGCGTGGATGAATCCGGGCGCATGCTGGCTGTGCGCAGAAGCTGGGAGTTCTCAGGCTCGACCCTGACCGTAAGCGGCGGCGCACCTCAACAGGTCAAAGGCGAACTCGACGGATGCACGATTGAACTGACGCAGCGCAGCAGTGGCGTTGAAGCCAGGGTCGTCGTTGGCGCCATCGACATCGGCCGCCAGCAGTTCGTATTAGAGGGCTTCGATGCTGCGCTGCTGCCCGCGGACCCCGTCCGGCGTGGCGAAACCTGGACCATTGAAGGCAGTCAGCTTGCCGGGTTGAACCGCCTGATCGAGGCGCTTGAGTTCAAGGTGGAAACCAACCGCCTGATCTGCGCTGTCGCTGAAATCAAGCCGCAGGCCGTCTTCGTCTCGCTGGATTGGCGCGTCACAGCAGAATACGCGGGCCAGCCCGCAGTCCTGCGCTTCCGTGGCGAACTGACCTATGACCGCGCAAACCGGCTTGTCAGCCATTTGACGCTCGGCGGCGGTCGGCTTGGTGCAGAAGGCACGGATCAGCAAGTCGAGATCGGCGTCGAGCGCGAGCCGGCAAGCGGCTGGCTTGACCTGGGTGAGTGATCACTTCTTCTTGCGCCGCTTGCCCGGCGTGCGTGAGGGTTTGGCCACGTGTTTGGGCATGCGCGGCGTGTCGTCGGACATGATCAGGTCGCGGTTGCTGAACCCGATGGCACGCTCGTCGTGCGGCGTGGTATGCACGTTGATGCGGTAGATGGTGATGTAGCGAATGAACGTGTTATAGGTGTTGTCGCAATCATGGTTATCGACAAAGACGTTCACGAGCATGAAGTCGGTCTTGAGTTCAATAATGTGCGAGACGTCCAGCACCTGGCCCGAAGTCAGGACGATCTCGAGTACCGGTGTCTGGTCATCAATCTGGCAGACCTGCTTCATCCGGTCAAAGAAGTGGGTACGGAAAAATCGCGGCCCGAAGGCGTCTTCTTCCATGTTGCCGCCGGTGGGATTGATTGGGTAATAGCCGATCACGAGTCTGCCTCCGAAAGTGCACACAACCCACCTTGGCAAGCGCCACCGCAATCTCAATGGTCAATTCGAAGCGACGGCCGCCCCTTGCGTCCGCTGCTCCGGGCGTTCGAATAGCCCACGAAAGCCCCTTCGCGATTCGTATGCTTGCAGGCCGCCGAAAACATGAAGATCGCGCTGATACAGTTCAATCCCGTCATTGCCGACTTTGAAGGCAACGTGCGCCGCATTGAAAGTCGCGTGCGAACCGCCGTCGACCATGACGCGGATCTTTGCGTGATGCCAGAGCTGGCGCTGCCCGGGTATCCGCCGCACGACCTGGTGTTGTACGGCGATTTTGCGGCAAGCAACCTCGCCGCCCGTGACCGTATGCTGCGCTTGTCGGCTGAGCTTGGCATCGGGCTGCTGTTCGGGCTGGTGCTGGCCAATGACAAGCCAACCGGCAAACCGTTGCGCAATTCGGCGGTGCTTTGCGACTGTGGCAAGATCATCGCGGTCAAACACAAGACACTGCTGCCGACCTACGATGTATTTGACGAGGCGCGATATTTTGAACCCGACTCAGCACCCTGCGTCGCCGAGTTTCGCGGTCGCAAACTGGGCATCTTAATCTGCGAAGACATCTGGACCGACGCGGCCTTGCTGGGGCGCATAGAATACGGCACTGACCCGGCCCAGTTGTGCGCCGACGCCGGTGCCGAACTGCTGATCAATATCAGCGCTTCGCCCTGGGGCACGGGCAAGCACCGCCTGCGCGAGCAGTTGGTGGCCGCAACCGCACGGCGCACAGGCAGACCTTGCCTGCTGGTCAACCAGGTCGGGGGCCAGGACGACCTGATTTTCGACGGCGCAAGTGTCGTGTGCGACGCGCAGGGAAGAACAGTCGCCCGTCTGCCCCTGTTCGAAGAAACGCTGTTCATCGCCGACCCCGAAGGTGGCCGGCCCGAAGCCTGGCCCGACGATGACGTAGCCGACGAGATTGAAGCGCTCGTCTTGGGCATCCGTGACTACTTTCGCAAAACCGGCCACCACCGGGCACTGATCGGGCTGTCGGGCGGCATCGACAGCGCTGTGGTCGTGTGCCTGGCCGCCCGGGCGCTTGGGCCCCGCAACGTCACGGCAATCAGCATGCCGACACGCTTTTCCAGCAGAGGCAGCATAGACGACAGCCGCGAACTGGCAGACAAGCTCGGCATCAACTTCGAGGTGCTGGATATCGACGAAGCGTTTGAACACCAGCGAAAACTCAGCGGATTTCCCGGCGGCATTGCAGAAGAGAACCTGCAGGCCCGGATACGTGGAATGGTGCTGATGACACGCAGCAACGCCGACTCCAGTCTGGTGCTCGCCACCGGCAACCGCAGCGAACTTGCGGTGGGTTACAGCACACTGTATGGCGACATGTGCGGTGCCCTTGAGGTGATCGGCGACGTCGCAAAGACCCGCGTCTACGAAATCGCCGGGCGGTTTTCGGGCATTCCCAAGGCAATCATCGACAAACCGCCCAGCGCCGAGCTGCGCCCCAACCAGACCGACCAGGACAGCTTGCCGCCATACCCGGTGCTCGATCGCATTCTTGACGCGTATCTGGACGACCACCAGGGCGCAAATGCCATGATCGAACGCGGGGAGGACGCCGAGTTGGTAGCCAGGATCCTGCGCATGGTCGAAATCGCCGAATTCAAACGGCGGCAGGCACCCATCGTACTGCGCATCGGCAAACGCGCCTTTGGCGCAGGCCGGCGCATTCCCGTCGCGAAGAAGCTCGTGGGCCCGTGAAGCTGCCACCCGTTCTTGAGCATCAGGATGCAGTTGCCCGCGTTGCCCCGAAATCCGTGAAAGGCGTTCTACCGTTGATTGCTCCCCCACCCACCCGGTGCTACCCTGCCGCACTTCAATGCGCGGCTTGACGTTGAGAGGACTTCAGTGGCATTAGAGAACTATACACGCGGACAGAAGATCTTCATGGTGACGCTGGTTGTGCTGCTTGCGGCCATGTTCACCGTCACCGGCGCGATGATTTCGCTGTTCGGCCAAGGGGGCGAAGCCGCCCCGTCCGACCACGGCCGGATCGACGACCAGGAAATCCGCCTGATGGAGTGGCACCGCAAGCGACGCGGCTTGAGTATCGTTGCCACGCTCGACTACCGCGCAAGCAGCAGCTTTGGCGACAAGAAGCTAGAGCATATGTATGCGCGCGTACCGGCGATGTCACCTCGCCCTGAGTACGGGCACGACTACCCGTACATCGCGGTCAAACCCACCACGGTAAGTCTGCTTGAACTGTGGCCGCGCTACCAGGACCAGGACCTGTGGTGTCACCTCGTGATGGCGCAGAAGGCCCGTGAGGCGGGCATCCAGCCGCCCTCGAACGCCTATATCGGCGCGGTACTGACCTCGCTGATGAACGAAGGCATGCAGGACCTCGAAAAGTTCGAGAGCAAGGCCCTGAAAAAGAAGTTCGAAGAAACTTACGGAACGCCTGTCGACGACCTGATGGGGACTTTCCAGGAAGCCTTCATGGTGCGCGACTACGTCGCATCACTGCTGACCGAGGAATCTGCCCGGCTGGATCAGGTTGCCCTGATGTCCATGGGAAACGCCAGCCAGTTCCAGGCCGAGTACATGCGGCTCAAGATCGACCCTTTCATGGAGCAGGCCCGACATGACGTATCCAGGCAGAATTTCATGTTCCGGGCATCGCGTGCCGCAGGCAATTTCGGCGCCGCGTCTCTGGCGCCCGGATACGACCGCTTCGAAGAAGCCTACGACAAGAACCGCAACAGCCAGTTGCAGGCCGAAGCCGAGTTTGAACTCGATATCGTGCGCGCGTTCCCGACGGACATGGTTGCCAAGGGCCAGGTCCAGATCGAAGAAGCTCTCGCCCGGCTCATTTACCAGGCAGTGCGCGAAGACGTTTACAAAGCGACCGAAGACGACAAGAAGAAAATCGAAGACAGGCTCAAGCTGGCCGAAGACCAGTTCGCGCGCACCAATGCCGAAGAAACCAAGGATTGGGATGACGCCCGCTGGGCGAAGTGGCGCGAAGAACAGCGCCCGATTCTGCTTGAACACCGCGCGTTCTTTGAGGTGCGCGAGGAACTGTTTACATCCCTGATGCAGAAAGAGTCGCTGCGCGCCGCCCAGTCGTCGGTGCTGCGCCTGCTGCGGCACTTGGATGACCGCCGCAAAGAACGCGAACGCGAACTCAATGCCAAGCTGGATGTCGTGCGAAAAGAAAAGCAGATCTGGGATGGCAAGAAGGGCTACCTCGAGACACTGCGCTCACGCTTTGATTCGGTTGAGACCCAACTGCACGCGGCACTGCGCAACATAGATCAACGCATCCGCTCGCAGGCCGAAACGGGCGATGCCGCGTCCAGCGCCCGCGCCCTTGACCAGATTGCCCAGGACTTCGGGCGAGCGCTTTCAGACATCGACACCAGCCAGCTTGCGGGCCTGACCTCAGCGGCGGCGGTCTCAACGCAGAATCTTGAACGCAGCCTCAACGACAAAGAGGCTGAACGGGAAGAGTTTGCGCTGAAGGAAAAGAAGACAAACGCCGACGGCACGGAAATGACAGAAGAAGAGGTCGCGGCCAAACTGCAGCAGTTTGACCACGAAGTCACCGCGCTCAAAGAGCGGATGAAGCTGCGCGATGAGTTGTTGCCCAAGGTAGAAGCCTGGGTTGAAGTCATGCGCGCCGCGCTCAGCGCCTATGAACTGCAGGCACGCAGCGCCTCAGAGGGCGATGTTGACCTGCGCCGTTTCGTCCTGCGTGAGCTGCTGGTCGAGATCCCGGCTGGCTTGGGCAAGCTGATCCGCGAAACACGCGACGAAATCGCGCCGCTTACCCGCGTCGAGGAATTCGGCGGCAGCGCCGAGCTGATCCTGGCCGATATCGAGGCCCGCCAGAACAGCCTGCGCAAGGATGCCTCCGATGCCAGCAACATGGACTTCGGCGCCTGGATTCGTGAAAAAGCGGCCGACAGCGTCAAGATCGGCCTAGAGGTCGTCACCCCCACCGGCAAACGCACATGGGAAACCCTGATCGGCGACGAGCGCTTTGCATGGCTTGAGAACGTGGACGGCGCCAAGCAGTTCCTGGAAGACCCGATGAACGCCAAGGGCGCCACCAGCGGCATCATGGCATTGCCCGGCAAGGGCTATCTGCTGCTGCGCCTGCTGGCAAAGACGCCCAAGTACCCGCAAGGCCGCATCGAAACGTCAGACCGCGTTACGACACTGGCGGCAATGCTGCGCGCGCGCGCCCTTTGCGTGGATGCGCTCAAGGACATTCGCCAGCAAGTCATCGACAAGGGCTGGGACGCCGCCGTCACCGCGGCAAGGGCAAAGTACGGCGCGGCATTCACCGTGCACACCACCCCATGGTTCAAGGAAAACGAAGACATTCCTGACCTTTACAGTCACAACGACACAGACGTGCTGTCGTTCAACACTTCGCCAAGCCCTGCATCACCGGACGCCCCGTTCGTGACACGACTGAAGGACATCCGCCCCAAGGATGGCGTCAGCGAACTGATTCCGGAAAAGTTCAACCCGGACATGTTGCGCCGCCCCGAGAAAGAGGAGTGGTCTTACCTGCTGGCACGCATCAAAGACCGCAAGCCGCTTCAGACACGCATGGAGCCTGATGACCTGAAGGAAACAGGCCAATCCTGGGCACCCGCGCCGTCACAGGTCTGGCGTGAGCGCCATCTTGCTGCCTCTGAGCTCGTACGGAGCCTGATTGAGCCGTCCAAGCTGCTGGCGGGCCGGGACATCATCGAATACAAAGCCAAAGAGAAGAACAAGGACAACAGCGCCAAAGAGGAGCCTTCATCGTGAACCTCAGCGGGATCGTCCTGGCGGGGGGCCAAGCCCTTCGTATGGGCGGTGAAAAACCGCTCAGAGAACTTCACGGCAAGTCCCTGCTGCAACACGCTATCGACCTCGTCGCGCCACTTTGCGGCGAGGTTGTCGTTTCAGCGGGTGATCGCGACCTGCACCTTCCCAAGGGCGTGGTGGGCGTGCCTGACCCAAAGCCCTTTGCCGGCAAGGGGCCACTGGCTGGCATTCTGGCTGCGCTGGAAGCGAGCAAGGGTGACATGTGCCTGATCGTGCCCTGCGACCTGCCAAATTTGCGGACACAGCTGATGGCAGAGCTGTACGAGGAACTTGGCGACCGGGACGCGGTCTATTGCCGCCTTGATGATGGGCCGGAGCCGCTGGTGGCAGCGGTACGGCGAGTGGCAGCAGCAAAGTACGTCCGCGCGAGCCTCAACGCCGGCAACTTAAGGGTCTTGCCATGCTGGACCAGCCTTGGCGCGCGCGTGAAAGACTCAACCTGGGTTGCTACTTTCGGCGACCCGGCGAACCTGTTTGCAAACATCAACACCGATGCGCAGTTGCAGCGCCAGCAACAGCGCTGAATGCGCTCTCTGCCGCAAAGTGATGCTGTGACGCGGGCCGTTGTTGCGGTTTTGCGCATTGCTAATGTTCAGCCATGGTTACGAACCAGAACAGCTCTGCGGATTTCGCCGCGGATGCAGCCCGGATCATCTTGGGCCGGCTGTACGCGCCTATACGCGGCGAACTGGCGCAGGTGGAAGCCATGTACCGGGCCGAGTTGAGCAGCGACGACCCGTATATTGCGAACCTGCTGGAGTACATTGAAGACTACAGCGGCAAGAAGCTGCGCCCGGCGCTGCTGTTGCTGGCAGCCCGTGCCTGCGGGCGTATCACGCACGACCACATCATTCTGGGCACGGTTGCGGAAATGCTTCACACCGCAACGCTGGTACACGACGATATCCTGGATGATGCGCTGCTGCGCAGGAAGCGGGCCAGTATCAACAAGCTGGCAGGCAACGAGGTCAGCGTGCTGCTCGGCGACCACATCTTCAGTCATGCCTTCGAGATCAGCCTGCACTGCACGACGCCCGACGGCGCCCGCGAGTTCAGCCGCGCCATGGCCCGTACCTGCTTTGGCGAGATCATGCAGGTGCATAACCGCAACAATTTTCAGCTGGATGAGGCCCGCTATCTTCAGATTATTGAGGGCAAGACAGCCGAGTTGTACGCCACCAGCGCGATGCTTGGCGCGCACTATGCTGGCGCCGACGAAAAAACCTCGCGTGCGTTCTATGACTACGGCATGAACCTTGGCCGCGCCTTCCAGATCATGGACGACCTGCTTGACCTGCTTGGTGAAGAGGCGCTGGTGGGCAAGACACTGGGCAGCGACGCGCAGAAAGGCAAACCCACGCTGCCGCTGATTCATCACCTTGAGCGGGTCGGTGCCGATGCACGCGACAGTGCCCTGCAAGCCGCAGCCTCAGGCAACCGTAAGACGCTGCTGGAACTGCTGCACGCCACGGGAAGCTTCAAGTATGCCGCCGGCAAGGCGGCTGGATACGTCGAAGCTGCCAAGCAGGGCCTGCGGGTTCTGCCGCCGGGTGAAATGTGTGAGCTGCTGAACGATGTGGCAGACTTTGTGCTTTCCCGCGAACTGTAGAAAGCGTGACCCTTTGCTCATTCAAACGGCGCTTTTCCCCCACCGCCGGGAAGCTAGACTCCCACGTCAATACCGAGGGTGCAAGCCATGGCCGAAATCGGCGTACAGCGGCCTGACATTGAGGCAGGCGAAGACATCACCACGCGGACCCTGAACATCAACTTCGGGCCGCAGCACCCCGCCACCCACGGCACTCTTCGCCTGAAGATGGAGCTGCTGGGCGAAAACGTCGTCAACGTTGACCCGGAAATCGGCTTCCTGCACACGGGCTTTGAGAAGCTTGCCGAATACCACACCTTCAACCAGTTCGTGTGCACCACGGACCGCATGAACTACATGAGCCCGCTGTGTAACAACTTCGGATTCGTGCATGCCGTCGAAGAATTGCTTGAAATCGAGCTGACACCGCGCTGCCAGCACGTACGCGTGATTCTGTGCGAACTCACGCGCATCGCCGATCACGTCATCTCCTGTGGATTGCAGGCCATGGACCTTGGCGCGTTCACGGTGCTGCTGTGGTCGTTCATTGAGCGGGAGAAACTGTACGACCTGTTTGAGATGGTCACCGGCGCGCGCCTGACCACAAGCTATGCACGCGTCGGCGGCATGTTTCAGGATGTTCCGCCCGAGTTCGTGCCGCGCTGCCGCAAGTTCATCCGCGAATTTCCGCTCGCGCTCAAAGAAATCGAAAAGATGCTGAATCGCAACCGCATCTTTCTCGACCGCACCATCGGCATCGCCCGGGTCAACGGTGAAGACGCCGTCAGCTATGGCCTTTCCGGTCCCTGCCTGCGCGCCGCGGGCGTTGCCTACGACGTACGCCGCGCCCGCCCCTACTGGGTGTACGATGAGCTCGACTTTGACGTGATCACTCGCGACGAGGGCGACGTGCTTGCGCGCTTCAAGGTCCGCATGGACGAAATGCGCGAAAGCATCAAGATCATCAGCCAGGCGCTTGACCGTCTGCCGTCAGGCCCCGTGAACATCGATGACTGGAAGATCGTGCTGCCCGAAAAGGCAGCGGTCTACACGCAGATGGAATCCCTGATCACGCACTTCAAGCTCATCATGAAGGGCCACGGCCTCAAGACGCCAAGGCGCGGCAAGATCTACAGTTGTACCGAAAGCCCCAACGGTGAACTTGGCTGGTACATTGAAACCGACGGCACAGCCGTGGGCTACCGGGTGCGCTGCCGTGCGCCGAGCTACATGAACTATTCCGCAATGCCGCAGATGGTCAAGGGCGGATACCTCGCCGACGTCGTGGCGTGCCTGAGCAGCCTGAACGTAATTGCCGGCGAACTGGATCGATAGGAACTTATGTCGACTGAAACCAGAGACACCACTCTCAAGCCCGAAACGATCGAAGCCATCAAGACCCACGCCAAGCGCTACCCCAAGCAGGACGGCGCCTTGCTTACCGCGCTGCGCATGGCAGAGCGCGAGGTCGGGTTTATCAATCCCCACGTCTGCGAGCAGGTGGCCGACGCACTCGGCATGGCACCGGCAAAAGTCTGGGGCACGGTCAGTTTCTACACCACGTTTAGGAAGCAGAGTGACGGCAAGAATGTCGTGTATGTTTGCGCGACCCTGCCGTGTGCGTTGCGCGGCGCCGAAAACGTCTTTGACTACCTGTCCGACAAGCTCGGAGTTAAGAAGGGCGAGACCACACCAGACGGCACGTTCACGCTTTACAAAGCCGAATGCCTGGGCTCCTGCGACACTGCGCCCTGCATCCAGATCAACGAACACTACTACGAGAGCCTGACCTTCGAGAAAATCGACCAGATCATCGATGACCTCAAAGCCGGCAAGTCTCCTGCCCGCCACGTCACGTTGTAGGGCGCCGGGGCTACAATCCAGCCATGAACCTTCGTTCTTCGGCACGCAGCGCCCGCGCCCGCAAGCGCGCATTTGATAACGCTGTCAAGGCGATTGCCTGGCATGCCGGTTGGGTCGGCATGGCGCTGCTGGCCCCCGTCGGGCTGATGTGGCTGCTGCCCCGTGACTCATGGGAAGGCATGGCCGGCCTGGACGCAGCGCACCTGCCGATCTACACGCTCGTCGCCTTGCTGATGGCCAGCCTGGTCGGCTGGTGGTACATCAACAAGGGCGAAGACCGCATCAAGCAGCGCATTGGCAGACCACTGCATATCTTTGCGTTTGTCGTGGTTCCGCTGGCCTGCATGGCCGCGGACTTTCTTGGGGCAACCATTGCCGACGCCACGAACATGCACCCGCCAGGGCACCCATTCTGGCTGTTCGTGCGCTGGTACCCGCCGGCTCTGGTACTGATTTGCGCAGCCGTGTTCCTGACCTGGAAGGCGCGCCCGCGCAGGCATGTGCATCTGGACCGGGGGTTGGGGTACGCAATGCTGTTTCTGCCCTATGCGCTGCTGTTTGCGTACCTGGCTGCGGGTGTTTACGTGGACTGGCTGGACGACTCGCTGCACGACACGCTGGCCTCTGCGGGCGGTTACGCAATCGTGGTGCAACTCGTGTTCGCCTACTTCATAGGCGGCGATTAACTCGCTACTTGTGACCTGCGACAGGGTTTCATCACCAAGGAGGCATCTATGAGAGTCCTGTTTTGCCTTGCCGCAGCGGCGGTGATCCTGATGTTCAATGCCAATACGGGCCCGCAAGCCCAGCGCAACAGGGGCGGCAGCAGCCCCTTCAGCCAGTTTCACGAGAAAGCAGAGCTTGGCGTCGGCACGCCTGCACCACGCCTGCACTGCCAGGATTCCGACGACAAGGAAACCGACCTGCGCGAATACCTGGGACGCTGGGTGTTCATTGAGTTCGGCAGCTACACGTGACCCCCCTGCGTTGCCCATTTCGGAGAAATGGAAAAGTTTGAAAAACAGCACGGCAAGAACGTGGCCTGCCTCTTCGTCTACACCAAAGAGGCCCACCCGGACGACGGACCCGAAAACCGCAACGAAGCCTCTCCTACCGGCGGTTGGAAGATGAAGGGCAACAAGGTCAAGATCGACGAACACAAGAAGTACGCCGAGCGACTCAAAGCCGCCAAGAACCTGAAATCAGCGGGTAAGGAAAACTGGCGCGTGCTGGTAGACGGAATGGACAACGCGGTTCACGAGGCCTGGGGCGAGTTGCCGAACATGGCGTGGATGATTGATCCACGGGGGCGCATCGCGCACAAGTGGGCCTGGGTCGCGAGCTGCACCAGCGACAAGGGCAAGCGCAACGGTGACGAAAAGACCGGCAACGTCTACACCCTGCTGAATGCCGCTGGCTCTTTGACCCCCTACAGCATCCAGGATGACGCAAGTCTGCCGCTTTGGGGCGTGCGCGGCGGTGAGTGGATAAAGTACAAGACGCTTGAGGGAAACCTGGAAGTCAAGTTCGCACTCGAGGGCGCTGACACCGTCAAACGCACAGCCGGCAAAGACGAAACCAAACTCAAGCTGGAGGTCGCGCCGCCGGAGAAACCAGCCAAGGCCGACATGCGGGAACTCACAATCGGCAAGATTGAACTGCCATGCTACGTACTCAAAGATGGCGAAAGTGAGACCTGGATCAGCCCATGGTTGCCCGGCGACGGTGTCGCCAAGGTGGTGCAGGCCGGGGAAGTCACCATGGAGCTCACGGACGCCGGCTTTGAGAAGGGCAAGACCTGTCTGAACGCGTATAAACCAGAATAAGCCCGCGTCCCGCTCTACCAACCCGCGAAACCCGGCCCCCACGCGCCGGGTTTCGTGCAAAAAAGGCCAGCGCCGACCGTGTCTCGTGCGTATCATGGGCAGCAGCCAGTTTCATACGAACCAAGGAGCAGCCACCCATGCCGCAACGCAAGACACGCCGGGGTTTTACGCTCGTCGAGTTGATGGTCGTCATCGTCATTCTCGGCATCATCGCCACGATGGGCTTCGTCTTCCTGATGGACAAACCGGACGACGCCAAATGGGATACCGCCAAGACAACCATGAGCGAAATCCAGAAGGCGTTGAACATGTACAAACTCAACGACGGCGGCGAGTACCCTGACTCGCTTGAGGCGTTGAGCACGCAGAAATACTTCCCCAACGGGGTGCCGAAGGACCCGTTCTCAAAGGACGACTTCGTTTACGAAACCACCGAAACTGGCTTTCTGCTCAAGTGCCTTGGCAAAGACCAGGCCGAGGGCGGCGAGGCCAAGCCCAACAAGGACATCATCTTCAACGAAGCGGGCGAAGTGAAGGAATAGCCGGTGCCACGATCAAGCCAGATCATCAAGGCGAGCGGCCGCATGGCCGCTCGTTCCGCAAGGCGGGCGTTCACGCTGGTCGAGATGACCCTGGTCGTGCTGCTGCTGGCGTTGATGGTGATGGCCGTGGTCGTTGCGGGCAATCTGGCCTTTCGCGACACAGAGCAACTTAAAGGCGAGGCGCGCTTCCTGGCCGGCTTCCTTGAGAACATTCGCGGCCTCGCGGCATTTCACGGCAAGACTTACACGGTGCAGTACGATATCAACGACGGCGACCAGCGCTTCTTTGTATGGGAACCCCGCCGGGTTGAACCAGGCGAGATCTACGAAGAAGACGGCGAAGAAACCCGCGTCGCCAGCGGGTTCCACCAGATGCCAAGCCGTTATGATTCCCGCGGCCAGATGTATTACGCTGTCTGGATTGACCGCATCGCCTATGGCGACGGCACCGAAAGCCGCGAACGCAATGTAAGGATTGACTTCCTGCCCAGCGGCGGCAGCCACTGGCACTACGTCTATCTTGCAAACGAAGCAGGCGAGTTCTACACGATTGAAGTAAACCCGTTCACCGGCTACTCCGAGGTATACCCCGGCGAGCTGAAACCCGAGCCGCCCCAGAAACCGGAGCGTTCATGACGCGACCCGGACAATCCGGCTTTGCGCTGATTGAGGTGCTGATCGCCGTGGTGATCATCGGTGTCGCGCTGCTTGCGCTGTTGCAGGTGCGCAACCAGTCGATTCACCAGTTCCTGACGATCGGTGACCAGCACACCGCGTCGTGGCTGGCCGAGTTGAAGATGAGCGAGCTGGTCAGCCAGGACCTGCCCGACCCCCAGGACGAAGAGACGTGGGAGAAATTCGACAGCGGTGACTTTGGCTACTTGGACAAACGCGCCAACGAGCTGAATGCCGCCTACAACCCGGACTGGGTCTGGCGCGATGAGTTCGCGAAGTTTGAGTTCGAGTGGAAGAAGGAGGTCATTTTCATCGGGCGCGAGTTCATCGGCGACCAGTGGGACCTCGAAGGTTGGGAGCCGGCAGTCGATGAATCCGGCGAGACCGTGGACCAGGAAGACCCGCACGAGAACCCGGCTGTCCGCGTCGTCCGCGTGACGCTGACGGTTTACCTGCCCGAAGACAACAGCCGCCCCGCCGGGGCCAGCGAAGGCGAAGGAGTCCGCAAAGTGCAGATCGTGAATGGCCGCCCTGCGATCCAGCTTGTGACCTACGTGGACCCGAGCGTTCTGTTTGTAGCAGAAGAAGCAGAAACAGAAGCTGCGGCGGCGCCACCAGCACCGGCGCCAGGGACGGGTGGATGATGCGCGCACGCGGCTTTACGTTAATTGAGGTTGTGATCGCGATCGGCATTGCTGCGCTGATCATGGTCAGCCTGACCCTGATCGTGCGCTCAACCGTCGATGCCAAGATTTCGATTGAGTCCGAGGCCCGCGCGCGGCGCCTTGGCCCGACATTGATGGCAACCATCTCGCGCGACCTGCGCAACACCTGGGTGACGGGCATCGACGAAAACGTCGCGCTTGAGGGCGCGTGGTTTGAGGGCAAACAGAACGGCGGCGACGAAGCCGCAAGTGACGAACTGTGGTTTGTCACCTCCATCGACAGCTACATGAAGTACGAGGGCATTTCGAGCGACCTGACCGAGGTCGGCTACTATCTCAAGCCCAATGATGTGCCGGACAACAGCCCGCTTGCCGGCCTCTTCAGCCTGTACCGGCGTGAGGACTTCCTGGTGGACAAGCGGCCCACCGAAGGCGGACTGGCAGTCAAGCTGCACGACCGCGTCATCAGCTTTCGAGTCTGGTTCTACGAGATCCCCCGCGACGCCGTCACCGACGACGGCGGCATTGACCCCGCAGCCTTGGAGAGGGTTGTCGAAAGGGGCGCCGCAACTGAGCTAAAAGAGTGGGACTCCAAAGCAAAAGAACGCATCCCCTACGCCGTGCGCGTTGAGTTGATTCTGGATGCCACACCCATCGACGCTTACAACCGCAACGAAAAGCGCCGCATCGCCGTTTACGAAACGCTGGTCCGCCTGCCCGATTTCCCGAAGATAGACGACAAGTTCAAGCTGTTCAGCGTGCAGGCACCCGCTGCCCCGGCTGCCACGCCAACCCCGCCTCCGGCCCCCGCGCCGGGCGGTTAGCAGCCTCAACGATGCAAGTCGCTTCTGACGGCTCTTCCACAATCTGTTCCGAAGCGCCACCTTTGTCGCACTGCCCGCTACACTGCGCGGCATGGCATTCGTTCATCTACACGTCCATTCCGACTACAGCTTCCTCGATGGCGGTGCCACCGTCGCGGGCCTGGCCAAACGAGCTGCCGCCCTGGGCATGCCGGCCCTTGCCCTGACCGACCACGGCAACATGTGCGGGGCCCTCGACTTCTATGCCGCCTGTCGCAAGGAGGGCGTAAAGCCGATCATCGGCTGTGAAGTCTATGTCGTGTCCTACGACATGCACGAAAGGCGCAACCCCGAGCTTGAGGGCGCGCCGGGTGGCGACAGGGGGCTAAAGGAGAACGCTCACCTCGTGTTGCTGGCCGAGAATGAACAGGGCTACCGCAACCTCTGCAAAGTAGTCAGCAAGGGCTTCACGGAAGGGTTCTACCGCAAGCCGCGTGTTGACTACCGGACACTGACCGAGCATCGGCAGGGCCTGATTGCATTGACAGCCTGCCTCGGGGGCGAGATTCCGCAGGCCATCATGCGCGGCAAAGACGCCGAGCCCGCGCTGTGCAAGATCGACCAGTACCTCGAGATCTTCGGGCGAGAGAATTTCTATCTTGAGGTGCAGGCACACCGCGACTCGCGCACCGGCCCGCTCGAGGAAACCGTGGCCAACCGCATGTTCGAACTCGCGGCCAAGCGTGACCTCAAGCTGGCACTGACCAATGACAGCCACTACCTGAACCCGGACGACTACGAAGCCCACAACGCGCTGTTGTGCATCAACACCGGACGGCTGCTAAGCGACCCCAGCCGAATGGACTACGGGCCCGACTTCTACCTGAAGAGCCCGACCGAGATGGCGGCCCTGTTTCCGGGCCGTGAAGACCTGGTCAAGCATACGCTCGAAATTGGCGATCGCTGCAACCTGGAGTTGCGCAACGAAGGTTATCACCTGCCTGATTTTGCGTGCCCGGATGGCTTGACCGGCAAACAGTACCTGCGCCAGCAGTGCGAACACGGCGTGCGGCAGCGATACGGCGACAACGCGCTTGCGCAAGGCACGCCGATTCGCGAACGACTTGACTTTGAACTCGCGACCATCGACCGCATGGGCTTCAACAGCTACTTCCTGATCGTCAGCGACTTCATCGGGTGGGCCAATGACCGCGGCATTCCCGTTGGCCCGGGGCGCGGCTCTGCGGCAGGCGCGATTGTAGCGTACGCGCTGGGCATCACGACGGTTGACCCGTTGCGCTACAACCTGCTGTTCGAGCGTTTTCTCAACCCTGACCGCGTGTCGATGCCTGATATAGACATCGACTTCTGTGTCGAGCGTCGCGGCGAAGTCATTGAGTATGTGCGCAAGAAGTACGGCGAAGAGTGCGTCTGCCAGATCGGGACCTTCGGCAAGCTGCTCGCCCGCGCGGCACTCAAGGACGCCGGGCGCGTCATGGCGGTGCCGCTGAAGAAGGTCAATGATCTGACCAAGCTGGTGCCCGTGATCCAAGGCAAGGTCAAGAAACTCGCCGACTGCCTGAAAGAGGAAACCGAGTTTCGCACCCAGTACGACGGCGACCCGGAGATCAAGAACCTCGTCAACCAGGCCATGCGCCTCGAGGGCCTGAACCGTGGCACCGGCGTTCACGCGGCGGGTGTCGTGATTGCCGACCGCGACGTGACCGAGTACCTGCCCGTGATGAGGCAGGAACAGAACGAATGGGCCGATGAAGACGTCGCTGACCCCGACGGCGGTGAAGTCCGAAAAAGCACGCTGCCCAAAGACCGCGAGCGCAAGTACGTCATCGCCACGCAATACAACATGAACGAGGTCGAGGGCGCCGGCCTGCTGAAAATGGACTTCCTGGGCCTGCGCAACTTGACCATCATGCAGCGCGCCGTCGAGCTGATTGAGCAGACGGGCGGCCCGCACATCAACCTTGACCCTGTCACCGCACCCAAAGATGCGCCCTACGCCAGCCTGCACACCCTCGACGACGAAGCAACATACAAGACGCTTGCGGCCGGCGACGGCTTCGGCGTGTTCCAGGTCGAGTCCGAAGGTATGTGCCGCCTGCTGCAAAGCATCAAGCCCAGCACGTTCGAAGACATTTCGGCGGTGCTGGCGATCTACCGCCCTGGCCCGCTTTCGGCCGGCGTGGACAAGGACTTTGCCGCGCGCAAGCACGGCAAGGTCAAGGTCAGCATGCCCGGCGAGCGCGAGAAGTTCGCGAACGCCGAGGCAGTTGCCGCGCTGCACAAGATTCTCAGCGACACATACGGCACCCTGATCTACCAGGAACAGGCGATGCTGATCTCGCGCCAGCTTGCGGGTTTCACGCCCGGCGAAGCCGACAAGCTGCGCAAGGCCATCGGCAAGAAGAACCAAGCCGACATGGAAAAGCTGCGGCCCAAGTTCGTTGAGGGCGTCGAGAAGTCGGGCTTTGGCGCGCAACTCGGCGAGCTGCTGTGGCAGCAGATTGAAGGCTTCGGCAGCTATGGCTTCAACAAAGCCCACACTGTGGCCTATGGACTGATCACGTACCAGACGGCATGGCTGAAGACGCACTATCGCGCCCAGTATTACGCCGCGCTGCTCAGCAGCATGATCGGAAGCAACGACAAGATCGTTGAGTACATGCGCCAGGTGCGGGCCGCCGGCATGAGGGTTGTGCCGCCGGACATCAACTTGAGCGCATCCGAGTTTACACCGCGCAGCGACACCATCGTGTTCGGCCTGAGCGGAATGAAGGGGGTCGGCACCAAGGCGGTAGAGAAGATCATTGAAGCGCGCAGCAAGGTCGGCGCGTTCAAGGGCTTCATGCACTTCCTCGACAACATCGACCTCTCCAGCGTTGGCAAGCCGGTTCTCGAGTCCCTGATCAAAGGTGGCGCCTTTGACAGCCTCGGGCTCAATCGCCACTCGCTGCTGGAAGGCCTTGAACACGCCATGCGAGTAGCCGCCGATGGCGCGCTGGACCGTGCCCGCGGCCAGAAGGGCCTGTTTGCCGCGGCATCCGGCCCGGTGGACGAAACCGCCCGCGACGCCAGCGTGTTGCCGCAGATGCCGCCGTTCAGCGAAGCCGAACGCCAGCGCCACGAGAAAGAAACCTTCGGCTTGTACATTTCAAGCAGCCCGCTCGATTCACACCGCGAACTGTTTGAAAAGTTTGCGCGCCACCGCGCAAGCTCGCTGAAAGAAGGCGAAGTTGAGGGCGCGGTTGTGCTTGGCGGCTTGATCAGTGGACTGAACGTTACCACCGTGCGCAACGAGACCAGCCGGTACGCCGGCCGAAAGATGGCCAAGTTCGAACTGGTGGACGACACGGGCATGGTGAAGGTTACGGTCTTCCCTGATGTCTACGATGCGCACCTAGATGTGATCCAGCCGGATGCGCCGGTGTTCATTCGCGGCATGCTGGAGTTCGCCGGCGAAGGCGAACCGCCGGGAATCCTGGTAAGCAAGATTGTTCACATACGCGACGCTGAGACCGAGTTCGAACACGACCAGGGCCTGAAGTTCGACAGCGAGTTTCAGCTGTTCACGACCGTAACGCCTGACGAACTGCCTACCCTTGACCAGAACTCCAAGGTACGCGTGGGCGGCGCGGTGGCCGGCCTGCGCGCCGGCAAAAGCAAGCGCGGCAACGACTACGCAACGTTCAGCGTGGCCGGCCCGCGCGGCAGCTTTCGAGTCGTGGCGTTCGGAAGCGTCGGCGAAACATGGGCCAGAAAGCTGCAGGAAGGCATAGGCGTATTTGTAGTCGGCGCCGTCGAGCCTGACCGCGACGGCCGCTATTCGATCAAGGCAGAAGAGATCGTCCCGGCGGCGGCGGCGCGCGGCAAGTTCACGAGCGGCATCTGTCTGACTCTGACTACCGGCGAGATCAATTCAGACCTGCTGGGGACTCTCAGCCAGCTTGCGATGCAGAACCACGGCAGCACGCCGCTCTATTTCAAGATCATCGGAGAAAACGGCAAACCGATTGAGTTTGTTGAAGCCGGCCCTGACTTTCGTGTCGCACCCAGCAAGGCATTCGAAGAAAAAGTCGCCACGCTGCTGAGCTTCGACCGCATACAGTATTCGGCAACCTGAAACCCTGGCACGTGCGCGGCTGACAGGTGCTGGAAACGCCTGCAAGGCGATGCCACGTTGGCATGACGAGCCCTTCGGGTAACTGAGCTGCATTCAGGCAGGATGCCCACGCCATGCACGGTATGCCTTTACCCCTGTGCCCCTGTTCGGAATAATGCGCCTTTCATTTCCGTTTGAGCAGAAGTAGACCATTGAGCCCTGTGCGGGGCATGAGGAGACAACCATGTCAGGACCGGACACACTTGAGGCCAATGCCTCCAACTTTGAAAAACTGACCTCAGGTGTATCGCTGGTGGACTTTACGGCCACCTGGTGCGGCCCCTGCAAGGTCCTTGGCCCCATCGTTGACAAGCTTGCCACCGAGTTCAAAGGCAAGATCAGCGTTGCCAAGCTCGACATCGACAAGAGCCCTGAAATCGCCCAGAACTTCGGGGTGATGGGTGTGCCGACGCTCATCTTTTTCAAGAATGGCGAAGTCGTGGACCAGCACGTCGGATTGCTGAACGAAGACGCCCTGCGCAAGAAGCTGGCCAAGCTCGCCGGCTGATTGCAGCAGCCTCAAGAAAACCGGCGAGGGCATCTGCCCTCGCCGGACTTGTTCATGACCAACTACTTGGACTTCGGTTGTGCCCGTGGCGCCGGCTTGCCTTTGGGCGCCTTGGCCTTGGGATCAGGCTTGGGATCGCCGCCGCCAAACTCAAGGTGAAAACCGAGCTGTACGCTGGCGCCTGCGCGCTGGGGCAGCGGCTCATTTTCGGCGCTGGTACCGAAGTTGCGCTGCTCAAATGCCATGTGTGCGCCGAAGTCCAGCGTGAGCACCCACAACCGGAAACCCAGGCCTGCCGAGAAGGTAATTGCCTCGTTCGCGTCTGCCAGGTTCTTGAACGCGCCCACACGAATCCCGATGCCCCCAAGCCCGAATTCAGGCTCAAATGCAATCGCCGCCCGCACGAACTGCTGGTGATAGTTAGGCATGATGTCGCTGCCGGTCTTGTTCAGGTCGGCTTCAACCGCGAACGACAGGGCCAGCCCGGCCTCATAGAATGCAATGTATGAGACGCCCAGGCGAAACTGCGGGTCAAAACGCACCAGCGACGGCTCGCCGGTCGTGCTGGGCTTCCAGCGGAACTCGGGGCCGTTGACGTTGCGTGCAGCAAGGCTGATCGCCAGCGTATCGAAAGGCGTGACGATCAAGCCCAGGTCCACACCTACGTTGAAGCGCGCCGCGTCGGCATCAAGGCGATACGCATCGGCCACCTTGTTGCCCAGCCGCGCCAGCGTGTCTTCTACGCCGTTCTTGTCCATATCCTCGACGCGCAGCAGTTCACTGAACGCATACGCCTGTACCAGCCGGACGGTGGCGCCGAACGTGAGCAGGTCAGAAATGCCCATGATCGGCAGACCGAACGCATAGCTGAGGCCAAGCTCGTACCACGCAAGGCCGCGAATCACGAACCCTGAGTTGTTGCCCTCAAGCGGGTTGGCGCCGCTTTCAAGGCTTTGGCCGGTGCCGTTGTATGTGTTGATCAAGAAGTCGAGCAGAATGTCGCCGGCCTTGCCGCCAAAGTTTACGTCGGAGTCTTCGGCCCATGCAGCCAGCGCATCCGCAGTCGCGGCACTGTAGCCTGCGGCCTGCAAGTCCAGGCTGAACTGCTGGCCGGCGGAACTGCTGGGTGCTGGGGTACCGCCACCGGAGTTGATAATCGCCTCACTGATCAGCGTTTCCCAGGCCCCGGCGGCTTCATCGGTGAGCCGATAACCGCGCAGACTGTCGAGATCTACGTAAGGCGACGCAGCGGCGATGTTGAACCCGCCGATATAAGCGCTCATGCCGTCGCGGGGCAGAAACAGGTTGGTCCAGCGAGCGCCGATTCCGACACCTGCGCCGACGTAGAGGCCGTCACCGTTCAGGCTGCTCAGCTTGTCGAGGCGGTTGATCACGCGCATGGCAAAGCGCATGTCGTCGGCATCGACGCCGCCGCCGGATTCAAAGGCACCATCGTCGAAGCGGTCTGCCAGGTCGTTGGCGAGTTCAACGGTGTCGAACATCCAGCGGTAGCTGGTGCCCTGCAACGACGCCGTGATATGGCTTGGGATGTCGAACTCGATCTGGGTAATGTCCTTTTCCCAGGGCCGGCGAGCGGCGTTTGCGGCGTTGTAGTACGAGCCCGTGGCGCCGCGTGCCAAAGACACGCCAGCGCCGCCGCGGCCAACGGTGGGCGTATGAAAGTCGATCCACTCTTCGGCGCTGAGCGGCGCGCACATCAGCAGCAGGCAAAGGACCATGCGTGGACTCATTCGGTGCCTCCGGTTATTGGGTGTCGCCGTAAAGCGGCGCCAGCACCCGTTCGTCATCAACGAACAGGTCAACGTTCGCGCCTACCAGTATCGCAATCGCGTCGCTGGGGCGGGCGTCCACGCGCACCTCGCCGTCGGCGGTCTGGATTACCAGGTTGGCGTAATAGGTATGGTCTTTCAGGTCGGTAATTTCTACGGCCTTGACCGTGCCACCCATGCCGGCAATCACGTTATCCAGCAGGTCGTGTGTCAGCGGCCTTGGGTGAAAGCGCTTCATGGCACGGCGGTAGATGGCCACGGCTTCAGGCTCGCCGATCTCGATGGTGAAGTGCCGCACGCCGCCCTGCTCTTTCAGGATGATCTTCTGCGACGGCTGGGTGTCAGCCAACACAACCCGCGCAAGCGAAAACCGCACCATCGTCATTCGAAAGTTCCCGGCTAAGCAAGGCAGACAGTGTACCCGCGACCGGCGCCAATGAACAATGACCGGCACGAGGTTCGTGACGGCGCCGGCATTTGTGTCTTGGCACCAGCCGTGGTTCACTGGGGGCACCTGCTCAGATGACTGACAAGACCATTGACCCTCTGAAGCAACGCCTGCGCCGCCTGTTCGACGTCGCAATCGGAGGCGCACTGGCATTTGCCGCGATTGTCGGCGTGTCGGTGGCATCGCCCGAAGGCGTGGGCTACGTGGTGTGGCTTACCGTGCTGGGCTTTGTAATGCTGGTCGTGGGGCTGACTTGGCTGATCTCGGCGCGACTGACCCGTGTTGAGAAAGAAGTCAAGCGCGTCGGTACCACCGGGGCCATCCTGCGCGGCGAAATCGCCCGCCGCGAGAAGGCGGAAGCGGCGCTGCTGGCCGAAGAGCTCTTTCCCTTCTTTAATCCGGGCCCCACACTGCGCTTCAACCGGCAGGGGTGTATCGAGAAGCACAACCCTGCCGCCAGTGAACTGATCGGCCGCGAACGGCTTGTCGTCGCCACCATCTTTGAGCTGGTGCCGGGCATGACGCAAGCCGACGTTGACCAGTGCATAGACCACGGCGTCGCCGAGTCGCGTGAAGTGCAGTGGGGAGACCGCTGGTACCTGTGCCACTTCCGCGGCGTGCCGGACCTTGGCGTGGGCATGCTGTTCGCTACCGACGTCACACCGATGATGGAGGCCGCTGACGAAGTTCAAGCTGCCGAGTTGCGGGCCCGTGCAATCCTTGACGGCGCGGTAGATGCCATCATCATCGTTATGGTCGGCGGCATCATTCAGGCCGCGAACCCGGCAACCCAGCGGCTGTTCGGTTGGGGCAGCGACGAGCTCGTCGGGCGACACCTTGACCTGCTGCTGCCGGAGCTTTTTGTGGGGCAAAGCGGCGACCACCTGGGCATTCTCGTTGAGTACTCGCACCGACGCCGCAGCGGGCCGGCGGAGCGCGTGTACCGAGCGCGCAAACGAAATGGCGAGACCTTTCCGGCATCCGTGACCGTCAGCGCCTACCAGATTGAAGGCAACATCCGATGCAGTTGCATTGTGCGCGACATGTCGGAACGCGTTGCCGCAGACGAGGTGCAGCACGCTCAAGCCGAGAAGCTGCGCGAGCAGTACGTCCAGTTGAAGCAGCTCGTGACGGAACTGGATGAGTTCAATTACGTTGCCAGCCACGATCTGCAAGAGCCGCTGCGCACCATGAGCACCTATTGCGGGCTGCTGCAACGGGACATGGGTGCGAATCCGCCCAAACGGGCGCTGGAGGACATGCAGGCGATTCTGGATGCAAGCCTGCGAATGCAGCGCCTGATTACGGACCTGCTTGAATACTCGCGGTTAGGCCACCGCGAGTTGAAACAGGAACTGGTAGACCTGACAGCAGTCATGGAACAGGTGAAAGGGGACTTGAGGGCACGGCTCGACGAGACCGGGGGCCAGGTGTTGTGGACCGGGCTGCCAAGAGTCCGGGGAGACGCGATGCAGATCGGCCGGGTAATGCAGAATCTGGTTGCGAACGGGCTCAAGTTCAACCGTCCGGGCGTGCCGCCCGAGGTTCATGTCACGTCGGAACAAACTGATGGCATTGTGCATATTACAGTTCAGGACAATGGGATCGGCATTGACGAGCAGTACTTTGGCCAGATCTTCAAGCCCTTTAAGCGCTTGCACGGCGTGGGCAAGTACGAAGGCTCTAGCATCGGGCTGTCGGTTTGCCGTAAGATTGTAGAGAGGCACGGCGGCACTATTGACGTTCAGTCGGCAAAGGGCAGCGGCAGTCGATTTACGGTGACATTACCCGCGGACGATGCACCACAAGGAAATCCGGATGGGCGCAATGAGCCTGCCTGAAACCAGACCGTTCACCATTCTGCTGGTGGAGGACAGCCCTGTGCAGCAGGCGCTGACGCGGCGTGCCATTGAAGACTCCACGCTTGAGGCCCACCTGCATGTCGTCGATGACGGCGAAGCGGCAATGCGCTACCTGCGCGGCGAGGGCGAGTACGCGGGCTCGCCGCGGCCTGACATCATTCTGCTTGACCTGAACATGCCCCGGATGGATGGCCACTCAGTGCTTGAGGCGTTGCGTGCCGAACCGAAGCTGGCGGCGATTCCGGTGACCGTGCTGACGACCAGCACCGCCGACTCTGACGTATCCGCCAGCTACGCCCGGGGCGCCAACGCTTTCGTCACCAAGCCCGCCGAATACGAGAAGTTCGTCGAGCTGTTCAGCGCACTGGGGCAGTTCTGGGCTCACTTCGTGCGCACGCCCAGACCGTAGCGCATCAGCCCAGCATGGCGGTAAACAGCACGCGCTGGACCCGGCCTTCGGTAAATTCCATCACGCCAATCTCAACGATCTCGCCACTGATCGGAAACGTCAGTTCCAGAATTGAGTCAACCACGCGCGGCAGCGCAGACTTCGGAAGCCGGTTCACCAGCGTACAGTGCGGCACCCAGCGCGCGGGCGTGTAGAGCACCCACGGCGTGGTCGAGAACTTATGCACTTGCGCGTGAAGCCGGCGGTGCATTTCAAGCAACTCTTCGTTCACGATCGGCGCCAGGAACACCACGTTCTGCTCTCCCGGAAACACTCCCACCGAGGCAAGCCCGATCGGGATTGCGGGGGTCTCTTCCGCGAGGCGCCGCACGCAGGCTTCTAGTTCGCCTTCGTCGGCTTGCTCGCAAATACACAGCGTGATGTGCGGGCGCGCCTTTACATCATCGACGAGGACTGTACCGCTGCGGTCTCCTTCGCGCAGGCTGGAAGCAATTTTGCGAACGCGGGCTTCCAGCGTGGGGTTGAACAGCAGCTCAATTGAGAATCCCAATGCCGCCTCGCCAGTTTGGTGCCGATCGGCGGAGTATAAGAACACCGGGGCCCCGTTCTACGGGACCCCGCGCAATGCCTGTACTGGTCAAATCAGATGCCGACAGAAATCTCGAGCGGCTGGCGCAGATAGTAGGCGATGTGCGACACGGGCACACCTGAGAGCACCTGGCTGCGGGTAAAGGCCACAGCCTGTTCGCGTGTGGAGAACTCGTTGGTGTCGACTGCATTGTTGACATGCATCACCACGACGTGCTTGGGCATTCCGCCCAGAACATGCTGGATCTTGGCTGCCACGTGGTCTGCGGCGCGGCGACCGATGCGACGGTCGATCTTCGGGCGTGGCTTGGCCCGGCGGCCGGGCTTGCCGACCTTGCCGCCAGCGGCCTGGAAAGCCTGCTTCAGACGGTCAAAGGCGAGCTGGCTTCCAAACCTCACGCGCACGCGCTTGCCGCATTCGTTCATGCTCATATCCGGGGTGCTGCGCAGCAATTCGGCGACGAAGTCCTGCTTGGCGCGGGTAGCTTCAGGGCTGCGCTTGCCATATTTGCGCGGGCCGCGCTTGCCCTTGCTGCCCTTGGGGCGACCGGGGCCGCGCTTGCTGCCCTTGCCGGGTCCGCGACGCGTGTCAATCTTGCCACCGGCGGCGACGTAGGCCTCGCGCTGCTTGTCGTACGCGAGCTGGGTGCCGAACTCTTTCTTTACCAGTTTGCCAGCTTCATTCAGCGTAGTGCCGGGCTTGTCTTTCAAGAGCTTGGCAATGAATGCCTGCTTCTTCAGAGTATTCTCAGGTGAACGTTTTCCAGCCACGATATCTCCTTGGTGTAAGATGGTCCTGGTGCGCAGATGTATCATTCAAGCAAACAATTCCAAGTTGAAATCCGTAACTATTTGTCGTCGCGCCACACGATTTCACCGCCGGCTACCTGCCAATCCTCACCCATAAATCCTGCGGCACGCACACCGCCTGTACCCAGTTCAAGTAATTCCGGCCCGTACAGGATCACGTCCGGGAACGCGGCACCCGAGACAAAGTACGCCAGGCGGTCCGTGAGCCTCATGCCTGCGAGGCCCGTACCGCCGATGACGCAGACGCTTGCCGTGTCGCTGTCGGCGCGCGGGTAGCAGAACAGCAGGGCGACGTCAGTTGCCGTCTCTTCACGTTCTCCGATCACCGCCTTTCCCCGTAGGAGTTTCAGCGGCGAGTGGGCCAGCATCGAAAACCCTGTGTTGATTGCTGCGTTCCCATACAGAATCACATCGCAATCGCGGTAATCACTGGCCTTGAAACCAGTGTCTGCCAGCGTCGTGAACGCGCCGTTTGCACGGACCATCCATTGCTCAGAATCAAGACGAGCCTTGTTGAACATCCAGGCATTCTCTTCCGCGCTGCCGCCCGTGCCGTAGACCAGCACAACGTTTCGCGTCATCGCGTTCTTCAGCAGACCATACCGATGCGGACCCTTGAGTTTCGGCGACGGTTTCTCTGTCGCCTGCCACGTCTGCCCAGCGCGCTGCAGCCACAACACGCCCTCCTTTGGCCAGGGCAGGGCCAGTTCAGTGTCGCCATCCAGTTTCAGCAACACCTCATCCGTTGCCTGCAGAATGCTGGCGACGTCAAGGCGCAGACGCGAAACGTTGAGCGTCGTGCCGGAAATACGCCCACGGTTGGGTTCTGCGGATAACTGAATGCGGCTTGGCTCAAGCTGCACCTGCTGCATGTGGATGCTTGCCCAGAAGCACGAATCAGAATTCTCAGGGCAAACGGTCGTGAAGTCGATGTTCATGATCTCGCCGGGCACGGCAAGCCGACGCTTCGCGAACAGGTCCCACATCGGCGCCCAGTCAAGGCAGTCGGCGCCCGCATCGTGGCCGCGGTCCCACCAGTGGCCCACGCCGGGCTCTTCGTGGTAGTGCAGGTCGCTGTGAAACTCTTTCAGTGCGTCGCGCATCGCGCGCGCTTCACTGACCGGCACGTTGTCGTCGGCATCGCCATGAAGAATATATACACCCTGCGACTTGTAATTGTACTTCATCAGGAGCGTACGGCTGGGGTTTGCACTGCGAGATAGTATCGGCGACAGCTTGAATTGCTCGGGGTGGCCTCCGCCGCCGCCGTAAGTCCAGAAGCTCTGCCAACCGGCACTGGGGCCGATGGCCGCGAACTTGTCCGGAAAGTGCGCTCCTACGGTCCATGTGCCATGGCCGCCCATCGAATGGCCGGTAAGCCATATCCGGCACGGGTCATGATCGAGAGAGGCCTGCGCGTGCGCGAGCACCTCCAGCGCGTCAAGCCGCCCCCAGTCCTCCCAGTCAAATCCATAGGGTCGCCGGTTGGTCGGGCAAACGATGTGGCACCAGCTCTTGGGACTGTACGCAGCCGCCTGTCCTGAAGCTTCAACGGACGCGCCATGCAACGACAGGGCAATTCCCGGCTTCTCGGTCTGGCCCGCAAGTGGCTTCGCCGGCAGCAAACCGTAGTACTGCACGCTGCCGTCGATGCCGCTGATGAACGTGACCTTGCGCGCTGCGCCCGGCGCCCTGACCGGTACCGTGCAAACTGCGTGCGCGCCTTCTTCCAGCGGGTCACCCTTGCATACCGCAACTCGAGCCAACATCTCGCCCGTGAGCGTTCCCGGGCCCGGTAATGCAAAGCTGACTCGTTGCACGCAAAGAGATGGAATCGTGCTGCCCCGTGCGTTCAGCCACGACGTTCCCCCCGCCGTGATGCGCAGTCGAACTTCCTGCGGCCGGACCGTCGCGTTGATGATGTCTACCGAGGCCGCAAATCGAGGAGGCCAAACCGTGTCACCCTCAACAAGATCAGGCAACGTCCAGTCTGTGCCCACATACAGCCCCGAACCGCTGGGTTTCGGCGGCTCCAGCTCTGCCCGTATTCGCCCGCGCCCCATCAGGAACAGCAGCTGATTCTCTCCCTCGAAAAGGAGCACCGGCAACGTAACGTATCCATAGTTGTAAGGGTCGCCGCCTCGCAACTCACCGTTTACATACACTGCCGAGTGACCGCGGGCTTTCAGCAGCCAGACCCCGCCGACGTCTGCCGACACGGTCCACCAAGCGTACCCTCCAGCCAGATCTGCGCCGGCGAGCCAGCCGTCTTCTGTGGAGCTGGCCGCGCGCCAAGCCGCGTTTGTGCCGTCTTGGCGCTTCAGCTTGTCACCGGACCTGGGTGGTTTGAATCCGTCACGCAACAGTGTGGCTTCCAGCGCATCCACGCGTACCGGGCTGCGGCCACCGCCGCCGACTGCAGGCAAAACCAAGCAGTCGGACAGCCAGATTGACGATGGCGGCTTCGCGGCCTCTTGCGCAACCCGGGAAGGGGAAGGGTTCAGGCAAAGCAGCACGGCAAACGCCGCCGCAAACACAAACACGCGCATCGCATCTCCAGGGCCCGAGCCCGCCAAGATAGCGCAGCGGCCCAAGGCCGCAACCCGCCCTTGTTGCAACCCGCAAGCGTTGGCAAAGTCCGGGCGCAAATCAAAGGGCCTGTAGCTCAACGGTTAGAGCAGGGGACTCATAATCCCTTGGTTCCGGGTTCGAATCCCGGCGGGCCCACCAGCTTTCACCCAGCTTATAGAGCCACTTTCAAGGCGATTCAAGCAAATCAGCAACGCCCGAAAAACTCGCCTGTACACGATTCAGTACACGATTCAACTCGAGGGGGCTACGCTTGGGCGCACTTTCCACAAAAGACGCAACCGGTTCGGCTTGTCGCGACATTCACTAGCATGGGCTGGCTTCGACTGATTGTGTCGCAGCCGGAGCTACAGTTGCCAAACACGATCCCGGGGGTGGGCAATGCGAATCGCGCGGGTACACATCCAGAACTTCCGCTCCATCCTCGACCAGGTAATTGAACTCGACCGGTTGACCGTGGTCGTCGGTCCCAATGGCGCGGGCAAGTCGGCTGTGCTCCGTGCGCTCGATGCGTTCTACGATCCCCGATTCAACGCGAGCGTGGACGACTTCTACAACCGGAAGACCGACGCACCCATCCGCATTGCCGTGAGGTACTCTGACTTGTCTGACGACGAGCGCACAGAGTACGGGCGGCACGCTCACGATGACGGCACGCTTACCGTTACCCGCGTCCTGACCACGAACTCCAACAAGTATCACGGAGCGAGCAAGCAGTTTCCCGGTTTTCGAACTATCCGCGCAACTGAAGGCAAGCGAGACAAGTTGAACGCGTACAAGGCGCAACAGGAACAAGACGGCTTTCAGACGCTTGCTACGTTACGAGCCGCCGATGGGATTGAAGAGCAACTCCAAGCCTGGGAATCAGCCAATCCCGACAGATGCGAAGTGATGGAGGACGACGGTCAGTTCTTCGGTTTTCACAATGTCGGAAGCGGGAAGCTGGAAAAGTTTACACGCTTCCTGCTCGTTCCCGCCGTGCGCGAAGCCGACAGAGAAGCAATAGACTCCAAGGGTAGCGCCATTCACCAACTTATTGAGTTGGTCGTTCGAAACTCGCTTGCTCAAAGCCCTGAATTGCAGAGTTTCCGTGAGGCGACGCAGCAAGAGTACGCTCGGCTTGTCAGCCCCGAAAACGTCCCCCAGCTTCAAACTCTGGCCCGTGAACTATCGGATCAGCTTCATCACTTCGTTCCGACGGCGAACGTTCTGCTCGAATGGATGGCTGCTGATCAGCTTACACTCCCGTTGCCCAAAGCTGCCGTGCAGTTGGAAGAGGACGGCTTCAAGGCCCCCGTCAGTCGAGTCGGTCATGGACTGCAACGCGCGTTTATTCTCTCGTTGCTTCAGCGGCTTGCCGCAGGCGCAACTCTGCCTACGACGCAACAGGACACCGCACAGCAGACCCAGCCTGCCGATAGGCTGCCTAACCTAATCTTGGCCATCGAGGAGCCCGAACTGTACCAACACCCGAACCGACAGCGGCAGTTAGCCCGCGTCTTGCGCCAACTGTCCGAAGGGACGGTCGCCGGGGTTGCAGACCGTACACAAGTTCTTTACTGCACCCACTCTCCGCTGTTTGTCGAGCTTCCCGCATTCGACCGCGTCCGCCGCCTGTCGAAGACACCCCACCCGAATTGGGACGCTGGCGACGAAGAGCGGAGCAAACTGCCGCGCGTCACCACTACAGCGGCGACTACGCTACAAGCAGTGGCAGACCTGCTTTCCAACGCGCAGGACCAGGGCGGCCAACCATTCACGGCGGTCAGCCTCAAGGCACGAATGACGGCGCTGATGACCCCATGGATGAATGAAGGCTTCTTTGCCGATTGCGTCGTGCTTGTCGAAGGGGAAGACGACCGAGCTGCGATAGTCGGAACAGCCAAGCACCTCCACCATGATCTTGAGTCTGCCGGAGTCGCCGTCATTCCCTGCGGAGGAAAGACCAACATTGACCGGCCGTTGGTGGCCTTCCGCGCTTTGGGCATTCCGGCCTACGTGGTCTTTGATGGTGACGCTGACTGCCCCACCAACGAGCGGGCAGACAGTAGCGAGCGCAACCGTTCCCTGCAGCGCCTTCTGGGTGTTGACCCTCCGGTCGACTTCCCCGCCGATGGCGTCTTCGATACTTACGCGGTCTATCAGGACACGCTTGAAAAAATCCTTCAATCGGAAGCGGGGCAGGAACTCTTCTTGCGCGTGCTTTCCGAATTCAAAACTGCAAATGGATTCAAGAAGCACAAGCAGGCGTTGAAGAACCCCGCCTTTGCCCAACAGCTTCTAACAGCGATGCCGCCCGATGCGGTCGCGAACGGAACCCTTAAGAAGATTGTTGACCGCATCTGGGCGTTGGCGCAGAACAGGCACGCGCAACTTACCGTACCGCAGGGGGCAGCGAATGGCACGTGAGCCGGTTTGGGGGCCTTCTAATCCGCATCCGTTGTCGAAGATGAAGACGGAGCTGGTCTGGGAGGGCAAGTACGACGAGTACGGCAACCGCCGCGAGGTGGACGTTGCCGGGCTTGCTATGCCCATGCAGCGCGTCGAGAGCATCGACCAGCCGCGCAGCGAAGCCGCCGCCCAGGGCCAGCAGGGCTTGCTTGCCTTCGAGAAGAAGAACAAGCGCGCTAACGACTTCCGCAACATGTTGGTTTGGGGCGACAACAAGCTCGTTGCGGCCAGCTTGTTGAAGGACTTCAAGGGCAAGATCGACCTCATTTACATCGACCCACCCTTTGACGTGGGCGCGGACTTCACGATGGACGTAGCCATCGGCGACGGCAAAGAGACTTTGGAAAAGGACCAATCGACGCTTGAGATGATCGCCTATCGCGACATGTGGGGCAAAGGAGAAGAAAAGGGGTCAGAAAAGGGGTCAGGCTCCTTTGTTTCCTGTTTCTTTGGGCGCGGTTCTGGCTTTCCTGCCGATTGTGTGACCACTCCTTGCGAGCAAAGACTTCTTCCTGAGGCGGAAGGTGCGCTTTGCATGATGGCTTGCTCTCGCATCAGAAACCGACGAGTCCGCCGCCATGCACCGCGCTCGAGCTTGCCCGGCCAATCCCGGCGTCGCCAGCGCCACTGCCCCGAACTTCCTTGACCCTTCCCGGCCCCTTCCCGCGGGGCGCATCTTTTCCTGCCGCAGTTCATGCTTGGCTGGCTCCTTGAGGCCGATCACGTCCACCCCCGCTGGCTTGCGTCCTGCCCGTTCCACAAAGCCTGTATCTTTGGAATCCCATGCCGGGCTTGGGCTTGCTACACTTCCCGCGTCGCTTTCGACTACAGGAGCAAGCATGGGCCTCTTTCTTGAGATCATCGAGTACCAGGAAACACGCGCTGACGAAATCAGCCACCGCATCCCGGAGCGCGGCAGCGCTGAGTTCAAACTCGGTGGCCAGTGCATCGTGCGCGAGAACCAGGTCGCCATCTTCTGCGTCGGCGGCAAAGCTGCCGACATCTTTCCGCCGGGCCGCCACACCATCACCACGCTCAACATCCCGGTCATCACCAAGCTGCTCAGCCTGCCCTGGGGCTTCAAGTCGCCGATCCGCACTGAGGTCTACTACGTCAACACCAAGATGTTCACCGACCTCAAGTGGGGCACCAAGGAACCGATTGCCCTGCGCGACAGCGACTTCGGGCTGGTGCGCGTGCGCGGCTTTGGGCGCTTTGCCATTCGCGTGGTCGAGCCGCTGGTGTTCATCAATAATCTGGTCGGCCAGGACGACAGCTTCCGTACCGACGAAATCGAAGACTACCTGCGCGACCTGATTGTCAGCCACGTCAATGACTGGCTGGGCGCGAACATGAAGTCGATTCTCGACCTGCCCGGGCATTACAAAGAGTTCGCCGAGGCCATGAAGCCGCACCTGAACGCAGCCATGGCCAAGTTCGGCATTGAGCTGGTTGAGTTCTTTATCAACAACTTCAACCTGCCTGAAAGCGTGCAGAAGGCCATCGACAAGCGCGCCGAGATGGGCGCCATCGGCGACGTCGGCAAGTACGCGCAGTTCCAGATGGCTGACGCCATGCGCGACATGGCCAAGAACCCCGGCACCGGCAATAGCGCGGGCATGATGATGGGCATGATGATGCCCGGCATGATGATGAACCAGCTGAACCAGCAGCAGACCCAGGCCCTGCAACAGCAGGGCAAGAAGCCCGATCAGTACGCAAGCTGCCCCAAGTGCCAGGGCATGAACGAAAAGGGCGCACGCTTTTGCAGCGCATGCGGCGAAGCCATGCTGGTTGAAATGCGCTGCCCAAGCTGCGGATTCGGCCTTAAGGCCGACGCCAAGTTCTGCCCGGATTGCGGTTTCAAGATGGGCACCAAGCCCAAGTGCGGCGAATGCGGCCACGAAAACCTGCCCGACGCCAAGTTCTGCGTGAACTGCGGTGCCAAGGCTAGCGTGAAGGCCTAGCGCCGACCTGTCTGCACCAGGCGCGGGCGTCTTGTGCCCGCGCCTTGCTATTGCAGGCCAACCGATTGTCCATGTGGTAAACTTGAACCATGTTTGCACCCATCGATGACCGCACACTGCAACACGGCGTCCAAACGCCAGCCGCGTACACCCTGCTGCTGGTCGCGGTGCTGACGTTCGGCGCGGCTTGGGGCCTGCAGTTGGTTCTTGCCACCAGAGCGATCCCCGGCATCGAAACGCAGCCGCAGGCGTACTGGTTTGTGTACTCGCTGCTGGCGGCCTTGGGCGTGGTCGGGATGGTCACAGCCTGCCGCGCACTGGGGCAGCGCATCGCGTTGATGCTGTCGCGTCGCACGCACAGGGCAGCGCTCAGCGCCAGTGAAGTAGCCGGGCAATACCTGCTGCGCCGCGAGATTCGCGAACGCAGCCGTCCTCTCCAAGGCACAGGCGGCCCCTGTCCGCAGCACTGGGTCAACTACCTGCAACAGGCACACGCCTCGCGCTAAGTGGCATGCGCGTCCCGCGCATGAGTTTCAGCGGCCGCTGCCGCCGGCTGGAGGCCGTCGCAACTCATTCGCCGCAGGCGAATGCCAGCAACGGCTGCGCGAGCTTGGCCTTCCTGTTCCGTCACTGTGCAAACTCGCTAACCTGCGGCCATGCGCATTGTCCGCATTGTGCTTGGTGTGTTTGTGCTGCTGCTGCTGGCCGGTGGTGTCGCCGGCGGCGTCTGGGTGCTCTATGAACACGGTGGTGGCGGCTTGCCCGTTTCGATTACCTTTGACGAAGGTAAGGGCATCTCGTCCGGTGACGAAGTCGTATTCGGCGACCGCCTGGTTGGCCGCGTCAGCCATGTCGATGCAGACGGCGACGGCGTGCTGGTACATGCCGTGATCGCCGCCGACCACGCCGAGCTGCTCCGCGACGGCTGTCGCTTCTGGATCGACAGCCGGTTTGGCAGCACGATTTTGAACTTCGACCGCAGCATCGGGGTGCCCGCGCTGCCGGGACAGCAGTTCAAGGGGCTGGCCGAGCGCCCGCAGCCCGACCCCGAGCTGACGCCGCCGCCGCTGGCGCGACCGCTGAAGGTGCGCCCGGTGTGGCTGTGCGAGGTGCGGGCGACGCTGACGACGCGTGTTGGCACCGAAGAGTCGATTGACCGCACACGCAAGGGCGCGGCTGCAATCGTGCACGTCAACGCTCAGGGGGACCTGCTGGTGCTGTGCCCGGCATGGCTGATTGAGCCGGCGGGGCCGGTGATCGCGCAGAGCATACGGGTCGAGATGATCGGTGAAGGCACGCGCGTCGCCGACCTGGTTGAGCAACGCCGCGAACATGCGGTGCTGCTGATCCGGGCCACGGCCTATCGCGAGAAGGCGGCGACACTGTGGGCGAACGAGCTGGTGAACGGGCAGGGTCTGGTGCTGACCGATTTCGACGGCGCCAGCTACCCCGCCGAGGTGCGGCAGGGCGGCGTGGATTTCAAGGGCGTGCTTGAGCAGGGCGACGTGGCGCTAATAGACGGCACCAAGCTGGCCGGGTTTGCACTGCCGAGCGTAGGCCGCAGCTCAGGCCTGCGCTGGATCAGCCTGCACGGGGCGGGAACAGCCATAGATGCCGCACTGGCGGCGGTGAAGTGAGTCTTAGTTGGGTGATGATGCAGTCCGGCTTGCATTCAGTTAGTGGGGCGTGGCCAGATCGTATGCTTCCCCTCGACTGGACTCCGGGGGACACAGCGCTGGCTGCGCCCCTGTCACCTAATGCCGACGCCATGAACGATTCGGTCGAAACGGAATGGCTTTTCCTGCCGCGCGCGCGAGCTCAATGTTTCAAAGAATTTTGCACTGTTTCAATTCCTGCTTCACCAGATAGTCCGACCGTTTCGCGAGTTTAGCCGACTCGTTCAGTATGTTGGTCATGACACCGCGGAGTTTGGGATAGCCCTTCGCCTTCTTGGCCGCTAAGCGAAGGCGATCCGGTAGGTCCGCGTGGTTTACGACGCGATACTCCCGTATGTCCTTCACGCGGAGCGTGACTGACTCGTAGGGGTTCTCTGTATGCTGCCCGCGTTTGGCCCCGCTCAATCTGGGCTCTCTCTTTGCAATAAGCAGTAGAACATCTGGTGCTGGAATCACGTACCATGACTGCGTCGCCTCTTGGAAAACCACCACGGTTATATATTTGACGGCGCGCACTTGGTTGATCGTGTCCGAACAGCGGTGCGGAACAACAGGTTTGTCATCCTTCTTCTTGAGTCCAACGTACTTTATCTCTACATGGTCACCCTCAAAGTTGGCATCGCCCGCTGCATTACTGTCGGTTTCGGTGGCGCCAGTCACTGTGCGGAACCGATCCTCGATCTCTTTTCCCTGCTTCTTGTTACCCACCGTGGTTCCTTCCTATGCCTGAAACAACGCCTTCGTGGGCTCATGGTTAGTCGCAACGGGTCCTGCGGCTGCATCTATCTCATTGCACCCGTGGTAGCGAGCTTGAGGTAAGTCCGCGAAACGTCGCATCATCACCGAAATTGCTTCGGGGTTACTATCCACAAGAACCGATGACCGGCCCTGCCGCACCGATGCCTCACCAAAGGTACCGCTCCCGGCAAAGAAATCCAATGTTCGGTCGCCAGGGTTCGAGTGCACCCGTATGATTCGGCTGATGATCGCAAGGGGTTTCTGCGTAGGGTAGCCTGTCTTTTCTTTACCGTTGGGGCTGACGATGGTGTTCCACCAAGTGTCCGTTGGTGTCTTTCCCTTTGCAGCCTTCTCGGGGCCCACCAGCCCGGGCGCCATGTAGGGAATTCGGTCAATATCGTCGTATCGGTAGGTGTAGTTCTCTGGGTCCTTTGCGTACCAAAGAATGTTGTCGTGCTTCGGCGACCAGCGCTTGGTTGCGCGCGCGCCATAGTCGTATGACCAGATGATCTCGTTGATGAAGCTCTCGCGGCCAAAAATCGTGTCCAACAAGACCTTGCAGTAGTGCACCTCACGATAGTCGATGTGGAAGAAGAACGAGCCGGTGGGAGTCAGCAACCGGTAGGCTTCGTCCAAACGAGGCTCAAGGAAGCCAAGGTAGTCCTCGAACGTGTCAAGGTACCCCTTGGTGCCGACCTTTGTCGTTCGATACTTCTTGCCCTGAAAGCCAACTCGGTCGCCACCTTCCTGGTCGTGTACGGTCTTGATCTGGGTTCTCGCCTGCTTCTTTCCGGTGTTGAACGGCGGGTCGATGTAGATGAGGTCGAACGACGCGTCAGGGAGCGAGCGAATGATGTCCAAGTTGTCGCCAAAGTAGATGTCGAGCATTCATCGCTCCTTCAACCAAGCTGGGACCAATGTTACCGGCAAGCGCGACACGGTCTATCCGTTGACAACTTGTCGGTTTGCAAACTCCAGCAGCGCCAGTCCCGAGCTTGGCCGGAAGTTCATCTTTCTGGACTGCGACCCCAAAGCGGTTGAAGCGATGAAGCGTTCCCTGAGCGGCGATCAGTCGATCCACTGCGGGGGTTCGCCTTCTTTGGGCGGCTTTGGCGGCGTGGAATAGACTTCGATCGTGTGGCCCATGGGGTCGGCGACGGTCCAGCCCCAGTAGCTGCCCTGCCGCCAGGTCGGCTTTTCGGACTGTGCCCGCGTGGCGGCTTCGCGCAGCCGTTTGACCGCGCTGACGAACTGGTCCCAGGGATAGTGCAGGCTGAAGCTCATCAGCGGCACGGACTCGACCTTGGCTTCGCCCGGCTGCCAGGCCCAGCGCGTTTCGATGGGCAGCGGGTGGTCCCAGCGAAAGAACATGATTTCAAAGCCTTCGGACTTGTACGTCACCCAGGCCCAGTTTTCGTTGTCCAGGAACGCGCCTTCCTTCATGCCCAGCAGTTCGGTGTAGAACTGCCGCATCGCGGCCACGTCGTTACAGAATGCGTACAGAAAGCGAACATTGAACGCCGGTGCAGGCTCCGCCGGATTGTTCATTGCCATCGTCTTTTTCTTCTTTGCCATCACGCCCTCCGCCCACAGATTCAAGCCGGTTAACCGGCGTTGTCACTTGCGAAATCGGTTTGCGCGCCGCGGGCAGGCAAATGCGTGCCATGCAAACCGGCTCAAGATTCAAGGCTTGCATTGCCGAAACCGTAATTGGTCCGTGCCTGCGCGGAACCATTCGCATCGGGAGCAAGCAATGGCCGGCAAGACACTCAGCACCCGCGACACCCTAAGCATGCACAGCGTGCGCAAACTGCTGAACAAAGAGCTGGTGCAGGAATGCGCAGCACTTTCGCTGCTGCTGGTGGTTGCCTTCATGATTCTTGCCATTGTCAGCTACGACCCAGCCGACGTCGCTGGCGCGGTATGGCCCGTCAACGATGAGCCCCACAACCTCGGCGGCCGCATCGGCGCCGTGGTCGTGCACTACGCATACACGTTTCTGGGCGTCGGCACCTATCTGCTGGTTGGTGTGCTGGGCGTGTACGCCTCGCTGATCTTCTTCCGGCGCAAAGCGGCTGACTGGCCCGTGCGCCTGATCGGCACGGCGCTGCTGGTGGCGACGTTCAGCGCAATGTTCGGCGACAGCTATGCCGACAGCGGCATCATGCCCTCGCGCGGCGGCGTGACCGGCACCACGATTTTCGGGCTGCTGATGGCGAACTTCGGCATGACCGGGGCCTTCCTGGTGCTGGCGTTCACGATGCTGCTGAGCTTTCTGCTGGCCACGGACATTCTGTTCTACCCGATCATCCGCGACTTGCTGCACCCGCTGGGCAGCGACGACGAAGCGATGTCGGGCCCGCTGACGCCGCCGCAGATCCCGGACCCGATCATGCCCCATGAGCTTGAGCAGAAAGAAGGCGGCAACTGGCTGACCCGCCTGCTCGGGGGCAAGAGCTCGGATGCAGAAGACACCGAGGACACCGAAGAAGAAGGCGACGACGACGATGAAGACGATCTGATTGTTGACTTCGCGCCCGATCTCGCCCTGATCCCGGGCAGCGGGTCCGCCACCGCGCCTGAGCCGCAGCAGGTCGGCGCGCGACGGCCGGTCGTCGAGAGACCTGCCCCGGCGCCCACCGAGAGCGCCAGCGGCGAAGAGTGGGAAGCCGCGCTGGCCAGCTACCGGCTGCCCGAGGTGGCGATGCTGAACGCCGGCAAGAAGCGCGACACGAACCGCGCCAAAGCCGAAATGACGCGATGCGCCGAGATCATTCGCGCTACGTTTGCGCACTTCAAGATGGATGTAAGGGTCGTGGACAGCATTCCCGGCCCGACCGTGACGACCTATGAAATGGAGATCCCGCCCGACGTCATGCTGAACAAGGTCGAGCGCGTGAAAGACAACCTGGCGCTGAACCTGCGCGTGCATGGCGTGCGCTTCGTGACCCAGGCCGGCAAGAGCACGGTCGGTATTGAAGTCCCCAACCACACCCGCGACATGGTCAGCTTTCGCGAAATTCTGGAAACACCTGAGTTCGAAGTCGCAAGCAAGAAAATGGACCTGCCGATGGCATTCGGCAAAGATGCGCTGGGCGTGCCCGTGATCCGTGACCTGGCTGCCATGCCGCACCTGCTGGTGGGCGGCGCAACCGGCCAGGGCAAGAGCGTTTTCGAGAACGTGCTGCTGGCAAGCCTGCTGATGTCGCGCAGCCCGCGCGACTTGCGCATGGTGATGGTTGACCCCAAGCAGGTTGAGTTCGCGCCGTATCGAGATGTGCCGCACCTGCTGGCGCCGGTGATCGACGATTCGCGGCGTGCGGTCAGCGTGTTTGAGTGGCTGGCGGAAGAAATGGAGCGACGCTACACGCTGTTCAAGCACACCGGCGTGCGCAAGATGAGCGAGTACAATGATCTCAGCAACCGCGAACGCCGCAAGCGCCTCGAAGATGCGGGGGCCGATCCGGACAGTGAATCGCACCTGCCCAGCATTGTCGCGATTGTGGACGAGCTGGCCGACCTGATCCTTGTCGCCAGCGACACCAAGATCGACGAGTTGATCGCCCGCATCGCCGCCAAGGCCCGCGCTGCCGGCATTCACCTGATCCTGGTCACGCAGTCGCCGCGTGCCGACGTGCTGAATGGGCTGATCAAGTCGAACATTCCCGCCCGCGTCAGTCTGCGCGTAAACACCGGCAGCGAGTCGCGTATCGTGCTGGACCAGACCGGCGCCGAAGACCTGATGGGCAAGGGCGACCTGTTGATGGTCATGCCCGGCGACCCGCGCGCCGTGCGCGTCCAGAGTGCCTTCATTGCCGACGACGAGATGAACCGCGTGCTCGACACGCTGCGCAGCCAGCTCAAGCCCAATTATCTCATCGACCCGGCCAGGTTTGCCGGCGGCGGAGGCAGCAGTGATGGAGCGGCCGCAGGCGGTATCGGCGACCTGGACCCCGACTTCGCGGCAGCGGTTGACCAGATTCTTGCGGCTGGGCGCGGCAGCGCGAGCTTTCTGCGCACGGCGATGGGCCTGGGGCACACGCGTGCCACGCGCATCATCATCCAGATGGAGCGGGCAGGAATGCTGGGCCCGGCGCGCGGCAGCAAAGAGCGCGAGATACTGATCAGCTTTGAAGAATGGGAAGCCCGCAAAGCCGCCGGCGACTTGACGGGTCAAGGCGGCGCCTACGACAGCATGGTCGCGGCCTGAAGGCGCACCCCAGGAGACACATGATGAACGCACTCAAAGGCTGCCTGCGCCACGCGCGCCTGCTGCCCGTTGCGGCGCTGGCCGGTGTGCTGCTGCTGCTGGCATTCGACACTGCTGCATTCTGGGGCTGGCACCTGCGTCCGCTTGCCAGTGTCGACGGCATGGAAATCGCCGTTTGGGCGGTGCTGTGGGGCACGGCATTGGCCCCGGCGCTACGCTGGATGGTGCTGCGCGAATCCCGAATGCGCTTTCAGGTTGCGGCTGCACTGGGCGTGATGATTGCCTTCTCTGTGCTGCACCCGTGGCACAACGGGTATGCCGTGCCTGCCGAGATGCCGATCCGCGCTGCCGGGGACCGCACCGTACCACCGGATGCCGTTGTGAAGTTCGAGGGTGGCCCGCTGACGCCGGCATCGCCTGAGCGCTGGTAAAGTGCGCTAGTCCTTGGCGACGGCGCCGGTCTTGTCGGGCGTTGGGACGACGGGGCGCGCGTGGTCGTGCTGAAGCTCTTTCACGCTGTCCTGCGCCGCGTCGTAGAAGCCCTGCGGAAAGATGCCCAGGAAAACGGTGCCAAGCACCGTGAGGCTGAGGGCGAACTTGAGGCCCCAGTCTTCTTTGCCGGCAACCGGCCGGTCGTCGGGGTCGCGGAAGTAGGTATAGGCAATCACGCGCAGATAGTAGTACGCGCCCATGATGCTGGTGCAGATGCCAATGATCGCCAGTGTCAGATAGCGCCCGCCGGCCGCGATTGTCTGTGAAAAGATGAAGTACTTGCCCATGAACCCCGCCGTCAGCGGAATGCCAGCCAGCGAGAACATGAAAATCGCCATGCCGATGCCGACCGCGGGCTTCTTCCAGGCCAGGCCGCGCAGGTCGTCGATGCTTTCCACGTCGCGCCCGCCGCTGCTGGCGTACACCAGCATCGCAAACGCGCCGCTGGTCATCAGCGTATAGGCCAGCAGGTAGTACAGCACACCCGCGTAGACTTCGCTGTTGCCGCCCGCCGCCGCCAGGCCCATCAGCAGATAACCGCTGTGGGCAATGCTGCTGTAGGCCAGCATGCGCTTGACGTTGCGCTGGCTGATCGCGAACCAGTTACCCAGGATCATGCTCAGCGCCGACAGCAGCCACAGCGCATAGCCGGCAAATCCGAGGTCACCGAAGAAGCCTTCCGCTGCTGCAGTGGCCGGGAATGCCACGACCGCAAGCCGGATCAACGCGCCGAAGGCCGCAGCCTTTACCGCGACAGCCATGAACCCGGTCACGGTCGTTGGCGCGCCTTCATAGGCGTCCGGTACCCAGCTATGGAACGGCACAGCACCGACTTTGAAGGCAAAGGCGATCAGGATCGCGCCCATGCCGAAGGTGGCCATGATCTCGGTGCCGTTATGCGCCGCGAAAATCGCGGCAAGCTTTTCGCCGATCGGCTTAAGCTGCACTTCGCCGGTTACGCCATACAGGCAGGCCATGCCGAGAATCATGATGCCGGTGGCGAACGCACCCATGATGAAGTACTTCATCGCGGCTTCGGCGCTGCGGCTGCTGCGGCCGTGCAGGCCTGTCAGCACGTACACACTGAAGCTGAGCAGCTCAATCGACAGGAACAGCATGATCAGGTCGTTGCTGACTGTCAGCAGGACCATGCCGGAAGCCGCCAGCAGCAGCGTAATCAGAAAGTCAGCAAGATTCACGCCGATGCGCTTGACGTAGCTGAGGCTGGCGAACATCGAAATTGCGGTGCCGATCAGGATGCAGATGATCAGGAATGCGCTGAACTGGTCGACCAGCAATGCTCCGCGCATGATCGTCTGCGGTGGCGCATCCCAGTATGGGTTCAACGACACAAACGCGAGCAGCACGCCGCCCAGCGCCGTGAAGAAGTTGAACATGCGGGTCTTGTCGGGATCGTCGCCGAACAGGTCGATCAGCATGACGATGGCCGCTGCGAGCAGCAGCCAAACCACCGGCAGGAAAATGTCGAAATCACCAATCAAGTTCAGCCCCTATGGGGCGCGAATCATGCCTTGGCAGAGGTGGTGGCGCAACAGTCCGAATCGGGGCCGGACCGGCGGTCAGCGAATGGTCGCAAAGCGGGGGTCCGGCGCAACTCCCAGCTCGTTCAGACGCTCTTTCTGGCTGCGATTCAGCATACCGCGCTTGGCTTTGCAGCGCTTTCCGTAGCGCAATTTGCGGCGCTGGTCCTTCACCCACCAAGCCAGTGACTCCTCTTCTTGCGACTGCGGAGTGTGGCGGGACGGGTGGCGACCAAACTCACTGATGAACTCGACCAGTTGCCTGTAGCGCGAGGCCCAATCTCTGGGTGGCGGGACCTGTGCTTTCGGCTGTTGCCGAGGGCGTTCTTTCATCGACTTCGCCATCGTTCCGGCTTCCGGAATCTCCCTGTGCGCCGCCGGGTTCAGACTCATCCGGCGCTGGGCACAGTCACTGTGATCTTGCGCTTCTCGGTGAACTGGCCAAACCACTCTTTGCCGTCCTGCACCATGCGCCACTGCATGTCGTAGTTGCCCGCCGTGGCAGGCGCCGTCACCGTGAACTGGAAGCTGTAGGTTTCGCCCGGCCGGACCTCGACGCCTGCGGCAATGCCGACCCGCCCCATGCCCCAAGTCTGGTTGTCCTGCGGGGATTGGCTGCCAAGGCGCCATGGCTTGTTGCCCGCGGATGTCCACGTGGTGTCTCCGCGGTTCTTGACGACGACTTCGACGATGTACTGTTCGCCGCCCGTCATGCTGCTGGACACGGACATGCTGACCATCTGGGCATAGTTGCCCTGGATATCCTCGCGCACTGGCACGGGCAGGATTGTGTCAAGAGTGCCAGCCGGCACCGGGTTGCCTTCGGTGTTGAAGCTCTCGTGGCTGCTGGTCTTGGGCACGTAGAAGCAGTAGTTGCCGGTGGGTACTTTGAAATTGAACCGGCCGTCGCCACTGACCTGCATCTGGAAGAAGTTGCCGTCGCGGCCCTCGGTGCCGGTGGTGGTGATGTGTGCGCGCACAATGCTGCCGCCCAGGGCCTGGCTGTTCTCAGAATCTACCACGACGCCGGTCAGGTCGTAGGCGGGCTCAAGTTCGATGCTGAACTCGCGCTCCGGCACCTCTTTCAGGTTGTTGAAGTTGGTGAACGCGACTTGATTGCCCCAGTAAGCGACGATCTGGTAATTCCGGACCCAGTGAAAGTTGATGTACTTTTCACCGGTGGCGTCCGTGGTGCCAATGTCGAAGTGCCGCTTGTAGCCGTCGGGGTCGTCGCCTTCTGCGTCGTTGCGGTAGATATGCACATGCGCGCCCGCCTGCGGGCTGCCGTTGTTCGTGACGATGATGCGGATCTCGTTGGCGCTGACCAGCGTCATGTCGAGCGGCGCCGGGTCCGTGCTTTCAATATTGACCACCTTGGCTTCCTGGTAGTAGCTGGTCTTGAAAGCCGTAATCGTGTACTCGCCCGCCTTGAGTTGCCCGAACTCGAAGTAGCCGTAGATGTCCGTCGTGGCAGTCATCTGCCACGGGTTGTTCTTGTCCTTGCTGAGCCCGACACTCTCGAGCCCGTTGCCCTGGCTGTCTTTGACTGTGCCCTTGATGATGAAGGCGCGCTCAAGCACCAACTCGATTGTGCCGCCATCCTGGACCCCTGCCAGTGCGTCGCTGGTCAACTTGGCCTCGAAGAACCGGTTGTGTACGAACGTCGCTTCATAACTCACGCCGTTGACCAGGCTGAGCGGCATGCTCGCTTTGCCCTCAGGCAGGTTCAGCGCCAGCACCTGTGTCTTGGGGGCCTCAACCCCCTCAGGCGGCTCGCCATAAACCGGCTTGATCGTTACCTGCACGCCGGTTGCCGGTTCGTTGGGGCTGGTGGTGATGTTGACCGTAATCTTGCGATCGATGCGCGCGTCAAAGGGCTTTACGTCAAAGTCTACGGCTACGCTGTCGGCAAGCTTCAGATTCACATCGCGTTCTGTCGGAAGATAGTAGTAGGTCTTGCCGTCAGTCGTGAACACCGGCAGTTGCCGCAGCATCTCGTCGGCAATCGGGAACTGGTTGACGATCTTTACCTTGTGCTTGCCGTCGGCGATGCCGCCAAGGCTGTAAGCGCCATCGCCATCGGTGGCGCCGGCGGCTTTGCCGTCCAGGGCCAGCGTCACGCTGGCGATGCCCACACCAGCCGCATGCACGCGGCCGGTAACGCTGGCGCCGGTGATCAGCGTCAATGTTACGGGGCCGGCGTTGCTGCGCGGGGCGACCCTGACCGAGCTGTTTGCGCTGTAAAGCTCTGCCAGGTGCGCGGACACCTGGACGTCGCCGTTACTGAACCCGCCGAACCGGAACTCACCTCTTTCATTGCTCAACACGGAGTCCCATGGGTAGCGATTGGGTCCCTCGACGTACGTACAGCGTACGGTCGCGCCTACGACCTTCTCGCCGCGGTCGTTCACGACAACGCCGGTGAGCGTGCCCTCAAGGTCCAGGTTGACCTTCACGTTGTGGTCGTTGGCCAGGACTTTCTCGTCCTTGGGCGCATAGCCCTTGGCCGTAAAGCGCAGGTTTACGTCGTTGCGGAAGATGCGGTCCGTGACCATGTCGATTGTGAACTTGCCCGCTGCGTCAGTCAGCACACGCAGGCCGTCATCTTTGGCCCATACCTCGGCGCCTTCGACTGGCTTGTTGCCCGTATCGGCGACCACGCCGCTGATGCCCTTGGCGGCTTCGAGCAGGATGCTGACCTCACGCTTGTCCTCGCGGAAGTTGAAGACGCGCGACTTGTAAGGCGCGTACCCGTTGAGCTGCACCTCGAACACGTACAGATAGGTATCAGCCAGCTTGATCGCAAACTCGCCCAGGCCGTCCGCGCTGATCTTGAAGCGGTTGACCGGCGCGGATGTGTCGCCCTGCTGGTTGGTCTGCAGGATCTCGACCTTGGCGTAACTGATGATACCGCCGCGTTTTTCACGCACCTTGCCGGTGATTCGCACAGCCGGCATCAGCTTGAAGGTGGACTCGGCCCCCTTCTTCAGGTCGGGGATTGCCAGGGGCTCAAACACGTCGGCGTACCCGAGGGCAGTGATCAGCACGCTGGTCTGTTTTTCGCTGCTTGCGGCTTGCCGGGCAATCAGTTCGGCGAGTTCCTTTTCGCTCCAGACCGCGACGCCGTGACGATTGGTGCGCTTGACCATGGCCTCGAGCCTGTCGCTGATGCTGACTTCGCCCGCCTGTGTTTCGAGGCGCGTGCCCAGTAACGGAAAGTAGACGGTCGTGCCCGGCAGCGGGCGTTCGTCTTCGCGTTTGACGACGCGCACGATCAGATGTCCGGGAACGACTTCGTTAATTTCGTCAGGGTTGACGGGCGGCGTGGCCGGCAGATCATCCGGCGTCGCTGGTCCTGTGCCTTCAGCGCCCGCGCCATTCCTGCTCGCCTTTGCGCGCTTTCCATCCGGGTCGTCGGGGTCAAAAGCGTCGCTGTCGCGGCGGTTGATGTCCCAAGCGCTGTCTTTCCCGTCGCGGTCTTTGCGAGCTTTGGCGTCAGGGGCCTCGCCTTGTCGGTCAGAAACCCTGCTGCCGCGGGCTGTGCCGGCATTGGGGCCAGAATCCTGAAGCAGCAGATAGCCGCCAACCATGGCTATCAGCACAATGGCACCCAGAATGGTGACCAAAACGCCGGAACTGCTCTTCATCCGCCCGCCCCCGACCGCCAGCTTGAATAGTGTACCCCTTCATTAACGGACAGCAACGCGTTCTTCCTGTAACAAATATTGTCGACAGCGCTTCAGAAGTGCGGCCATGGGCCATGCGGCTACGGCGACCCGTTGCCAGACTGCTCGTCTCTTGCGTGTGGAAAACCCACCGCTATGATTCGCCGCTCGAATTGGCGGCTGCGGGTATCCCTGCACAAGGCACGGGCCCGTCGCGACGGCACCGAAGCAAGTGAGACGAAACATGAAAGACGGCATCCATCCGAAGCACAAATACACGAAAGTGAGCTGCACCTGCGGCAACAAGTTTGAAATCCTTACGCGCCATGAAAAGCTAAGCGTGGACATCTGCAGCGCATGCCACCCCTTCTATACCGGGACGCAGAAGTTCATTGACAGTGCCGGCCGCGTGGATGCATTCACCAAGCGCTTCCAGTGGGACCAGACACAGGCAGCGAAGCAGGCCGAAAAGGCGGTCAAGGCGCCGACCCGCAAGATCACCAAGGACCTCAAGACCGAGCTGGAAAAGAAGAAGGTCTTCGGCAAGAAGAAGATCATCCCGCAGCCCGGCGATAAGGGCGAATAGCGCAGCGAAGTCGCACGCCGGCGTGGGGCTCTGCCTCGCGCCGGTTGTTATTCTCAAGACTGACCCGGCCCCGTACCGACTTGCTAGACTGTACCCATGCTTGACGTGCTGAAACAACGCGCTGACCGCTACCGCGATCTCGGCAAACAGATCGAAGACCCCGCCGTGTACGGGAACAACAAGCTATTTGCCGAATACCAGCGCGAACGCGGCATGCTGCGCGAGCAAGCCGAGGCCTACGCGGCCATCATCGCCCTTCAGGCACAGATCGCGGGCAGCGAAGAGATCTTGAAAGATCCTGCCGCCGACAGCGAAATGAAAGAGCTGGCAGAGGCGGAACTGGGCGAACTGAAAGAGCGCTACGACCGGCTGTATGCGCAAGCCCAGGACATGATCCTGCTCGACGACGAAGACGACGCGCGCGACGTGATTCTGGAAATCCGGGGTGCCGAAGGCGGCGACGAAGCCACCCTGTTCGCCCGTGAACTGATCGAGAACTACGCCCGCTGGTGTGCGCACCGGGGGTTCAAACTTGAGGTGCTGGACGAAGTCGAGTCCGAAGCAGGCGGCTTGAAGAACGGCACGTACCGCATCAAGGGCGACCAGGTCTGGAAGGCCTTCAAGTACGAAGGCGGCGGCCATCGTGTGCAGCGCGTGCCGGTCACCGAGACCCAGGGGCGCATCCATACCAGCCTGGCGACCGTGGCAGTGCTGCCTGAGATGGAAGACGTGAAGATCGAAATCAAGGAGAGCGACCTTGACGTGACAGCCGCGCGCAGTGGCGGCCCGGGCGGCCAAAACGTGAACAAGACCAGCTCGCGTTGCCAGATGCGGCACCTGCCCTCGGGACTGTTCGTGGACTGTCAGGCGACGCCCAGCTTTCACAAGAACCGCGACGAAGCACTGCGGATTTTGAAGTCAAAGCTGTACCAGATGGAAAAGGAAAAGCGCGACCGTGAGCAGGCGGCCAAGCGCGGCGTGCAGGTCGGCAGTGGCGGCCGCGGAGACAAGATTCGCACGTATAACTTCCCGCAGGACCGCTGCACCGACCACCGCAGCAAAGAGAGTTTCCCGTTGCAGAAAGTCATGGCTGGCGACATCGACCCGCTGATCGAGTCATGCCGCAAGTGGGAAAAGGAAGAAAAGCTCAAAGCGCTTTCGGCTCAGACTGCATGAATGGGCTGATTGGCGCCCCCGAAAAACGCCCGATTTCGGCCCTGTTTTCCGCTATCGAAACTTCGTAAACTTCGCACACAACTCATAACCAAGGGGCGGACATGGCAGGCTATCCTCCACAGCAGGGCGGGCAACCGCAGGGCGCTTATCCTCAGCAGCCGCAGGGCGGTTATCCGCAACAGGGCGGCTATCAGCAGCAGCAGCCCTATGGGCAACCCGGTTATCCACCGCAGGGCTACGGCCCGCCGCCGGCACAGGGTGTTCCAGGCCTGGTCATTGCGGGAGCGATCTTGGCGCTCGTTCCGATCTGCCCCCTTATCGGGGTCATTCTGGCGGCAGTCGGACTTGGCGAAGCCAAGCGCCGCAACGCCGGCGTGGGCCTTGCAAAGGCGTCGATTATTGTCGGTATCATCTGGATCGTGCTGAGCATCGGCTTGAACATTGCCGTCCGGATGTAGTCCTCTGGTTGGTCAAAGGACAAAGGGGCGGCGCCACAGCGCTGCCCCTCTTCTTGCCCGCGCGCCTACTCAGCCTTGCGGTTCTCGAGCTTGTCGAGGCGGTCTTCCGCCTTCCGCAACTTCTCTCGCAGCTCTTCCATCTGCTTCTCCGCCGCCGGGGCTTTCGGCTTGGCTGATGCCCTGATTGCCGCCGCGGTGCGCTTGACCGCTGTTTCTTCCTGCTCGCTCAGCCCACGGCCGTAGGCCTCAAGCTGCCTCAGCGCCTCGGTGGCGCCGGCTTCGCGCAGGCCGATGGTTGCCATGCGGCGTACGCGGCCGTCGGGGTCACGCAGCAGGTCGCTCAGGCGCTCTAAGGCTTGTTCACGGTCGGTCTCGTCGGCGAATCGGGCGTATGTGCCCAGCGCCATTGCGGCCCAGTGGCGGGCGCGGTTGGTGCTTCCGCCGTATCTCGTGACGTCAAGCAGCGTGGTCAGTGCGTCCGCGTTGCGGGTTTCCGCCAGTGCGCGAAACGCGCCGGATTGTTCTACCCCCAGGGGCGTCCCGGTCTTGGCGGCTTCCACAATTCGCTCGAAGGGTGCAGCTTCCCGTTGCGCGCCCAGCATCTCCCATGCTGCCGCGCGCGCGCGACGCAGCTTGGGGCCGCTCTCCAGAAACTGCTCCAGCGCAGTCTTGATTGCCGGGTCACGGAAGCTGCCGGCGGCCCGCACCAGCGCTTCGCAGACCATACCGTCCTGCTCAGTGCCCAGCAGTTCGGCCAGCGCTTCGATCGCTGCCTGTTGGCCCGATGCCGACATGGCGCCGGCAAGGCGCACGCGCGCGCCCCAGAACTTTTCGCGCCTGTATGCGTCGCGCACAGCGGCAATACTTGCCCGCTTGCCGCCTTTGCACAGCTCGCGTGCGGCCAGAATGCGCCCGACCACGTCGTCGGCGTTCAATTGCGCCTTCAGCTTCTCGTCGCCGGGGTTGAAGTCGAGCTTGCATACCGTGCGACACAGCGGGTCAAATCGCACTTGCTCGGGCTCTTTGTCCATCGGGACAACAAATGCGTGCTTGGTCCGCTCGATTCGGATGGCTTTGGTTTGGGCCTTGCCGTCGATGGTCCAGCCGAGGTCGCTGCCAAACTCGAACACCGGGATGCCGTCGTCGGTCTTTTGTGTCTGCTCAACCTCGAAAGTGCCTTCCTTCTTCTTGCTGTCGTAACTGAAACCCACCTTGAGCGCGGGGTAGCCCTTGCTCTCGATCCACTGCTCGAACCATTTCACGAGCGAGCGGCCGGAATGCTTTTCCATTTTCTTGCGAAAGTCGTCGGTCTCGACCACTTTGCCGCCGTAAGTCTTCACGTAGTCGCGCACGCCAACCCAGAACGCCTCGTCCCCCAGCTCGTGTCGAAGCATGTGCAGCCGCACCGCGCCGCCGGGGTAAAGGTGGCGGTCGTACATGCTCCAGGAGTGGTCGAACTTGCGGGTCATGATCGGCCGCATGTAACTGCTGTCGGCTTCGGCCAGGTAGGCTTGCAGGTTGCTGTAGAAGTCGTAGTCGCGCTCAGTATCACCGCCTGTGTCTTCGAGATAGCAGGTTTCCATGTACACGGCCCAGCTTTCCTTCAGCCAGGCGTGGGCAAAGTCGCGGCACACGATGTGGTCGCCAAACCACGAGTGGGCCATTTCATGCAGGTTGATCTGGTCAACTTGCCAGGTCCATTCTTTGGCGAGCGTTTCGTCGAGCACAAGGCTGTCGTCCCAGCTCACCAGCGAGATGTTCTCCATCGCGCCGCCGACACCCGGCAGAGCGAACTGGAAGTACTTCGGAAACGGGTACGCGTCGGCCAGCTTCTTAGTCATCCAGTCCAGCATCGCGCCGGTGCGGCCGAAGCTGCGCTTGAGGTCCTCTGGCTTCCACGAACGATCGGCGAAGTATGCGATCGGCTTGCCCTTGTGGGCGCCGTCGTCGCAGCGCGTGAAGTCGCCCAGCGCGAAACACGTGATGTAGCTGGGACAGCCCGTCTCGAGTTCCCAATGCGCGGTCTTGGTGCCGTCGTCGTGTGTTTCTTCTTTCAGGAGCGCGCCGTTGGCCAGAATCGTGAAGTCCTTGCGCGCGCGTAGATGAAAGCTCAGCGTCGGCCGCGCGTTCGGCAGGTCCACGCACGGCAGCCAGTGGCGGGCGCGTTCGGTTTCATGGTCTGTCGCCGCCCAGGTGCCGGCGTTGGGGTAGGCTTGGTCGGGCTTGCTGAAGAACAGGCCCGTGACCGGCTTGACGACTTTGTAGCTGACCGCGAGCTTGCGTTCTTCGCCGGCCTTGAAGGGTTCGTCCCAGGCAACGTGGATGAGCTTGCCGTCGTAGCTGTGGTGGAGTTTGCGGCCGTCCGCGTCGCGAACCCTGACATCCTGCATGTCAACGCCGTTCAGCGTGACCCGCGCTGCGCCAGTGCGCACCGCGCGCAGGGTGTTGGTCACCGTGCCGGCGGCACTCTGGGCGTCGGTATCCACATGCAGGTCGATATCCAGGTGCACAGGTTCAAGCTCAAGGTCGGGCGGGTAGTGCGGCTCGGCACCCGGCATCAGGAAGTCGCCAAGGCCAAGTTCGCTTGCGATATGGTGGATTGTCATCTGCTCTCCTTGCAGGCCTGATTACCCGGGACAGCGCCGATTGCAAGCCTCGGGCAGCAAAGCTTGACGCGTAAAGAGGTGGTGCGGAGCATTGTCATTCCACCTTGCGCGCGGCCCGGCACACGGGTTAACCTCTGAGGTCCACTCCAGCCAACCCAAGGAGAGCAGCCATGGTGCGCAGCCTGCTGGTAGTCTCGATGCTCGCGATGTGTTCGGCACCGCTTGTGGCACTGGAATCTCTGGACCAGGCATGGAAAAGCCGGCCCGTTCGCGCATTGCGGCTGTTTGACGCGCCCGAGAAGCCCATGCCGGTTCATGGGCAATTGCTCGATGACAGCGGCCCCCGCACCTCAGAGCAGATGTTCGGTGCCGGTGCGTCGCTCAGCCTGGATACCAACGCGCTGGGCCTTGGATTTAACGGGTTCTTTGACTTCTATTTCACGCCCTGGATTGCAGCCGCCACCCATGTCGGCGTCAGCTACGGCTTTCTGGGCCGCCACTACCGAGAGGGCGGCAGCGGTATGGGTTTTCACGTGGCACTGGGCGCGCGCTTCACGTTTGACTTGCCGGATTGGGAGTGGTCGCGCTGGTTGCGCCCCTGGGTGGCCTTTTACCCGGTTGGTTTTCAGTTGTTCTCTGCCAGCGAAGACTTTGACCCACCCGGCAACAAGGACGAAGGCACGTTCACGTACTCGGACATCTACTTTCACATGATGGGCGGCGGCGGCGTGGACTTCTACCTGACGTCGCTGATCGGCCTTGGCGTCGGCGTCTACTTTTACGGCAGTCTTGGCGGCAGCCGGCACAGGCAGGACGATGCAACCATACGCACGCGCGGATTGTTCGGCATGTACTTCGAGTACGCGCGCTTGACGCTGCGTTTTTGAAAGTACCGGCAATCGGCACGGGCAAGACCGCAATTACCGGCGGGTGCGAACCCCATTTCACAGTTGGCAGGCGTTCCTAAACTCCGGGGCTGGAGAGCGCATTGAAGCTGCTGAACAAACTGCTGGGAAAGAAAGAGCCGCCCCCAAAGGCCGAGGCACTACCTGTGCCGCCGCCGGCACCGCCGGCAGCTGTGGACCCTGAGGCCGCTGCTCTTGAAAACGGCCAAGGTGGCCAGATCAGCGGCGTCAACGGAAACCGCAAGGGGCTGTTCCGGCGCTTCGAAAGCGGCATCCGCCGCAAAGTGGACAGCTACGTAGACAACAAAGCCGACGAGTTACTCGACGACGCCACGCGCCGCGCCGAGGAGTTTCGCCAGCAGACGCTGAATGCCGTGCGCGAGCACGCCATGGAACTGCTGGATGTGACCGAGCAGCGCATCGACGAGAAAATGGTCGAGATTGAGTCAATGCTCGAACAGCGGCTGCAAGCCGAGCTGAAGATGCGCCTGCGCGCGATGTTCTGGACGTTGGTCTTTGTGCTGATCATGGCGCTGGTCAGCCTGGGTTACGTCTGGTTTAAGCAGCAGTCAGGCCTGCAGGGCGAAAACACGCCCGCCGCCAACCAATAGCAGCCCACTGGCTTCCCCCGTTCAGTGCGTCCGGTGATTGAGCGCAGCAAGCGGACTGCGGGAAGACATCCTCGATCCGGTCCACCAGAAATGTGCCCCAACGAAATCCACATGAATCAGCGAGGAACCAAAAAGAAGACAGGCGGCTGGGGGGGTGAAGTGCCGCCTGTCTCTGCGTGCGCCGGCAGGTCGGGGGGACTTGACCGGGCGCACGAATTGCGTCTGTGCTTTGAACGTCAAACGCGTGCAGCATATTCCAGTGGGCGGGGGGGCCGGCCCACTGGTTTACGCCGCATCGCGCGGAAGCTTCATAAGCTGCGCCGGGTCAACCCAGTAGCTCATCAACGGGCCGTCGTGCTCGACGATCTGGAGATAGATGCTTTCCGGGCCAAGTTCGGGGCAGTGGTCAAGGACCACGCAAACGAAACCGCTGTTCAGGTCAAGCACGCGGTCGCCAAGGTGGACGCGCTTCTGGTGCGTGTCTACGACGTTGTCGGCGAGCATGCTGCGTGTGATCATTCGTGTCATGACAAGCCATCTCCTTGTGCGCGATGCGCACTCTTGCCGGCCCACGGGCCGTGTTCTACGCGTTTCGGGGTAGGCGGCTGGCCCGCCGCCCGGGGCTTTCGCCCCTGGGTCTGACTGTCCTTTAAACGTCCCAGACGCCCTGAAGTTTCGACAAATCCTGTAGTCTCTGCATCAACCTTCCGCGAGGCCCTGTCAATTCGGGGGTTGCGCCTCGCGCCCTGCCCCCGACTCTGGTCATTGTCAATTAACGCCTTGCGGTTTCTTTTCGTCTGCTACACTCCGCGCACCGGTTTATACCCACAGTGAATACTCTTCATGAAAACCAGCCGTTACCGCGAATACCTGTCTGTGGTGCCCAGCCCCGGCGTGCGCCTGTGCGCCTTTGAGTCTGGACGCTACAAAACCGTCCGCGCCCGCGTTTTCTTCCTGGATTCCATGGTAGCAGGCACTGCGACAGCCAACTCCTTGCTTGCGCATGTGTTGCGTACCGGCAGCGTCAACCGACCATCGCGCCGCGAGTTGGCCCGTGCCTGTGAAGAGCTTTACGGCGCGTCCCTCAGTGTCGGAGTGACGCGCTTTGCCGACGTGCAGGCGCTGGTCGGCTCGATTGAGTTTCCGGCCGATCGCTTTCTGCCAAAGGGTTCCAAAGAGCTTGAGCAGGCTTTGGCGCTGCTGTGCGAAGTACTGACACAGCCTGCCCTTGAACCTGCGACAAGCGTTTTCCGTGCCGAGAAGGTTGAGCAGGAGAAGTTTCAACTTGAGCAAGAACTCAATGCGCTCCAGGACGACAAACCGTCATGGAGCGCATTGCTGGCCGGCCAAAGGACTTACGCCGGCACCGCCGGGGCGATTTACGAACACGGCAAGGTCGAAGATTTGCCCGGCATTGACGCGGCAAACCTGACCGAGCGCCACCGGTTGCTGCTGGGTAACGCGCAGGTGATGGCCTTTGTAACAGGCCCGGTAGGCGAAGAGCGTGCGCTGAAGGCACTGGCGAAGGTGCTGAAGCTGCCCGCGGGAAAACGCCCGCCGCTGAAGGCGTCGAAAGTCCTGTCGCATCGCAAAGCCGTCGCCCGCGACCGCATGAACGCGCAAACCGAGCAGACGCACCTGCACTTCGCCTGGACCGGCATCGGAGTGTACGGCCGCGCGGACTTCGCGCCTTCTCTGTTTGTGGACGCGATTTTCGGAGGCATGAGTACCAGCCGTTTGTTCAAGATCGTGCGCGAGAAACACGGCATGGCCTATGCGGTGCACAGCAATCTGCAGCGCGCGCGGGGCGTGATGGGGGCGTCTGCGGCTGTTGACCCCGGCAAGGCCGACAAAGCCGCCGGGCTGATCCGCAGTGAGCTGGCGCGGCTGGTCAAGGGCGGGTTCAGCGGCGACGAGTTCGCGACCGCCCGCGAAAGCCTGATCGAAAGCCGCAAGTCGGCGATGGACAGCATGGGTGCGCGGTCCAGCGACGCGGTGTTGCAGTACACGCTGGGATTTAAGCAGAAGCCCGAAGCGCAGATTGCCGAGATTTTGAAAGTGAAGCCCGCGCAAGTGAAGGCGATCCTGAAACGCCTGCGCCCCCACACCGAGTTCCGCCTGGGTTAGTGGTTCATGCCTGTTGAAATGAAGGGGGTGGCACGGGCGGCTCGCCCCTGCTGCCGGCACGGCCGTGGCGTCGTTGCGCTCCTGGCACCTTTGCTTGGGGCTGTTGCCCTTGCCGCCTGGCGGCGACCGCTCGCTTTCGCTTCGCGCTCCCCGGAATTCTTGTCGGGCGCCATGGTAGCAGCAAGGGCCCGCTACACGTGCGGCCGAGACCGCCGCAGGCATAGCACGAAATCAAGCATGACAGCAAACACCCAATGAAGAACGGTGAGTTACTTGCGGCGGGTGGCTTCGTGGGCTACCTGCTTGAGGCGGGTCACAGGGTCTTCTGATGGCGCTGCATCTTCGTCGTCGGGGCTTACGAATGAAGCCGCCCATTCGCTGGCGTACAGCGCCAGAATGCGCGCAAGTTCGTCGGGCGGGGGCAGGCGGAAGACGGCTGTGCTTACGGCGTCGTTCGGGTCCTGGTTAACGCCCGGCGGCATCAGGTACCAGTCCTTGCCGAGTTGCGTGAGCTGTGGGTGCGCCGGCATTCCGTGCTTGCTTAGCAGCTCAAGATAGATTTTCACGGCCTCGGGCATGCCTGCGCATGCTAAGCGAAGATGCGTCTTGGGCAAGGCGCACGTTTCGCGCGGCGCGCGAATTTTCTTAGCTCGCGGTCAGCATGACGGTGCCGCGTCGCGTGTACGTCTCGTCGCCGCTCTTGCGGTACAGCACGTCGACCAGGTACTCGCCCTTGCTCAGTTCGCCCAAGCTGGCGTGGAAGGACTGGCTCGTGATGACCTGCGCGACGATGCCCTCAGGCGGCGTGGCAGTAACCTTGACCTGGATGCGCCCCTGTGCGTCAGGCTTGCCGACCTCGTCTACCTTCAGCTCCCAGCCGGGCGTGGGCATGTTCACGTGAAGAATCACCGAGAACTGCGGCGGCGCCGACTTCTTGAACATGATCTCGGTTCTCTCAATCCAGTTGGCGCGTTCTGTGAGGCTCCAGGCTGATATTGCCTCTTTGTCTTCTTCGGCTTCCGCGGCGGGCTTGGCGTCCTGGGCATTGACAGGCTGGATGCGCTGGCCGGCAATGCAGGCGGTGCAAAGCAGCAGCGCGAGTGTCAGAAGCATTTTCATGGCGTGTCTCCTTGGTTCTAAGACGAACGTCCCCGGCGGACGGTTCCATTCGTCGCGTGCGGCAATTCGGGCAAGTTTTGCAGGCGGCGACACGGGTTACCCAAAGCGGCGGCGCGCTTCGCGCTCAAACACACGCGCCGTGGCCTCATCGAAATTGCAGAACCGAATCGTTTGCAGGCTGCGGCTTGCGTGCTCATCAAGCCAGTTCTCGATGGTGTCAAAGAAAGTTTTCGCACACAGCTCTTTGGGAAACCCGAAGACTCCGCTGCTGATCGCCGGAAAACCGATGCTTGCCAGTTTGTGCTGCTCGGCAAGGTTCAGTGCTGCGGAGACAGCCGCCGTCAGCTTCGCCACTTCATCGCCGCTTCCCCAGACCGGCCCGACGGCATGAATCACGCGCGCCCCAAGTTCACCGCCACCGGTGATTACCGCGCCGCCCGTTGGAACTTCGCCGTGGGCGGCGACCCACGCGTCACACTCTTGCTGCACGGCGGGGCCGCCGGCTTTGCGAATCGCGCCGGCGACGCCAACGCCCAGTTGCAGCCGGTTGTTGGCCGCGTTGACGATTGCGTCCACTTGCTCTGCAACGATGTCGCCCTGCACCACTGTCAGTGCGCAACCTTTGATTTTCCGTTCCCAGAGCAGCGTGTGCATGGCGTCCTCGCCGGTTTTTGGCATGATTCCGCGGCTTGCCAGTCACGAGGACACTAGCATGAGCTACACCAAGGTTCCCGACCTGAAAACGCAACTGCCCGGCCCCAAGGCGACGGTGGCGATTGCAGCGGACAATGAAGTCATTTCGACCAGCTACACTCGCGGCTACCCGTTCGTGATGGCCCGGGGTACCGGTGTCGTCGCGGAGGACGTTGACGGCAACGTGTTTCTCGACATGACCGCCGGCATTGCGGTGAACGCCACGGGCCACAGCCACCCGCGCATCGTGAAAGCAATTATCGAGGCGGCGGAGAAGTTCACGCACATGTCGGGCACCGACTTCTATTACCCGGTGCAGGCGCAGCTTGCGCGCATGCTGTCTGAGAACACGCCCGGCGGGCCGCGCCGCGTGTTCTTCTGCAACAGCGGCGCCGAGGCCAACGAAGGCGCGATGAAGCTTGCGCGCTGGTACACCAAGCGCCCTTACCTGATCAGCTTTCGGGGCAGCTTTCACGGGCGCACCTACGGGGCGATGAGCCTGGGCTGCAGCAAGGCGATTCATCGCAACCATTTCGCGCCGCTGGTGCCCAGCATTCTGCATGCGAACTACCCGTACCCTTACCGCGCGGCACCCCACCTCACCACGCCCGAGCAGGTTGGCGCGGACGCGCTGGATTACATCGAGAACACGGTGTTCAAACGCGAAGTTCAGCCCCAGGAAGTCGCGGGCATCTTCGTCGAGCCGATCCAGGGCGAAGGCGGTTACGTAGTGCCGCCCGACAACTTTCTGCCCGGCCTGCGCAAGCTGTGCGACAAGCACGGCATTCTGCTGATCTTTGACGAAGTGCAAAGCGGCATGGGACGCACCGGCAAGTTCTGGGCCCACGAGCACTTCGGCGTTGAAGCCGATATCATCACCAGCGCCAAGGGCATCGCGTCCGGCTTGCCGCTGGGCGCGGTGATTGCCCGGCGCGAAATCATGACATGGCCGCCGGGCAGCCATGCCAGCACGTTCGGCGGCAACCCGATTGCCTGTGCCGCGGCCGTCGAGACGGTGAAGTTGCTGAAGGAAGAGCTGATAGCCAACTCGGCAAGCGTAGGCGCGCACCTGAAAGCAAGGCTTGAGGAATGGGGCAAGGGCTGCAAAGTTGTCGGTGACGTGCGCGGCAAGGGCCTGATGATCGGCGTCGAGTTCGTGAAGACAAAGCAGGGTAAAGAAAAAGACCCCGAGTTGCGCAACCTTGTCGAGCAGACGGCGTTCAAGCGGGGCTTGCTGATTCTGGGCTGCGGCGAGAACACCATTCGCTTCTGTTCGAGCCTGGTGCTGAAAAAGGAAGAAGCTGATCTGGCGCTTTCGCTATTCACGGCGGCTGTGGACGACGCAGTCAAGCAGCTTGGCCGATAGCGGAAAGTACTTGCCCCGAAGTACGCGAAACGCGGTCTCCAAGACAGGTGACGCATGGCCAACGCGCACGTCATCGAGAATCTTAGCCGGGTCGTGACCTGTGGCGCCGGCGGGCCGCTAATTGGTCCCGCCATGCGTGAACTTGGTGTGCGGACCGGTGATCCTTGCGTGGCTGTACGCGACGGCCGTGTGGCGTTCGTTGGCGCGCGCAGAGATCTGCCTGCGGACTATTCCAATGCCTCGCGCGTGGACGGCAAGGGCCGTGTGCTGACGCCCGGACTGGTTGACTGCCACACGCACCCGGCATTTGTGCGGGCTCGCGCCGAGGAGTTTGCGATGCGGCTTGCCGGCGCCAGCTACGAAGAAATCGCAGCGCAAGGCGGCGGCATCTTGAGCAGCACGCGCGCGGTGCGAGGGTCCGACGACACAACCCTGACCGCCCAGACCACCCGCAACCTGCTGCGCCTGCGCAAGCACGGCGTCTTTGTCGCCGAGGGCAAGTCGGGCTACGGCTTGAACCTGAAAGATGAGTTGCGCCAGTTGCACGCGATCAAGGCCGCAGGCGAGCAGGCTGACATGCACACCGTGCGCACCTGCCTGGCGGCGCACAGCCTGCCCGCAGAGTTTCGCGGCGATGACGGCAAGCGCGCGCAGTACCTGCGCCTGGTGATCGACGAGATTCTGCCTGCGGCTGCGCGCAACGGGCTTGCGCAGAGGGCGGACGTCTTCTGCGAACAGGGTGTGTTCACAGAAGGCGAAACGCGGGCGGTTGCCCAAGCTGCTGAGAGACTGGGCCTGCAGGTCACGATCCATGCCGAGCAGTTGCACCTGACAGGTGGCGCGGCAGTTGCGGCGCAAGTGGGGGCAGTCAGCGCCGACCATCTTGAGTTCATTGACGATGCGGGCGCGCGTGCCATGGCCGATGCGGGCACATGCGCGGTGCTGCTGCCGGGGTCCACGTACGTGCTGAAGATGGACCGATGGGCTGACGGCCGGCGTCTGATCGACATGGGCCTGTGCGTGGCGCTGGCGACGGACTTCAACCCGGGAAGCTCTCCGGTCGCGAACCCGGCGTTCGTAATGAACCTTGCGGTCATGCACTGCGGGTTTACGCCCGAAGAGGCGCTGGCAGCGTTCACCGTCAACGCGGCCCGTGCGCTGCGATTGCCGGCAGGCGAATACGGCGCAATTACAGCCGGGTCGCGTGCGGCATTCGCACTCTGGGACGTCGACCATGAGCGCGAGATCGCATACTATGCGGGCAGCAATCTGTGCGAGGGTCTCTCGTGTCCCGGCTGGCGCTCATAACTCTGATCCTGTTAGCGCCCCTGCTGTTCGCGCAGGACGACCCTGCCGCGGCCAATGCACAGGAAATCGCCGAGCTGATTTCTCGCCTCGCCAGCGACGACTGGCGCACGCGCGAGCGCGCATCACGAGACCTGGTGGGCATCGGCGAGCAAGCCCGCGAGGCGCTGCGCAAGGCACTCACGCACGATGACCCTGAGGTGCGCGTACGGGCCAGCGCGGCGCTGATCCGGATTGGCGAGACCTTCAGTTTTGCCGTGCAGTGCGCCGCGGGCGACGATGAACATCTGGCCCAGCATGGCCGCGCGTCACTGATGAGTCTGTTTCGTATCGACGACCCCAAGGTCCTGCGCGAACTGACTGCCCGCGAAATGCAGGTGCGGGGCTATTCGTACGGGCCGGGGCTGAACATCATCAAGCCGCCGTTGCTGGCGCTGGCGCAACTTACGGCGGCGTCGGGTCTGCCGATCCTGGTGTCCGACGACGCGCAAGAGCGCATGCGGCGCATTCTTGAACTGCCGACCATGACCATCCAGGTCGGCGGCGACGCCAAGCAGCTACTGTGGATCCGTGATGCACTGACCCGTGCGATGCAGATGGCACTGGGCAACCCCACGCCCGAAAATGCGCTGGCGGCAACGCCGATGCGACTTGGCCGGGCGATCTTTTTGTACGTTACGCCGGCCCAGGGCGGCGGGGATGTTGCGCAACGCTGCGGGCGCGAACTGATTGCCGCGCTGCTGGCAGACGACGCCAGTTGTGTGCGCGCGGCCGCGCTGCTGGCGCATGGTGCCGCCGGCGAATCGGAGTCGGCTGGGCGCATTCGCAAAGAGTACGCCGAGAATCCTGCCCTGACGCGCCTGATGTGGCTGGCGCTGGCATTGGGGCCTGATGCATCGACCGAGGCGTTGGCACGCAAGAGCGACACGGAGCAGGCGGTCAACCTGCTGGGTTCGCGCGACTGGACGGTGCTGGACATGGCCGCGAGGTTTCTGCGCTGCCTCGAGCCGGTCCAGCGCGGCAGCGTGCTGTCATCGGCAGTCGAAAGCGGAAGCGATGCGGTTGCCGTTACCTGCGCGCTGTGGCTTGCTCGCGATTGCCCGCTTATTCCTGCGGCACGCGACCGCGTGCGGCGCCTGCTGGCAAGCCGGCAGGATTCGCTGGCGGCTGCTGCGGCGCGCTGGTTTGCAGGCGCGGACGAACTCAGCGACGCCGAGCTTGAAGCGGTGTGGAAGGGCGGCGAGAGCCTGCCCATCAATACCGCGTTCTTTCAGGCCACGAGTGAATTGATCAGCCGGCCAGAGATCGCCGAGCGGCTGATTGAGCGCGCGCGTGCGGCGCTGCGGGGTGCAACGCCGACGCAGCAGGCACTGGCGGCGCAGGTACTGGCCGGCCGCGCAGGCGACGACGACGTGAAAGTTGTCATCGAGAAACTGAGCGGTGCCGCCGGTGACGTGCTGCTGGCGCGCCAGTTGATCGGCCTGCTGCAAGGCGCCGCTTCGCTGCCCGAGGAGTCGGAGAAGCGGATGTTGAACGCGATCACGGACCCGAAAGTTACGACTCGCGCCGTGTACCTGCGGGCACTGCGTGCCCTTGATCCGAATTTGCAGCTTGTGATCTGTGAAAAGGTCGAGGTGCGATTGCTTGAGCTGGTGGGCACCAAGGCCAAGGAAGGCGCAGACGCGGCTCCGGCAGACAAGTGGAAGGACGCGCCAGCCTACGTGATGCTCGCGCGCATCGCCACGCTGGGCCTTCGTGCCGGGCAGGGCAGCATGACGTCCCTGGATGCACTAGCGAGTTTCGTGGAAAGCGACAACCTCGAGTACGCCAAAGCCGCAGGCGCAGCCGTGTGTGACGCGCTGTCCGGCGACGTACTGTTTCAGACCCTTGATGAGTGGAAGACGCGCGTGGGCCTGGTGCACGGGCCGGCGGCGGCAGTTGAGGGCTATGCCGAAATCTGCCGCAGGGCGGCGGTCGCCAAGGACCGAAACAGCTTCCGGCGCGCCTATGCTGCCGCGATTACGATCAATGTGCCGAACTCGTGGCAGCTGCGGAATGAACTGTCGCGTCTGCAGCTTGAGCTGACCAGCGACACCGATGGCGAATCCGGGAAGCGAATGCCGGGCACGCTGAACCTCAGCCAGCTTGACGTGGACGTGAAGTAGCAATCACGGCCATTGGCCCGCGGTCGGGCACAGCTTGCGCAGAAAGCACGCGTCGCACTTCGGCCTTTTGGCCGTGCAAATGGTTCGCCCGAAAGTCAGCAGGTTGTGGTGCAGGCTGTATGCGCGGCCGGGCGGAATCAACGGCTTCAGCAGGGCGAAGGTCTTGTCACGCTGCGCCTTTGTGTCAACAACGCCGAGACGGTTGATGATACGGTGGACGTGTGTGTCCACGGGGCACAGGTCCGCGCCCAGGGCCTCGATCAGCGTGACGCTTACGGTCTTCACGCCGATGCCTTTCAGGCCGGCCAGCGCCTCCATTGACGCGTCAACGCCCAGCTTGCGAATCGCCGCGTCCAGCGAATAGTTACCCACGGCTTCTTTCAGCCAGTGCAACAGCGCCAGGATTGCGCCGGACTTGCTGTCCGGCAGGCCGGCTGCGCGGATGTAGTCGGCGAGTGTCTTCTGCGGCAGGTTTGCCACGGCAGACCAGTCGGGCGGCTCAACGGCGACGGCGGCGTTGGAAAGGCGCAGCGCGACCCTGTCGATGTTGCCTGCGGCGTCGCGCGGCAGCTTGCTTGCGTCTTTGCCGGTGTGCTTGCCGGGCAAGTGCGCCGCAAGGTTCTGGTAGCCGCGCAGGGCGTTGGGGTCCGTGGTGTTCTGGCTCAGGATCGTGAGGACCAATACTTCAAGCGAGTCCTTGGGGCCGTCCCAGACCGCGACGCCAAGGTTGGCTTCCAGCAGGTCAATCACGCGCACCAGTCGCTTGCGCGGGTCTTTGACAGCGCGCGTGGCTTCTTCGCGATGGGGGGTGCCGGTGCGCTTGAGTTTGCTGAGTCTGGCGGGCATCCCGCGAAACTAGGAACAGGCGGCTGCGGCGCAAGCGACGAATCAATCCACCCACTCAAACCCGGTGACGGTCCAGCGCCCTTGTGCGAACTCGATCGCCAGTTGCATCTCGCGCCATTCCGCGTCCTGGTAGACCTCGGTAGCTACGGTTGCGCTCAGCCCGGTCTGAATGCTGTCCAGAATGCGGAAGTCACTGGCAAAGCCGGTTTCGTTGAGTTGCGCCTGCAGCCAGGCGCGGGCTGCGTTCTCAGGCGTGCGCTTCTGGGCCGCTTCGTCCAGCGGCGTCAGCAGCGCGTTCAGCAGGGCATAGCGAAGGGTTCCCATGGCATCCTCCGCACTATGATTGGAAAGCGCGGCGCCGGGATTTCAGGGATCGAGACTTTCGGGGCCGCTTGCAGCTTTCGCAGCCTCTGCATCGGCCTTTCGACGCCCAAGCCGGCGCCCGAATGATCCCAAGTAGGCAACAACCAGCAAAACCGCGATGCCAAGCGGCACCCAGAGGTCTACTTGCAGAGTTGAGGCATCGCGACCGGTAATCCAGCTGATGAACGCTACCAGTCCCCCCAAGACAAGCGTGCCAGCCAGCAGCAGCAGTGGTTTCAGTACACAACCCAAGGCCTGATGTTCTATGACATCAACTATGTCGGGCTGAACACCATTTCCGCCCTCGGTCATCGCGTTACCCGTGATAGTCCTGCAAGGCCTGCACGGTTTCTTCCTGCCCCTTCAGCGATTGCAGCGCCTTTACTGCTGCGTCCGCGGCGCTGATCGTGGTCAGCGTGGGCACGCCCTTCATGATCGTTTTCTTGCGCATCTGGGCTTCGTCATTGTACGGGTCTTTGCCGCTGGGCGTGTTAATCAGCAGCACGACTTCGTCATTGATCACCAGGTCAAGCACGTTGGGCCGCCCTTCCTGGATCTTGTTGATGATCTGCACCGGCACGCCGGCCGCAAGTATCACCTCGGCTGTGCCGCGCGTGGCGACCAGTTCAAAGCCAAGCGCAACCAGCTTCTGCGCGATCGGCGGAATCAGCGGCTTGTCGCTTCTTTTCACAGAGATGAAGACCTTGCCGGCTCGGGGCAGCGCCTGTGACGCGCCGGCCTGCGCCTTGGCCATGGCACGCCCGAAGGTGCGGTCAATGCCCATCACCTCGCCGGTGCTGCGCATTTCGGGCCCGAGCAGCACGTCGGCCCCGGGGAACTTGTTGAACGGGAACACCGGCTTCTTGATGCTGAAGTGGCGCGGGATGATCTCCTGCGTAAAGCCGAGGTCTTTCAGTTTGCGTCCGCACATGATCTGCGTTGCGATCTTGGCGATTGGCTTGCCGATAGCTTTTGCCACGAACGGCACGGTGCGTGACGCGCGCGGGTTGACCTCAATGATCCAGACTTCGTCATCCTTGATCGCGTACTGCACATTCATCAGGCCCTTGACCTGCAGGGCATTGGCAAGCTTGCGGGTAGTTTCGCGCAGGTCTCGCAGCACGCTTTCGCTGAGTGACTTGGTCGGAATGGTGCACATCGAGTCGCCGCTGTGTACGCCCGCGTACTCAATATGCTCCATGATGCCGGCGATGACCGTGGTTTCGCCGTCGCTGAGGCAATCAATGTCTACTTCGTTTGCGACATCAAGAAACTGGTCAATCAGGATCGGCTTGCCCTCGGCGGCTTCCACGGCCAGGCCGACAAAGTGGCGCAACTCCGGCTCGTCGTAGCAGACTTCCATGGCGCGGCCGCCCAGCACAAAGCTTGGGCGTACCAGCACCGGAAAGCCGATATCGCGGGCGGCTGCGATGGCGCCGTCGATACCCATGGTGATTGCGCCCTTGGGCTGACGCAGGCCGAGTGACTTGACCAGCGCATGAAACTTTTCGCGGTCGCTGGCAGTGTCAATGCTGTCGACACTGGTGCCGATGATGGGCACGCCTGCCTCATGCAGTTTGCGGGCCAGATTGATCGGCGTCTGGCCGCCGAACTGCACGATCACGCCCTTGGGCTGCATGACGTCGTAGATGTTCATGACGTCTTCAAAAGTCAGGGGCTCAAAGAACAGGTCGTCGCTGATGTCAAAGTCGGTGCTCACGGTCTCGGGGTTGCTGTTGACCATGATCGACTCATAGCCCATTTCGCGCAGCGCCATGCTGGCGTGCACGCAGCAGTAGTCGAACTCAATGCCCTGGCCGATGCGGTTGGGGCCGCCGCCGATGACCATGATCTTGTCGCGGTCGCTCGGCACGACCTCGGTCTCTTCTTCGTAGGTGGAATAGTAGTAGGGCGTCTTGGCCTCAAACTCGGCGGCGCAGGTATCCACGAGCTTATAGACCGGCAACACACCAAGCGTTTTCCGGTGCTCGCGGACCTTGATCTCGGACGTGTTGAAGACGACCGCAAGCTGCGCGTCCGAAAAGCCCATCTGCTTGGCTTCTCGCATCAGCGCGACGTTCACGCGGTCGAGTGTGCGTACGCTGCGCAGGTCGCGTTCGAACTCAAGGATCTGCGAGAAGTTGTCAATGAACCACGGGTCAATGCCGCTGAAGTTGCTGATCTCGTTGGGCGTCATGCCGGTACGCAGTGCACGGCGAATCGTGAAAATCCGCTCGACACCCGGCGTAATCAGGCCTTTCTTCAGCTCCTGGCGCGAAAGCTTGCGCGTGTCGCGCGCCTCTTTGATGTCAGCGCCAAAGCCTGCACGGCCGGTTTCAAGGCTTCGCATCGCCTTCTGGATCGCCTCTTTGAAGGTGCGTCCGATGCTCATGGCTTCGCCGACCGACTTCATTTGTGTGGTCAGCACAGGGTTGGCGCCGGGGAACTTTTCGAACGCCCAACGCGGCGTCTTGACCACGACGTAGTCGATGCTTGGCTCAAAGCAGGCCGGCGTGGCCTTGGTGATGTCGTTCTGCAATTCATCCAGGGTGTAGCCCACGGCAAGCTTTGCGGCGAACTTTGCAATCGGGAAGCCGGTTGCCTTGCTGGCCAGCGCGCTGCTGCGCGACACGCGCGGATTCATCTCAATCACGATGCGGCGGCCGGTGCGCGGGTCCACGGCGAACTGCACGTTGCTGCCGCCTGTCTCGACGCCGATTTCGCGCATGATCGCCTTGGCGTCATCGCGCATCAGCTGGTATTCCTTGTCTGTCAGCGTCAGCGCGGGCGCAACCGTGATGCTGTCGCCCGTGTGCACGCCCATGGGGTCAAGGTTTTCAATGCTGCATATGACGACGAAGTTGTCTTTCTTGTCGCGCATCACCTCAAGTTCGAACTCTTTCCAGCCGGCCAGGTACTCCTCCACCAGCACTTCGCTGGTGGGGGAAAGGGCCAGTCCCTTGCGGCAGATTTCTTCGTACTCGTCCTTGTTGTAGGCGATGCCGCCCCCGGTGCCTCCCATGGTGAAGCCGGGTCGAATCACGGCGGGCAGGCCGACGGGCTCAAGCGCGCCTTGGCACTCTGCCCAGGTGTGGGCGACAACGCTGGTGGGCAGGCCGATGCCGATTTTCTGCATGGCGGCTTTGAATGCGCCACGATCTTCGGCTTTGTGGATGGATTCGGCGTTGGCGCCGATCATCTCGATGCCGAGTCTTTCAAGGATGCCGCTTTTGGAAAGCGCCATGGCTGTGTTCAGTGCGGTCTGGCCGCCCAGCGTGGGCAGCAGCGCGTCCGGGCGCTCTTTCTCAAGGATCTTGGCACAGATTTCCGGCGTGACGGGCTCGATGTAAGTGCGGTCGGCCATGTCGGGGTCGGTCATGATCGTGGCTGGGTTACTGTTGACCAGCACCACCGAGTAGCCTTCTTCGCGCAGAGCCTTGCAGGCCTGTGTGCCGGAGTAGTCGAACTCGCAGGCCTGGCCGATGATGATGGGGCCCGAGCCGATGATCATGATTTTCTTTATGTCCGTGCGCTTGGGCATTGCTTGTGTCCTGTGTGCTGCGTCGCGAGTTCGGCGTGGCGTATCCGCTGCCTCTGGATACGCCACGCAGGGCTCAGGACTTTTCGATTACGACTGTCGCTGTCGCATACTCACGCGTGTGGCTGATCGACAGCCACAAAAAAAACGGCCCGAAGCCGTCCAGTGCTTTCTTTGCTTCTCCGGTCACGTGTAGCGCCGGTTTGCCTTCTGCGTTGTTCATCACGCCAATCTCGCCAAAGCCGACACCCCTGGCCCACCCAGTGCCGATGGCCTTCATGAACGCTTCTTTGGCGGCGAACCTCCCGGCGTAGTGGGGGCCGGGGCGGACTTTGCCTTTGCAGTACTCAATTTCGGCGGGGGTGAAGACGCGCGGCAGGAAGTCGTCAGCTTTGTCGCGCAGCAGCTTTTCGATGCGGGCGACTTCGACGATGTCAGTGCCAAGGCCAAGGATAGCCATCGGGGGCGGGAGATTAGCGGGTGACGGCGCGAATGCAACGTGTGGACAACGTCAGGGCCAAGTCGCTTTCTCAGCGGCTGAGTTTCGAAGCAACCGTCACCGTCGGCGCGCCCGAAAGCACGGCCCCGCTTGTGGGGGCACCGGTCGCAACGGCGCCGGTAGCCAGGCGTCTAAAGCACGCGGGCGCTGGCGTAGCCCACGACCTGGTGAAGGTCGCCGCTGACCTGCCCGCTGGTGGTGTGTTCGAGTATCTCTACGCGGGTGGCGCCGAGTGCGCGGCAGGTCTCTAGCATCAACGCCGTCGCGCCGACTCCGCACATTGTGATGTCATGGAGATTGCAGACTTCAATCATGCCGGCGGTGTCGAAGGCGGCGAGTTTGTCCAGCGCAAGCTGATCTCGGGCCATGGTCTCGTCGTGGTCGGCGTAGTGGTTCATGTCGCTGCTCGCGATCACCAGCACGTCGTCACTCTGGGCCAGAATCGCGCGGGCGATCTCGCGGCCGACTCGCTGCGCAAGCTCGGCACTCACCGTGACAGCGCTGACCACGGCAATGCGCACGTCGGGACCTAGCACTTGAAGAAATGGCAGGACGACTTCTGCGGCATGTTCACCGAAATGCGGCAGGTTGCTGGCGGTGATGCCGTCGATGTTCGCCAGCGCGGTGCAAAGGGCATCGTCAGAGCGCACGGTCCCCAGCGGTGTTTCCCATTCCCGATAGGCTGCCAGCGACAGGTCGCCGCCGCCAAGCAGGTGCTTGGTGTGCAGGATCAGGCACACTGGCGGGATCTCGACGCTGGCCAGCGCGCGCCCACAAACCGCACCGCTGTACATGTAGCCCGCGTGGGGCACCATCGCGCCGTAAGCCCTGGCGCGCGGTGCCGCCGGTGAAGCCAGATAGCCCTCGATCTCTGTGCGCAGGCGCCTGGGCACCGCTGTATAGAAGCGACCGGCGACTGCGGCATGGCGCGTATGTTCTGTGATCGGCATGGTCGGTTCTGGAGCTGTCGTTGAAGAGTTGTCAGTCTTCAGTTGTCAGTCGCTGAAGAACGCGGCATTGCAGTTTGCCGACAGCTGACAACTGACAACCGACAACTAGATATCAATGTCATCAGGCGATTCTTCCGGTACCGCATCGACAATCACATACGTGCCGCCCAGAACATCGCCCAGGCGTTGCTGTTTCCCGGTCATCATCATCAGCACCATCGGGATCAGCAGTACCAGGAAGTGTACAAGCTCAAACACCTTTACCAGATTGCGCACGATGAGGCGCCAGGTTGCGGGCTGTTCTCCTTTCACATCGACCACCCGCAGGCGCAGAAGGGCTTTGCCGAAAGTGCGTCCCCAGAACACCTCGGCCACTGTGCTGTAAATGATCAGCACAAGCAGCGTCACCAGCGTGGCCATCACGGTCTGCAACAGTGACCCATCCATCGTTGCAACGCCGAACGACAGAAAGCCGTAAGCTTGGTCCCAGGTAAAGTCATAGACGTCCTGCAGCAGGATGATGATGGGGCTGGTGATCGCGATGTCGATGAACAGGGCCAGCGCCCGCGCCAAGCTGCTGGCATACAGCAGCTTGATCTCGGGCTTCCTGGGCTTGCTGGTGTCGGTTTCGAGTTTCTTTTCCAGCAGTGCGGCCAGCGTGCGGTCACCCGGCCGCTCACGGTTTAGCAGCAGCCACACGCCCTGTGACGCCATCAACAGCAGCACGCCGAACAGCAGCACAAACCAGATGATGTAAACAGTTGCGCCCTGGGTGCGGTCGATGGGCAGTACCTCGGCCTGCTGCCACTCAACGCCGTCGGCGCTGAGCCTGCCGCGGGCCAGCTTGACCTGTGGGCCGTCGTTGAAGGCCAGCAGCAGCGAGTCGCCATTGCGCGCGATGCTGACGAAGTTGCTTACGTCCAGGCCCGAGGGCGGCTTTTCGCGCGGCGGCAACGTGCCGTCGATCCACTTCTTTTCGGCCGGGTCGTAGGCCAGCAGGCCCCATGCGCGCTCGTCCTTGCGGATGAACGCGACGACCGGGTGGTCGCCCTTTTCACCGCGGATGACTGCAAGGCTTGAACGTTTGACGTTCGCGGTGACCTTCGTTCGCTCGATGACGTCAATTCGCGTGCGGCGCGACCGGGGTGCGGCGGTATCTGCGGCCACGGGCGCGGTTGCATCCTGGGGCGCTACCGCCACTGCGTCGTCAATCGCGGCATGGAACGTCACCAGCGTAAGTTCGTTGTTGCGCGTGTCGCGGACGGAAAGCCAGATCCGGTCACCGATGCTCACGCCGCGCAATTCGGCACCGACGCCGGTGGTCTTGTGCAACGAGTGCGCCGCCACGTCCGGCTGATCAAGCGGCCGCACGCTGACTTCGCTGCCGCGCGTCCAGCACAGCCAGTTGTGCCCGTCGCTGCGCAGCACCACGGCGGAGGTGTCGGGGTCGTTCAGGTCGAGGTTGTGAATTTTGGTTCGGGGCCAACCATCCTGTCCCAGGTCAAATTCCAGAAAGCGGGCACCGGTGGTGATGCCGATGCGGTCATTCGGCAGCAGCGTGATGCCGGTGATCGTGCCCTCATAACGAGAGCCCATGGTCACGGTATCGCCATCGACGCGCAGCAATCCGAACGTGCCGCCAAGCTTGCCCTGGTTGTTGAGTTCAAGGTGCTGGTCGATCATCCACAGCTGGTCGTCAATCGGCAGCAGATGCAGGTTGCGCGTGGTCGGCGCCAGATTCTGCGCCTGGTTCACGCCAAACAGCAGGATGACGGTAACGGCCACCGTAATCGCAAATGAAAAACGCACCAGTCGCTGGCGTTTGCGCTGGCGCTCAATGCGTGCGCGAAGTTCATCGGGAATGTGGGCTTTGTCCGCCATGCAACCCTAATGTGTGGCAGGGCACCGGTCATTCCAACCAAAATGACCCAGATTCGAAGCAGGAGCGGCCCAGTGCGGCGGGCGCCATGCTGAACGCGCCCGCAGGGGCGCGTTCAGCATGGCGGAGAGGGAGGGATTCGAACCCTCGGTCCCGGTTAAGAGACGCTCCCTTAGCAAGGGAGTGCGATCGGCCACTCTGCCACCTCTCCGCATTCAGGCCGCGAGCAAGGTAGCCGCTGGGGTCTGAGTGTCAACGGGAAGACCGTTCGCGAAGTTTCAAACAAGACCGTACTTGGGCAGCAACCAGCCCATCGCGGCCAGCGCGCCGTTGCCGGCAATGTGCAGCAGGATCGGCGCCACCAGCGTGCGTCGGTACTCGTAGGCAATTGCAAACACCAGACCGCCGAAAAATTGGTTGATCGGAAATACGTTGCTGTGCGCCAGCGCAAAGAAAACCGAAGTGATCAAGATGGCGGGCATGCGCCCGAACTCAGCGCGCATCGGGCCGTACAGCACACCCCGGTACCACAGCTCCTCCAGGATCGGGTAAAGCAATACAACGCCCAGCAGATGACCCAGTGACAGGTCCTTGAACATCGAGTCGCGCAGAAACTGGGAAAACGCTTCTTGCGGCGCGTCATGACCCCATTCGAAATACAGCCGAACCGCAGTGCCCGCGACCAGGTACAGGGCACCCATCACCAACCCGGCCACTAACGCGAACAACAAGTCACCGGGTACTCGATCAAGCGATATGCCCAGAGCCCAAAGAGGTTTGCGCTTTGACAGGCACCAAGCCACCAACGCGACCGACCAGACAACCATCACAAGGGCGTGAAAGGTAAAGCCCGGCAGACCGGCGGGTACTGACATCCACTTGTGTTCGATGGCTGAAAAAAGCAGTGTCTGAACGGCCAGCATCGACGCGAGCCAGATGATTGCGCCAAGCATGGAAAACGGCTGGGCAGGAAGAAAAGTCACCCAGGAATTCGCAGGGGGCGAAATCGGCGTCCCGGATTCAAGTTGTAAGTCGTTACTATTCAAGTACTTACCAAGAATATTTCACGCCGGCTTTCAGATTCCCGCCTTGCAATAGGACGTCTATCATATACACTAAGTCTCGTTCAGCCTATGGCTTAGGCTAATTCGGTGCGGTTCTGGTACTCGAAATTCGCGAGTCTAATATGACAAGCCGTCGAACCATCACAAAGAAAGAATTGGTTCTGCGTATTGCCGAGAAGACTCAGCAAAAGCAGACCATAACCCGCGACATCATCCAGATGTTCATCGATGAAGTGATCACCGAGCTTGCACGTGGTAACCGCCTTGAGTTGCGTGACTTCGGCGTTTTTGAGGTCAAGGTTCGCAAGGCGCGAAAAGCGCGTAACCCCAAGACCGGCGCTGAAGTAAGAGTACCCGAAAAGCGGGTTGTGACCATCAAGCCGGGTAAGAAAATGAAAGAAGAAATCAACCGTTATGCAGAAGCGGAGATGGCGGCTGAACTTGCCGCCAGTGCCGCTGCTGTATCCGGCGCCGTCGCCCCAACGCACATACCGATGGCAGGGGATGACGAGGATGGGGACGACGAGTCCTGATCCGTCGAGCAGCGGAACCCAGCATGTCTGATCCTGACCGTATCCGCCGCATGGCCGGTGAGCCGCCCTCTTTGCTGCAACCGGCGAACGACAACACGTTCATGCGCGTTGCGCTGAACCAGGCGCTTGAGGCCTATGAGCAGGGCGAAGTGCCAGTAGGCGCTGTAGTTGTGAAAGACGGGCAGATAATCGGCCGCGGCCACAACCTGCGTGAAACGTTGCAGGACCCAACGGCGCACGCAGAAATGTTCGCGCTGACTGCGGCAGCAGAGTCGGTGCAGGCCTGGCGACTTGACGGATGCGACATCTATGTGACGCTTGAGCCTTGCCCGATGTGCGCCGGTGCGATCGTCAACTCGCGCATTCGCCGCGTGGTGTTTGGTGCAAGTGACCCCAAGGCCGGGGCTTGTGGGACATTATTTAATGTGGTACAGGATTCCCGCTTGAACCATCGTGCCGAGCTTTCGCCGGGTGTGATGGCAGACGAGTGTGGCGAGTTACTGAAGAGCTTCTTCCGAGAGTGCCGAGAGGGCACGATCAAGCGACGGGGCCGAAGGATACAAGACGATGAAACCAGCACGCATCAAGAACCGTAACTGGGCCAAGGGCATCAAGACAACCAACAAGTGGCGCAAGCGCGGCAAGCCGTCGCGCGCTGGCAACCCTCGGTAAGCACGCGGTGTGAAAACAGAACAACGGCCCCCGGCGCAAGTCGGGGGTCTGTTATCGGTAGCAGCGCGAATCGACTGCGGAGGGGTGGCAGAGTGGTTGATCGCGTCGGTTTCGAAAACCGATTTGCCCGAAAGGGTAACGGGGGTTCGAATCCCCCCCCCTCCGCCACAAGAAGCAGCGAGCCCCGAGCGCAAGCTCGGGGCTGCTCTATTCAGGGACCTGGCCTTTCGTCCGTGGCTCTGCCTCTGCGAACCAGTCAGCATTTCATTCATCAGCAGGGCATCACTGTCGCCGCCAACGGCCTCACGCGGTGACTCAGGGTTGTCCTACCGCTCAAGCGTCCGTTCCGATCGAAACCGGCGCCGGCGCCGTAATGGGCGCGCCCGCAGGCAGCAACGTTTCGGCGTGTCCTCCGTCGCGGCGCTTGAGCATGCGCTCGGCGACTGTTACGCACAGCGGAAGCAGCAGCGCAAATCCAGCGGCGATGTAGCCGAGGGTCGGAATGCCCTGCAGGCTCTTGTCGGCGTTCTCGGTCAGAATGCGCGACGACATGATGGCAGCGCCGGCCAGCGCGAAATGCTGCACCGCGCTTTGCAGCGACATGAAACTCGCGCGTTCATGGGGCATCGGGATCTTGGTGTCCAGCGCGCGGGCCGGCACACCGCGCACGCTCATGCTGCCCATGAAGCACACGAAGGCAACCATCACCGGCAGCACCGGGCTGTAGTCAATGAACCAGAACCAGACCACCGTGATCACCAGTGCCGCGCCCAGCCAGCTCACGATCGAAGACCCGAGCCGGTCCGTCAGGCGGCCGACGACCAGCATTACCAGCAGGCTGAGTGTTCCGCCCACCAGGTAAAGCGGGCCCAGTATGCTTGGCCTGAGCCCAAGCGGCCCAAGCAGTTCCAACAGCCAGGGTTCGCCGGTATAGCCAAGGTTGAACACCAGATAGCCTGGAATATGCGGGATAATCGTGAACGCACTGAACATCATCGCCGTGATGCTCAGGTACGAGAGCAACGGCAACGGCTTGCGCAGCAGGTTGAACATGGCGAGGCCGGGTGGCCGATTGCCGGTCTGCAGGTGCATTCGTAGTGGCGGCAGCATGAAAATGGCTGCGGCAGCAACAACTACGCCCAGCGCTGCAACGCTGAAGAAGGGTGCGCGCCATCCGCCGGCGTTGGCGATCTCAAGGGCCAGCGGCACACCTGCGATGCTGGCAATGCTGAAGGCAGTCATGACTGTTGCCATGGCGCGGCCGCGGCGTTTGGGCGGCACCACGTCGGACACAATCGCCAGCGACAGCGCCATTGCCGGGCCGCCGAACAGGCCTGCGACAACACGTGCCCCAAGCAGCGAATACAGGTCCCAGGCCATGCCGCACAGGGCCGTACCGATCACCAGACCAGCGATGGAGACGGCAAGGGCCTTGCGCCGGTCAAACCGGTCAAGAAAGAAGCTGCCCGCGATACCTGATGTAGCGGCGGCCAGCGTGTACGCGCCGGCAATGTCGCCCATACGGTGCGAAGGAATGCCCAGGCTGAGGGAAAAGTCCGGCCCCAGCGGCATTACGATCATGAAGTCCAGGATGTTGATGAAGTGAATGGCCGCAATCAGCAGCACCACGGCACGTTCATTGACAGGCAGTTGTGACGAAACGCTCGCCATGAATTACGCAGGCACTCCGTCTGGAGTGCCTGTCCCTAGGTTCAGGCATTGTAACGCGCGGCGGGTGCAACTGCATTTCTTCATTTATGCGAGAGTGTTGCGTCGCGGCGTCCGGCGTATTAAACCGCTGCGCGTCCGGCAAAGAGAACCCTGGCCATGACAACAGCGACAGCGCCTCGCGCCATCGGAGGACACAAGGACTCGTTCGGGGCCACGACGCGCAGCGACCGCTGGTGGCAGGGCGGGGCGTTGACGGCGGCCGGGTTGATCTTCTTTTTCGGATATCTCACGGTGCGGGCATTTCAGGGCACCTGGCTGTGGGCGAACCCGTACATAAGCCCGACGGGCGCGCCGCCGCTGTTCACGCCGGCCTCGGGCTATGCGGGCGCGATCCCGGTCAGCCACGCCTGGCTGGGCGCCTTCCCCGCATGGTGGCCGAGGTTTCTGCCGCAGTCGCCGGCATTCTTCTTTCCGGGCCTGGCGATCGCCTTCCGCTTCACCTGCTATTACTACCGCAAGGCCTATTACCGCGCGTTCGCGGCCTCGCCGCCTGCCTGCGCGGTGGCGGGCCCGCGACTGAAGTACCGGGGTGAGACAGCGCTGCTGCTGTTCCAGAACCTGCACCGCTACGCGCTGTATGGCGCGCTGTTCCTGCTGGTGTGCCTGTGGTACGAGGCGTTTTCGGCGTTCTTCAAGAATGGCCAGTTTGGCATGGGAGTCGGCACGCTGGTGATGGTGCTCAACGCGGCTCTGCTGAGCGGCTATACCTTCGGCTGCCATTCGTGGCGCCACCTGATCGGCGGACGCAAGGATTGCTTTTCGTGCGATGCGGGCAGCAAGCGCGCCCACGGCATATGGAAGAAATCCACTTGGTTGAACTCGCGACATATGCTGTTGGCGTGGCTGAGCCTGTTCTGGGTCGCGTTTACCGACTTCTACGTGATGATGGTTTCACGCGGGGTGATTACGGATCTGAATACGTGGTAAGTGAGGCATAGGGCTACGGTCGTCGGAAATCGCCGCGGCCCCAAGCCTCAAGCCCGGAAACGCCTATGGCCGCAGCAGACATCTCCGAACTTCAGACCATTGAGCACGACGTCCTGGTGATCGGCGCAGGTGGTGCCGGCCTGCGTGCAGCCATTGAGTGCGCGGCCCAAGGCGTGAGTACCGGCCTCGTCTGCAAGTCGCTGCTCGGCAAGGCTCACACGGTAATGGCCGAGGGTGGCATGGCCGCTGCCATGGGCAACGTGGATCCGCGCGACAACTGGAAAGTCCACTTTCGCGACACCATGCGCGGAGGTAAGTTCCTGAACAACTGGCGCATGGCAGAGCTGCACGCCAAAGAAGCGCCGGAGCGGGTCCGCGAGCTCGAAGAGTGGGGTGCGGTGTTTGACCGCACCAAGCAGGGCTTGATCAGCCAGCGCAACTTCGGCGGCCACAGGTATCCCAGGCTCGCGCACGTCGGTGACCGTACCGGCCTTGAGCTGATCCGCACCCTGCAGGACCACGGTGTGCACCAAGGCATTGCTGTACACATGGAATGCACTGTGCTTGACCTGCTTAAAGACGGCGACCGGGTCGTCGGCGCTTTGGCATACTGGCGCGACACCGGCCGCTTCGTGCTGTTCAAGGCCAAAGCTGTCGTGCTTGCCACAGGCGGCGCCGGCAAGGCGTGGCGCGTGACCAGCAATTCGTGGGAGTACAGCGGCGACGGCCTGGCCATGGCGTACCTCGCCGGTGCCGAGTTGATGGACCTCGAGTTCACCCAGTTCCACCCGACGGGCATGGTGTGGCCGCCCAGCGTTCGCGGCACCTTGGTCACCGAGGGTGTGCGCGGCGACGGCGGCATTCTCAAGAACAAAGACGGCAAGCGCTTCATGTTCGATTACATCCCCGAGCGCTTCGCCGCAGAGACCGCCGACACCGAAGAAGAAGCCAACCGCTGGCTCAAAGGCGACAAGGCGGCGCGGCGCCCGCCCGAGCTGCTGACACGCGACGTCGTCGCGCGTGCGATTAACTCCGAAGTGAAGGCCGGCCGCGGCAGTGAACATGGCGGCGTGTATCTGGACATTGCAAGTCGTGTCCCTGCCGAGATCATTCGCAAGAAGCTGCCAAGCATGTACCACCAGTTCAAAGAACTGGCCGAAGTCGATATCACCGCGCAACCGATGGAAGTCGGCCCGACGTTGCATTATTTCATGGGCGGCATTCGTGTTGACGCAGACAGCCAGATGACCACCGTGCCCGGCTTGTTCGCCGCAGGCGAATGCGCGGCTGGTCTGCACGGCGCGAACCGACTTGGCGGAAATTCGCTGAGCGACCTGATTGTCTTCGGCAAGCGCGCCGGTGCCGGCGCCTGCGAGTACGCAGCCAAGGCTGGGCAGGGCGTAATCGATGAGGCGCAGGTACACGCGAGCATGCGCAGGGCCACGGATTTCCTGAACCGCGAAAGCGGTATCAACCCGTTTGTCGTGCAGGAAAAACTGCAAGGGATGATGAGCCACAACGTCGGCATCATCCGCACCAAGGCCGAGCTCGAAACTGCCATTGAGAAACTCAAAGAGCTTGAGGCCGAGGCCGCCACGGCAAAAGCCCATGCCACCAGCCAGTACAACGCCGGCTGGCATACGGCGCTGGATTTACGCAACCTGCTGCTGAGCAGTGAAGCGGTAACGCGGGCGGCGCTGACGCGCGAGGAAAGTCGCGGCGCGCACACCCGCGACGACTTTCCGGGCGAGCGCGACGAATGGGTGAAGTACAACATCATCATCAAGCGCGGTGCAGGCGGCGAGATGGTTGTCGAGAAGCGGCAACGGCCGGCAGGTCCGACACCGCTGGTGGAAATCGCGAACAGCAAGATCGAAGACCTGGAAAGCGGCAAAGTGGCAGCAGATTACAAGTAGTAGCCGGTTGTCGGTTGTCAGTTGTCAGCAGCCGACGACGTATGCAGCTTCTGACAACCGACAAATGACGACTGACAACCATCCATGGCACAGCGAACTTTCAAAATCTGGCGTGGCGACAGCGAAGGCGGCGAATTCGTCGACTACACCGTCGAGGTCGGCCCCGGCATGGTCGTGCTTGATGCCATTCACCGCATCCAGGCTGAGCACTCCAGCGAGCTCGCCTGTCGCTGGAACTGCAAAGCCGGCAAGTGCGGCAGTTGCTCCATGGAAATCAACGGCAAGCCGCGGCTGTCGTGCATGACCCGCCTGAACAGCTTGCCCGAGGGCACCGTCACCATTCAGCCGCTGAAAGCTTTCCCGCTCGTGAAAGACCTTGTCACGGACGTGAGCTGGAACTTTGAGCAAAACAAGCGCATCGCACCACTCAAGCCCAAGGCACGAGATGCGGATGGCAACCACCGCATGATGCAGGAAGACGTCGACCGCGTGCAGGAGTTCCGCAAGTGCATCGAGTGCTTTCTGTGCCAGGACGTGTGCCACGTGCTGCGCGACCACAAGAAGCATGAGAAGTTCGTCGGCCCGCGCTTCATGGTCAGGCTGGCACAACTTGAGATGCACCCGCTGGATACTGACGACCGGATCGAGAAGATCCGCAAAGAGTTCGGCAGCGGCTGGTGCAACATCACGCGCTGCTGCACCGAGGTATGCCCCGAGCACATCGGAATTACCGACAACGCGATCATCCCGCTGAAAGAGCGCGTGGTAGACCGCTACTACGACCCGGTCGCCTGGTTCATCCGCAAAGTCCTCGGCCGCAAGTAGTAGCGCACAGTTACCCGCGATTTACAGGCTCGTTACCGTGGTCGGCGCCTTTCCCGGAACTACTGCTGTAGTTTTACGTCCTAGTCGTGCGTAACGACTTGGTTCGTGGGCAGTAGTGTTTGCGGGGGTTCACATGCGCGCGCCGAAACTTTCGATTTTCAATGTGGTGCAGTCCGTAGTCACGGTCTGCGCAATCCTGTTCGGCATCTACGGATTGATGCAGACTGAATCCGCGCCACCGCCTGCAAACGTCTTCATCGATGCACCGCCTGAGATTGCCAAGATAACGCAACCTGAACGCCAGCCCGTGCGTCTTCCCGCCACGCAGCCAGAGCCCACGCCCCGCACGCCGGTCGCCCCGGTTACGAAAGTGCCGTCAAACCCGGACGACCGTGGCAACGGCACGATACTGGGCAGCGTTGTTTTCACTGACGGTCGGGTCGTTGCAGGCATGCGCGTGACGGCCATCAGCTCCGGCGTGCCGATCAACCCACCCGCCTGGGACTACGGTGACCTGCCGCGCACCCACGCCGCATACGACGAATACTTCCGCAGCGTGCAACGCAACACCCGCGAAACCGAAACCGATGACTCCGGCCGCTTCAGGTTTGACCAGCTCGATGAAGCACACACCTACAATGTTACCGCCGGCAACGCCGATTTGGGCAGCAGCCAGCAGGCCGCCAAGCCCGGCACCCAACTCAAGTTCACGTTTGAAGTGCCGGTGATGCTGGCCGGCATCGTCAGCTGCGATGACGGCTTTCCAGCCGAATACACCGTGACTGTGGCCGTCGATGGCGGCGGGTGGTGGGATGCCATCGCCAGCCAGAGCTTCCGTAACAAGGATGGCAGCTATCGGCTTCGCGCGCGGGAAGGAAAGCTGCGTGTCACGGCCTCTGCCCCGGGCTGGGTCCTGGAAGAGGAAGAGCTGGTGACCCTCAGCAGCAAAGGCGGCGAACTGAACCTGAAGCTGACACGCGCAGCCACCGTATTCGGGACCGTAACTGATACCGCCGGCGTGGCGCTGCCCGGCGCCACGGTCATGCTGGGCAATGGCGACCAGGAAGAGTGGGACGGAAGCAAGTCATGGGGCGACAGTCGTGAAGCGGACAAAGCAGAGCGGCTTGTTTATCTTGAAGAAGCCAGCAGCGAAGCGAAGTTCAGTCGCAAACGGATTGACCCCGGCATGGGTTCCGGCGGTGCCAGCACGGTTACCGACGCAGAGGGCAAGTACCGGCTTGAGAGCCAGCGGCCGGGCAAGAACGTCCTGAACGTGTGGTACGCAGGCAAGAATGTCACACGCGAAGTGAACCTGGTTTCCGGCGGCAATCAGCAGGACTTCAGCATAGACGCCGGATGCCGCGTCAGCGTCAGCGCCAAAGACCAGAGCGGCAACCCCGTCGCGCTCAATTATGCATGGTTTACGAACTCGGGCGGCGAGTATGCCTCGCCACAGCAGCTAGCCGGCGCAACCGGCGTGCTCGAGTATGCTGGAATATCAGAAGGCACATGGACCTGCTATACGCAGGCCGAAGGATACGCGCAGGTCAGCCAGGAGGTCATCGTCGGGCGGGGCACCAACAAGGTCGAGTTTCTGCTTGAGGCGCCGGGCATTCTCAAAGGCAAGGTGAGTTCAGGCGGTGGCAAAGTCCCCACGAACGCGTACGTGAGCCTGATCCCGAAGGCGGACAAGAAAAGCAGCCCCATGGCCAACGGTGACGCCAACGGCATGGTATACGCTATGCTTGCAGCGGATGGCGCGTACCAGACCCAGGCGCTCAAACCCGGCCAGTACGCCCTGGAAGTCCAGTTCAACCAGCAGGACAGCCTGCATTCCCAGGACATCTGGATCGTTGCCGGCGAGAACACGCTCGACATCAGCATCGCCGACCGTTGCAACCTGACGGTGAACGTGCGGATCGACATGGAAGTGAAAGACCGCTCGCAGCTCTATGTCGCAGTCAGCAGCAAGGATGGCACGATCTCGCGCTATGACATGCTGGGCGAAAGGACGCAGGCGGAGTTCACCTTCCTGCCGGAAGGCGATTACTACATCAGCTCTTACATCGAAGGCGCTGCCCAGATGTACGTCGAGGTCACGGTTCGCCGCGGCAACAACTCGGCTGACTTTGTCATCGGCGCAGGCAACTGTGTCAAGCTGACATGGGTGGGCGAAGGCACACAGGCCGCAAAAGCGGGCATACAGGTCGGGGACATCCTGATTGAGTACAACGGCCGCGCGATCAACAGCTACCAGGAACTCGGGGCGGCAGTGCAGGCCACGACCGAGGGAGACACCGTGACGGTGATCGTGGTGCGAAACGGCTCGACGCTGTCGTTCGGGCTCAAGGGCGGCAAGATGGGCATCGCGGGCCAGGACCACCACCGGTAAAGCGCAACATGGGCAACGGGACGGCGTGCTGCGCCGTCCCGTTTGCGTTGCTCCAATGCTGACGGCCAATTATCAAAGACCTGGGCTGCTGCGTCGCGCATACTTGGTGTCGGACTCATGCATCGGACCCAGTGAAAGGAGACGGCCATGAGGTACGTGATTTGCGCGGCACTGGCAGTGTTGCTGAGCACAGGAGTGCTGGCGCAGGACGGCAAGAAAGAGCCCGAAAAGGCAGCCGAGATCGCCAAGAAAGACACAGGCAAGGAAGCCGAGCCCGAAAAGAAACCCAAGCAGCTAACCGATGCCGAGGTCAAGAAGAAGCTCGAGAAGAAGCTCGATGCGAATTTTGAGGACGAGACCGCCGCCGCGATATTGCATTCGATTGCAAAGGCGGCCGGTGTCGAACTTGTGCTCGCTGACGGCGTAAAGGCAGATGACGATGTGTCGCTGGAGTTGAAGGAAGTCAAGGCATCCGCAATGCTTACGATCGTGTGTGACTCTTGTAGCTTGGTGTGGGAAGTGAAGGACGGAAAAATCGTAGTCAAGGTCGACGAGTAGAGGCAGCTCAGTTGTCAGTAACGCAGCAGGGGATGGCGTTGCCATCCCCTTTTCCGACTTGACGTTACCCCCGTTCACGCTACCCTTCTGTTACCCCCCGATTTGCGGACCCCTGGTTCCCCTGGTGCAACGTCTCGCCAACCCTTGGCGAGTGCGTCACCTAGGTGAGGACTGCGCTACATGAGAGCTACAGTGCGTAACCTGCAAATAATGCCGGTGCTGATGCTGATTGCCTTCCTTGGCACAGCGTGCAGCGTGATGCCCTTCCAGGGCAACAACAATAACAGCGGCAAGTCCAGCTACGTCGCGGAAGATACAGCCGACGACAAGAAGGATGCTGCTCCTGACCCGTACGGCGGCGAAGGCCCCGGCGCGCCGGGCAATGCCCGCGATAACCCGGGCGGCGAACGTACCGGCACAGCCGGCGTCGCCGACAGCGGGCGAAAAGCGGAACCGGCGGCCAAAGGTGCCGACGTTGGCAAGGACGACAAAGAGGGCCGCCAGGCTTTCGACAATGATCGTCGTCGCGACGTCGAGTTCCGGTGGTTGCGCGAGCGTGCGTTGGTTGCCAAGCAGGCCGGCGACCTTGAGCAGGCCGAAACCTACCTGCTGCGCGCGATTGATCTTAAGCCCGACGGCGGCACAGGTGACGTCAAGGCGCTGCTGGACGAAGTGCGCAGTCTGCTGAGCAAGGGCGAAGAGATTGTCCCGCGCTCGGCAAACCTGCCCGCAGCCGCACAGCAGGAGTATGAGATTGAAGCCGACCGCACCTATCGCGAAGCCAAGGGCCTTGAATCGGCTGGCCGGTGGTCAGAGGCGATTGAAGCGTGGGAGCGTCTGCTGCGCATCATCAAGTACGCGCCCTACGGCGCCGAGCTCAGCCGCGACTACCAGGCGCTGGCTGAAACTGGCTTGAACAACTCGCGCACCGAGATTGCCCGCCAGCGCAAACACCTTGAAGAAGAGGCGCTGAAGCGCGAACTGCGCATGAACGACCTGCGCGCGCAGGCCGAAGAAGAACGCCGCAAGGAAGAGATTGTCGAATTGTGGCGCCAGGCGGTTTACAACGTTGAGTTGCGCCGCTTCAAGACAGCAACTGAGATCGTTGACCGCATCCTGTTTCTGGACCCGCAGTTCCGGAAGGCTGAAGAACTGAAGCGTGAAATCGGCGACCGACGCCTGATCCAGATGAACCGCGATACGTTTGAGGCCCGCATCGCCAGCTACCAGCACTCGCTGCGTGTGCTGCGCGAGGCAATGGTGCCCGCAGTTGAAACCCTCATCTATCCAACCGGCCTGCTGGCGGAACGCATCAAGGCCCGTCGCGCCACGACCGCAGACGCGATCCAGCTCGACCCGGAAATCCAGAAGACAGAGAACATCCTCAGCACTAAGGTGCTGCCCGTGATCCATGAGGGTGTGCCTCTGACGGACGTGATCTCGGACATTCGCCGCAAGGCGAACATCCCGCTGCGTCTCAGCAAAGAAGTTGAAGCAGCCAGCGGCAGCGAAGAAGTGACGATCAATCTGGAAGACATTCCGATCGGGTCTGCGCTGAAGATCATCCTGAACGACCTTGGCCTTACGACGCAGTACAAGTTCGGCGTGCTGTTTGTTGTAGAGCAGGGCGCTGAAGTTGACGTCAGCGGCGTTGTGACCCGCGTGCACGACGTGCGCGACCTGACGTTCAACATTCAGGAGTTTGCAGGCCCGCGCCTGCGCCTGGTGCCTGCCGAAGACAGCGGAGGCGGCCCGGTGATCGTGTACCCCGACGAGTCTGAGCGTACCCTCGACATTGACCGCATCGAAGAATTGGTCACCGAGTCAGTTGCGCCCGACTCATGGTCTGAGCCGAATGCCTTGAAGTTCTTCGGCGGCCAGCTTGTCGCGACGCACACCCCGCAGGTACAGGCCGAATTGCGCGACTTCCTTGATGAGTTGCGCAAGATCGCCGGCTTGATGGTCAGCATCGAGGTTCGCTTCATCAGTGTCGAAGACGATTTCCTGCAGGACTTCGGCATCGACTTCCGCGGTCTTGGCGGCCCGGCCAACGTGCCCAACCAGGCCAACATCACCCTTGAAGACGTGACCACCGGCGCAGAGGACCTGGCCGGCGGCCAGTTCGACAACGGCGCCGGCGGAATTGCGTCGGCCAACCCGTCGGGCGGTATCTTCTTCAACAACCAGGACCCCAACAACCCGCCCGTCAACTTCAACCAGGACATTCGCGGCCGTTTCGAGCACATCTATGACAACGCGCTCGGCAACATCCTGACCGGCAACGGCGGCTTTGCCATGCAGTTCGCTTACTTCGTTGACCTGACGCAGATCAACGCCGTCATCAACGCCGTACAGAAGCGCAAGAAGGCCCGCATTCTTACCGCGCCGCGCCTGACTGCCTTCAACACCCAGCGCGCCAACATCACCATCGTCAACCAGATTCCTTACATCCAGGACTTCGAGCTCAATGCCGCCACCAGCGCTGCCATCGCCAACCCGGTGGTCGACACCATCCTCGACGGCATGGTACTGGACGTGAAGCCCACCATAAGCAACGACCGTCGTTTCATCACCGTGGAAGTACAGCCCACGGTGGCCGAACTGCTGCTGCCGATCCCGACGTTCACCACGACGCTCGGCCCGACCAGCACGGTCACGATCCAGATTCCTGAGATCAAATTGCAGACGGCCCAGACCACTGTTCGCGTACCGGATGGCGGTGCGGTTGTGATCGCCGGACTCAAGACTGTCCGCGACAAGTGGATTGAGAGTGGCGTGCCCATCCTCAGCGACATCCCGCTGCTGGGTGTGCTTTTCAAGCGTCAGGGCCGCAGCAAAGAGCAGTTCAACCTCGTGATCGTCGTGTACGCCAAGGTAATCGACCTGAACGATGAAGAGCTGCGCCGTCCCGGCTGGAACTAAGTCAGGGCAACGCAAGACACCAAGACCCCCGGCAAGTGCCGGGGGTTTTCATTTTCGATGGCAAAGCTGGGCGGCGCATTCTTCCGGGCTCCGAACCAAAGACCGCCATTGACCCGGGCTCCTCCGCGTTCGACGATTGTTGACATGTCCGTGCACCACTCCGGCATTGAGTTTGCCATTGCGCCCGACCGGGTGATTCGTACCCACGCCAGTATCGTGCTTCTCGCGGGCGATCGCGCATACAAGCTCAAGAAGCCCGTTAAGTACCCGTTTCTGGATTACTCAACGCTGGAGCTGCGGCGCAGGTTCATCCAGGCCGAGTACACGCTCAATCACCGTTTCTCGCCTGAAATCTACCTGGGTGTCTGCGCCGTGAGCCGACAAGACAACGAGCTGGTGTTCGGCGATGTTGTTACGGCACTGCCACAACTCGGCAATGCGATTGATTACGCCGTGGTAATGACGCGAATCCCTGATGATGCGTGGCTTCCCGAGTACATGAAGCGCGGCTTGTCGGATCACGACCTGCAGAACCTGATGCGTCTGCTCGCCAACACCTGGGCTTCTCATCCCGCCGACGACGCAACACGAGCAGCCGGCCGGCCGGCAAACCTGCGTCTCAATACGGTCGCCAACATCGCTGAATGCGAGCGCTTCGTGCCCAACTGTCTGTCCCGCGAAATGTGGATGCGGCTGGATGCGCTGCTGCGCGTGTGGTTTGAACAGCATGCCGACGTGTTTGATGCGCGTGTCGCGCTGGACCACATCCGCGACGGCCACGGCGATCTTAAGCCCGGCAACATCGCGTTCATCGACGGCAGGCCGGTCGTGACCGACTGCATCGAGTTTAACCCGCAATTCCGGCGCCTCGACACGCTGGCAGAAGCGGGCTTTCTGGCAACCGGCATGGAGCAACTGGGCCGATTTGATCTGGGTGCCGGCGTGTTTGCCGCCTACGCCGACGTGACCGGCGACGCACACCCGGAGATGCTGAGGCGCTACTACCAGGCGCACCTGGCGTGCGTGATGGGCAAGGTGACAGCCCTGCAGCTTGAAGACCCCCAGATCAGCGAGCAGCAACGAACCCACGCGATTGCGCGGGCGGCGCACAATTTCGCGCTGGCAGACTTTCACGCGCGCGAGCCCCACGTGCTGATCGTGGCGGGCATCATGGGCTGCGGCAAAAGTACGGTCGCGGGCGTTCTGGCGCGGCACTTCGGCTGGCCTGTCGTAAGCAGCGACGTCGAGCGAAAACGCCTGATGGGAGTCAGACCTGAAGAGAGACTGCCGGAGAGCGCCTACACGGACGAAGTCAGCCGTCGCGTATACGAAGCGTTGTTCGACGCGGTCCAAAGCGCGGGCCCGGGGGTGATCCTGGACGGGCAGTTCCCCGCCCGCGAATTCAGGGCCCGGGCCGCGCAGGCCGCCGAGGCACGCGGTGGCCGCGTGACCCTTATCCAGTGCGATGCGCCGGACGAAGTGGTGCGCGAACGCATGTGCAGTCGAGTTCTTGACCCGTCAAGAGTCAGCGATGCAACTGCCGAGATGCTGGGGCACGCCCGAGCGCGGTTTCAAAGAGTGGCAAGCGATGAGGGCCTGAAGGTCATCACGTTTGACACCAGGCAGGATCCGGCGGCGATCATCCCGGCAGTCCGGAAAACGCTGCTGGGCGAAGCGTTCACGCCCTGAATCCGCGACCGGCTCTAGATCGCGCTCACATCGTAGATGTTGTTGAAGTCGTCGATGCTGTCATCGTCATTCTTCTGAAGCAGCCCGGCGTCGATCAGGTTGTACACCACTTCGCCCCAGTGACGTGTGCTGCGGATTCCCCAATACTGCCACACATCGCGCGCCAGGGTGCCGAACTGCTCACGCGCCAGCGCGCGCAGGCCTTCTACAATTTCGCGGCCGCTCATGTGGCGCCGTGTCTGCTCGGTCAGGCGCAGGTGTACCTGCATGATGTACGCCAGACCCTCACCAAGAAGCCACTGGTAGGCACCGAAGCGAAAGCGCGTGTCGCGGCGGCAGATCTGCAGAATCGTGGCGGCGACATCCACTGCGGCGACGGCATCTTGCAGCAACTCTTCTCTCGCGGCTTGGTCTTCCATGACTTGTTCTTGCGCCTTCTGTTGCTGCAAGGTCGCTACGCGGTCTCCAGGCGAACGAACAGCGGCGCAGGTGTGCCGATCCTGTGGCCCGCTTTCAGCTGCCCCCATTTCAAAGCTTCCGGCAATGGGATCGATGTGTCAATCCCAAGTTGCAGGGCGATTTTGCCCGCAGCGTCGGGCAGAAACGCCTTCACTGCATACGTCAGTGCGTGCACCACTTCAAGCAGCGCGTGCAGCGAAGAATCCAAATCTTGTCCACGGGCCGGGTCTTTCGCCAGTTTGAATGGCGCGGTCTCGTTGACGAACTGGTTGGCTTCGCGCACCAGTTCAAACACAGCCTCAAGGGCGCCATCCAGGTCAAAGGCAGAAACGCGGGCGATCAGGCGCTCGCACAGCGCGTTCACCCGCGAGATCAAACCCTGGCGCAGGGTCTCGAAGCGCGGCTCGGCAAAGGGTGTTTCGGCCGGCACGGCACCGTTGCGGTACTTCGCCAGCATGCTCAGCGAGCGGTTGACCAGGTTGCCCAGACCGTTGGCCAGGTCGGCGTTGTAGCGGGTCACGAAGGCCGCGCCGCGCCAGTCGGAATCGCCGCGCTGGGGGCCTTCGCGCAGCACATGGTAGCGCAGGGCATCTCGCGAATATTGCGCGGCAACGTCGCCGGGGCGTATCACGTTGCCGAGCGTCTTGGACATCTTTTCTCCCTCGATGGTCCACCAGCCGTGGGCAAACACCTGCTTCGGCGGCGCGACGTTGGCGCCTATCAGCTCGCTCCACCAGATTACGCTGTGGTGCCAAAGGATGTCCTTGCCGACCAGGTGCACGGACTCAGGCCACCAGTATTCGAAGGGCGTGACGCCGTCGGGCGTGCCGTGCTGCCCGCGCGAGCGGTCGCCATAGGCGTCTGTGGGCAGCGACCTGCCATCGGGCCATCCCAGCGCGCTGATGTAGTTGACCAGCGCGTCGGTCCACACCCAGATCACGTGCTGCTTTTCCCAGGGCAACGGAACGCCCCAGTCAAACTGAACGCGCGTGACGCTGGTGTCGTTCAGGCCCTCGTTCAACTTGCCCAGGATCTCGTTGCGGCGAGCTTCCGGCAGAATGCAGTCCGGGTGGTCGGCGATGCGCTGCCTGAGCTTTTCCGTGAATGAACTGAGCTTCAGGAAGTAGTTCTCTTCTTCAATGACTGTCGGTGTGGTCTTGTGCACGGGGCATTTTTCATCGACCAGGTCCTTTTCTGTGTAGTTGGTTTCACAGTCCACGCAGTACAGGGCGCGGTAGCTGGACTTGTACAGCAATCCGTTGTCACGCAACCGCTCAAACACCTTCTGCACCGCGGCTTCATGAAACGGGTCGGTGGTACGAATGAAGATGTCAAACTGGACGTCCAGCGCCTCCCACAGTTCAAAGAACTTGCTGACGATTTTGTCGGCAAAGCCGCGCGGGGTAGTGCCCGCGGCGGTCGCGGCTTTGTGGATTTTCTGTCCGTGCTCGTCGCTGCCGGTCAGGAACAGGGTGGGTCGTCCGCAGGCGCGCCAGAAACGTGCCAGTGTGTCGGCATACAGGGTGGTCGTCGCGTGTCCTATGTGAAGCTCATCGTTCACGTAGTACAGCGGCGTGGTGATGTAGATGGGTCGTGACAGGTCGGTCATGGCGGCCCTTATTTCGCGTTTACGCCCGCGACGCAAGGAATTAAACGGGCCGCGGATTCAATCTGCGGTTGCCGTTGCAGGCAGCGGGCGTGCCGCCGGATCACTGGTCTTCGGCGGGTTGGGCCGGTTCCGGCGGGATCGGTCGATCTGGTTCCGCTACCTGCTCTGGTGATGGTTCGTTGTCGGGCTCCGTTGACTTGGGTGGCTCCGGCTCTGTGCGCGCGGGGTGCGCCGACTGCTGGGCCTGGCGCCGGTCCACGGCGTTGGTGCGGGTAGAGCGTGCGGCCTTGGCGGCGTCGCGGGCTTCACGCTCGGCCATGATTTTGGCGCGGCGCTCTTTGCGGTAGCGTCGGATGTCCTTCTCGTTCCATCCGGGTTCAAACTGGATTTCGCTGAGTTCGCGCTGTTCGCGGGTTCCGTCGCCGAAGTCCACCGTGACCTTCTGGCCCAGGATGTCCACGTTGCAGGCGTGGCACTCCTTGCCGTCGCAGGTGACGGGCTGGCCTTCCTGCGGGACGTTCTTGCGCAGTTCGTTGTAGAGGTCGTCTTCGTACTTGAGGCAGCATTTCAGGCGCCCGCATTGGCCGCTGATCTTGCCCGGGTCAAGGCTGATACGCTGAGTCTTGGCCATCTTCATGCCGACCGGCACAAAGTCGATGATGTAGCTTATGCAGCACAGTTCCTGGCCGCACACCCCGACGTCGCCGGTCAGGCGCGCAGCGTCACGGGCGCCCACCTGGCGCAATTCGACGCGCGCGTTCAGGGCCTCGTTGTATTCGCGCACGAAGTCGCGGAAGTCCACGCGGTCTTCGCTAGAAAAGTAGACCACAACCTTGTCGGCAGACAGAAGCCGCTCGGCATTCTCGAAGCGCATCGCCAGCTTGTGCTTCAGCGCCAGCTCTTTGAACGCGCGGCGGTAGGGCTTGATGTCCATGGAGCGGTGGTCGCGAAACTGGTTGGAGTCGTCGATCGTTGGTTTGCGCAGCACCTCGCCGCCGATCTGGTCGCGCGGCCCAAGCTGCGGGTCGCCGGGCGCGGTCTTGACCTGCCCCAGCTCAACGCCGCGACGCGTCTTAAGCACCACGACATCATTGGCACGCAGCGCCAGGTCACGGGGGACCCGGAAGTACTCCATCGTGCGCAGGGTCGAATATCTGGCCAGAACCAGCATGAACACCGCCATCAGCTGCCAAATCGAGAAACCTACGCTAGTTATGCAATTGTGGCAAGCACCGGTCAGGGGTGACGCTTCGCGGGCGCAACGATATACTTCCCCGGCCCATGGCTGACCCTGTCACCGAACCAGACTCAGGCACGTTGCAGAAGTGCCCCGCTTGCGGCGCGGACAACCCCGAGCCCGCAAAGTTCTGCATTAATTGCGGTGCGGGCCTGCGTGATTCAAAGCCCGACGGCAAAGCTGTACCCGACGAGATTGGCCGCGTGATCCCCGGTGACGACCTGGTCTTTGAGGTCGAGGCCGTCAGCTATGACCCCGGCGTGGTCGTCGCCGACCGCTACACCGTAGAGCGCGAGCTTGGCCGCGGCGGCATGGGCACCGTGCTGCTGTGCCGCGACAAGTACCAGGAGAATGAGCTTTGCTGCCTGAAGGTGATCAACCCGCAGCTGATCGACAACGAGGACCTGGTTGAGCGCTTCAAGAGCGAAGGCCGCATTGCCCGCAAGATCCGGCACGCAGCGATCATTGCCACTCACGACATCTTTGAGTGGAAAGGCCGCTGGCACATCAGCATGGAATTCTTTCCCGGCATCGTGCTGCGCAAGGTAATCAACGAGGCCGATTCCAGCGGGCAGGCTGTGCCCCTGAACGAAGCGGTTGCCATACTGGAAGCCATGCTGGAGGGCCTGACGGCTGCCCACCAGGTTACGGTTCACCGCGACCTCAAACCCGAAAACATCATGGTGCGCGGCAAGCCCGGCACTGCAGAGTTTCAGCTCAAGATTCTGGATTTCGGCATCGCCAAGAATTTTGAAGTCAGCAACGCCACCATGGCCGAGGTTGCCATGGGCACCACCGGCTATATGGCCCCCGAACAGGCCCGCGACGCTGCAAACGTCGACGCCCGTGCTGACCTGTACGCCTGTACCGTGATGTTCTATGAGCTGCTGACCGGCCTGCTGCCCGTCGGCAACTATGAGCCTGTGACGGCGCTGCGGCCCGACCTGCCGCCATGGATTGACACGTTCGTTGACAAGGGCCTCAAGAGCCGGCCGGACGCGCGCTACCCCTCCGGCGTCGAAATGCGCAAGGTCATGCTTTCCGGCGGCGGCACTACCGACCAGCCGCCGAGCCATACCACCAAGATCCACACCAGCCCGCTCGTTGATCAGGACCGCGAGAAAGACCCGCTCAAGGCCGGTCGCTGGCTGCGCGTCAAACTGATGGATTCGCGGCAGGGCCTAGTGCATGCAGTGGCATACAGCCCCGACGGCGGCGTCTTTGCGACAGCAGGCGAAGACGGCACCGTGAAGGTGTGGGACAGCAAACGCCTGAAAATGATGGCCGAGCTCAAGGGCCACAGCGCATGGGTCAAGTCGCTGCACTTCAGCCCAAGCGGCAAAGTGCTTGCGTCCGGCAGCGGCGACAACAGCGTACGTATCTGGGATACGCGCACCTGGCGCGAAGCGGCAGTGATTGCCGGGCACGAGACGCCGGTGATTGCCGTACGCTTCAGCCCCGATGGGCACTTCCTGGCCAGCAGCGGCGCCGACCAGACGGCGGTGATGTGGGATACCACGAACTTCGAACCGGTCAGTGAAGTCCACGGTGGCGGCATCGCGGCGCTGAGTTTCAGCCCGGACGGGCTGCTGCTTGCCAGCGGAACACTGAACCAGAGTGTCGTGGTCTGGGACATGATGTCGGGCGACATGCTTGTGGAACTCAAGGGCCACCGCGGCACGATCACCAGCCTGAGTTTCAGCCCGGACGGCCGTTACCTGCTTTCCGGCAGCGACGACAGCACGATCCGGGTGTACGAGATACCGGGGTTTGAGCGCACGCTGAAGATCCGCGACCATTCCAGCCTGGTCTGGAGCATCGCCTTTTCAGCGGACTCGCGCATCATGGCCAGCGCCGGCGAAGACCGCATCCTGGTGCTGCGCAGCGTGCAGGACTGGCAGGAGATCGCGACGTTCGCGGACCATCCCAAGGGCGTTTCCGGCGTTGCTTTCGGCCCCGACACCCGCAGCATGGTCACGTGTGGACGCGAAGGCGGCATCGCGGCGTACTCGCTGCAGGTCTGATACGCGCAAATAGAGTTCACAGCACACTGCACAGATCACCTGCCGCCAGTGCCCAGAGCCCGGTCTCTGCCCCTCGAGGGGGAAACTAGGACGGGCAATCTATGGCCGACGTCCGGCAGCTGGCCCAGGAAGAGTTCTCCGCATGTGGCTCCTGATTGCACAGCACTGGGTGGTCGCGCCTTCAGGACTGCTTGCAGTAGCCCGTATCTTCACATCAAACAGCGAGGAACCGCCATATGTGGGGCAACCTGCGCCCGCAGTCATCACCGGCAGGCCTGTTGAGTATGGCGGCAGTCTCGGCCGCTCTTCAACGGACGCTGGAACGGGGGAAGCTGGAAGGGGATGGAATTCGAGCTGTGGCAGAAGGCCCGATATGGCTTCTGCTTCGAACATCGTCTGACCCTGTCTGGTTCTGTTTCACGTGCCACACGTCAAATTCACCCGAAACCGCTTGTGGGACGAGACTTGGCGGTTACAAAGGCATACCGGGATTGGAGTCGGCGGGCCCACGGGTGCGTGTTACTTTTCCACCGTCCCCATATAGGGACGAGAAGGGAAGCAGAACCATGGAAACCGTTCTTTACGTCTTGGCGGGGGTCTCAACGGCCTTCTTCGTGCTGCGCCTGATCCTGCTGTTTGTGGGCATCGAAGGCACAGACGGTGCCGATGCGGGCGGGCTTGCCGGCGACTTGAACGACGCCACGGCCGCAGCCGACTTCAAGATTTTCACGATGATGACGCTGATCGTGACCTTGATGGTCGGTTCATGGGGCTCGCTGTTGTTGCTGAGCATGGACCTGGCCCCCTGGATTTCCCTGGGCGGCGGATACCTCGCCGGCTTTGCCGCGGCCATGGCTGTGGGCTACGCGATTTTCTCCATGAAGAAGCTTGAAGCGGATGGCACGATCAAAGACTTCCACGCCGAGGGCCTCAAGGGCACCGTGTACCTGAAGATCCCGGAAGCGGGCAAGGGCAAGGGCCAGGTGCAGGTCACGGTGCAGGGCCGGCTGCGCACGTACGATGCGGTGAGTGACGGGCCCGAAATTGAGAGCTTCAAACCGATCGTGGTGATGTCGAAGGTAGACGAGAGAACGCTGCGGGTGTGCCCGACGAACTGATCGGCGAAGGCGTGCTGATGCTGTTGCTGACTGAGGCGGAACTTGCAGTTGTAGTCGTGGTGATGCTGTTGCTGGCTTTGGTATTGCCGGTGGTGCTGCTGGCAAAGAGCTACCGCCGCTGCCCGCCGAACCGGATGCTGGTCGTGTACGGGCAAGGCATACCGAACGGAAGCAAATGCATACGTGGCGGAGGGGTGCTGGTCTGGCCGATCATCCAGGACTGTGCGGAGCTTTCGCTGGAACCGATCAGAGTGCCGATTGTGGTGGAGCGCATCTTTACCCATGGCAACGACGCAGTCGAAGTGAACGCAGTAGTTACCGTTGCGATTGGTCAGGGCGAGAGAATGTCCGCCAACGCCGCGGAAAGGCTGATCGGACTGGACGAGCGCGCGATTGAAACAATGGTGCGCGACATCCTGGTCGGCAACCTGCGCAGAACAGTGGCCATGCGGGAACTGGCAGAAGTGAAGGGCGACAGCGAAAAGCTAAGCGCCCAAGCGACAGAAGACGCGGCACCAGAAGTAGGCAAAGTGGGTCTGGAGATACTGAGCTACAAAATTGACAGGGTGATTGAGAAGGCTTGATTGCCGCCATAGCGGCTGAACGCACATACAGCAGCAAACAAAGGAGCGGGCTATGTTTCTTGGACTGGACACGGGACTACTGATTGTCATCTTCGTGATGGCGCTGGCGGCTGCGATCATCCTGCCCATCGTCATGGTCGTCAAGTACTACCGGCGTTGCCCCAGTAACAAAGTACTGGTGGTGTTCGGTAAGGGCGTCGGCGGCGGGGCTGCCAAGACGATCCATGGTGGCGCGGCGCTGGTGTGGCCGTTGATCCAGGACTATGCCTACCTGTCACTTGAGCCGATCACCGTCGAAATCGACCTGCGCGGCGCACTGAGCAAGAAGAACATTCGCGTGAACGTTCCCAGCAGCTTCACCATCGGCATCGGCACCCGGCCCCAGATGATGCAGAACGCAGCCGAGCGTCTGCTGGGCCTTGACGACCGCCAGGTGCACAACCAGGCCGCAGACATCATCATCGGCCAGTTGCGCCTGGTGATCGCGACCCTGGGCATCGAAGAAATCAACCAGGACCGCGAAACCTTCCTGAAGCTGATCAACGAAAACGTCGCCTCTGAGCTGAACAAGATCGGCTTGGAAGTGATCAACGTGAACATCCGCGACATCACCGACGAATCGGGATACATCGAAGCGATTGGTAAGCGCGCCGCCAGCGAAGCCATCAACCAAGCGCGCGTCGAAGTGGCCGAGCAGGAAAAGTTGGGCGCGACCGGCGAAGCGGTGCAGAACCGTGAACGCGTGATCTCGGTGTCCGACGAACAGGCCAAGGCCACGGAAGGCAAGAAGAAGGCCGAGCGCGACCAGCGTATTGCGGTGGCGAGGCTTGAGGCCGAAGGTCGCGCGGCTGAAGCAGCGGCGCAAAGGCAGCAGGAAGTCGCCGTGGCGCGCGAAGCGGCACAGACCGAAACCGGCCGCAAAGAGGCCGATATGCAACGTCGCGTTCAAGTGGCGACGTACGAAAGCAAAGCCATCGACGGCGAAAACACGTCCAAGGCAGAAATCGCCGAGCGCAATGCAACGCTTGCCGAGGCGCAGGCCGAAGCGACCCGCCGCGGCGAAGTCGCCCGCGTCGAGGCCCAGCGCATGGTGTTCGAGAAAGAGCGCCAGCTTGAAACCGCGCGCCTGGAGAAAGAGATCATCGTTCAGGAAGAGATCGACAAGCGCCGCGTGGAGATTGAAGCCGAAGCCGTCGCCGAACGCCGCCGCCGCGAGGCCAAGGGTGATGCCGACGCCATCCTGATGAAGTACGAAGCCGAAGCCGAAGGTATCCGCAAGGTGTTGGTCGCCAAGGCCGCCGGTTACAACGAGCTGGTCAAGGCCTGCGCCGAGCGCCCGGACATCGCGCCTACGCTGCTGCTGATCGAAAAGATGCCCGAGCTGGTCGCCCAGCAGGTCAAGGCGGTCCAGAACCTCAAGATCGACAAGGTTACCGTGTGGGACGGCGGCAACAGCAGTGGCAACGGAAAGGGCGGCACCGCCGGCTTTCTCAGCAGCCTGATTGGCGCGCTGCCACCGATTCACGAACTGGCCGAGCAGGCGGGTGTGGAGTTGCCGGGTTATCTTGGCCGCATGCACAAGTCCGAGGCCGAAGGCATCGAAAAGGGCAAAGCCAAGGCCTAGTTCTCGGGCAACGATGGAACACAAACCCCCGGAGCAATCCGGGGGTTTGGCTTTGGCAGGTCAGCAGCGAAGTCATGGCAGGCGTGGTCTGCGCCTTGGAATTGCACCGCGCGGGCGTTTGCGAGCGTTGCTTAACGGCGGTGGTGTGTTCAGCGCTTTGCGCATGCGTGGGCGGCTGGGCCCGGTGCTTGGACAGTGGGTGGTCGTCCTGGCCTGCAACTCCCTGGCGAGGGTATCGGCTTCGGCGAGCATTTTGGGGGTCGCCGCGCTGGGGTGTGCCACGGTGCCCTCGCGCATGGCGGCAAGCACCTCTTGCGCCTCTGCGAGGTCGCCGATTTCGGAAAGGCACCGCGCCAGCGACAGCTCAGCGCCCAGCAAGGGCACCAGGTCCAGCGTCCGCACCTCCTGGGTTGCCTGGCGCAGCGTGTCGACGGCGCTGTGCAGTGCCGCCGGTTTCTTCTGCTCGCGCCAGATACGGCAGTACAGTTCGCCAATGTTGGAAAGTTGAACCAGCGCGCTACGCACGTCTCCCTGGTCCATCAGGATTGCATGTGCACGTTCAAAGGCTGCAAGCGCGTGGTCCAGGTCGCCAAGGTCCATGCGCAGCGCGGCGATGTTGCCCTCGGCCAATGCTTCCCCGGTAACGGATTTGATCTCGCGGCTGATCTTCAGGGCGAGTTGCGCCTGCTCGAGGGCTTCGCGCTTTCGGCCTTGCTCAAAATAGATGCGCGCCAGCGTGTTCAGGTGCGCGACTTCGGCGTGCGGGCGACCGATCTCGCGGCAGATGCGCAGGCAGCGCAGCATGCAGGCCTCGGCCTGCTGACGCTCACCCTTCTGGTGCATGACAAGCGCAAGCGCGCCTAGGCAGTTGGCCTCGATGGCGCGCTCCGCTTCGGCCTGGGCAATGCGTACTGACTCGCGCAGTACCCGTTGCGCCTCGTCAAGTTCGCCGCGTCGCTGATGCAGGCGCCCAAGGTTGTACAACGTGACCGCTTCCTGCACGTAGTCGCCGTGGTCGCGGGCCGCCTTCAGCGCGCGCTCAAAGCACGGCAGCGCCTCGGCCATACGGCCGACCTGCGTGTACAGAATTCCAAGCCTTTCCAACGCTGCAGCCTGCCGCAGCGGCCCAAGCCCCGGCAGCGCCATGGCCCTTTTCAGCGCGTCGCCTGCCTGCTCCAGTTCTCCCAGCGTGTACAGCGCGATCGCCCGGGTCATCAGCGAGGTATAGAGCGCCGCACCATCCACCCGCAGCGGTGCCAACGCTTCGTCTACCTGCAACGGAAGGTCCTGCACCTTTACCTGCGCCTCGGTCAACACCAGCCAGGTCCAGACCTCGCTTGCCGGCTTGACGGCTGATTTGTAGCGGCGCAGCAGGTGCTCCGCCCGTTGCTGTTCTCCGCCGCGGTGCAGGCGTTGGGCAATGATGACGGTTGCCCATGCGCCTAGGTCGGGTTCGGTGGCGTGCTCCGCGACTTCGAGCAGCGCCTGTGTCTCGGCCTTGCAACGGCGCGAAGCCAGCGGCGTTGCGCCCTCAAGGTCCAGTCGCCACCACTTCACCGCATAGTCAACCAGTGCCCGTGCCGCGCGTTTGCGTGCGTTTTCTTCAATGCTTGAAGCCTGCAGCCGCCGCAGCGCGAACATGCGCACGGATTCATACAGACGAAAGCGCCGTTCGTTCTTGATTTCGGGCAGCTCTTCCGACAGCAGCAGATGGTGTCGGATCAGGACTTGCAGCTGGTCCGCAGCGGCTGGCCCGTCCGGCGTCTGCAGCGCCGCCTCCGCCACATCAAGCTGAAAGCCGTCAGGAAGCACCGACAGGCGCAGCAACGCCTCCTGCGCCGCAGGCTCCAGCAGGTCCAGGCTCCAGGCCAGTGTGCCTTCCAGGGTGCTGCGCGCGTCGGCGCCGCTGCCCTTCAGCAGTTCAAACCGGCTGTCCAGCCTCTCCAGTATCTGCTTTGGCGACAACACACCGACGCGGGCGGCGGCAAGCTCGATTGCCATCGGGATGCCGTCAAGCCTGCGGCATATGCCGGCAACATCCAGCGCGTTTGCTTCGGTCAGACTGAAGCCCGGGTCACTCTGCTGCGCGCGACGCGTGAACAGCACCACAGCTGGCGCCTCGGTGATCGCGGGCAGAAGCTGCGACTCCTTGCCTCCGGTGTGCCGGCGCGGCAGAGCCAATGGCTTGACCGTGAGCGTTACCTCGCCCGGCGCGCCCAAACCGACACGGCTCGTGCAGAGCACCTTCAACTCCGGGACGCGGGAGCGCCATTCCTTGATGCACAGCGCAACGGCGCTGCCGCTGCCCTCACAGTTGTCCAGGATCACCAGCACCGGGCCGCCGGTGCCGGTGCGGCTTTGCAGTGCGTTGGCAATGCGCATGCCGAGGTTCGCGTCATCGTCGCTCAGCTTCAGGGTTGCGCCGACCAGCCGGCAGACCTCGGCCAGGCCGGTTGCGGCTTGCAGGTCGATGAAGAAGACGCCGCCGGGGAAGTCCGGCGCACCGCTGCGGGCGGTCTCCGCGGCGACGCGGGTCTTGCCGACGCCGGCGGGGCCGGTCAGCGTGATGACGGGTACGTCCTTGAGGCGCAGCAGGCGTGAGGTTTCGGCCAGGTCCCGCGCCCGCCCGATGAGTTCAGTGGTGAACACGGGCAGGCCCTCGGGCCCGCCGCTGGAAATGCGCAGCGGCACCGGGTCGCGCGGCTTTTCCTGCACGCGCAGCGCAAGCATGGTTTCATCATCGGAGATGGTTGCCCCGGCGCGAAAAGCATCGACGTCGGCCTGGATCAGTTTCAGCAGTTGCGCTGCGGGCGTATCGACCTGTCCGTGCAGCCGCGCCAGCAGGCGTTCTTCACCGTACATCGCGCGCTGGGCGTTAAAGGCCTCAGTGATGCCGTCGGTATAGAGCAGCAACACGTCATCGGGCAGCAGTTGCACCTGCACTTCCTTGATGTGCTTCTGCATTTCAGACGACGGCAGAACCCCGAGCACCGGCGCGTTGCCCTGCCCCCATTTGCTCTTGAGCTGGCCCGCGCGCAGCAGCAGCGGCGGGTTATGCCCGCAACTCACGAATGTCAGCGCCTGCGTGCGGATATCAAACACTCCATAAATTGCCGACAGGAACATGCCGCGCGGAATATCGCTGCGCAGGCTTTCATTCACGGCAAGCATGGCTGCGCGGGGCGAAGTGTCGCGCCCGTAAATCTGCAGCGCTTTCTTGGCCCCGGCCATGACCAGCGCGGCGGCAGTGCCGTGGCCCGAGACGTCGGCGATCACGATGCCGAGGCGCCAGGCATCGATGTGGATGAAGTCGTAGAAGTCTCCGCCCAGCAGGTCGCATGCGCGGTAACTGCACGCAAGCTCAACACCCGACACCTGCGGTGCATCGGGCAGCATCATCATCTGCACGCTTTGGGCGCGCTTGAGCTCGGAGCCGGTATCAGCCATCAAACCACAGGATACGAATGTCCATCCGCAGGTCTTGGGTTATCGGTTCAGGGCGTGAATCTCGTTCAGCGTCCGGGGGTCGCATTCGATTGTCAGAATGTCCGCAGGCTCAATGACAACGTCCATCGGCGGGTGAAAGACCGTGCCTTCCCGGCGCCGATACGACACCACGACCATTTGATACGATCTGACCAGGTCGCCTACCGCCTTGCCGCACAGTGCGCTGCCTGCCTTGGCGGTCAGGCGTGCAATCACCAGCAGCCGTTCATCGACGAAGAACGCGTTGATAATACTGGGGTCGGCGCTGGCGGTTGCAAACACCGGCGCGGCCAGTGCGGCTGTGCTGAATGCCAGGTCCATACCCATGGAGTCGCGAATTTTCTCGGCCAGTTCCTGGTCATACATGCGCAGCACGACACGAATCTCGGGGCACTTCTTGCGGGCGTCGATGGCGAGTTCCAGGTTGGCCAGGTCATCGTCAGTGCAGCAGATAATGCTCTTGGCTTCCTTGACATTTGCATCACCCAGCACGCCTTCCTCGCGATGGGTGCCGACGCGCACCGGCACACCATGGTGCTTGGCGTATGCGAAGTTCGGACACAGCGGATCCTTTTCAATCACGACCACCTGCTGCTTCAGCTCAACAAGCTGCTGCAGCACGCGAAAGCCGACCTTGCCCAAGCCGAAGAGAATCACGTGGTTCTTGAACGTCAGCGTCATGGCGTGCACCCATTCTGGGGACATTTCGTCGCGCCGCAGCGCGTAGTATGAAAACCGAACAAGGCCGTCCAGCAGCACCACCAGCCCCAGCAGCGGAAGCACATAGTGCAGCAGCTCAAGCAGCCAGTGGCTTGGCCACTGGTCCAGTGTGGGCTCACCGTTCAGCAGCGCGAAGGTGGTCCAGAGCGCCTGAGAAAACGGCATCGGCTTGTCGTGCAGCGTGTAGAAAGCCACGCCGCCCAGCAGCACGACCAGCATGGCAAAGCCGAACAACGGCAGAAACTGCCGCGTCGGCTTGCGCAGGTAGATCGTCCATGCAATCAGGCGCCGTCTTGGTGTCCGCATCGCGAATCCGTTTAGCAGGCAACTCAGGGTCTCGCATCTGCCGGTATCGCCGCAAGCTCACGCACGTGTCGTGTCAGGTCGCTGTTCAGGGCAATCGCGGGCACACTCTTTTCAAACAACAGCACGCCGCGGATGTGCCGCAGTGTGGTCAAGGCCCTGGCGAGGCCATCGGGCGGAAACGCCTGCTCCAGGGCATCAAAGCTCACGCGCCGGTCTTCAACCGCCACATGCACCAGAATGCGGGCCATCAATTCCGTGTTTGCGGTGCGCATGCGCCACCACCAGTACGCGGACATGATCGCAACATCCATGACCCATCCGGGAAACAGCAGGATCTTCAAGAATTCGTTGCGAAAGAAGACCGCGAACTGCGCGGCTTCAGGCGTTTCCGGCCCGGCCGCCAGCCGCTTGTCGCGCCACCGCACAACGCCGCCGCTGATCTTCACGCAGTACAGTTTGTCACGCCCAACCCCGAAGTAGACGATATCGCCGGCGATGACCGCCGCGATGATGATCCACAGGTTGTCAATCAGCAGTTTCGTGTCGGCGCCCAGCAGCACCCATAGCGCGTAGTAGGCAACGACTACCGCCAGCGCCTGCACGACCGGCACGAACAGCAGGCTGAAACCGAGTGCAATCAGTTGGTGTACTGCATCGGCGCGGCAGATGTCATCCAGCCAATCCTTGACCGCGTGGGCCGATGGCTTGTGGCGACGTCTGGCACTGTGAGAACGCTGAAACAAGCGCACGTCCATAAAGAGATTGTGAGGGCAAGCCAGCATAGGCTCGCCTACAATTCGGCGCGAGGCTTCCCATGGCTTTTGTCCTGCCGACAGAACTGGCTACACGGATGCGCGCCGCCCGCAGCTTTGGCGTGATCACCGGCGCCGGCATCTCGGCCGAAAGCGGCATTCCAACGTACCGAGGCAAAGGCGGCATCTACGACGACCCCGAGCAAGGCGATCGCACAATGGAGGCACTCAGCGCGCCGACCCTGCACACCGACCCCGACCGAGCCTGGCAGGCCATCGCCAGAATCGCGGGTGCCGCCATCGGCGCGCAACCCAATGCGGCGCACCACGCGCTGGTCGAGATCGAACGCAAAGTGGAGCGCTTCGTGCTGCTGACCCAGAACGTCGATGGCTTTCACGCGGCGGCGGGCACTCGCAACCTGATCGATATTCACGGCGACACGTTCAAGTTGCTGTGCATGCAATGCGGATGGCGCGGCGACCTGAGCCGCACGCCTGACACGGAGCCCTGTATCGAGACCATTGTCGCCACGGGCAAGGCGCCGCGCTGCCGCTGCGGCGGCACGATCCGGCCTGACGTGGTGTTCTTTGGCGAAATGCTTCCCGAGGCCAAGGTGCAGCGCCTGCACGACGAGTTCTATCACCGCGTGCCTGACGCCGTGATCAGCGTTGGCACCAGCAACATGTTTCCGTACATCGTGCAGCCGGTCCTGATCGCCGCCCAGCAGGGCCGCCTGACGGTCGAGATCAATCCCGAGGAAACCGAGATCTCAGGCTGCGTGGACTATCACCTCAAAGCCAAAGCCGGCGATGCACTGACTGCCATCGCCCTGGTCGTGTAGCAATCAGCGATGTCATCGCTCGAACTGGGTGTGGCGGTCTCGCAACGTGATGCGATCAAGGCCGTGACGCCGGCGTCCTTGGCTCAACACCCGACTGCCGATTCCGGCCCGAAGGGCCGGCTCCGGAAGCCCAGGGCGGAGCCCCGAGAATGTTCTTGGCGAGAGTCACCCATTCCACCGCAAACTATAGAAAGACCATTCAAAAGGCAGGCGGGCGCTCAGGTTTTGGCCCTTGCGCCCGTGGGTGCCCGCTTGCTCAGCCGCCGGGGTTGCCGCCTTCACAGTGGGGGACCGTGGCGGGGGGCGGGTCGGTCCGGCGCGGCTTGCTGCGGGGTCGGGTTTGCCTTCTCCCGACAGCTTCATTGTCGCATGTTGCGGCGCGATCGTGATTACAACGCGTCGCGCCGATTGTATGGATCGAGAACTGCCACCTACCTCATGACCGCCGCCCGCATAGTTGTTGCCGCCAAGCGCAACGCCCTGGCTGTACTGGGCGGCAAACTTGCCGGACCGCTTAGCCCCCTGACTTGACCTTGCCGCGGGAACTGCGGGTTGCGCGCATGTCGGTCTTGGCGCGTGGTGTGGCGCGGCGGGCTTCCGGCTTGCCGGCACCGGATGAGCCTATGCGGTTCTTGCTTTCGCCGTCGGTGCTGGGCTTTGCGCTGCCGGATTCGCGGGCCGGGCCTGCCTTTACCGTGTCGCCGCCGCCCCTGTTGCCGCGTGCGAGAGTGGGCTGGGCCTTACCGCTGACGGTGCCGATGCGGTTGCGGGCTCGGGCGCCGATGGCGTTGTTGCCGGTTTTCTCGGCGATGCCCTCAAGTTTCTTGAGGTATGCCGCCTTGGCTTCGTCTGCAATGTCGCCCTTCTTGGTGATTTCGGCAATCTCTGATTCGATCTTGTCCAGCTCTTCACGCGACTTGACGAAGTCCTCAAGCGTGCCGGACTTTGCCCATTCTTCGATGCGGGCGCTGAACCTGCTTACGCCGGGCACGCCTTTGAACTTGTCGAGCACCGGCTTGGCGCGTTCAAGGCCGTCCACTGGGTCATAATAGAAGTTGTCCTCGATGCGCTGCATCTTCTTGCGCGCCAGGTTCTCGACGAACTCCTTCATGTACCTGGCGTCTTTGCGGTCGTCGTCGCCCGACACCAGCGACTTGTCCACGGCGTCGGCTTCGTCCCACGCTTTGGCGTAGTCTCCCTCATGAAACGCGTCGTATGATCCGCGGCAGGCGCGCGTTACTTCGCGGGGCTTGACGTGGCAATCGCAATTCAGGTTTGCCGAAAGGCGGTCAAACGTGGCCTCGAGGTGCTCCCACTCCGGTTCATCCGAATACCAGTCGTGGTCGCGTACGGTGCCGTGCTGGTCAACGATCACGGCTTGCGGCGTGCCGACTTCTTCATCAAGTTCGAACAGTTCATACGAGAGTTCGTCAAAGTCGCGCGCAACGGGCATTTCCCAGCGCATGCGTTTCAGGTGCTCGCGGGTCTGTTCGACATCAGCGAGATAGGAATAGATTTCCTTGTCAAAGGCAGTGTTGATCGCCAGCACGCGCACGCACTTGCTGTCCTTGTAGCGCTCCCACAGTTTCTGCAGCCGCGGCATGGCGATGTTCTCGCAACCCATGCAATCGCGGCGATAGAACAGGATGAACACAACCTTGCCCTCGAAGTCGTCCTGGGTGAGTTTGGGACCCTGCACCATTTCTTCTTCCAGTTGCAGCTCGGGGCAGGCCTCGCCCAGCACGTTTGACTTCGGCTGGCTCCAGCGTTGGGCGCTCAGGCCGGCAGTACACAGCAGCAGCAGTACGGGCAATGCAATACGTGGCGACATGGGGAATCTCCGGGCGGGCGTTCTGGTTGAGAAACGACAACGGTGAAACGCGCGGGCGTGTGATTCGTTGTGGAATGTTGAAGAAGGGCTCAGGGCGTCGTGTTGAATGCGCGGCGATAGCAGTAAAGAAAACCGGAATCTTCTTCGTTGCCGGCGACGCAACCCTTGGCGGCAAAATAGCCGACCACCGACCCTGCGCGCTTGTCGGTAAGCGCGTTCAGTGTGAACACCTTGTGCTTGGCGCGATCCACGCCGTGGGCCCTCAGTGCCTTGTCGGCGTCAGCAGTGACTCCGACCACCCATGCCGCATAGTCGCCCCCGTGGCGATGGATGAAGGCATTGATCTCCATCACCAACGTGCTGCTGAGCAGGGATGAAAAGTTGTCGTTGGCCATGTTTGTATTGTGCCCCAAGCGCTTGCCCAAGGGAACGGGTTGCCGTTGTGCCTGGATTTGCCGTATGCTCTGACGATGGCCGAAATGATTACCCTGACCGAGTGCCCGCGGGACGCCTTTCAAGGCTTGCCCAAATTCATTCCGACCGACCGCAAGATCGCGTACATGAACCGCCTGGTCCAGGCCGGCGTGCAGCGCATCGACTTCGGCAGTTTCGTCAGCCCCAAAGCCGTGCCGCAGATGGCTGACACAGCCGTCGTGTTTGAGAACCTGAAGACCGCGCCGGGCCTGTACCTGATCGCGATTGTGGCCAACCTGCGCGGCATTGAGGGCATCGTGGCTGCCAACCACAAGTTCGGCCATGTTGGCGGCCGGCGCATTCACGCAGCCGGTTTTCCGATGAGCGTGAATGAGACGTTCCAGCAGCGCAACACCAACAAGGGCCTGGATGAAGCGTGGGCCGAGCTGAAAAGCATGAACGACCTGTGCCGGGTACAGAAGATTGAGCTGGTCGTGTACCTGAGCATGGCGTTTGGCAACCCGTATGGCGAGCGCCACGAGCCGCAGCGGGTAATTGAGTTTGCCCGGCGTGCAGTTGACCTCGGTGCCGCTACGGTGCAACTGGCCGATACGGTGGGCGTGGCGACCGCGTCGCAGGTGGGTGAAACGTTCGCGGCGGTCAGGGCGGCGGTGCCCGGCGTGCAACTGGGCGCGCACCTGCACGCGACGCCCGCCACGATGCAGGCGAAAGTACAGAGCGCACTGGAGGCAGGTTGCCGGCTGTTCGACAGCGCGATCGGCGGCATTGGTGGTTGTCCGTTTGCTGAAGACGAACTGGTCGGGAACATGGATACGTTGCAGTTGATCCCGCTATTGAGGCAACTGGGGCACGACACACCGTACTCTGTCGATAGACTGCTGGACTGTGCTGCCGAGGCGCAGGAGCTGTCGCGCAAGTTCGGTGCGAATGGAAACGGAGTGCCGGCATGAGCGGTTTTGACGCGATCAAGATGGAAGTCGATGAAGAACTGGGTGCCGCCACGATACGTCTGAACCGGCCCGACAAGCGTAACGCGCTCAGCGGCGAGCTGGTGGATGTGTTGAGACGCGAGCTGGATGGCCTGCGCCACAACGACACGATTCGCAGCGTCTTCATTCGCGGCAACGGGCCGGTGTTCTGCGCCGGCGCCGACCTGTCTGAGATCCAGGCCTTGCAGACCGCGACCGTGCACGACAACCAGAAGAGCTCGCACAAGCTGCGCGACTTCTTCGTCAAGCTGTACTCATTTCCCAAGCCGACCATCGCCGTCGTACATGGGGCGGCGTTGGCCGGCGGCTGTGGCCTCGCGACGTGCTGCGACTTCGTGATTGCCACGCGCGAGGCGACGTTCGGTTACCCCGAAGTGAAAATCGGGTTCATCCCGGCGATTGTCATGGTGCTGCTGACGCACCAGATTGGCGAACGCAACGCCCGCGACCTGTGCCTGTCAGCGCGCACCATCGACGCAGACGAGGCTCATCGCATCGGCCTGGTGACGAAGGTGGTTGTACAAGCCGACCTGGACGCCACGATTCACGCGATGGCCAAAATGCTGCACGGCAACGCGCCGCAGGCCATGGCCACGGTCAAACGCATGTTCTGGCGGCTTCACGAAATGGGCACAGAGGATGCGCTGGTGTGGGCCAGCGACATGAACGCGATGGCGCGCAGCACCGACGAATGCAAAGAGGGCATCGGCGCATTTCTGGAAAAGCGCAAGCCCAAGTGGGCCCAATAGCCTGCGCAGATCTCAGGAATCAAGGCTTTGTGCCCGGCGTCAGAGGATCTGCTCAGGTATCCATCCGCCGCTCACATCCAGTTGTGTGCCACTTACATGGTCGCTTTCCGGGGCAACGAAGAAGGCCAGCGCGTTGCACAGGTCGGCGTATTCCGCAAAGCGACCGGCTGGCGGGTTGACCGGCTTGACCACGCTGTTCGACAAAATCCCGACGCCGATACTGTTGACCGTCACGCCTGACCTGGCCAGTGCAGCAGCGGCGCTGCGCGTAAGCGTAGCCAGACCAGTCTTGGCAATGTGGTAGGGGACCGTCAGGCGGTTGTAGGTGCTGCGTTCGCCGGCCGCATAGCCGATGTTGATGATGCGGCCGAAGCCCTGACTCTTCATGGCCGGTGCCGCGGCGCGCATGCACCACCAAGCGGTGTACAGGTTGCTTTCGAGCTGGTCGCGCCACTCTTGCGGCGTGAGTTCAAACAGGTCTTTGCGCAGATAGTTGCCGACGTTGTTCACGAGTAGCTGCAGTCCGCCCAGGCCGGTGGCGGCGGCACTGACGACCCGGGCTGCCTCGTCGGCGTCGCGCAGGTCGCCCTTTACCAGCACACCGCCCGGGGTGTGCGCGTTGCACTCAGATAGCGTGGCCTGTGCGTCTTCTTGCGAGAGATGAAAGTGCACCGCGACTTTCACGCCCTGACGCGCCAGCCACAGCGCCAGTTCGCGGCCGGCGCGCTTGGCACTGCCGGTGACCAGGGCCGCCTGGATACGTGGATCGATTTTGTGCACAGGGCTCTCCACAGGCTTATTCCGGGTTGCATCAACTGCTACACTCTGCGCCCGATGAAGATCTATACCAAGACCGGGGATGACGGCTCAACGGGCCTTTTTGGCGGCCAGCGCGTGCCCAAGCACGACCCGCGCGTGAGTGCGTATGGTACCGTTGACGAGCTGAACTCGGTGATCGGATTGGCAATTTCCGCAGGCGGCGATGATGAGCTGTGCCGGCTGCTGAGGGTTCGCCAGAACGAACTGTTTACCCTGGGCGCAATGCTGGCTTCGGGCGACGGCAAAGCGGGCGACAGCATCCATGAGTCGCATATCGCGTCGCTGGAAAGCGAGATCGACCGCCTGGATGCTGAGCTGAAACCGCTGGCTAACTTCATCCTGCCCGGCGGCTGTGAACTGGCGTCGCGCCTGCATCTTGCGCGCACGGTCTGCCGCCGCGCCGAGCGCGAGGTAAGCGGCCTGCGCGCGGCCCGTACCAAAGATGCGCCGCGACTGGCACCGGCAGTGAAGTACCTGAACCGCTTGTCGGATTGGCTGTTCACGGTCGCCCGCGCGGCCAACAAGCGAGCGGGCGTTGACGACATTCCCTGGAAGAAGTCCTGAGAAGGAAGTCCTGACGAGAGACCCATGAAAAAGACGCTGCTGGTTCTGCCTTTGTTGTTGATTGGCCTGTCGAGTTGCCGTGACGCCGCCGAGTTCTTTCACTTCACCGGCACGCCCGAGGGCCACGACGGCTGGCGCCACGACTACAACGATACGACCCGCGACACGTGGGAGGCCTTTCGCCTGGTGATGCGCGACAACGGCGAAATCACTTGGGAAGACAGCGACAACATGGAGCTTGAAGGAATCTACAAGCCGCACGACGCCAACCAGCGCGACGGCATCAACGTCAAGGGCAAGGTGTACGACAAGAGCTCGCCCGAAGAGTTGCGCTCACGGCTGATCGTGCACTGCTGGTATGCGCGAAACGCCAATGACCGCGAGCGCCCCGACGACGCCCGCGAGTACTGCAACTCGGTGTTTCGTGTGCTCAAGGCATGGAAGGGCGAAGACGTCGATGAAAAGCCGACGGTGGACACCACGTCGGAAGACCCCGTAGCCGCCGACGAAGCGATCGCTTTCTTTCGCGTGAATCGCGCACAGGCGTTTGAGGTTGCGCAAGCGGTCGTGAAGCAATACGGCGAAGTGGACCAGAGTGAGCCCGAGAAGGGCTACCTGCGCGGAAAGAAGAAGAATGCACTTGAGAAGGAAACCCAGGAAGTGCGGGTAAGCGTGTTTGACCGCACCGAGGGAGAAAGCGTGCGAGTCAAGGTAAGCGTGCGCGTGACCGGCACCGATGGCAAGCCGCTGCAGGATATCGCCAAGGCCTACGTTGCCGAGATTCGTGCGCAGCTTCAGAAAAAGTACGGCGCGCAGGAGTAGCGTGAGCGGGGGCACGCCAGAGCCAAACACTGAAGGCAGCGCGGCGCCCGAACTGGCGCTGAGCGCGGACAATATCGCCGCCGAATCCGTGCGCATCGAGGAAGATCGGCGCTCGGGCAGTTTCGAATCGCCGGGCCGGTCTGTGATCGGGTCGGCGATTGTCGTTTCCGGCGCCACGTTTGTCAGCCGCATCACAGGCCTGGCGCGTGACGTGATGCTGGCGGGCCTCTTCGGCTTCAGCCGCGAGATGGATGCCTTTTTCCTGGCCTTCACGGTGCCGAACCTGTTTCGCAAGCTCTTCGGCGAGGGTGCGCTCTCCAGCGCAACCATTCCGGTCCTTACGCGCTATCGCCTCAAGGGCGACCTGGCTGCCACACGGACGTTTCTGGGAACGCTGGGAACTGTGCTGATTCTCGGCCTGGGGGCGATCACGGTGATCGTGGTCGGCTTGACGTACGTGATGGACCCGGCATGGTTTGACGATCCCGACAAGTTTCAACTCTTTCGGAAGTACCTGGCGGTTCTGCTGCCATATGTGGTGTTCATCTGCCTTGCGGCGCTGCAAACCGGCACATTGAACTGCTGGAGCCGCTTCGGCGTGCCGGCGCTGGTGCCGGCCCTAGCCAACGTCGGCTGGATTGTTGTTCTCTTGCTGATCTGGCTGACGCCGTTGCGTGCAGACACAGAACGCGCGGTCATGATCATGGCGCTGGGCGTGCTTGCCACGGGTGTCATGCAGTGGGCCGTGCAGTTGCCGTCGCTGGGCAAACTCAAGCTGCTGTCGCGGCCGCGCCTGGCGCTGTCTGAGCCGGGCGTGCGCGACACCTTCAAAGCCATGGCGCCCATGCTGTTCGCGCTGGCGGTGTTTCAGGTGAATACGTTTCTGGACCAGGTGCTCGCCGAGTTCCTGATTGAAGGCAACGGCGCTGTCAGCAGCTACTCGTATGCCTCGCGCCTGTTCCAGTTTCCGCTCGGGCTGGTAGGTGTCGCGCTTGGCACGGCCATGTTTCCGCTGATGTCACGCTTTGCTGCTGACAACCAGCTCGAGAAGCTCACCGCCAGCCTGCTGAACAGCGCACGGCTGATTGCCTTCATTGCGTTCCCGGCTGCGGCCGGGCTGGCAGCGCTGGCCTACCCGATCACCCACCTGCTGTTTGGCGGGCCGAACAGCGACACCGAAATGCTGCGCCGCAGCGCGATGGTGGTGGCGGTGCTCTGCATCAGCCTGCCGGTTGTCAGCGTGATTAGCCTGCTCACCAAGGCATTTTACGCCCTGCGCGACCACAAGACCCCAACGCGCATTGCGCTGCTGTCTGTGGTCGTCAATGTCGTTGCCAACGTCATTCTGTTGCAGACACCGCTTCTTGAAGCCGGATTAGCGCTCGGCACCGCCATTTCAGGCGCGGTGAACCTGGTGCTGCTGGTCTGGATGCTCAGGCGCCGGCTCAGGGGCACGATTCTTGAAAGCATGCGTGCGGCGGCAATCCCGCCCGCAAGCGAGCGTCTTGCACAGCCGTTCACGCCCAGTGCGCTGCGGTCATTCCCGGTATCGCTGGTGCGCTCGCTGCTGTTGGCTGCGTTGATGGGCGTAGCTGCGTTTGCCGTTCAAGCAGCGCTGTACGGCGAGTTCGGATTGATTGGCCGCGCAAGCCGCGTGCTTTCGGTGTTTTCGGCAGTGACTGCGGGTGTCGTAGTCTACGCGGGCCTGAGCATGGTGATCAAGGCGCCGGAAGTGGCGCAGATCCTGAGTCTGCGCAAGCGCCGCACTACAACTCCACCGGCAGCTTCTTGAGCAGCCGCGTGTGCTGTGGCGTACACTCGACCTGGTAGGGAAGTATCAGCACGCCCGCCTTGGCGGCTTTGCGCAGCAGCTTGCCGTACTCGGGGTCGACTTCGTCTGCGGGTCGAAACGCCCGCGTGTCGGTGCGGCCGCAGAAATAGAACATCGCCGCGCCGATTCCCTTTTTTGCCAGTGCTGTCAGCTCGCGCAGATGCTTCTGTCCGCGCTCGGTGATTGCATCTGGAAACGCAGAAAAATCGTCGATCCGCATTGAGGTGTTCTTGACCTCGACATAGCAGTCGGGCCGGCCGTCGGCTTTGCAGCGCGGTTCGGGGTCGGGGTCTTTCTTGCGTTTCTTGGGCGGCGCCTGTTCGGTTAGCAATAGGTCAATTCGGCTCTTGCCGTCTTTGCCATACTTCACCTCGTTGCGGATGAATGCATAGCCTGTCAGTTCGGGCACGGCATCAGCATCAATAAGATGCCTGACCGTGCCATTGGCAATGCCGGTATTGACGTTTACCCAGCACCCGCCCATGTGAATCAGTTCCCACGTGTAGCGGTACTTGCGCTCGGGGTTCATACTGTCACTCAGCACTACAAGCCGCCCGGGTTCGTTGCAGCTTTTCATTGTGCCGGTATTGGCGCACATGGCCGTGAGTTTCGTGCCGTCGTCAAGTCGCACGTCGGCCAGAAACCGTTTTCGACGCTCGATCAGCGTGGCTTCAAGCATTGGCTCGTGGCGATTGATCGTCGACATCATTGGACCTGGGCGGGTATGACGCCGGCGAACATAGCACAAAGGGAGCCATGGATGCAGATGCGCTGAACGACGAAATTGCCGGCATGGATATCTACCTGCTCGACCAGGTGCTCAAAGGGCGCTTCAAGCCAGACTCAAGGATACTCGACGTGGGCTGCGGCGGCGGTCGAAACCTGGCATGGTTTGCGCGCAACGGTTTTGAAGTCTTCGGGATCGACAGCGACGAAGGCGCGGTAAACAAACTGGCCGCGGCAAACCTCGCACCCGCTGGCAACATCGTTCACGGCAGCGCCACCGCCTTGCCATGGCCCGACAGCCGCTTTCAAGGGGTGATCTGCAACGCACTGCTGCACCTGTTGCGCGACCGTGATGAGTTCGATGCCGTCCTGCGCGAGACGTGGCGTGTCTTGGCGCCCGGAGGCCTCTGGTTCGCCCGCCTGGCGACCACGCTCAGCATGGAGCAGCACGCGCAGGACCTCGGCGACGGCCACTTTCGAATGCCGGGCACCCAGTGGGACATCCTGCCGACCAGCCTGGAAGACATGCTGCGCTGGACGGAGGACCTCGGTGCGACTCTGCTGGAGCCGGTCAAGACGGTGAACGTGCAGAACACACGGGCGATGGCGACGTGGGTGATGCAGAAGTAAGCGATAGAAGCGCCGCAGAATCGGCTGCCGTATGCCTACGGACACTATACAGGTTTGCGATGGGCACCGGCTTTGCGGCGTTGCCGTTGTATGAGGGCTATTGGGGCGGGCATTTAACGGGCGTGGGCACAGGGGGCCGGCTCAATCTCGGTGTCAGTTTGCCGAAACTGCGCCTGCCACCCGCTGTTTCGAATCACCTGTCAACGGGCAGGCCGCTGGGCACACTCTGCGGAATCTCCTGTGTGCGGTTGATGGCCGCCGGGTCGGTCAGGGCCTCGAGAAACGCCTTCAGGTCAGCCAGCTCATTCGGCGTCAGGTTGCCCGGAACGTTCAGGAACGCCGGGCTCAGGTTCTGCGTCATCGGCGCGACCGGCAACAGCGTGGGCGCGAGGTCCGCCGCCTGGGTCATGTTCGCGCCCGTGTATGCGCTGCTGCTGGCGGCTTTGTCGCGGTAGTGGATCAGCACTTCGTCCAGCGTCTCGAACGCGCCGTTGTGCATGTACGGCGCCGTAAACGCCACGTTACGCAGCGGCGGCACCCGGAACTGGTAGCGGTTTGCGGCGTTGCCGGTCGTGTTCTCAAACCCGAAGTCTTCGCGGCCGGAAGTGCCGTTGCCCTTGCCGGGCCCGAACTGCGGAATGCCAAGGTTGTGCGTGCTGAAATTGCTGAGCTGCGGGCCGTTGTGGCAGCCGTCGCAATTGCCACGGCCGAAGAAGACCTGTGCACCGCGCTTCTGCGGGTCGGTCATAGCCGCGCTGTCGCCGCGCAGGTACCGATCCCAGGCACTGTTGGTGAACGTCTGGCTGGCTTCCCAGGCTGCGATGGCGCTGGCCATGTTGTTGACGTTCATGTTGCCTGGCCCGAACGCGACGTCAAAGCGCTGCGTATACGCCGGGAACTGGGCCAGCCTGCTGACCAGTGCAAGCCGGTAGTCGGTGTTGTTCAATCCGTCGAGTGAGTGCCCGGTGCCGCGCATCTCGATCAGGTCAGTCAGCGGAAACAGCGACTGGGCCGCCAGCGGCGAAAGGCTCATCGGTCCCTCGGGCGTTTGCACAGGCGTGCCCGGGGGTGCAGGTGGCTGGCCCGGCGCTGGGGGCGGAATGCCGATACGCTTGTCCCAGAACATCTCGGTGATTTGCGCAACATTCAGTACGGGCTGGGCGTTGCGGGCAATGAAGACCTTGGCCGGGTGATCGCGCCCGGGGCCGATACCGCCAGTGCCGCCCACGCCGACGCTAAGATTGAGCTTGTCACCGGTGCCCAGTGTCGGGTGGTGGCAGGTGGCGCAGGCGACGTCGCGGTTGCCGCTGAGTTCCTTGTCAAAGAACAGCAAACGCCCCAACTCAACCTGCGCTGCGGGTGGCGCCGGCGGCTGATTCATCGGGGCAATGTTCTCGGCGGCGATCAGTTGCCGCAATTGCTGCTCAAGCTGCGCGTTGCCGGTCACACCTGCAACGTTCAGCGTGAATGCACGCGACGCTGTTGCCGCGCCATCATCTACAGTGATTGTGACCGGCCAGTTGCCGGTGACTGTCGCGCTGCCACTGACCAGCCCAGCCGCGTCCATCGCGACGCCGACCGGCAGCACGCCGCCGGTGATGCTCCATGTGAGCGGGCCGGCTGCGCCCGAGGCCTGCAATTGCGCTGAGTACGGCTGCAACACAACCGCGCCGGGCAGCGTGCCGGTAGTGATGGTCAAGCCGCCGGTAGTCGCGGACTGCACATTCATGTTGTAGCTGCGGGCTCCGGCCAGCAAGCCGTCCGTGACGATCACCGTGAAACTGAACGCGCCGGGCATTGTGGGTGTGCCGCTCAGGTTAGTGGTGTCGGCGACCGAAGCCAGGTCAAGCGTCAACCCCGGCGGCAAGTTGCCCGCCACCAGCGCCCAGTTGAAGGGACCCGCGCTGCCCGTTGCCGTCAGGGCTTCGGAGTACGCGGCGCCCTCAACGGCATCGGGAAGCGCAACGGGATCGATGATCAGGGTCGCCGAGGATCCGCCACCGGAACCGCCGCCATCGGATTCCTCGGGGTCGCAGGCCACAGCCATCACGGCAAAAGAACTGCACAGCAGCAGGCAAAGCAGCGGGGTGCGGCGCATGGTTTTCGCTCGGCAGGGGACAGGGGCTATGCTGTTCACGCACGGCGCCGGCAGGATTCACGCAAAAACCGGGGGCGGCCTGCAGGCCGCCCCGTTGGGGAGAGCACGGTGGCGCATGCGCGCCGCCGCGGTGGGTCAGTTCACCGCTGCTTCGGCGGCGATCTCCTGCCAGAACTCGGCGGGCATATCCTGGGCCAGGTGCAGTGCGCCGTTGGCCATGGCCCGCACTTGGCACGATCTCCCCGGAGCATGCACTGTGTGCAATCGTTGTTTTGCGACACATGTCGGAGATTCAGGTTGCTCTCTCTCTCTCTCTCTAGGTACCCTGACGTCTGGAATCGAGAAAAGGGGCGAAGCTATGCGTGCATTCTTGCAGGTAGCAGTACTCTTCGCGCTCATAGTCGGCGCGTCCAGGGCGTACGGGGCAGAGTCCGAGCCCAATGATTCGCCATCGGAGGCCGACGCTCTCGGCTCGGTCGAGGGGTCGGTCGGCGGAGAACTAGCGACAGAGGATGTTGACTACTTCTCACGGAGCGTTACCGGCCCGAAACTCTTCGCCATTCGCGCGCTCACTCAGTCCCCCATCGGCTTCAGCGTCAGCATTGGCGAAACTGTTGAGGGTCTCGGAACGCCCAAACACATGTCAAGGATGGAGACCAGTTCTCATTGTGAAGTTCTGGTGTTTGTCCCTGAGGGCAGCAAGGTGCTGGTTGTGCGGGTGGACCGTGGCTTGACGGACCAATCGTCCGAATATCCGGGTTTTGAGGAGGAAATCGAGTATACGCTGGTGTGGCGAGTCGGGGCAGGCGACGGCAGCGAACCCGAGTTGTCGGCGGAAACCGAAATGGAAGGTCAGGAGAATGACGAGGTGTCGTTCACGCCCGATGCGACACCCAACTCGGGCGGCGAGCTGCGGTTCCGGATGATCTCGACCTTATGGGAGCTGTCCGGCGCGACCTTGGATGCTGAAACGGGTGAATTCCATTGGGTGCCGGGCTTCGCCGACGCGGGGGACAGGCAGTTTGTTCTCGTCGCTACGGAATACCCGACGGGTTTGCCTGAGAATCACGTGGGTTGGTCCTCGTTCCTGGTGATCGACATGCGGATTGACAACGTCAATCAGCCGCCCGTGATTTCGGAACGGCCGGACATCACGGTTGAATACGGCGCGTTCGTGACGGCCGCATTCGACATCTTCGACCCGGACCGCGACGATATCGAAGTGGTAGCTCTGCTCAATGAGGGCGCCCTGCCCGCGTCCGTTCGCTGGAAGAATGGCAGGTTCATCTGGACGCCCGGTGTAGAGCACTCAGGCGAGAATACGCTGGAGATCACCGCCACTGAAGTAGGAGACCCTGAATCGTACTGTCAGTTCTCCATGCTTATTACGGTCGTTGAGCCCTCAGCTCAGAACATCCTGCCATGGGTCTGGAAGCCATCGATCACGTCCAACAGTGATGAGACAAACCCGCGCTGGGATTTCAGGGCGATGTTTGAGGACGGTGACGTGGGCGCAAGTGCCCAGTGGTGGCAAGTGCAGATTTCTACAACGGATGAATTTGGCGAATACGACATTGTTTGGGATTCCGGACAGTTGACCGGCAGCGCCACTTCGTTCGGCGACGAACTGCGTTGCGCCTATGGCGCGGGTCTCGCGTGGGACACGACGCATTTCTGGCGTATTCGGGCGTGCGACAATGATGATGGTGTAAGCCCTTGGGCGGTCGGGGCCAGCTTCAAGACGCCGGTCGAGCCGCCTGCTGAGATTCGGACGCTCTCGGCACTGGCTCTGGATGCAAGCGAAGAACAGCCACAGGGCATGCCATACGAGAACGTGGAAGTTCAGGTGTCGGGCGAAGTCGGGTTTGCCGTTCCTTTCAGCTTGAGTGAGGGCGACCAGGTTAGCGTGCGCATGATTCGCGACGGTGACGTGGAGCTTCGCATCCAGCTTTGGCAAGTAGTGGACGAGACTACCGGCATCCTTCGGGTAGATCAGGCGTGGACCGTTGAGGACCCATCGAACCTGGAACGCCGCTTGGCCTTCATGGCCAAGGCGAGTGCAGTGCATGTCCTGAGCGTCTACTACTACGATCCGGAGGCGTCCGGGGAGACGAACCTCGAAGTCTACATAAATGTGGCTCCGCGGCCGCCGATATCGCCGAATGAGAAGCGGATCGGGGACCTGGGGAACGAAGCGCCCGAAGGGCTCGACCACACGGCCCCAAAGCTGGACCCGGAGTATGGCAGCGATCCGTTGTGGCGGGAGCCCATCACGGCCCCGCCGAACAGCAACCCACCCGCTTCGGATTGCCGCTGGCGAGTGAACATTCAGTTTCTGGACGAGGTCCGAGAGGAGTCGGAGGTCTTTGTAAAGTTGAAGAACGGTGCACAAGAAGTGCCGGACGTATATATTGACAACAAACGTGTGTCGTATCAGGACACTCTGAGATACCAGCGTCGCGCGGTTGGCGGCTTTGCATCATCGCTTGCATCCGCCACGGCAAACTCGGTTTCTGACACACAGAAGGTCAAGTACCCTGATGGTGCGGCGGCTCCGGACCAGGTTGAAGTCCGTGCCAGGCGCGTTGACGGCATGTGGGTGATGACCGCCACATGGCTGGGCTCATGCGGCCAACCCGTGGTGCACGTTCACGCGTTTTCATCGCTGACAGTCGGATTATCCATCCGTGCGAAGGGGCCCTCGCGCAAGTTCAAAGATGTTGAACAGTTCGACGTGAGCGGCGCTGTAAAGCGACGCATCTTTTGCCCGCAGGTTGCCGTTGACGTAGACACCAAGCTGGCGTTAGGGCTGAAGAAAGACAAGAGCGATGGTCCTTTTCAGATACCTGACATACCTACAGACGCGGTAGACGCCGCGACCAGGGGTGCCAACTTCATATTGCAGGAAGCGCTCAATGAAGAAGGCGACATGCTCTATGCCCTTACATCTCCGGAGGATGAAGGCGCCTGGGATGAGGACTGCGGTGAAGCGGTCACAGCGAGCGCAATTGCGAAGGTCAAGGCGCACTCGGGGTCACAGGCAATGGTGGGCCGAACCACGTTCTGCAGGCTGGGGCACGATCTGGAACAACTACAACAATGCAACTGCGCGCCCACGTACGTCCGAGATGGTCATAGCCATTTCCCTGATTTGTGAGTCGAGCGCCACGGAGGACTGCGTGGGTGACATCGTCCGTATCCTGTATGAGATCGGGCCTACCCCTGAAGGTGACGCGCACCCGGGAAGTCAGGATGTCCGAATAGAAAAGAACCCCTCTGACCCGAACAAGTCCGGCACGATCACGGCTGTACCTACTCCGCTTAAGCGGAAGGCCCCTTCAGGAGACGGGCCCAGCGTCAACGAAACGGAAGTGGAGGTCAAAGGCGAGGAGACTCCGTGAGCGAAGACCCAAAGCCGGACACCACAGTTGCCCGCGCTTTGTGGTTACGACTGCTCGTGCTATTGGTGCTTCTTGTCGTGGCGATCGTTGTCGGCGGAAAGCTCCTGCTGCCGAACGAGAAGACCGAACCTGGTGAAACGTTGGCAGTGGAACCCCGGAGATACTCCGGGCTCGGGGTGCGTGAGTACGCGGGCGGGTCGTGGTCTCCGACACGGCCATGGACGGGCGCCTGGACCGAAATCAGCGCCGAAACAAGTCGAGTCATGGTTTCCGCCGCCGGTTTCGTGCCGGAACTGTTCGAAGTGGCCCGTTTCCGCGATCAGAGGCTTCCCGACTTGAAGCAGCTTGCGGTACTCTCCGTTGCCGTTCATGGTCCCGGCAGAAGTGTAGTCGCCGGTGAAGCCGTGACCGCCAGGCGAACGGCCCTTGGCGAATACCCGCAAGAGCTGGCGGATCTGGCTGCCGAGTTTCGGGCGCACACAGCGGGTGAAACGGCGGACAGCGGCGTCGTCGAGTTCCAACTGATCCCGGATGTTGTCTATGAGGTCTCGCTGCCTGATCATTCTGTCGAGCGGCTTGGCATCCTGACAAGATTTCGAGAGGTTACCCTGCACGCCGGTGAGCGGCGCAGCATGGCGTTCATGCCGCTAAGCGCCGCCGACGCTCTGGTCGGGTGGCTGCGTACGCGCGACGGTGAGCCTTGCGGTAACGCGCGGGTCGCCCTGCGTTCGTGGCAGCAGACCTCCGGCGTGTCGATCACCCAGGACCTGATGGTCACGCGCACGGGGCCGAACGGCGCATTCGTACTGGAAGGCAAGGTCCCCACGTCGGCGGTCCAGATTGAAGCTGACGCCGACGATCCGAAGCGGCACGCGTTGTGGGTGGAATGGAATCCTGAAGCCGGCGCGGTGCTGCGGGGCAGATATTCCGTGGAGCCATGGGCCGGCATTCAAGAAATCGGCGCGCTCACGCTGCCGGAAAACGTGACCATCGAGATACGCGCGATCCAAGACGGCAAGCCGCTTCCCGGCGCGAACGTAAAGCTGTGGGTGAATGAAGAGCTTGAGTTGGAGGTCCTGACTGACGACAAGGGCAAGGCGGCATTCGTTGGCTTGCCGCGGGGCTTTCCTGCGGAATGCCTGGTGGAGGCTCCCAGCCAGGATCGAAAGCGGGCGGAGGTCAGCCACCTGATGGCCGGCGGCGGTTCGATTGACATTGAGCTGGCGCACACGCCGGGTGTGCCAGCAGGCACCGTCACTTTTGCGTTTGACCGGAAAGCGCACGGTTTTGCTGACGATGAAGTCCTTACACTGCGCTATCAGATCTATGAGCCGGGGGTACCGGGCAAGAAGTGGGCCGGGGGCGGTGAAAAGCTGTCTCGCACGGCGAACAGCACGGCGGTTGTCGGGCCGCCGGGGGAGTATCTTTTCTGGATACGGACCACGCCGATGAGGGACCGTCCAAGGAAGTTGATCTCCATACCCCAGCGTGTTCGTCTGAACGCGGGCGACGTGCACGTGCTCAAGTGCAAGTTCTTCGAATGGGCGGAATTGATCGTGGAGACGGACATTTCTGACGAAGAGGCGGCGGTCTTTGCCGGCGTCAGGACACCTGATCGGCTGACAATCATGGGCGACGCCGAACTAACAGGCACGATTTCACCCAGACGGGCGACGATCAAATACTACGTTCCTCCACACGGCGACTACATGTTAGAGGCGTATGCCGAGCCAAGGGGCGTCGAACGAAGCTCACGGACGCGCAAATGGCACAGAATAGAGCTTGAGCCTTTCAAGCCCGGAGAGGTTCGCACCCTCAAGGTAGAACGCTTCTGGTCGGACTGATGCCCCCGCTGGGCTAGCTTGCGGCTGCTTCGGCGGCGATTTCCTGCCAGAACTCGGCGGGCATGTCCTGCGCCAGATGCAATGCCCCGTTGGCGCCGGCGTATACGGGCTCGTTGACCCTTGTAACCTTGCCGCCACCCATCTCGTTCAGCTTGGCTTCAATCGCACGGTCAAGGCCGATGATCTGGCTGCCGCCGCCTGCGAGCAACACGTGGTTGCGCATGCTGGCCTGGAACTCGGGGTCGTAACCCGCGATCAGGTTGTGCAGTTCGCTGGCGATCTCGGGCACGATGCTTTCGACGGCGGCGTGCAACTGCTCGGTGATATCAAACTCGTGCGGCACGCCCTTGACCGGCAGTGTCACGCGCACCGGCTCGTCTACACGGCTTAGGGCTGCGTGGCGCTCCTTGATCTGCTTGATCATGTTCACGGTAAACGCGGCTTCGGGGTATGTCGCCTTAAGCAGCTCGAACAGCTTGCGGTCTACGGCGTCGCCGGCGGCGCTTATGGTAATCTGGTCGTCCGGCGCGGGCAGGCTGCCGTGCATGCGGCAAAGGTCAGTCGTACCGGCGCCGATGTCGATGACCAGCGTGTCGGCCAGAAACTGCAAGCCGTACGCCACGGCAAATGGTTCGCTGCAGATCATCACGCAATCCAGGATGCCGCGGGATGCTTCAATCAGTGTCTTCTGGCTGTGGATGCTGGCCTGGGCCGGGGCACCGATCACGCCGTAGACGAGGTCGTCTTTGCGCGGCTTGGCCATGGTTACGACGTGCTCGAGCAGGTCGCGGATGGCGGCTTGTGTGCGGCCGGCGTCGCGGTTGAGGCTGGTGTCGAGGTCGCGGTATTTGACCGCGCCCTTTTCCATGGGGCGGTAGACGTCGCAGGAGTGCTTGTTGCGCCAGGCGTCGGCGCCGAAGAGCTTGTCTTTGCCCAGGGCCTTGCGGCTGATCAGGTCGCGCGGGTAGGCGACGATAGAATCGACGGAGGCGCGCACGCCGTTGCTGGAGGCGACGGCGGCGTGGCTCGTGCCAAGGTCGATACCGACGAAAAGCACGCCCTCATTGGGCTTGTGCTGTGGGGCATTGGTGTTGGGCCGCATGCGAATCTCCGTGAAAGGCGTATTCAGAGATCGGAAGCGGCGGACACACAAGTTGAAGAAAATCCGGAAAATAGCGTTCGCGGGCGGGTGGCTATTCAGCCGTCACCGCCAGCCTTGCGCTCGGTCCCGCCAAGGCCGGAGTTGGCACGGCTGTCAGGCGGCTGTCCCCGCGACAGCATGGGCAAGTCGAGTGACCTGAGAGGTGCCGGGTTGGCCGGCGTCGTGGATGCCGCGAAGAGGCCAGCAGGCTGAAGCTAAGCTTGAACGAGCCGGGCGCGGCTGGGACGACCGCGCGCTGATGCAGGCGGGATGCCTGCATCACGTTCGCGCCCACATGCCGCCCGAAGCCTGCAATCAGCTTACCGGCGAGCGACTTGCCTTTCTCGGAGTTCCTACGCCAGCAGGCTGCGGAGCATCCAAGCGGTCTTTTCGTGGATGCGAAGACGGTCGCCTATCAGGGCCGCACTGCTTTCGTCACCCGCTTGCTGGGCGATCGGCACCAGCTTTCTAGCGGTGCGAATCAACGCTTCGTGGCCGTCCACCAGGTTCTTGACCATATCTTTCCACACCGGCACGCCTTCGTCGACCTTGATGCTGGTCAGCGCGGCGAACTGCTTGTAGTCGCCGGGCGCGAACTCGCCCAACGCGCGTATGCGCTCCGCCACTTCATCTACGGCTGTCCACATCTCGGTGTACTGGTCCATGAACATCAGGTGCAGTTGCTGAAACTGCGGGCCGGTCACGTTCCAGTGGTAGTTGTGGGTCTTGAGGTAAAGCGTATAGGTGTCGGCCAGTAGGTGTGACAGCCCCTTGGCGGCAGCTTTACGTTTTGCTTCGTCGATTCCGATTTCCATGGGTCTCCTTTCGTGTCAGCAAAACGCCTTTCGGCGCGTGGTTATTTCACGCTTTTGGCATAGACGCGCACATCCCAGCTCACGGGCGTTTCGACACGCCAGGGATGAGTCTGCAGGCGCACTGTGGTGGTACCGCGGGGCGGCAGTTGCCTGTCATCCACTTCTGCATGGTTCGACCAGGAGACAGCCTGCCCTGCAGCATCACGGCCGATAACGAGGGCGACGATTCCGTCAACCGGCGTCGGCAGTGGGTTGCGCACGCGCACTTCAAGCGCGGGGTCGCCGGTGAGGTACTTGCCCTTGATTTCCTTGATGTCAAGCACGGTCAGTTCGTGCGGCGCCGCAAGGCTGGAGTAACCGCCGCCCGATACCGACGTCTGAAACGTGGGCTCGCCCGCCGGATTTCCGCGGAACATCACCAGCATCACCGTCGTCTTGCCCGGTGCGATGTTGTAGCCCACGGCATAGCCTTCGGCGCGGGGTGGCACTGTCCCGGTCGGTGCGGTAAGCGTGATCGTCACCTTCGGGAAATAGACGGTCTCGTGGCCGGGGTTGCGACACTCAACGAGAAAGAAGCGACTGCTGCCGTACACACCTTCGCGCGAATTGGGCAGAATCTCAAGCGCAGGCGTGACAGGGGCGGAAGTGCCGACGCGCAGCTCGGGCCGTGTGGGTGACGGGTCATCGTGGGCGTATGGTGCCTCGGTGCCCGAATAGACTGCCATGGCCACGCCCGCAATCACGATAAACGCGACGGTCACGGCAACAATGATGGCCGCAGATTTGCGCGCCGCCGGCGCGGCGGGCGCGGTGGCGCGATGCGGCGCCTGGGGAAAGGAAAGCGTCTCGTGGTAGACGTATCCGCACGACGCGCAATGTCGCGTAGCATTGGGCAAAATCTCGCCGCCGGCGCTTCGGCACTTGGGGCAGGCCATGCCGCGATGCTAACCGCTGCCTGCAAAGTCGTGAATGGGCTACGCCGGGGCCAGCGCCGTCATCAGGATCATCAGCGCCAGGACGCAAACGCCCAAGCCGATGGCGAGGAACAGCATCTCGCTGCCTTCGGGTAGCCGGGACTTTCTGGTGTCTGTCATCACGGTACTCCGGTCTGCCTGCATTGGGCGCACTATGCCATCCCCGGGTTGGGGTTTACACTCTGCGGTCATGCACGTCGCGATGTTTACCGAGCATTTTCACAAAGACCCCAGCGGGCCGAGGCTTTCGGCCATCCAGATCGCGCGTGCGCTGGTGCGGCTTGGCGTGCGGGTGACGATTCTGAACCTTGGGCCGCGAACACGGATTGAGCGGGTCGAGGGTGTCGGTGACGTGATTCACGCGCGCTACACGTGGAAGGTGATCCCCGTGCGCTACGGGCGGCACCGCTTCTGCGCCCGCCAGCTGCACGCGATACACAGGCGCGACCCGATCGATTGCGTGCTTGCCATGGGCACGTGGGTGGGGGCCGGAGCGGCACTGTTTTCGGAGAGGTCGGGCGTTCCCTTTGTGCTGAACCCCCGCTCGCGGATCGCGCACAAGCCCGGAGATTGGAAGTACGATCACGACGTAGCGGTTGCGAATGCCTGCCACGCCTTTGTCGGTGTCAGCGAGACCGAGGTGGCCGGCTGGTGCGCGGCAACGGGCATTACGCGCGACGATCGCTTCTTTGCGGTCCTCAACGGTTTTGACGCCACGGTACTTGATGGCGATGTTGAGCCCCCGCCTGGCGTGCCGCACGACGCGCCGATCATCTTGAGCATGGCAATGCTGCGAAAGTCAAAGGGCCAGCACCGATTGATGAGCGCGCTCGACACGCTGGAGGACCTCCGGTGGTTTGCGGTGCTGGCTGGCGGCGGGCGTGGAGGGGACGATGAGTGGGTAAGAGAGCACCATGCGAAGATGCGCCTGAAAGACCGCGTGCTGTTGACCGGAACGGTCACCGGCGCGCATTGGCGCTGGCTGTACCATCACGCGGATATCTTCTGTCTGGCACCTGTGTATCCTGAGGCCGGCGGCAACGCGTATCTTGAAGCACAAGCGGCGGGCCTGCCGGTGATCACCAGCAGCGGCGGTGGAAACGTAGAGTTGGTGTGTGAAGACTCGGCGATTGTTGTGCCGCGCGGCGACACCATGACCGCAGACATTGCCGCAGCGCTGCGCAAACTGCTGGGCGACGCCGAGCTTCGCAAACGCATGGGAGACGCCGGCCGCGAGCGGGCAAAGCTCTTCACCTGGGACCGCGCCGGGCATGGCTACCTCGAGGCCATTGAGTTCGCGCGCAGTACCGCAGCCGCCCGCGGTTGATAGATTCCACGCAGGAGATTTCCATGGCCGAACGCGCAAGCCATTCCGAAGCCGGGTTCAAGGCAAAGCCACAAGGCCGCCGCAAGGCGAAAGCGCCGCCGGTTTCCGGCTTGAGCGTGCATTTCAAAGTCTCAATGCCTGATCCCGCCAGCCACACGTTCGTGGTGGAGGCGACGATTAAGGGCGCGGACGACCGGGCAGTGCTTGCGTTCCCGGCCTGGACGCCCGGCAGCTACAAGCTGCGTGAGTTTGCCAAGAATGTCAGCAGCTTCAGCGTACCCGGAGGCGCTTCCGAACTGCTGGACAAGCAGCGCTTTGAGGTCAGCGCCATCAAGGGCGGCAAGTTCAAGGCGCGCTACACGCTGTACGCCGACGAGCTTTCGGTGCGCACGCCGCACCTGGATGACACCCATGGGTTCTTTCTGGGTACCAATCTCTTTCCGTACATTGAAGGGCCCCGCGGCTTGCCTGCCGACTGCGCTTACACCGTGTCGGTCAAGCCGTTCCGTGGCTGGAAAGTCGCCACCAGCCTTCCCGCTGTGCCCGGCAAGCCAAACACCTGGGCCGCCGCAAGCTATGACCTGTTGGGTGACACGCCCTTCGAAATCGGCACCCACACCGAGCACGGCTTCAAGGTTGATGGCGTGCTGCACGACGTGGCCGTGTATGGTTACGGCAACTTTGACATCAAGCGCATTCTCGCCGACACGCAGAAAATCGTGCAGGTGCAAGCCGACGCCATGGGTGGCCTGCCCTACGACTACTACCTGTTCATTCACCACATCACGCCCGACAGCGGCGGCGGCCTTGAGCACCTGAACAGTTGCGTCTGTGGCTGGAAAAGCTGGAAGTTCAAGAAGGAAGCCGATTATCAGTCGTTCATCCGGCTGGTGAGCCACGAGTTCTTTCATGTCTGGAACGTCAAGCGCATCCGGCCTGCGGTGCTGGGCCCCTTCGACTACAGCAAAGAACAGCACACCAAGGCGCTGTGGGTGATGGAAGGGCTGACGCAATACTACGAGCGTCTGTGGTGCGCGCGCGCAGGCGTGACACCTGAGAGCGAGTTGCTCGCATCGTATGCCGAGTTGATTGAGCGCGAAGACGCGCGCCCCGGCCGCAAAGTCATGAGCCTTGAGGACGCAAGCTGGCTGGCCTGGACCAAGTTGTATCTGGCCGACGAGAATTACCTTAACACCGGTGTCAGCTATTACTCGCGCGGTGCGCAGGTCGGCCTGCTGCTTGACGCAAAGATGCGCGCTGCCAGCGCCGGCCGCAAGTCGCTGGATGACGTTATGCGCCTTGCCATGAAGCGCCACGGCTGGCCAAAACCGGGCTTTCCTGAGCGCGGCTTTGAGGCGATGTGCGAAGAAGTTGCGGGCGCGCGCTTCACGGCGTTCTGGCGCGACCACGTGCGCGGCACGCGCGAGCTTGACTACAGTGAGTTTCTCGACGTCTACGGCCTTGAGTTCAAGCGCGACAAAGCCTGCGTGCAAGCCGACCTGGGCATCAAGCTGGACGGCGTCAAAGTCAGCGCCGTGCACGCGCACGGCGCGGGCCGCAAAGCCGGGTTGCAGCCGCGCGACGAAATCGTCGCGGTGAACGGGCACAGAGTGGACGGCAAGTCACTCGACGAGCGGCTCAAAGAGGTCAACCCCGGCGAAAAGATCAAGCTTGCATTGTTCCGGCGCGAGCGGCTAGTGACTGCGCTGGTGACTGCGGCAAGCCAACTCGAAGGCAAGTTGGTGTTAGGCCGCCGCAAAGCCCAAAGCGCGCAGCAGAAGAAGAACTGCCGCGCCTGGCTTGGGACGCGCCTGTAACCACGGGCGGCATCTGGACAGCACGCCGCGTGTGCGGAGACTGTTGCCATGGGACTGGAAGTTGCAAAGCGCCTGCGCGAGCAGGTCATCACCCCGCTCAAGCGTCGCTTCGTCGGCCGCGACGAAGTGATAGAGCTGATTGCGCTGGCTGTAGTCGGCGGCGAGCACCTGTTCTTGCTCGGTCCGCCGGGCACCGCTAAATCCGCGCTGATCCGCCACTTTGCGGGTGCGCTGCATTCGCGCTATTTTGAGTACATGCTGACACGGTTTTCTGAGCCGAACGAAATCTTCGGACCGGTCGATATTGCACGCTTGCGCGATGGCGTGGTCGCGACCATCACCGAGGGCATGTTGCCCAGGGCAGAATTCGCGTTCCTGGACGAAATCTTCAATGCCAACAGCGCGATCCTGAACAACCTGCTGACCGTGCTGAACGAACGCACGTACCGGCGCGGCGCCGAGCTGCACCGCCTGCCGCTGCTTTCACTGTTCAGCGCCAGCAACTCGCTGCCGGAAGATGACGCGCTGGGCGCCTTGTTTGACCGCTTTCTACTGCGCTGCCACGTCGGCAACCTGCCGCGCGACAGCATGCCCGAGCTGCTGCGCGCCGGGTGGGATCTGGAACGACCGGCCGAGCAGTCGCCCGCCGTAAGCGCCGATGAGTTGCGCGCGCTTGCGGCCCTGTTGTGGCAGGTTGACCTGTCAAGGGCGCTGGAACCCTACGCAGACGCGGTGTTCAAGCTGCGCGACTTGGGGGTTGATTTCAGCGACCGCCGCGCCGTCAAGGTCCAGAAACTGCTGGCCGCATCTGCCCTGTTGTGCGGGCGCATGACAGCTGACGCAAGCGATCTGTGGGTGCTGCGTTACGTGTGGGACCGGCAGGAACAGATCGGGGCGCTGCGCGCGCTGGTGGACGGCATCCTGAAGCAGGCCCCGTCACAGGTGGCTCACCCGCTGGCCCGTGCCGGCGACCGCGTGGACGCCGAGGAAGTTGCCCGCGAGATTGAGTCCCTCGACACCCAGATCAACCAGGGCGGCCTGAGCCTCAGCGGCATCGCCCGCGCCAAAGAGCGGTTGTACGGCCTCGCCGACCAGCTTTCGTGGGTACCCGAGCCCGCCGCGCGCGACCAGTTGCTGACGCGCACGCGCAGCCTGATCGAGAGGCTGGGCTGACATGCGCGGCGTACTCGCAGACGCCGCACTTGCCCGCATACCCGCGAAAGCGCTGTCGTTGTTGGCAAGCCTGCGTGGCGAGCGCAGGATTCTCATAAGGCTTGACGGGTCAATAGCATGGGCGCGCTGGGACGCGCCGGGGCCTGACGTCATTCGCGCATTGCTTCCCGCCGCCGGGGCGCAGTTCTTTGAGCCCGCGGGCGACGGCTGGCGCCCCTGCGGCCGACTGATTCATGTTCTGAGCGTTCCCACTGATGGCTTCCTGCCTTTGGAGTCTGTGCTGCTGCCGGCTGCCTCTGCGCAAGCGATTCCGGCCCCCGCGTTACCCGCTGCTGTCGCCTTCTCGCTGGTGCCGCTCGCAACGCCGCAGCCGGGCAGCGCGCTGTTTTGCAGTGCCGCAGACCTGGCCGCCTGGGCTGACTTGGCGCCCCAGCGCGATTTTGAGACGCTGCGCGGGGCACGCAGCGGCGGCTCGGTGCTGGTGATGGGCGTGAGTGAATTGCCGACCGTCCAGGGGCGGCGCTTCTGGGGCGAGCGGCTGTTGGTGCCGCTGGGATTCGGTCCGCACCCCGACTTGCCCGAGAGCACGCTGCTCGAGGCGCTGGAAGTCCCCGGCGATTGCCTGGCGATTGCGACGCAGTCTGCGCTTGAGATTGTGCCCTTGAACGCCTTTGCGCCGCTGACGCGCGCGTCAGTGCGGCTGGGGGCGGCATGAGCTACTTCGACTACCTGCTGATCCCGCACCAGTACATGCAACGCGTCGGCGAGTTGCACTGGACCGGCGAATGCGACGCCGTGAGTTCGCAGCATGAGACGCTTGCCCTGTCAGCGTCGCTTGCACAGTTCCTTGAGGGGGCGGCTGGTCGTGAAAAGCCGACTCACTTCGCCTTCGGCTTGCATTTTCTGTGGCTGCTGCTGCGCCAGGACGACGCCCTGCAGGCTGCATGGCGTGAAGCCGGCGGAAACTTCCGGAACGCAGGCGCGCTGTTTGCCGAGCTGACGCGAGCATTGCCGCGCGCACCGGGTGACGTGACGGTACGCGCGCTGGCGTCGGTGCTGCGCCACCCCGCCGAGCTGGCGGAGCTTCACTGGCTTTCGCGCGCGGCACAGACGCCGCCGCTGCAACCCGCCCAGTTCGAGGCCCACCTGCGGCAGATGCTTGAGGCGATGACGCCCGACGACGTCCGCCACTGGCTGCGCCACGGCCGCGGCAGGATGACGCTGCGTGCGCCGCTGCCCGAGCCGCCGCCGCCGCCAAGGCGCACGCTGGTCGGCAGTCTGGAAGAGGCGCTGCGCCGCAAACGCCTGGCGGGAGTTGCGCCATTCGTTGACCGCATGGTTAGCGCGCTGACGCTGCCGCCACGACGTGCTGCGCGCAGTGAGCTGCCCGTCGGCGGCTATGCCAGCGTGACCAACCGCGGCCACCCGGACCAGATTCTGTTCAGTGAGTTCGCAGGCGATGAGCTGGAGTTCCTGCGCCGCTACGCTGAGAACGAGCTGCTTTACTGGCAGCGCGAAGAGCCGCAGTCTCCGGTGCGGCAAGACCTGCTGGTTGTGCTTGACCAGGGTGTGCGCACCTGGGGCGAGACGCGCCTGCTGCTTGTCGCGGCGGCAATCGCATTCGGCAAGGGCGCGGCCCGCCGCGGTGTGCCGACGCTGTTCGCGGGCACGAGCGGTCAGGGCAGACCCGTTGACCCGGGTCAGGATGACCTCGGGCCGCTTCTTGAATCCAGCGACTTTTCGCCCAACCCCGGCGCAGCCCTGGAAACGGCGCTCAGTGAGCCGACATTTGGGGCACGCGACGTCGTTCTGCTCACGCATCGCCTGAGCCTGCTGGAAGATGACGTTCGCGTGGCAGCACGCCGGGCACAGCCGGGAGTGCGGCTGTTCGCGCTGGGGCTGGATGAACAGGGCAACGCCGAGTTGTGCGAATTGCGGCGCGGAGCACCGGTCACGCTTCGCCAGTTTCGCGTCACAATCGAAAAGCCGCCGGAGCCCGTGCCCGCTGGGCAGGAGATCGACTGGCAGGGCTCGTTTGAAGCTATCCCGATGCCGTTTCGCTTCGGTATCGTCGGCGCGGTGCAAGCGATGGCGCTGGATGCAGAGGGCCGCGTGCTGGTCACGGCAAGCACTAACGGCTTGCTTCAACTGTGGCCGACGGACGGCAGAACGCACACGAACCTGCCGCGGCCCATGCACAAAGGCGAGGCGCTGGGAACCCCGATAGCCATTTGCGGCGTGCGCGGCGGTGTGGCGGTGGTGTATGCCGGCACCGAGTTCGTGCTGGCCCACATCGACATCGCGGCGCGGCGCCTGAAGCTGGCACCGCTGGGGCAGCATGGCAACCCGGAGCTGATCTCGCTTGGGTACGTGCCGCAGCAGCATTGCGTGGCTGTGCGCGGCTTTGGCCAGGTGGCTCCCTGGATGGTCGTGTATGACCTCGACACCGGCGCGTCTCCTTTGGGTGCTGCGCAGGGCCGCGTGTTCGAGGCGCAGGCCAGGGTGCGGCAAGCCGAAGAGTCGTTGCTGCCGCCGCATGTGAATCTCGCGATTGATCGCAGCCTCAGCGGCGACGCGCTGGCACACGCGACAACGCCGCCGGGCAGGGGCTGCCAGTTTGCAATCCTGAACCCCGGCCGCGGCGAGCTTGCGTTTCGCGGCGCCGCATCGGTTGCCGGCCCGACTCGACCCATGGTGGATGGCAAGCCGCTGCTCGGAGGCGCGGCGCTGCTTGAAGGCGTCGCAGCCGCCGGAACTTTGGCCGTCCGCCGAGCGCGCGACGGCCACGAAAGCGTGCTGCTGTTCCAAGGCAGCGAATTGAAGCTGCGCGCCGAATTGCCGACCAGAGAGAACGCATCCGGTATGTCGATCAGCGACGACGGCAATGTGCTTGCGTACCGCTGGGGCAGCGCGCAGGTTAACGTGCTGAACGTAGACGACGGCGTGAAGCCGCGCGCAAAGGCCATGCCCGCGCGCATCCACAGCGAACTGACGCTCGACGCGGGCGACTACTGGTTTACGGTGTACGGCGGCAAGTTCACTCACCTGGTGCGCTGGGACCGTGATCGGCTTGAGATCTGCTTTCTGCAGGGCAAGCAAGACGTGACGGCCTTCATCCAGCGGCGCCACGATTGCGCCGCGCTGAACCCGCGCCGTGTACACGCGCGCCGGGGCGTGGCGGGTGCCTGCAGTTATGACAGCAAGCGCTTCCGGCAGTTCGCAATGGCGCCGGGCGGCCTCACGTTCCAGAGCGACATCTATGGCCAGTTAGCAGTGCTTGACCGCGCCAACGCACTGGTGGCCATGTGCTTCATTTACAGGGGCACAGTCGCCGCGTGGCTGCCCGACGGCACGCGCTATGGGCCGTCCGCGGTGACTGGCGGGCCCACAACTCCGGGTGCGCTGCAGCGCATCGGGGCTGCATTGCAAAGCGCTGTGAAAGGCGGGGCGCCATGACGCTCACACTGCCTGTCACACTGCGCCGCGCTGAAGCCGCCGAATGCGCGGCCTGGTATGTCCCCGGCGATGCAGCCGCCGTACTTGCCGCGCTGGCCGAGATCGCCGGCGAGCCCGCACCGCGCGTCTACCGCGTGCGCGGCGGCTGGCTGCTGCGCCCCGATGTGCCGACCAACCGACAGGTTGCCGGTGCATTGCGGCTGCGCCAGGCGGGCCCGGGCCTGTTCGTGCCGATCGACGCGGCGCTTGAGCCGAATCTGCTGGGCGATGAAGCTCGCGGCCTGCGCGGCGTAATGCTGCCGGGCGCGCTGCTGGCACTTGACCTGTCAAGCCCAATCAAGCTGTCGTTGCTGCTGGCACCGCCGGCGGTGCGCCGCCGGCAGTGGCAACCGCTGCCCCAGCCGCGGCAGCGTGCAAACGAAATCACTGAGCTGGTTCTGGACCGGCCCCAGGACGACGCGGAAGAGCTTCTCAAGCAGGGCAACGAGCAGATCACGGGGCAAGAGCCGCAACCCGATGAGACGGGTGCGGGCCGGCAGGCCAAAGGGCGGGCCGAGTTCACGGCGGGCCGGGCACTCAGCGGCCTGGGCAAGGCGCTGGGCTGGAAGGGCCTCGAGAACGCCGGCGGCAAGCTGATCGGCAAGGGCCTGAACCATTCACCAAAGCTCACGCAGGGGCTGCTTGGCAAACAGGAAGCAGCGTTGCGCGATCTGCTGCGGCGCTTTCGCGAAGGCCGCACCGATGAGGCGCTTCGGCGCGCGCTGCCGCTGAGCGGGGAAACAGGTCGCGGCTCACAGCCGGCGGGCAATGCCAACCTGCCGTTCAACAACATCGCCTACTCGCTGGGCAACGTGCTTGCAGGCTCGGGCTCCGCGGCGGCCAACTGGTTTACCGAGCGGGATGTCTACGCAGCGCTGGTCGACGAGTACCGCAAAGCCGCAGAATCCGCCCGCCACGAAGGCGACTTTCGCCGCGCCGCCTTCATCTATGGAAAGCTGCTGGGCGACTGGCGGCTGGCCGCCACGATGTTGACGCAGGGCGGGCTGCACCACGACGCCGCAGTGCTGCACCTGCAGAAGCTGAACGACAAGGTTGCCGCCGCGCGCTCGTATGAGCTGGCGGGCGAAATCGACGAAGCCGTAAGGCTGTATCGCGGCAGCGGCCGCCACGTGGATGCCGGCGACCTGTTGCGCCGCGTCGGCGAAGAAGAAGCGGCACTGGGCGAGTATCGCAGTGCTGCAAACGACCTGGGCGAACGCGGCCGCTATCACGCCGCAGGCGAGCTGTTGCTGGGCAAGGGCCTGCGCGCGCTAGAGGCGCTGGCGCACTTCGAGCGCGGCTGGAAAGCGCGCCCCCACGCCGACGCGGTGCCCTGCGCCGTGCACATGGCCGTGGTTCACGCCGACCACGCACAGCCACAGGCGTTGATCGAGCTGACCGACGAGGCCGACCGCTACTTCGCGCCCGCGGGCCGTGAACGCGAGGCCGCAAGCTACTACAACATGCTGGCCGGGTTGTCGCGGCGCCAGGCACTTGGCGAGTTGCAGGGGCGGCTGCGCGACCGGGCATTGCAGGGGCTTGCACACAAGCTGCGCCAGCGCACGGGCAAAGAACACCTGTTCGAGAGCAAGGCCTGGAGCGACGCACTGATCAGCGACGCACAGTACGCGCTGAAGCACACGCCAAAGCCGGCGCTGGAGGGACCGCGCACTTCGGGGGTGGTCAGCACGGTTACGGTTTCGCTGGGCGAAGTCAGCGCGGCCTGCCTGGCACCGGGCACTGGCGAATTGTTCGTGGGCTATCGCGACGGGCGCGTGCTTTCGTTCTCTGCACTGCGCGGCGTGCAGCCGGTCCGCGACGAGGGGGCGCCCGTGGTGGGCCTGGCCTGCGACGCGGGCGCCCGGCAGGTTGTGGTGCTGCAACAGGATGATTCGGGCCGCGCGCTCAGCACTTTTCAGCGAGGCGGCGACGGCCGCTATGGGCGTGGCAGCGCGCACCTGCTGCTGCCGGGCTATTCGGCACTGCTGGGCTCGGGCGTGCTGGAGCGCGGGTTGAGCATGGCGCTTGTCAGCGAAGGTAGCCTGAGCGTGGTGCAGGGCCAGGGCATGTTGACCTTGCGCGAACACCGGGGCGACGACACCTCGCCGCTGTACCATACGGCGGCCTTCATCTCGAAACCCGACGGCCGCACTGACCTGCTGCTGGTGGCCTACCGCACGCTGCACCTGTGGTCAGAGGGCGGCGCGATGCACGAAGAGCCAATGCACTGGGAAGCCGAGGGCCTGGTCGCCGGTGCAACATGCAGTGTGCTGCGCACAGCCGCGCGGGCGCTTGAAATCGCGGGCCGCACGCACCACGGCTCGTTGTACTGGAGCGGCATTGAGGTCGCACCCGGCGAGGTGCGTTGCGAAAGCCGGCTGGTGAGCGCACGCGGCGACTTCCTGTGCGCGTCATTGACAGGTCAAGGGCAGGTGGCGGGCGTGACGGCGGGGCACGTGGCGTGGTTCCGGAAAGAGGGCGAGAAGTTCTCGCTGCGCGCGGTGACCAACGCGCCATTGCAGAATGCGGTTGCGTGCTTCCATGCAGCCGAAGGCGGCGAGCTGCTGGTACTGACGGGCGACGGCCGGCTGCACATGGTGGCGCTGCCTTAGCAGGTTGCTGCCGTCGGCGATATTCGGCTGCAGCTTGCCGGCATAGCCGGTGCCGAAGGTGACGTGCTTGGCCACAAACAGGGTGACGTTGATGAAGTGGTCGTAGGTGACGCTGTCCCGAACCTCGCCCCGGCAGCCGTTGGGGTTGTCATAAACCACGGGCCCGCACCGAATCGCCTTAGGCGAGCACAACAAGACAGTCCCTCACCACGATTCATCTCCCAGAGAGGCACAAGAAAGGAGCCTCACCAAAGAACTCAGAACCGCCCTCACAACCCCATTTCCTTAAGGAGCGTTCTCCAGCGACTTCGCGAGAACTGCTCAACTGCCTTTCGCAGTAGGTCGTAGCCCTTGGCACGCTTCGCCACGAACGTGCTACACCGTCCACGGATTGCATCGCGGCGCTCATCTGCTAGTTCTTGCGGCTCCCCGCCAGCCATAGCATCGCGGATTTGACGCTCCAATTCCTCTCGATCATCGTCGTCTAGCGGGTAGGGTAGCTGCGTCATGCTATCTCCGGCCTGAGCAATCGCGGGGTATACAGGGTGGCCAAGGCCTGTCGCCGCCGCAACGCGAACCAAAGGGGGTTCCATGCTGTCTTAGCAAGGGTCATTTGTCGTACCAGTCTGAACTTCATCCATGCCTCAGCCAATGTAAGAACGCTCGTGCTCAGAACTGAGTTCGCCGCCATTCTAGATCTTCAAGACCTGCTCCGGTTTGGGCTTTTTTCGCGCGTGAATCCTTCGTCTTGGTGACCGGAAAGCTCCGGCGCCGCCTAGCACAGCTCCAGCGGACCATGCCACTCCGGCAATTCAGGGGTGACTCGGTAACCCGTAGTCAGCAGCGGAGGCGGGCCGCATAGAGCGGTGCCCCTTCGATGCTGCCACAGCCACAGTCCAGATAGAGCCCGTGGCGGAACAGCATCGGCTTCCGGTCGTGCTTTGCAGCGAGATCAGAACACAGGAGTTCGAGTACGGGTCCACTCGGGTCCGGTTCGAACGCCGACAGCCCTTGCCGCTCACCATCGGGCAGTGTCGGAACGTGCCCACACACCACGAATCCGCAGCCCGGGTCGCCCAGCTCATCTGACCAGGCCTGCTCGGTGTTCGCGACCGGTTGGTTCCAGGTGGGATTCGAGGCTGCGCCAAACGGCGTGATCGGGCCATGGCTGAAGGTAACGCCACCGACGGTAACTTTGCGCGGCAGGTTCTCGAGCCAGTCCAGCATCCCGTCCTGCTTCAGGTAGCCATGCAGGTCTCCAGATTTGCCGAAGCCGCGGCCAGCCTCACAGGCGAAAGACTGTACGGTCATTTGGCCACCGATGTGTGAAGTCAGCCAGTACTTGCCGCCGCCATGGACGTAGTCGAGTAGCATTTCCTCATGATTGCCCATCAGCGCCGTGTGACCGCGTTCCGTCAACGCGCGAACCCGGCGCAGTACCTCAGCCGATCTTTCGCCGCGATCGATGTAGTCGCCCAAGAACACAAGCTTGTTGTCGCCAGCCTGGGCCAGCACTGATTCAAGCGCATCCAGGTTCCCGTGGATGTCCGGAATAACGACTACCACTTCTTCCATGAATGTCTCCGCCTTCTGTGGGGATCTGTCGCGTACTCCCACCCGGGAGGACCCCTTGCCGTACTTCCGTGTCACGCTCTTCGGTATCGACTACGCCGATTCCTGGGCGGCCGGTCCGTCCCGCGACCGCATTGCCTGGCGCGATGCTGGCAGCTTCCCGAACTCGCCGCGCGTCGGCATGAATTGCCGCAGCACGCGGGATTCCGATATGCGTACCTATCCTGAGGTGCTGCGCTTTTCGACCGCCGTTTACAGTCGCCAACGGCGGCGGGTTGGTCATTGGATGAGAGTCTGTAAGACCTTGGCCACGATCTCCGCATAGGCGGGCCAGGTCGTGCCTGCAGGCGCGAGCGGCGACACTGAGAACAGAATATCGGGCTGGTAGATGTCCGGCGGGGTCCACACGAGCTCAATGCCGTGCTTCTTGCGCAGGGTGGCCCTGCAGTCCTCGAACTCGCTCAGGCTTTCCTCCGGCAGGTATCTGGTGCCGCGTAGCTTGGCGACAACCGGCTTTGGGGCGAACTGCGTGAATACGCAGCGGTACCTGAAGCAGTGGTCTTCATTGCCGGGTTGCGGCAGGACCCACATGCAAAGCCAGTGGTCGCCCTTGCGGATTTCGCCTGACCTCTCGCTGTTCGACCAGCGCTTCTGAACGCAGTCGATGAGCGCGCATTTGACCCACATGTCATCGGGATTCTCGTTGCCGAAGCGGTTGGTGACCTTGAACTCGAGATTATTGCCGGCCGACGCAAGCAGATACTTCACCGCGCCCATGATGTCTTCGGCGACGCTCTCCAGCGCGAGCGCCCTGTCGTCGTCGGGATCCTGAGGTTCCGCGTATGCAAGCGGGCCTTCGGCAACATCAACCTGCTTGACTTGCAGCAGATCAAGCATCTTCTTTTGATCGTGGCTCACCTCGATCTGCATCAGTTCAGTGCTGTCGCTCCAGGTACGCATCAGCGCTGTGGCCAACTGCAGCCGCGCGACGCTTGGCAGCATTTCCAGGTCGGCAGCTAAGCGCGAAAGGAACGCAAGTTGCAGGGCCTTTGGTCGGCTGCGGGAGTAGCCCGACTCCCAAGCTTGCGCCGCCGACGGCCGCACAAAGAGTACCCCGGCACCCATCTCACCATGGGTCAGCCCCAGCAACCGCCGGACATGACCCACGGGGTTATCGTCGCCTTGACTTGGCATTGAGACCTCCGCCCTGAACTTTGCGAAAGACAGCGTACCGTAAACCGCCACTCAAACAATATCAATGTCTCAAGATAACGGTGGCTATAGCCATGAGGGATGGCCGTTGAGATTTCCTGTCGGTCAAGCAAGGTCGCAATTCAAGGCAGTTTGGCCGATTCGACTGTCCTTCGATCCCTCGTTTCCGTCGAACTCGCCCAGCGCAAACAGGCTTTTTCAGATAACACTGTATTGACATTTACTCATGGATATGTTATCTATAGTCGTGAGCAACGCTGTCGTTTGATAGTGGTTGTCGGGACCGGAGGGTGGATGAGTCTGTTCATGGCCTACATCAGGGTGCGTGACTTCGCCTGGCAGAACCGACTATCCAAGCGGTTCATCCGCGCCTGGGCGCTGCGGCGGGTTCAGGCTCGAGGGCTGGTACCAAGAAAACTCAGCCGCGCCGAGGATCGGGTACTGCTCATCCTTCGCCAAGCAAGGGCCTACGAGCACGCCCTCGCACACGGCTTCTATGCAGCTGTGAAGACCTACAAATTGCCGGTCAGCCGGAAGTTCTTCGATTGGGAGAGCGTGAAGTGCACGATCACGGAGATGGACACGCTGAAAAGGAAGCTCATCGTCGCTGTTTCGGCCGAGGATCACCAGCGCTTGCGTGAGTGGCAGGAGTTCGCAGGTGTGCCCAGCCTGAGCGAGGAGATCTGGAAGAACGTGATGCGACCGCTCTTCCACATGGACAAACTTGAAGCGCTTCATGACCGACTCAAAGAACTGCTCGGGGGACAGGACCATGAACCACGAACTCTGCCAGACGAACTTGAGCGGCCGCGCGATGCAGATGGCTGTGTTCCTTACCGCATTAGCGCCGGAGCAGTCGGATGGAGCCATGGTGGAACGCATCCTTGAGATGGCCGATGGCCGCACGCCAGAACAGCTTGAATCGCTGCTGGCCAAAGCGCTCGAGCGCGTCTTTGCGGCACTTAATATGGGGGGACAGATTGATCGTGTACCGACAGAAGCCAGCGGCCTGATCGAGCTGCTGGATCCTTGCTGGTCAGGCCGGGCTATCCAATAGGAAGGAGTGGCAACCATGGCGTCGAAAAGAGGGCTCATCAAGCTTACGGGGTCACCGAGCAACAGGCAGTACGCACTCATCGACCGAGACACCGGGCACGTCATCTTCACATCGCCGAGCCGTACCGAAGTCCACCGCTACGCGACAAGTCTCGGCTATGTGTGCAGCTGAGCCGATCTGTACTTACTGTGCTTGTCCCTTTTCGAAAGGATGTACCCATGCCTTTAGTGATTCCAGACTGTCCAGCGCGTTTGCCACAGGAGTTCCGCATCCGCATGGTCCAGATGGTTGAGGACTGGCTTTCACAGCACTGGAGACCGAGCGATGGCAAGCGGACGGTGGAAAACGTGCAGAAGGCTCTCTCCGATCCCGGCCGACGGTTTCCCGGACCGACAGGCGATGACGCAGGGAGCGTCGCCATTTCCTTCGACGATCCGGAGCAGCTTCCTGGCAACGCAGACATGCAGAGGGTTTTCCTTGTGCTATCAAAGACACGGCGGGAGGCGATCATCAGAGATGCTCTGAAGCCAACGCCAGACCTGAGCCGTGTCCAATACGTTCCAGCCTGGAACGGCAACTCGAACTTGTCAGAAACTGCGGAGCTCAGTGGGGGCCGATCGCCGCTGACACCCGAATCGATTTTGGACGGCGCAGGCGCGCACGGCAGGAGCACGTTTGCGTTGCTATACCCGCCGAGTGAACGGGATGGCGCCATTCCTGAACAGATTGTAACCACGCTGATCACGAAGGTGTTCCATGACCATGGTCGTTTCGTCCTCCCGGAACTTCGCTTTCATAGTCATTTGGATCGGCTTGATCTATGCGCTATTGACGATCCGGTGTTGTGGTTGTTTGAAGCCAAGCTCATCGAGAAGACCCCCTTGGCTGACCTACGCGCATTTTGCGACGACGTGTGTACGCGCCGTTTAGGAGACCCGCTTTGGCGCCAAGCCATTTGGCAGCGACTGAACCCCAAGCTGGCCATGAAGACCGTGCGCTGTGCGGGAGTCGCTCTCGTTCGCGGGTCTGCCTCGTCTCACGTCCTTGATTTCGCCAACAAGCTCGCAAGCGCGCCGGGGCCAATCAAGGACTGCAAAGACTGGAAAGGTGAAAGGCGTCCCGAACTGGGCGGCTGGACAATGCATCAGCCCGCCTATGTGTGCACACATTGTTATAGCGACGGGCCGGACTCGGAAGTCTGGCTGATGATGGTCACGCGGGACTTTCCACCGACTCAGGTCAGTCAGGCAGAACAGTAGGCCCCCTGCCAAACCCAAACTCTTGGGCGCCCGGTACGGATGCCGGCCGCCCTTAGCCGTCGAGGAGACACATGCCTGCCCCAGAAACAGTCCTCGAATCCATGGTCGAGCACACCCGCAAAGCGCTCGCACAGGCGTGCGTTCTGGCGCCATCGACACGGCCGGTCGACCCTTTGCATTGCCAGCTTCCGCGCAGCTTTTTGAGCGCGATGGTCGCGCCGGCTTTCTGGAGCCACGGCGGCTTCGCGCCCCGGCTGCATCGTCCCGGCGGTCCCTGGGGCGGGATCGACTGTGCATGGGACGAAACACATGTCTGGATGATCGAACATGCCAAACTCAACTCCCTCTGGTACCTACGCGCCGAGAAGCACTCCGTAATCGCCCATGCGACGCGCCTCACTGACCTTGAACGCCTGGTGCGGATTAAGGCCTACCTGTCGCCTGAACTTCGCGCGCGTCCGCTGCGTCTGGCTTTACTGATGCAAGTCTGGGTCGCGGACGAGTCAGGACTTGCGGCTCTCGAATGGGTCCGCACCCGCGCGGCCGGCGAGCCCGTCACCGTTGGCTGGGACAACGAGCCCGCGCCTGAACTCGAAGGCTGGAAGATGCATGCCCCGCGGCAAGTCTGTGCCTACACCGACGTGCAGTTGTGGATGGCCATGATGACGCTCGACAACCCGCCCGGCCGTGTTGGTGGAATCGACAAATTCGAGGCACCAACCCTTCCCGTCGATCCGGAAACCCACCCATGATGGCGATCTACGAACTTTCAGCCCGGGCCACATCACTGGCGCGGCACGCGCCGCAGAAGCAGTCCGCAGTTCTGACCGACACACGTTTCGGAGGACGAACTTAGCCACGACGTCACCCAAGGGACCCCAGCTCGCTTTTCCCAACTCTTCCGGGCCGACCGGGTGCCGGTTTACAGCTTGCTGATGCCGGAACCCTGGCCGCCGAACATGATCTTCCGCCGCGAAGTCTGGCCGTGATCAGCGTAGCCGTGTCCGTCAGTGCGGCCCCCGGAAAGTGTGTCTCGATGCGTTCCCGCAGATTGCCCGGCTCGTGCTATACAGGCACGGGTGTACAACGTCTGTTTGGAGAAGTGATGCAGACACGCAACCTGATCGGCGGCCAGTGGGTCGGTGCCCTGTCCGGGCGCGAGGAGCCAGTCAACGACCCCGCCACGGACGAACAGATCGCAATGGTGCCGCATGGTGGATCGCTCGATGCGCGTGCCGCGATTGAGGCCGCCTATGACGCTCTGGGCGGTTGGCAGCAGCGAACCGCCAACGAGCGCGCGAAACTGCTGCATCGCCTTGCCGCCCTGATGCTTGAGCGCCAGGAACGGCTGGCAGTGCTGATGACGCGCGAACAGGGCAAGCCGCTGGCGGAGTCGCGTGGCGAGATTGGCTATGCGGCTTCCTTCATTGAGTGGGCGGCCGAAGAGGGCAAGCGGTTGTACGGGGAAATCATTCCTGCATCCCACGCGGACAAACGCATTCTCGTGCTTCGCCAGCCGGTCGGTGTGACGGCATGTATCACGCCGTGGAATTTTCCCGCGGCCATGATCACCCGCAAGCTCGGACCGGCACTGGCGGCAGGTTGCACGATGGTAGTGAAGCCGGCACCCCAGACACCCTTGTCGGCGATTGCACTCGGCGAGCTAAGCATCGAAGCCGGCATCCCTGCCGGGGTCGTGAACATCATCACGGGCGATGCAGAAGCGATCGGGGATGAGCTGTTATCGAACCCGGTCGTGCGCAAGCTTTCGTTCACGGGCTCAACGGGCGTGGGCAAGCTGCTGATGGCAAAAGCCGCGCAGAATCTGACGCGACTGTCGCTGGAGCTTGGCGGGCACGCGCCATTCATCGTGTTTGACGACGCCGACCTGGATGCGGCCGTGCAAGGCGCCATGGCCACCAAGTTTCGAAACATGGGGCAGACCTGCATCTGCGCCAACCGGTTCCTGGTGCAGGACAGGATTTACGACGCCTTTGTCGGGAAGCTGCTGGAGGTCGTAAAGGGACTGAAAGTCGGCAGGGGCAGTGACGCCGGCGTCCATGTCGGGCCGCTGATCAATGATGCGGCCGTGCAGAAGGTCGAAGCCCAGGTCGAAGATGCCAAGGCCAAGGGCGCGCGGGTACTCGCGGGCGGCTGCCGCTGGGCTGGTCCGGCGGGGCTGAGCAACCGGTTTTTTCAGCCCACGGTCATTGACGGGTTCACCGACGACATGCTCATCAATCGGCAGGAAACCTTCGGGCCCGTGGCACCCTTGCGGCGATTCACGACAGAAGGCGAAGCACTGCGGCTGGCCAACGATTCCATTTATGGGCTGTCCGCCTACTTCTATACCCGGGATGCGGGTCGGCTGATGCGTGTGGCGGAAGGGCTGGAGTACGGGATCATCGGCGCCAATGACGGCGGCCCCTCCACGGTGCAGGCGCCTTTCGGCGGCATGAAACAGTCTGGATTCGGGCGCGAGGGCGGGAAGTACGTCATGAGTGAGTATGTTGAGATCAAGTACGTTTCATGGGGAGGAGTCGGCTCAGCATGACAAAAACCACCGACCTGATCGCCCGCCGTCGCGCCGTAGTCGCGCGTGGTGTCGGCATGTTCACCGGCGACATTTCCGTGGACTCCGCCATCGGGGCCAGACTGACCGACTTGGACGGGCGCGAGATGATCGACTTTGCCGCCGGCATCGGCGTGCTGAACGCCGGCCACTCCGATCCGTCCGTCGTCAGTGCGATCGCCCGGCAGGCAGGCAAGCTCGTTCATGCCTGCATCCACATCGCCACCTACGAGCCTTACGTAGCACTGTGCGAGAAGCTCACTTCGCTGATTCCCCACGGCGAGTCCACCAAGGCAATGCTGGTCAACAGCGGGGCCGAAGCCGTTGAGAACGCGGTCAAGATCGCACGGCAGGCAACGCGCCGGCCGGCTGTGCTCTGCTACGAGGGCGCGTTCCACGGGCGCACGCTGTTGGGCATGACGCTTACCGCCAAGAGCGCTTACAAGCTCAACTGCGGGCCGTTCGCCCCCGAGATCTATCGGCTGGGCTCGCCCGACTACTTTCGAAACGGGGACGGGCTGCCTGTCGCCAAGTTCGTGGAGCGCGAACTTCAGCGGTTGCGAAATGTGTTCATTTCAGGCCCGATACCCGCCGACCACGTCGCGGCGGTGATCATCGAACTGTTACAGGGTGAAGGCGGGTTCATCCCTGTCCACCCGGATTATCTGCGCGGGCTGCGCAGAATCTGTGACGAGCACGGTATTGTGCTGATCTTCGACGAAGTGCAGACGGGTTTCTGCCGTACCGGCAAGTGGGCAGCCTTTGAGCACTCAGGCGTAGTGCCGGACCTTTCAACCTGGGCCAAGGCAATGGGTGGCGGCCTGCCGATCGGAGCCGTACTCGGCAAGGCCAGGGTCATGGACGCGGCGGAGCCCGGCACCATCGGCGGCACCTATGGTGGCAACCCGGTCGCGTGCGCGAGCGCCCTGGCAACCATTGAAGTGATGGAGCGGAAAAATCTCTGCGAGCGCGCGGTGGCTATCGGCGCCCGTGTGCGTGAGCGCTTCCAGATGTTTTATGACAAATACGATTGTGTCGGGGACGTGCGGGGGCTTGGCGCCATGATGGCAATCGAATTCTGCCACGGGCGCGACCCGTCACGCCCGGCCTCAGAACTGGTTGCCCGCGCTGCTGCCTACTGTCGTGACAACGGCGTGCTCGTGCTGACGGCGGGCGCATTCAAGAACGTCATCCGCGTGCTTTCGCCGCTGGTGATCGAGGATGCGGACCTGCAGAAGGGTCTGGATGTCATCGAGACCGGCGTTGGGTTGGCAATCAACGAAGGTGGTACCTCATGAGCAAGAACACGCTGTTCGCAATCGCGGGTGTGCAGCAGACACTTGGGGCGCTGACCGAGAACGTCAGCGCGATGACCACAAAGCTGGACGTGCTGATGGGGATTTACCCGTGGGTGCAGATGGTAGTGTTCAGCGAGCTTGCGCCGTTTGGTCCATTGACGGTCAATGCCCAGCCGTTTCCCAACAACACAGAGGCACACTTTTGCGCCCTGGCAAAGAAGCATGGGATCTGGCTGCTTCCGGGCTCAATGTTCGAACGCACCGAGAGTGCGGTTTTCAACACGGCAAGTGTGATCAGCCCGGCCGGCGAAGTGGTGACGCGCTACCGCAAGATGTTTCCGTTCTATCCCTACGAGGAAGGCGTGACCGGCGGCGGTGAGTTCTGTGTGTTCGACATTCCTGAAGTTGGTCGCTTTGGCGTGTCGATTTGCTATGATATGTGGTTCCCGGAGACATCGCGTACACTTGCAGCGATGGGGGCTGAAGTCATCCTTCACCCCACTCTCACATCCAGCATCGACCGAGACGTCGAGCTGGCTATGGCCCGCGCCACGGCAGCACAGCAGCAGTGCTTCTTTTTCGACGTGAATGGGCTTGGGGTCGGCGGCATTGGAAGATCGATCGTCATCGGCCCGCACGGCGATGTCCTGCACACGGCGGGTTCCGGCGAAGAGATCTTCCCCATCGAGATTGATCTGTTCCGTGTACGTCGTAGTCGCGAGGCCGGCCTGCGGGGCCTTGGCCAGCCGCTCAAGAGCTTCCGGGACCGCAAGGTGCTGTTCCCGGTGTACGGACCAGAGTGGCACACGCACGGCTACTTCGCACATCTCGGCCCGCTCGAGAAACCGAAGCGCGCTGGAAACACTGAACCACCTGGAGTGAATAGTCCCCAGTAGCGAGGATGCATGACCCGGAAGCGTACCGACAAGCTTAGCGAGGAGAAGGGAAAAGAGTTTTCACCTTATTATGACGCCTCCGACTTCCGGATCGACCAGTGGAACGAGCTGAAGCAATTAACCACACGACGTGAACGCCGTGAAAGCGTCGGGCGCGATTCCCGGGACCTGCAGGAGTTGATCCTCCAGACGTTGGACTCGCTGGAGCAGATCGAGGCCTACTTCGCCTTTCCCGGGGTACGCGCGGTACGCCATCTTCGCAGCCTTCACCGGCGCGGCCTCTACATTGCGCAAGCGCGCCAAACGGAACGCGTCCAGCGCCTGCTGGTCGGCGACCTTTATCGCCGACGGGATGTCAGCGAGATCTTTCACGAGGATTTCGATGGCCCCGAGGTCGCAGGCACCGAAGTGATTGAGCACATCGGCGCCAGTGGTGCGCGGCCTTATTTCGAAGTGCTCGTTATCGACGAAGTCGGAAGTGACCAGGGCGTCCAGGAAGTACGCAAGCGCATGCTCAGCATGCGCCGCGACCAGGATGAGTTTGTGTACGATGTCGTGGTCGTCAGCAACGTCGAAGACGCCATCATCGCCGCCCACATCAATCACAACATCCAGAGTGTCGTCATTCGATACGGCTTTCCGTTCGAGTCACCGACGACGTTGTCGATGCTGCGTGCCCACCTGTCGCAGCTGAACCTGGTGGTTGAGCTCTGCGGGCTGGACTCCGTTCCAGGTTGGGCATTGGGCGACATGCTGAAATCCGTGCGACCGGAACTTGACCTGTTCCTGGTTACGGACGACCCGGTCCGCAATGTTGCCGGGCATACCGGGCGCTCATTCCGCCGCGTGTTCTACGACCAGGAAGACTACCTCGAGCTGCACCTCAGCATCCTTCGCGGAATCCATGAGCGCTACGACACGCCGTTCTTCAACGCGTTGCGCGATTACAGCCACCGTCCGACGGGTGTGTTTCACGCGATGCCGATTTCACGCGGCAAGTCGATCATGAAGTCGCGCTGGATTCGGGATATGGGCGAGTTCTACGGTGACAACATCTTCCTGGCAGAAACGTCGGCGACATCCGGGGGGCTTGATTCGCTGCTGCAACCGCACGGCTCACTCAAGCAGGCGCAGGAAAAGGCTGCGCGGGCGTTTGGTGCGCAAAAGAGCTACTTCGTTACGAACGGCACATCTACGGCCAACAAGATCGTCGTCCAGGCGCTGATGTCGCCTGGTGAGATCGCGCTGGTGTCTCGGGACTGCCACAAGTCGCATCACTACGCGCTCGTGCTTGCCGGTTCCGTGCCCGTGTACATGGATCCGTATCCGTTGCAGCGATTCTCGATCTACGGCGCAGTGCCATTGAAAGAGATCAAGCGCTATCTTCTGGAGCTGAAGCAGGCCGGTGAGCTCCACCGCGTACGCATGCTGTTGCTGACAAACTGCACGTTCGACGGAATCGTCTACCGTCCCGAGCAGGTCATGCAGGAAATCCTCGCCATCAAGCCTGACATGATCTTCGTGTGGGATGAGGCCTGGTTTGGGTTCGCGCGATTTTCGCCGACCTATCGGCCGCGAACGGCCATGGAAGCAGCGGGGCGCCTGCACAAGCTTTTCGACGACCCGAAGTACCACGAGCGGTACAGGCAATGGAAGGCAGACTTCGACACGAAGGACCAAGACGACGCGGCCACGTGGATCGATTCCACCCTGCTCCCGGATCCTGCCCGGGCTCGGGTCCGGGTGTATGCCACCCAGTCCACTCACAAGACCCTGACGTCGTTCCGGCAGGGCTCCATGATTCACACGCATGACCAGGACTTTGGCCGCCATGTGCAGGAAGCGTTTGACGAGGCGTACATGACCCACACCTCGACTTCGCCGAACTACCAGATCCTCGCGTCTCTGGATGTCGGGAGACGGCAGGTCGAACTCGAGGGCTGCGAGCTGGTCGAGCAGAGTGTCGCGCTTGCAATGACGCTGCGCGAACGCATCGCCGAGAGCCCGGACCTTGCACGCTACTTCCAGGTGCTGACGCCGGCGGCCCTGATTCCCGAAGAGTTCCGCCCCTCCGGGCTCAGCGAGTTCTACAGCCCCGAGACCGGCTATTCCCGGTTCGACGAGGCGTTTCGAGTGGATGAGTTTGTCGTCGACCCCACACGCTTGACCGTCCATGTGGGCCTAACCGGCATGGATGGTGATTCGCTGCGCAAGCACTTGATGGACAAATTTGACATCCAGATCAACAAGACCTCACGAAACTCGCTACTGTTCATGCTCAACATTGGCACGACCCGCGGAGCCATCGCGTACCTCTTGGAGGTACTGACCCAGATCTCGCGTGACCTCGCCGAGAAGAGCGAGAACGACAGCGCGCTTGAGCAAAGGCTGAGCCGGAGCCGTGTTGAATCACTGACCCAGAACCTGCCTCCATTGCCGAACTTCAGCAAGTTCCACCCGGCATTCGCCTTCGGTGCAACAAGGGGCGGCGACTTGCGATCCGCGTTTTTCAAGGGGCGGAGTGACGACGCCTGCGAATTCCTGCCCCTCGACGGCACTGTTCAGCGCGCTCTCGAGAGCGGCCACGACGTCGTATCCGCCGGCTTCGTCACGCCTTACCCGCCCGGCTTCCCAATTCTTGTACCCGGGCAAGTCATCAGCCAGGAAATCCTCAGTTATCTCAAGGTGCTCGATGTGAAGGAAATCCACGGCTACAACGCCCAGTTCGGACTGCGCGTTTTCAAGGCCAGCGCGCTGCGCGGACGTGTGGAAGAGCCTGACGCCGAGTTCAACGCAGCCGGAAGGAGAACATGAAAAAGCTCAATGACATTTCGGATATCCGCCGCTACTTCTATCGCAACGAAGTGCCGACGTATTTCATCAGTGCAACAAACTTTAACCTGCTCGGCATCGACGAGTGGGTACAGAACTTCAAGTACATCAACTACATCGACTGCTTCGATGGCCAGCACCCCAATGTCATCACGCCGCCCGACAAGACCGACCGCGTTTTCCAGAGCATCGAGGAGATCAACAACTATCTGCTGGAGCACAAGTACATCGCGGATTACATCCGCAGCCGCGGCTCCGGGCGGGCGGTGTTTCTGTTCTTTGACGAGACCACCGAACGCCTGTGCAAAGAGCTGGATCTCGAACTCTGCTTCCCCAGCTCGAAACTGCGAGAGGAGATCGACGACAAGCTGTCGGCCACGCGCATCGGCAACGAAGCCGGCGTCAAATCGGTGCCCAACACGCTTGCCCGGGTGGACAGCTTCGCCGCGCTGACCAAGGCGGCCGACGCGGCGGATATCGGCGATGACCTTGTCGTCCAGACCGCGTTCGGGGATTCCGGGCACACAACGTTTTTCATCAAAACGGAAGAAGACTACCGCAAACACGCCAGTGAAATTGAGGCCGAGGAAGAAGTTAAGATCATGCGCCGGGTGCGCTGCCGCGGCGCGGCACTGGAGGCCTGCGTGACGCGTCATGGCACCATCGTGGGGCCGCTGATGACTGAGCTCGTCGGCTTCAAGGAGCTGACCCCCTACCGTGGAGGCTGGTGCGGCAACGAGGTCTTTGCCGATGCTTTCTCTGTTGAGGTGCGCGAGAGCGCCCGGGACTCGACCTTTCGGTTCGGCGAGGCGCTGCGCAAGAAGGGATACCGCGGCTACTTTGAGTGCGATTACCTGTACGACCTCGACAACAACGAGGTCTACCTGGGCGAAATCAACCCGCGCATTACGGGTGTCAGCTCAATGACCAACCTCGCGTCGTTTGCCCACGCCGATGCACCCCTGTTCTTGTTCCATCTGCTCGAGTGGTCGAAGGTGGAATTCGACCTCAACGTCAAGGCGCTGAACGCCCGCTGGGCAGACCCGGACAACATCGACAACTGGAGTCAGCTGGTGATCAAGCACACGCAAGACTCCGTCAGGTACGTCACGGATGCGCCCCAGTCGGGCATTTGGGGAATGCAGCCGGACGGGAGCGTCAGCTTCCTTCGCGTTCAGACCCACCGGCGCACGGTTGAGAGTGAATCAGAGGCCTTCTTCCTGCGCATCAGCAATACCGGGAACTACTTTTACGAGGGTGCCGATCTCGGCATTCTGGTGACACGTGGTCGCCTGATGACGGACGATTTTCAACTGAACAAGCGCGCGCAGGCATGGATCAAGGGGATCCGGGCGCACTACAAGACGCGCTCGCTGGAAGCTGCCGAGACCAAACCGGCCGAGCAAGTTGCGGAAGTCGGCGGTTTCAAGTTTCTGTAGAGGGCACCCGAGATGCACCTGAGTTTCAAGGCCATCAGCGAAGAGCACCCGGGCGACAAGTGGAAAGCCCAGTATGCGCACGCATGGGCCGGCTACAGCGCCTGGTTTCTTCGCGAGGGAGATGCCCGCCGCCCGGGCTACATGAGCTGTCGTCGCGCCCTCGCCGCGCACATGCCCGAGCTGCTGCCGATGTGGGAGAATCTCGTCAGCATCGCTGGTGGCAGCGACCAGGCGGCAAGGATGCTCAGTCTCTATTGCCCGACGCCTTTCCTGGTCGGCTGTTCCCAGGCGTTGTGGACCCGCGACGAGCCCGTTCTGGTGCGCAACTACGACTACCACCCGGCACTTTGTGAAGGCGTTATTCTGTGCAGCGCATGGCACGGCACCCGAGTGATCGCAAGTGTGGACTGCCTGTGGGGTGCGCTCGACGGCATGAACGAGCACGGCCTGGCGGCCTCGCTTTCCTTTGGGGGGCGCCCGATGGTCGGCAAGGGCTTCGGCGTTCCGTTGATTGTCCGCTACATCCTCGAGTTTTGCAAATCAGTGGGTGAGGCCGTTGCGCTGCTCAAGCGAGTCCCGTGCAACATGGCGTACTCGGTCGGGCTGATTGATGCTGACGCGGAATTTGCAACGGTCCATATCAATCCGGACTGCGCGCCCGTTGTCACCACAAGCCAGGTTACGACGAACCATCAGCAGGAGGTCGTCTGGCCGGAACACGCCGATTTGACCGGCTCAGTTCAGCGTGCAGAGTTCCTTGCCCTGCATCTCGCGAATCCGGACGAGACCCAGGATGTGTTTGTTAAGAGATTCCTGCACAAGCCGCTGGTAAGCACCGCGTACAGCCGCGCGTTCGGGACACTGTACACGGCCATCTACAAGCCAAAGCGCGGCGAGGTGGAGTTCCGCTGGCCCAACCGCTCCTGGCACCAGTCATTCGAACACTTCATTGAGGGAGTCTCGGTAGTTCAGTTTCCTGCAGGTTGAAGGTCCAATGATCGACTATCACCAATGTACGGTTCCTCGCTGTTTCCTATGGAAACGTCTGAATCAGGATAACATGCGGGCATGGATACCAACCAGCTCTTCTCGATCGGCCTGGGGCTTGAAGCGCCTTGGCGCATTGCCTCTTCCAACCTCGA